>CAUVVR010000010.1:0-88335 GCA_963555475.1 uncultured Selenomonas sp.
TGTGACCTTCGGGTTATGAGCCCGACGAGCTACCGACTGCTCCACCCCGCGATATCGCTTGTGCTGTTGCGCTAACAATACGGTATTATACGACAAAGGCTGCGGCTCGTCAATACCTAAAATGTAAAATGGAGCAGAAATTTTCTGCTCCATCACTTTCTCTCTATTGTATTACTCCGCAGCGTCACCATCAAAGAGGTAGGAGTAACGCTCCTTGAACTCCTCATGGGTCATGCGGTAGGCGTTTGCAAGCCCCGGGTCCTCAAGGTCGCCCTTTTCGAGGCGCATCATGAAGCCGCGTGCGATGCGATAATGCACAGAGTTGATGTTGACCTTGCGCACCTTCGTCTTGCCCGTCTCTGGATCGCGAATCTCATCGAAACGCATCGGCACAGCCTGATTGTCCTGGATCGTGATGATCGCGCCCGTGTCGCCGCTCATCAGGAACTTCACAGCCGAATAGCCGAGCGAACGGCAGTAGTCGATATCGTACGCAATCGGTGCGGTGCAGCGCAGCTCGTAGCCGATCTCCTTGTCGATGACGGTGATCGTGATGCCGAGCTTCTTCGTCTCCGCAAGCACGGCTTGCTTGAGGATCTCACCAAAGTCAAGCTCACTGTAGCGGATGTGTCCGTGCTCGTCCGTGACGACGTTGCCGAGCTTGGCGAAGTCCTCCTCGGCGATCTTCTCAATAACCCCCTCGGCGATAACAGCAACACCGTAGTTGCGCCCCGTGAGGTAGCGCTTCACAATCGAACCGACAATCACGTCGACGACCTGCTGAAGTGGGATCTTGTCCTGCGAGAATTCCTCAGGGATGACGGTGATCGCCGCGCCCGCACTGCGTCCCATGCCGAGTGCAAGATGCCCCGCCGTACGGCCCATTGCAATGGTGAAGTACCAACGGTTGTTCGTCGTGCTCGCGTCCTCCATGAGGTTTTCGATTTCCATCGTACCAAATGCACGTGCCGTCTCAAAGCCGAATGTGGGAACACCCTCGGGCAGCGGCAGATCGTTGTCGATGGTCTTCGGGACGTGGACGACGTTGATCGTGCGCCCCATTTTGCGGGCAAACTCGGAAACCGCCATCGAGCTGAACGCCGTGTCGTCGCCGCCAATGGTGACGACATGGGTCACACCGAGCTCGGTGAGTGTCTCGACAACTGTGCGGAGGTCGGATTCCTTCTTCGTCGGGTTGAAACGCGACATTTTAAGGATACAGCCGCCCGTCAGATGGATGCGACTGATGTTTGCAGGCTCAAGGCGCACATAGTTCTTCTCGCCGCGCGCAAGCCGAGAGAAGCCGTCATAGATACCGAGCACGTCCCAGCCGTGGCGCGTCGCCTCACTGACGACAGCGGAGATGACACTGTTGATGCCGGGGGCGGGACCGCCCCCGCAGATGATCGCAATGACATTCTTGATCCCAATCATGAATATGCCTCCTCTTTAGAATTGTCTGTACACTATAAAGGATTCGACAAAACACGGTGTTTTCCTGCCACGGGAAAACTTTTGATATCGCAGCTCAAAAGTGGGGTGAGCGGCAACTGTGTAATGCTGCTAAGCGAACCTCTATTGTTCGCATGGAGCATACATGGTGAGATTCATCGTTTCCGGCTGCGCCGCCCAATATTCGTCACGGTCTTGCCCGACTTTCTACTGCGCGGCTTTGGCTTTGCTCTTTTCGGCGCAGGCCGTTTCTGTCCCCCTTTTCGCACGGTTGCCTGTCCGCTCGCCTCGTCAGGACGGGCAGGACGAGGCTTCTTCTTGACAGTCGTGCGGCGCAGGCGTTCCTTGAGTGCCGCCTCCATCTTGCGCAGCTTCTCGTGCTGATGCGCCGCAACAAGTGTGATCGCCTTTCCCTGTGCCCCCGCACGCCCCGTGCGCCCAATGCGGTGGATATAGTCCGTGACGGTCGGCGGCAGATCGTAGTTGTAGACGTGGGTCACGCCCTCGATGTCAAGTCCGCGCGCGGCGATGTCGGTCGCACAGAGGATCTGCAGCTTCGCCTCACGGAACTGCCGCAAGACAAACGCGCGCTGCGTCTGCGTGAGGTCGCCGCTGAGTGCGTCGACGAGGTAGCCACGCTGTGCAAGTGCCATCATCAGAGCGCGTGTGCGTTCCTTCGTCGCGCAGAACACCATCGCGAGATAGGGGGCCTCCTCGTTGATGGAGGCACAGAGGCGGTCGAGCTTTGTGCCCTCGCTCACGGAGAGGACGATCTGCTCGATATTTTCGAGCGTTGTCCGCTCGCCCTCAATATGAATACGTGCGGGATTCGTCATAAAGCTCTTTGTGAGGCGCACGATACGCTCCGGCATGGTCGCGGAGAAGAGCGCGAGCTGGTAGTCCTGCGCCGTGTGGCCGAGCAGGGTCTCCACGTCTTCGATGAACCCCATCTTGAGCATTTCATCCGCCTCGTCAAGGACGATCTTGTTCACGCTGCCGAGGGTGAGCGTTCCGCGCCGTACATGATCAAGCAGCCGTCCCGGCGT
Source organism: uncultured Selenomonas sp. (assembly GCA_963555475.1). Lineage (GTDB taxonomy): Bacteria > Bacillota > Negativicutes > Selenomonadales > Selenomonadaceae > Centipeda. Next base: position 2,499 of record CAUVVR010000010.1, read on the forward strand.
GCCGATGATGAGCTGCGGATGACGGCGCAGTTTCTCCTTCTGCCGTTCGATGTCCGCGCCGCCATAGATGACAATCGTGCCGATGCCGAGCTCTGCGCCGAGCGGCTCAGCGACCCGCGCAATCTGAATCGCCAGCTCACGCGTGGGTGCGATGACAAGAGCCTGCGCGACCTCGCCCTGCGGTTTGATTTTCTCAAGCAGGGGCAGGAGAAAGGTGAGCGTCTTGCCTGTGCCCGTCTGCGCCTGTGCAATCACGTCACGTCCTGCACGCATGGGCGGGATCGCTTGCTCCTGAACAGGTGTCGGTGTCGTAATGCCTTGCTTTTTGAGCAGGGCAGTCAGCTGCTCGGAGATACCGAGCTGATCGAAATGTGTCATGATGAAAGCACCTCTGCGCCCGTCTCCGTGATGAGGATGGTCTTTTCCCACTGCGCCGAGAGCGTGCGGTCCTTCGTGCGCACCGTCCATCCATCGTCTGCATCCACGGTGACATCGTAGTCGCCCGCATTGATCATCGGCTCGACTGTGAACACCATGCCGGGCACCATGAGCATGCCCGTGCCGGGCTCACCCACATGCGGAACGAACGGCTCCATGTGAAAGTCCTTGCCGACACCGTGTCCGCCAAGTGCCGTAACGACAGAGTAGCCGTTTGCGTGCGCCCAGTCTCCGCACGCCGCGCTCACATCGCCGAGGAAGTGCCACGGACGAGCCGCTGCGATACCGCGCTCCATGCACTCCTTCGTCACCTGCACCAGCCGCTCCGCCGCTGCGGGCACCTTGCCTACGAGGTACATACGCGAGGCATCTGCATAGTAGCCGCCGAGGATAACCGTCGAGTCAACGTTGACAATGTCCCCCTCCTTCAGCACATCCTTCTTTGACGGAATGCCGTGACAGACCACATTGTTGATCGAGGTGCAGATACTCTTCGGGAAGCCCTCGAAGCCGAGACAGGCGGGAATCCCGCCGCGCTCCACGATATAGTCATGTGCTGCGCGGTCGAGCGTCTCCGTATCCACGCCCGGACGCACGAGTGTCTCCATGAGGTCGAGCACACCGTCATTGATAACCGCTGCCCGCCGAATACCCTCGATATCCGCCGCATTGTTGATGATCTTGCGCGGCGGACGCACCTGCCCCTTGATGACATCATAACGAATAGACGCAACGCGCTCATCGAAGTCCGCATGACATTTCTTGTATTTTTTTCCGCTGCCGCACCAGCATAAATCGTTTCGATTCATTCCTTCGCCCCTTTATATATTCTTACTACCTCTGCATTATAGCCCCAAAACACATTTTTATCAACGTTCGTCTAATACTTGACATAGGCCAAGGTATAAGCTACACTTATCACGTTATTTGTTCTGTAAAGAAGGTAATCCGATTGAAATTCGCTCGTATGCGTTTGTTGTCCATATTGTTCGCCCTATTCGTACTCCTCCTTGCCGGCGGCATTGTTCTAATGCAGACGGCAAAAGGCGTTCCCGTTTTGAACTATCATCAGGTCGAGGAGAAGAACGGCAACCCGCTCACCCTATGGCCCGATCAGTTCGAGGCACAAATGGCATATCTTGCTGCCGAGGGCTATACGACGATCACGATTGACGAGATGATGGATGCCCTCGAAAATGGGACACCGCTGCCCGAAAAGCCCGTCATCATCACATTTGACGACGGCTATGCGGACAACTACGAGTACGCCTACCCCATTTTGAAAAAATATGGGTTCAAGGCAACAATCTTCCTTATCTATGATTTTACAAATACCTACCCGAACTATCTGACATGGGAACAAATCAACGAGATGAAAGAGTCCGGGCTCATCCATTTCGAGAGCCATACGATGACGCACGCAAATCTCGCCGAGCTCACATCGGCAGACGACCTGCGCCACGAGATCGCGGACTCACATGACCTCCTCTCGGAAAAGCTCGGCTATGACATGCACTACATCGCCTACCCCGGCGGACGCGTCAATGAAGAGATCGAGGAGATCACGCGCGCGGCAGGGTATCGCGGCGGCTTCACCGTGCACTACGGTCTCTCCACTCCTGCCGAGGGACCTTATCAGATGGATCGCATCCCTATCTTCGGTGCAAATATGCACACGCTCACGCGCTTTAAACTGCGCCTCGCCTTTGCCCCGCTCATCGCACCGCTTGAGGATCTGCGTCTCACACTGCGTTCCTACGGATTTACCACACTTGCCAACTATATGCTTATTCCTTGATATTTTTGTGAAAAATCTGTAAAAGATCAGGACAGCACGTAAAAAATATGCTATAATATTTCTATTGGTTATTGTATTTAAGGAGGGCTTTTCATGGATTTTGAAGCACTGGTCAAGGCAAAATTTGATGAAGCATATGCAGCGTCGGAGCATCCGAAGAAATTCTTCCTCACGGAGAACGGGCGCGGCGTCGTCGATGGCGGAGAGATGTACAACGCTCTGCTCCACGACGTGCTTGACGTTGTGCAGAAGGCAATGGTCGGCATTCTCAAGGACAGCCATCATACACACTAATCGAATCGATCAGGAGTCGTCGTACAGAATGGTACGGCGACTCTTTTTTAATGTCTGCAAAAATTTTGGGGAACCCCGACGCATAGTCAGAGCTATGTGGAGGATTGAGGACATAGCGTGGAAAAAATATGTGCCAAGAGAGGTGCTAAATTTATCAGCACTTTCTCAATTTTCTCTTTGCATTGAACATAGTTTATGATACAATAATTGAGCAAAACAGGGAAATGAGTTGTATAGGGATTGGGAGAAATGTCATGGCTTATTGTTTATTATCAGATTCTTGAAAATAAACAATGATTTTAGAGGTATTCAATAGGGAGGACGTATCATGTTTTTTTCATCGCGAAAGGATAGCGAAGAACGACCGGCATCGATCTCCGCGCAAGGAGAGACAAAAGAGCTGGAAAACTATCTGCGTGCGCTGCTTGACGGAGATCTGACCAAACGCCCCCCGGCACTCAAAGATCCCGGTATGCAGAACGTCGCACACCTTATCGAACAGTTTGCACAGCAGCGGCGTGAAACACTGACCGAGCTGTCACTTGAGATCAATCAGTCCGTCTACGATATTGTAGGCGCATCCGGGCAGCTGAACGAACTGGCACGTGAGAACCGCGTTGTGGAGACAAATGTCAAAGAGCTGCTCGACGCGGTAAACGCAATGACGGAGGACATCGTCTACCTCGCCGAGGCGACCTCGGAGACGGCAGATCAGACGGAACGCGGCAAGGATGCCATGGGTCTCGCACAGACGAGCATCCAGACGGTCGCGCAGGAAACGGGCACGGCTCAGACCGGACTCACGAGCATGACGAAGGATGTCCAGAGCCTCCACGAGCGCACGGCAAGCATCGACAATCTTGTCGTCACGGTCAACGGCATCGCCGAGCAGACGAATTTGCTTGCGCTCAACGCCTCCATCGAGGCTGCCCGCGCCGGCGAGCACGGACGCGGTTTCGCTGTCGTTGCCGATGAGGTTCGCAAGCTTGCGGAGCAGTCGAAGAACTCCGTCGACGAGATCCGTGAGCAGCTGACCCAGATCCGCACGGGCGTTGAGCAGATTACGAATGAGTTCCAGCAAATGGACGACTCCTTCCGTGCCAATGTCGAGGCCGTGGGGCAGGCATCCGGCGAATCGAGCAAGCTCACCGCAGTCTTTGATGCCATCAACAAAACAATCGACGAACTCGCACCGCTTGCCCAGCGTCAATCTGCGGCATTCGAGGAGATGAACGCCACTCTCCAGTCCACTACCGATGATGTGGTACGCATGACGGACGGCTCAAAGACCTGCAACCGTGATATGTATGACTCGATCCGTAAAATCAATGCGGTGCGCATGAACATCGGTGCACTGAAACTCGGCTTTGGTCCGAAAGAAATGATCGAATTCGCAAAGACCGACCACATGATCTGGGGAATGCGGATACACCAGATGATGTGGGGCAATATCGAGCTTGACGCTGCCGATGTCGAAAACCATGCGATATGCCGGCTCGGAAAATGGTATTTCGGCGAAGGCAAGGAATCATACGGTCGTATGCCGGAATTCGACACCCTCGGCATCTGCCATGAGAAATTCCACAAACTCTGTGCCGCAACAATCCGTGCGTATCATGACAATCGTATGCAGGAGGTGGAACGGAATCTGCCCGAGATCGACCGTCTGTCCGACGAGGTTCTCTCCTGTCTCGACAAGATCAAGAGCAGGATATAAGGAAGCACTGATCAGCGGTGCTGAATCCATCAAAAAAGACTGCGTACGGAGCTGCAGCTCCGTACGCAGTCTTTTTTATGTGCAATTATGTGGCAGCTGTGCTGCAATCAGCCGTCGTGTGAAGGGATGTATTGCCTCCTTCAGTGCCGTTGACGGCAGTTCTTCGACAATTTCACCGCGTTCCATAACAAGAACGCGTGTCGTCATCTTCTGCACAACCGCAAGGTCATGCGTGACAAAAAGCCCCGTAAACCCATACTCAGAATGCAGTTCGTGGATAAAATCCAGAAGAGCTGCCTGTGTAACAACATCCAATGCGCTGGTCGGTTCATCAAAGAGCAGCAGACTGGGACGAACAAAGAGTGCTCGGATCATCACTGCACGCTGAAGCTGCCCCCCGCTGAGCTGATGCGGCAGACGCTCTGCCGTATCGGGCGGCAGGTGTGCGCGCTCGAGCATCATATGCAGGGTGCTGCGCTCCTCCCCGTCGGTGACAAGACCGAAACGGCGCAGCGGCTCAAGCAGAAACTGCCCGACCGTCATACGCGGGCTGAATGCCTCGAGCGGATTTTGAAAGATCAGTTGGAGATGTCGGTAGACATCGCTCGGCCATCCTCTCTGCACCGCTGTCAACGTCTGTCCCAAAAAGGAAATACATCCGTCAGACGGCGTTTCAAGTCCCGCAATCATCTGCAGGAGCGTTGACTTCCCGCAGCCGCTTGCACCGACGATTCCGGTGATCTCTCCCGCATACAGGTCAAAGGACACCCCCCTGACCGCCTCGACGAGGCGCGTTCCCTCACGATAGGTTTTCTTTAGATCCTGAACGCGAAGAACATTTTCTTTCATACGCACCCCGATCCTCACGTCAAATACGGAACAGCATCCAGCAAGACCCTCGTATAGGGATGCGACGGCCGGTGCAGGACATCCTCTGCCCTGCCATGTTCAACAAATCTGCCGCTCTGCATGATGTAGATCGTATCCGCTACATAGGCTGCTGCGTCCATATTATGCGTCACAAAGACGATGGAGCAGCCCTGCTTCCCCGCCATACGCTTGAGCCGATCGAGCAGACTGCGGCTCGCAATGACATCGAGTGCACTTGTCGGCTCATCGACCAAGAGGAGTTTCGGCGCGAGCGAGAGCGTCATTGCCGTGGCAGCGCGCTGACGCATACCGCCGCTGAGCTGGAACGGATACACCTCCATGATCTTTTCGGGATCCTCCAGACCCTCACGACGCAGAGCGGCAATCGCGGTCTCCCGCCAATCGCGCCCTGCACCGTGCGCCTTCAAATAGTCGGAGAACTGTGCACCGATGCGGCGTATGGGATTCAGATAGGCACCGGGATCCTGAAAAAGAACGGTGATGTCCCGCCCCATTAGGTCACTGCGCACATATGCGGCAGCATCAAGCAGCTCCGTCCCGCAAAAGGAGATCGCGCCGCCGTCGATGATGCCGCCGTCCGGCAGAACGCCGATGACGGTGCGCAGGAGGGTTGATTTCCCGCAGCCGCTCTCACCGACGACAGCTGCAATCTCACCGCGCCCGACCGCCATCGACACATCACTCAGCACACAATGTGCATGGATGCGCAGTGTCAGCCGCGCGATCGAGAGCAGGGAGACGGATCCGTCCGCCGCCTTACTTCCCGCCAATCGTCAGATCCTTCGTGATGAGGTAGTAGTCGATCGGGTGCATATAGATGCCCGACACCTTGCTCGTCGCAACGACCTGATTCGCCACGCTGAACAAGAAGAGGCTCGGCGTATCCTGCAGCACGAGGTTCTCAATCTGACCGGCGAGTGCAAGGCGTTCCTTGGCATCCGCAGAGTCGCCCATCCGCTTCAGGAGGCTGTCAACCTCGGGGTTGCTGTAGTGGCCGACGTTCTCCTCACTGGTCGAGCGGAGCGTCTGATCCAGATACCAGAACGGATCGTTTGTGCCGAGCGTGATCCAGTTGCTCTCCGTCAGGTCGAAGTCACGCTTCGTCTTTGCCTCCTCGGAATTCTGGATGCGGCGGATCGTCGCCTTGATGCCCGCCTGTTTGAGCTGGTTCTGCAGAGCCTCGTAGATCTCGGACTTGCTGCCCCATGCATTGATCGTCAGCTCGAGTTCCTTGCCGTCCTTCGTCACATAGCCATCTGCATTCTTCGCGGTATAACCTGCGGCGGCAAGCTCCTCCGCAGCCTTTGCGAGATCCGTATGCTGACGCAGCGATTCCTGATACGAGGGTCCGAGGTGCGGCGGGAATACCGCCCCCGCGACAGCTGTGCCGTTCCCCTCGATCTTCACCAGATCATCGTAATTAACCGCATAGCTGAGTGCACGGCGCAGATGTGCATCTGCAAGCACACGCTCGAGATTCATGCGGAACATATAGACACGCACACCCGTGATCTCATGGATCTTGTATTTGTCATTCTCAAAGAGACTGCGGCTCGCACTGTTGCACCGCTGGATGTAATCCACATCGCCCGCCTGCAGTGCCATCGCGCTTGTTGTCATCCTCGATGTTCTTGACCGTGAGCGTGTCAAGCCCGGGGGTGCCGTCCCAATAGTGCTCATTCTTCTTGAGCTGAATCTCCTCGTTCTTCTTGAAGCCGACAATCTGATAGGGCCCCGTCAGCACAGGTGCGGAATCCGCTTTCGAGAGATCCGCCTTCGTGTTGATGATAACAAAGGCAGGCTCCGTCAGTGCCGCCACGAGCGCGCCGTACGGCTCCGTCGTCTCGATGAGGAGGTTCTGTCCGTCCACCTTGATCTCCTTGATCTTCGAGGACTTCTGCGAGCGCGGGCTCTCCTTCAGCGTGCGCTCGAGCGATGCCTTGACGAGCTCCGGCGTCATCGCCTCACCATCCTGGAACTTCACATTCTCACGGATGTGGAAACGCCACGTCGTCGGATTGACCGCCTCCCACTTGTCGGCAAGCTGCGGTGTGAACTCCATCTTGTCCGAAACCGTGACAAGCGTCTCACCTGCGCCGATGCGCGTCACCGTCCAGCCGTCCCACTCATGCGCCGGATCGACGGACTCGCCGAACCAATACAGGGCAGCATTCAGATGCTTGCCCGCAGCCTCCTGTTTCTCCGAGCCGCAGCCCGCGAGAAGCCCCATCATCAGGAGCATCAGAATCATGAGCACATACAGTTTTTTCATAGATTTTCTCCTTCTTTCCCCCAAAACTACGCTAAGATACGATTCCCTATCATACACATCACCCCCCGGACGGATCCATTACGTCGCGCAGTATATCCCCCATATAGTTGAACAGAAAGATCGTCACAAAGATCGCCGCCCCGGGGTAAATCATGAGCTGCGGGGCGGTCTGCAAATAGTCGCGCGCTCCCATGAGCATCGTTCCCCACTCCGGATAGGGCAGGGGCACGCCGATGCCAATGAGAGAAAGTCCCGCAACCGTGAGCAGAATCTCTCCGATATTTTGAAAAATGAGCACCAAGAGGCGCGGCAGAACATTCGGCAGGAGGTAGGAGGACAGTGCGCCCCAAAGCCCTGCCCCACTGAACACCGCATACCGTGCATAGGTTTTCTCCCGCTCGGACTGCACGAGTGTGCGTGCAACGCGGGCATACTCCGCCCAATGCGTGAACGAGAGTGCGAGAATGAGATGCGGAATGCTCGGCCCGAGTACACCAATCAGAGCGATGGAGACGACGAGCGACGGCATTCCCAGAAAGAAGTCCAGCAGTGCCGTCATGACGCGATCCGCTGTCCCCCGCAGAAATCCTGCGGCCATCCCGACAGCGATGCCAAAAAATGCCGTGATTGCGACAATGAGCAGCGTGACCGACAGGCTGATCTGCCCGCCGTACAGGATGCGCGAAAGAATGTCGCGCCCCAGCTGATCCGTTCCAAAGAAATGCACCGCCGTATTACCCGTCAGACGCATCGTCAGATCCTGTTCATAGGGATCGTAGGGAGCGATATAGGGCGCAAGCACTGCGAGCAGTGCCCACACGATGAGCAGCATGCCGATGATGCAGAAATCCCGACGGCGCAGCAGTCTGCCCCACAGATAACTCATAGCTGACGCGCCCCCCCTTCCTGCATGCGGCGCGGATCCAAACGTAGACAGATGAGATCGGCGATGAAATTCATCACCACAAAAATCCCCGTCCCCCACAGGATATACGCCTGCATCAGCTGATAGTCCTGCGCGAGGATTGCCGTCGTCATCAGCTGCCCCATGCCGCGCCATCCAAAAATCGTCTCAATGACGGCAGAGCCGCCGAGAATATTCCCGAGCGTAAGCCCGAGCATCGGGACAAGCCCCGTCAGGGCATTCGGCATGATATAACGCCATAGGACAACATGAGCCGGCAGTCCGAGCACATGCGCCCCAACCACATAGTTTTTCCCATGCTCCTCAAGCAGAGCATTGCGAAGGCGACGAATATAGAGCCCCGCAATCCAGATGGCAAGAGCCACAGCCGGCAGGATCATCCCGCGCAGGCCATCCGTCGCCGTCACAGGGACGAGACGCAGATGAACGGAGAACAGCAAAATCAGCAAAAGGCCGACCCAGAAGGTCGGCAAAGAGATTCCTAGAAATGACAGGATGCGCGCAGCATGATCGATCCAGGTTCCATGCCGATAAAAGGCAAGCAGACCGAGCGGAATTGCAGCCACTGCGGCAAACAGAACAGAGAGACCTGCAAGTGCAAGCGTCCGCGGCAGTGCCTCACGCACCAAGTCCGCAACGGGAACGCCATAAGCGATGGAGTAGCCGAGATCGCCGGACAGTATCCCGCACAGCCAGTGCGCATATTGAACGATCAGCGGCTGATCCAGTCCCAGCTCCGCACGAAACTCCGCGACAAGCTGCGGGTCGGCGGGAACGCCCATCATGACAAAGTGAAGCGCGACAGGATCGACAGGCGAGAGCTGCATGAGCACGAATGTCCCGCCGGTCATGACGAGCAGCACGACCAGCATACTGACAAACCGCCGTAAGATGATGCCGCTCATATCGTGCCCACTGCCTCGTAGTGAAACGGCTCAAGCTCCCAGAGTACGCCCGACAGTTGCTTCATGTCCACGTCGGAGAAGACACGCAGTGTCGGCTGAATGTTCTTCTCGGGGAAGATGGCGATGGCCGCAGCCTCCTCGCCGTGCTGGAAGAATGCCTCAACGGCACCGTGATCCACATACACCCGCATGGAGAGCGTATCCTCGGCATACAGCTTGAAGACGCGTTTGCCGCGCCCGCCGAGCTTCATGCCCGTACGGTCGATGGTCATGACCTGCTCCAGACGGTTGTAGCGGAAGACGAGCTTTTCAAGTCCGAAGACGAGTTCGACGGAAACCGTATGCGCCTCCCCCATCGTAAGATCGAGGATGAACTCCGTGAGATCGTGGAGGGTCGCAGAGAACTCGCTCTCCCCCTCCGCCTCCAACGTGCGCTCGGTCTCACGGTGACGCAGTGCCTTCAGCTCACGCGCCGGCTCGGAGAAGATATGCCCCTGCCGCAGCGTCAGCACGCGCGGGAGCGTCAGGCTGTGCATCCAGCCCTCCTCCCGCGTCGGGTAGTCCTCCTCGCGGTCGGGCATCCCCATCCAGCCGATGAGGATGTGCCGCCCCTCGTGCGCAACGATCTGCGGTGCATAGAAATCAAAGCCGTGATCGAGCTCCTTGAACCGCCCGTGCATCAGCATCTCCATCGCATCCATCGAGGCGTGCCCCGCGATGTAGCCCGCCTGATAGACGTTCTGGCGGTCGTAGGCACGCGCCTCCACGCCCTGCGGACAGAAGACGAGCACATCGCAGTCGCCGAACGAGAGGAGATTGGGACACTCCCACATATAGCCGAAGTCCTTCAGCTGCGTGCGGAGTTCGCCCAGACACTCCCAACGGATCGGTGCCTCACGGTAGACGAGCACGCAGCCGCGCTCATCCTGTGTCTGTGCACCGATGATGAGATGGCGTACGCCGCCCCGCTCAAAGAGATAGGGATCGCGAAAATGCGCCGTAAAGCCCGCAGGCGGGCCGTCGATAATGATCTCCTCTTTTTTGACCGCGCCCGCAGCCTTGGTAAACGTGCCGAACCGCTGCACAGAGCTGCGGTTGCCCTCCTCATCCTTTGCATTGCAGGTATAGAGGACGCGCAGATGCCCGTCCTCCTCCGTGCCGCAGCCCGAGTAGCAGCCGTCCTTGTCGTGCTCGTCCGTCGGCCAGAGCGCGAGCTGCGGGATGCTGTAGGTGCAGAAATCCCGTGTCTTCGTGTGCGCCCATGATTTATTTTTATGTGCGCAGCCGAACGGATTCCACTGGTAGAAGATGTGGTATGCGCCGTTATGGTAGGTCATCCCGTTTGGATCGTTGATGAGGCCGAACGGCATTTCGAGATGAAAGCGGTTGTGCCAGCGATGCGTGAAGGGGAATCCCTCCGCAAGCCGCGCGTCGATTGCCCGCTTGTCAAATTTCTCCACAGTGCTCACTCCTCAGGACGGAAGAAGGTGAAGGTCAGACCAAATGCCACGCCGAAGCCGACTGCATTGACGAGAACGTACTCAGCGAGGTGGTCAAGATAGAGCAGCGTGCCCGGCAGCACCGTGATGCCCATGCCCGTGCCCGCGAGATGCAGGAAGCCCGCAATCGCGCCCGCGCACGCGCCGCCGACGAGACCGTAGATGAATGGTTTCATGAAGCGCAGGTTGATACCGAAGATCGCGGGCTCTGTGATGCCGAGGAACGCGGGAACCGCCGAGGAGATATAGAGCGCACGCTTCTTTGCATCGTGCGTACGCGCCGCGACAGCGACCGCAGCACCGCCCTGCGCGACGATCGCACCCGTGATGATCGCGTTGAACGGGTCAAGCCCCGTCGATGCAAGCAGCTGCACCTCAAGCGCGTTGAAGACATGGTGCACGCCGAATACGACGATGACCTGATGCACGCCGCCGACGATAAAGCCGCCAATGCCGTACGGAAGCTCCAGGAAGGAACGCACCGCACCGAAGATGCCGATCTCAAGCGTGTGCATGATGGGTCCGATGATGAGGAGTCCCAGCAGCATCGAGACGAACAGCGTCAGGAACGGAGTTACGATGAGGTCGATGATGTCGGGCACGAAGGTCTTGAACCACTTTTGCAGACGCGCAGCAAAGATGCCGAGCACGAGTGCGGGCAGAACGGAGCCCTGATAGCCGACGACGGGGATCGGAATGCCGAGGATGTCCATCGAGAGCGGTACGGCATCGCCCGCCGCAATCGCATATGCATTCGGCAGCTGGGGTGCAACGAGCATAAGACCGAGCACGATGCCGATGACGGGCGTGCCGCCGAAGCGGTTCATCGTCGACCAACAGACAAGCGCGGGCAGGAATGCAAACGCCGTATCGGTGAGAATCTGGCTCATGCGGAGCAGATTGTCGCTCATCTCGACACCGAGACTCTGCGCCGCGCCGCGCAGCCCCATGAATAGACCGGTGGCAACGAGCACGGGGATAATCGGAACGAACACGTCGCCGAGCGTGCGCGAGACCTTCTGCAGCGGCGTCATCTGATCGTACGCCTCCTGCTTGCTGTTCACCGCGCCCACGAGATTCGTTCCCGCGACGAATGCGTCGAACACCTTGTCGACGAAGCCCGTGCCGAGGATGATCTGGTACTGTGCGGCGGCAAAGAACTGCCCCTTCACACCGTCGATGTTCTCGATCGCCTTCTCGTCGATGATCGACTTGTCGTTGACGATGAGGCGCAGACGCGTCGCACAGTGCTCGGCACTGCGAACATTGCCCGTGCCGCCGACGTACTTCCAGATGAGCTTTGCGACACGCTCCTCCTTCGACAGATTCGGATCGATGTCATCTTCCGCCGGAGCCGCTACTGCAGGGGCTTCCTCGGCAGGCTCATCACCGCCCGAGGAGATCTCCGCATCATCGAGTGCGAACGTGATCTTCCCGAAGTCCGCCGCGTTCGTCACGAGCACGGGCGTCGTTGTCTCATACCCCTCCGCACGGATTGCCTCGGGATCGAACTCAAGCAGCAGCTGCCCGCGCTTTACCGTATCGCCCTGTGCAACATGCGCCGTGAAATGCTTCCCCTCAAGCTTCACCGTATCCACACCGACGTGGATGAGGAGATCCACCCCGTCCGCCGAGTGAATACCGATGGCATGCTTCGAGCCAAAGAGCACGGTGACCTCGCCGTCCACCGGTGACACCACACGCCCCTCCGGATCGGCAATCGCCGCACCACGGCCCATCGCACCGCTCGCGAACGCCGGATCCGTCACCTCCGAAAGTGGGATCAGACGTCCCTTGAGCGGACTGTCCAAACGAATGTCCTGCATATCAAGTCCCCCCTATAAAATTTTCGCCTTGGAATCTCCCCGTCTTTTAGGAAGTCACTGATAAAATGAGGTCCGTCAAAATTTATCAGTGATTCCTTAGATTCCTTCCATGAAAAGTGTACTCATTTCCTTTTCACTTGTCAATGCGCGCGTATACGAAAAGATTTTACAATGGGAGACGCTTGTGGTAGAATATTTTTAAGAAATCATTGGGAAATTCGGAGTACGATCCGGGGAGGCATTATCATGAGTGTAAAATATGAAGTCACCGTCACCGCTATCGGCAAATTGGCACGCAAATTCCTTGAGAGCAACAACAGTGTCATCCTGCTCGACGAGGGCGCACATCCGAACCTCGCCGAGATGGTGATCGAGCATACACCGAGCGAGCTGACCGGCGATCTTGTCGCCGGTGACACGCTGACGATCGGAAAGCAAAAGTACAAGATCGTGCGCGTCGGCGAGAACGCAAATGACACCATCCGCGAGAGCGGTCACTGCACCCTGCTCTTCAACGCGAAAGGCTCTATGCCCGGACAGATTGAGGTCGAGGGCACGGCGATTCCGTCATTCACGCAGGGCGTTAAATTTACCTTTACAGGGAAATAAGCAATAACAAAAACAGCCGTGCACCGTACTCATGCACGGCTGTTTTTGTGCGGAAAGTCATTGAATTTAGTTCTTTTCTCCTATATAATAACGAGACACGGAAGAGGTGCTTTCATGAAAAAATTCTTGCTGATATTTTGCGCCGTACTTGCAGTTCTCGCCGTTGGCTGCGGGAATATGGCCGCCAACGGCGACGAGAGCGATCATGCGGATTCTGCGGTGCTGGATCTCACGCGCCCCATTCATCCACCCGCGAATTTTGCCGGAAAACGAGTACTCGTTGCATTCTTCTCGCGCACAGGCGAGAATTTCGAAGTTGGCGTGATTGAGAAGGGCAACACACACATCGTCGCGGAGCAGATCGCAGAGATCACACACGCAGACAAAATTTTCGAGATACAAACGGTCACGCCCTATCCTGCCGACTACCAGGAAATGACAAAGGTCGCCAAGGAGGAAAAAGCATCATCGGCGCGTCCCGTACTCGCCACACATATGGAGGACATGGCTGCGTACGATGTGATCTTCCTCGGCTACCCGATCTGGTATCAGGATCTGCCGATGCCCGTCTACACCTTCCTCGAGAGCTACGACTTCACAGGCAAGACGATCATCCCCTTCTGCACTGGCTCGGGCAACGCTATGAGCGGCATGGAGGAGGAAATCCCGCACTTTGCAAAGGGTGCACAGATGGAAAAAGGATTTGGGATCCAGGGAAAATTCGTGCATAACAATCCCGATCAGGCAAAGCTTGAGGTCGCCAACTGGCTCTCTACGCTGGGGTATACGAACTGATGCGCATATTTCTTTATCTGTTCATCTGGTCGGCACTCCTCTTTCTCCCGAATCGCCTTTTGACTACGGAGCCCGTGCATGAGTATCTGGGGCTCGTCTTTCTCCTGCTCGGCACAATACATCTCTTCTTTGAGCGCCGCTATCTCAGGGCACTTTTCACGCTGCGCCTCAAAATCTCACCACTCAACGTCGTCAACAGCATGATGCTCATGCTCCTCGTCGTTGTGATTATGACAGGAATCCTCATCTCGCTCTATGCCGTGCCCATCGTCCGACTGCGGGGGCTTACATCCATCTACGTCCACGCGACGCATCTCTGTGCCGCCGTCCTCTTCTACCTCATCGTCGGCATTCATGCGGGTTTTCACTGGCGAGCGATCTGGAACGACATACTGCGCCGTCTGCATTTACAGAGTCCCGCATTCCTGACGCGCGTTTATAACGTGCTCGGCATCCTGCTCATCATTGCGGGTGTGCACGCCTTTATCACAACGCATATCTACGAAAAAATCCTCTTTGAGCACATGTCCTTCGGCGGTGTGGTCGGAACATGGACATATCAGCTCGATCTGATTCTCATCTTCGCCGCATGTATGTGCTGCTCGCTCTTCTACGAGCGTTTGCGTCGAAGGAAATAAAAATGGGACTTCTTGAAGTTACATGACTTCAGGAGGCCCCATTTATTTTTTTACATCAATGCGTCCATCGTATCGAAGATCGGCAGAAGAACGGAAAGCACCACAAAAAAGATGAGCGCGGCAACGATGACAACCATCATGGGCTCGGTCAGAGCCTCCATGCGTGTGCTGTACGCAGCCGCACCCCGCCGGCAGTAGTCTGCCCCGTGCTGTAGGAGGCGTTCCAGCTCCCCTGCCGCCTCCCCTGCTGCGAGCATTCCGCGTAGGATCTGCGGCACATACGGAGCGTGTGCAATCACCTGTGCAAACGTACGCCCCTCGACGAGGTTTCGCTCCATCCGCCCGAGATCATCGGCAAGCGCACGATTCCCCGTCATAGCACGCGCAAGTGCTACGGCTCGATCCAGACGAATGCCGCTCCTAAGAAGGATTGCGAGCGTCCGCAGAATCATCTGCCATGCAGCAAGTCGCAGGAACGTCCCCAGCACGGGAATGCGCAGGAGCAGCGCATCGACATGAAGGCGCAGTACGGGCTGTGCCAGCAACAGAGGAACGGCAAGGCAGCCCACGACGACAGCGGCGATTAGCACATAGGGATGTGCCGCGACAACATCGGAGAATGCGAGCATCATCCGTGTCGGCAGGGGGGCCTCTGCTCCCAAATCACGCAGGAGTGCTGCAAAGATCGGCAGAATGAACACCGTCATGAGGAGCAGCGAAAAAATAGTTGCCGCAAGCAAAAAGAGCGGATAGGTGAGTGCGCTGCGTATGGATTCACGCAGGACATGAGCCTCGGTGAGGACAGCCGCCGCCTCGCGCAGAATCGTTTCGAGCATCCCGCTCTCCTCGCCCGCGCGAACCATTCCGATCAGGCTTGCAGGGAATGCCGCCCCCTGCATCTCCATCGCCTGGGAGAGTGGCATACCACGCAGCACCGCCTGATAGAGTGCTGCCGTCATCCGCGCGTATGCACCCTCCCGTGCGCCATCGGTGATTTGTGCCAATGCCTCATGCACGGGCAGCCCGGCACCCAGGAGAGCCGCCAGCTCATGCAGGAATGCGATCCGTTCCTCCGCCGTGATGCCGTGCCGCAGTCGCAGAAAATCGGGCAAACGGAAATCACTCTGCTCCCGCAGACGAAGCACGATCTTTCCCTCTGCAGCAAGCGTCCGCACCGCCTCGGTTGCCGACTCCGCCGCGATCGTTCCACGCAGTGCCACGCCCTCCGACGTACAAGCACGGTACGAAAACTTCTTCATGCGAGCATACCCTTCGCTCTAAGCATCACCTCAGCCATCTCTGCCGTCTGCATCCCCTGCGCCGCACCGCTCATCATCACGGACGCAAGCTGCGAACAGCTGCCCTGCCGCAGAATGTTCCGCACTGCGGGCGTTGCCATGAGCACCTCGAACGCAGCGACACGCCCACCGCCGCGACACGGCAGGAGACGCTGCGCGAAAATGCCCGTCAGGACATCGGCAAGCTGCGCTCGCACAGCGTCGCGCACGTCCGGTGGAAACATACTCTCTACGCGCAGCGGTGTCTCTGCGGCACCACGCGTATGCAGCGTCCCGAGAACGAGCACGCCCGTTGTCGCCGCCATCAGTGCCGCCTCCATCGTCGCTCGATCGCGGATCTCACCAACGAGCAGGATATCGGGATCCTCACGCAGCGCACTCCGCACAGCATCAGGAAATGATGTAAAGTCACGCCCCGCCTCGCGCTGACTGAGAAATGCGCACGCCGGAGGAAAGACATACTCGATCGGATCCTCGAGCGTGATGATGTGCACCGACCGTGTGCGATTGATCTGCTCGATCAGAGCGGCGAGTGTCGTCGTCTTGCCCGTACCCGTCGCACCGCAGATCAGCGCGAGTCCGTCCCGCGCCTCGGCTAGTACTCGCAGCCCCGCAGGCATCCCGATCTCCTCGGGGGTCGGGATACGCGCAGGCAGGAGACGCAGGGCGATGCCGATCCCGCCCTTCATACGGTAGGCATTTCCGCGAAAACGCCGCCCCTCATACATCCACGAAAAATCAATGTCGCATTCGGAAATCAGGCCGCACTGCTCCTCCGACATCATCCACTTCGTCAGCTGCTCCATCAGGGCAGTCGTCGGCACGAAATCCTCCGGCATGAGCACACCGTCACGCCGCATCTGCACACACTGCTCGGGCGCAATGTGCAGATCGGATGCCTCCGCCGCGATCATGCGGCGCAGAACATCCTCCAGTCTCTCCCGCTCATCCATAGAGTGCCCGCTCCACCTCTGCGAGGGTTGTCTCCCCTGCCAATACCTTTGTCGCGCCATCCTTCCACAGCGTTTCCATACCGTCCTCGATTGCCGCACGGCGCAGCAATTCCTTGTCGCTCCCATCCAGAATCGCAGCACGGATGCGCTCCGATACAGGCAGGATCTCGTGGATCGCCATGCGTCCACGGTAACCGCTACCGTGACAGTGCGTGCAGCCGCGTCCTTGCACAAGTTCCAGTCCCTCATGGTAGAGGTCGCCAAGCTGTGCCTGCGCACGCGAACCAACGGGAACGACATACGTCTCACGGCAGTGCGGACAAATACGCCGCACGAGACGCTGTGCAATCACACCCGACAGCGTTGCCGCAAGCAGATAGGGCGGCACGCCCATCTCGATCATGCGGAAGACCGCCGAGACCGTATCCTCTGTGTGCAGCGTCGAAAAGAGTGCGTGCCCCGTGAGCGCGATCCGCACTGCCATCTCCGCCGTCTCGCGGTCGCGGATCTCACCGAGGAGAATCTTCTGCGCATCCTGCCGCAGTGCCGCACGAAGCCCCGCTACAAACGTCAGCCCCGCATCCGGATTTACCTGAAACTGACTGATCCCCTCGATCCGCCGTTCCACAGGATCCTCGAGCGTCATGATGTGACAGCTCGGCTCGTTCAGTGCGGAAAGCGCGGCGTAGAGTGTCGTCGTCTTGCCCGAGTTCATCGGGCCGCAAAGGAGGAGCAGCCCCGTCGGGCGGCCAATCAGCCGTTCAAACAACTCCTGATTACGCAGCGTGAAGCCCAGCTCCGCGCAGCCGAGAAACCGCTCCGCCGCATCCATGATACGCACAACCATCCGCTCGCCATCCACCACGGGAAGCACGGCGACACGCATATCAATCGAACGCGCCCCTTGCTGATAGCGGATCTGTCCATCCTGCGGGCGATTGCGCTTTGCCGTATCCAGCCCCGCCATCACCTTCAGCCGTGCGATGATGACGGGTGCAAGCGCAGGAGGGAATCGGATCGGACGCTCGCGCAGAAGTCCATCCACGCGCATACGGATGCGCAGCCCGCCATCCATCGGCTCGAGGTGGATGTCCGTCGCCTCCTCTGCGAGTGCCGTATCCAGAATGGCATTGACAAGCGTGACGACGTGACTGCCGCTTGTTGCAGAGGCACCGCGCCGCACCTCACGCGTTGCCTCTGCAACAAGCCGCTGTGCAGCCTCCTGCTCCATAGGATTCACTCCCTTACATCGCTCAGATCATCCGCCGCATAGTCCACCGAGAGCAGATAGAGCCCGCATGCGGGGGCAGTCGGGCTTGCCAAACGGCGGTCGTGCGCGGCAAAGATCTCCGCGAACCGCTCCGCCGAGATACGCCCGAGCCCCACACTCACCACCGTACTCATGATGTTGCGTACCATATGATAGAGGAAGCCGTTTCCATGCAGATAACAGGAGAGCCGCCCCGCCCCCTCCTCCGTCAGTCGGATCTCATCGAGCGTCCGTACGGGCGATATCGGTGCCCCGCCCGCTGCGCGGAACGAAGAGTAGTCATGCGTCCCCACGAGCATGGCAAGAACCCCACGCATAGCTGCGGGATCGAGCGGCTGAAAGATCTGCCACGCATAGCTGCGGGTAAATGGATTCGGAACGGTGCACTCCTCCAAGCGGTAGACATACGCCTTCCCCGTCGCCGAGTGCCGCGCACTAAAATCGCGCTCTGCCTCCCATGCCTGTGTCACCACAATATCGGGCGGCAGGAGACCGTTCACGGCACGCGGCAGACGCTCGACGGGAATTCGTCCGTCCGTAAAGAAGTTCACCACCTGCCCGTAGGCGTGCACCCCTGCATCCGTGCGCCCCGCTGCGGCGAGCTCCACATCCTCCCCACAGATCTTTGCAAGTGCACGTTCGAGCACATTCTGCACAGCGACAACGGGCGGCGTCTGCCTCTGGAATCCGTGATAGTTCGTCCCGTCATAGGCAACCGTCAGCGCAATGTTGCGCGCGCGTGCCTTCATCAGCTCCACGTGTTCAGGGCGCAATGGGCATCCCTCCGAGGCTCACGGCGCAGATCCCCGCCGCCCCGAGCACAAATACGGCAATTGCCGCATAGTCGAGCCTCTCCATCCGGAGCTCTTTCATCTGTGTACGCCCCTCACCGCCGCGATAACAGCGTGCCTCCATTGCAAGCGCAAGCTCATCCGCACGGCGAAATGCCGAGAGAAAGAGCGGCACGAGCACGGGCACGACCGCCCGCAGACGCTGCATGATGTTCCCACGCTCAAAGTCCGCCCCACGCGCCTTTTGCGCCTTCATGATGCGATCCAACTCCTCGAGCAGCGTCGGTACGAAGCGCAGCGCGATCGTCATCATCATCGAAAGCTCATGCACGGGCACACGAAAACGGCGCAGCGGCGAGAGCAGCGCCTCAAGCCCGTCCGTCAGACGCAGGGGGCTCGTTGTCAGTGTCAGCAGCGTACTGAGCAGAATGAGCAGCACGAGGCGCAGCGAAATGTACGCCCCGCGTGCAATCCCCTCCCATGTCACACCCAACGGACCGATGCGAAAAACCTCCGTACCGGGCGTCATAAAGAGATGCACGCCGAAGGTAAACAGCACAATCCAGAGGATCGGTCGGATCGAGCGCAGCTGCATCCCAAGCGGAACCTCGGAAAACACCATCAAAAGGGCAACGGCAACCGAGAGTGCAAGGAACCCTGCCGCATTTTCCACAAAGAAAATGAGCAGCAGGAAGAAAAAGAGCAGTACCATCTTGACGCGTGGATCCATACGATGCAAAAAGGAATCCCCGGGCAGATAACGACCAATCTGTATATCACTCAGCAAGAACAATCACATCCAAATTCGTTTTCTCCATTATAACATCAACGCCAATCTTTTTCATTTCTTTTTCGTGGACTTTATGCTATAATTCGCCATATATAGGATGTCATAACTATACCTTTCGGATATTTCTTTTCGGAAGACAAAATGACACATTATCAAAAAAACGAAAATCTAAAGAAAGGTTTTTAATATGGAAGAAGCATTCATTGGGCGACAGGCCATATTGGATCAGCAGAAAAAGGTATACGCATACGAAATTCTGTTCCGCAGCGGTCTCAAGAACGCCTTTGACCCCAACCTCGACGGCAACGTCGCAACGCAGAGTGTCATGGTCAATGCTATGCTCGACTTTGGCATGAACAAGCTCGTCTCAGATAAGCGTGCTTTCATCAACTTCACCGAACAGAACCTGCTGAACCGCGCCCCGAAACTTCTCCCGTCGGAGAACGTCGTGGTGGAGATTCTGGAAACGGTACAGCCAACCCCCGAGATTTTGCAGGTCGTGCAGGAGCTTAAGGAAGCGGGCTATAAGATCGCCCTCGACGACTTCGTCCTGATGCCGGGCTACGAGCCGCTCATCAATATGGCAGACATCATCAAAGTCGACTTCCGCATTACGACGGATCCCGAAGAGCGCAAAAACCTGCGTGAGATCCTGCCGAAGCACGTTCGTCTCCTTGCAGAAAAAATTGAGACAGAGGAGGAGTTCCAGCAGGCGCTCGACTTCGGCTATGTTCTTTTTCAGGGCTATTTCTTTTGCAAACCGGCGGTGCTCCACCAGAAGCGACTCACGAGCAATGCGCTCTCGAAGATGCGTCTCCTGCGGGAAATCAACCGTCAAAACATTGACTTCTCCTCCATCACCGGTGTCATCTCATCGGACACGAACCTCGTCCACAAACTGCTCACTTATATCAACTCCGCGGGTGTCGGGCTCAACAACCACGTGTCCAACCTCAAGCAGGCGACCGTTCTCCTCGGTGCCAGCGGCGTGCGTCGCTGGGTCACGCTTGTCAGCCTTCAGACCTTCTCCGAGGACAAGCCCCCCGAACTCTTCACCCTCTCACTCCTGCGTGCAAAGTTCTGCGAAATTATCGCAGGCGAACTCAAGCGTCCCGGCCTCACGTCCGATACAGCCTTTTTGCTCGGTATGTTCTCGCTGCTCGACGTACTTCTGAGTCTCCCCATGGACGACGTTCTCAAGGAAGTCTCCCTGTCCGACGAACTTAGCGATGCCCTGCGCGGCAAGGACAATGACCTGCGCCGCCTACTCGATCTCGCTGTCGCCTACGAAAAGGGCGATTGGGAGACCGTTATCACCTGCTGCGCACGCGAAAACCTCCAGCCCGAGCAACTCCAGCCGACCTATGACAAGGTGCTCGAGTGGTACAACATACTCCAAAGTGTCAGCTGACATCATCGAATCCATGCAAAAAGCCCATCGGATGTAATCCGATGGGCTTTTATGATGCGCTTATTTGGGGTTATATTCGACGATTGTAATCTTCTTTTCCTCGTTGAGATCGATCACTTCGTCCTCCGAGATCGTCACGATTGGCAGCGGCACAACGCCATGCGGATACGCCGTGATCGTCCCCTCACGGTGATTGCTGAGCAGTACGCGCGAACCGAGGAACGCATTTTTGATGTTCGTCAGCACGGGAATGCAGACCTGTGGATCAAGCTTCGTATACATCTGCCGCGCGATCTCCGTCACTGCGTCAAACGGCGTGCGGCGCGGATATCCCTCGCGCTCCACCGTGATGTTGTCGTAAAGATCTGCCACAGCAACAATACGCGCGTAGAGGTGAATATCTTCTCCCTGGATATTGAACGGAAAACCGCTCCCATCCATCCGCTCGTGATGCTGGAGCGCGGTGAGGCGCACGCCCTCCGTCAGTCCTGCAACACCGTTCAGAATCTGTGCGCCGTCCACCGTGTGCTGGATGTACCGCTCATAATCCTCGCCCGTCAGCGTATCGATGTTTTTCTCAAGAAGGCGCTGGTCAAATTTCGACTTGCCGACATCGTGCAGGAAGCCCGCAAGTACAATATCTTTTGCCATCTCGCGATCCAGCTTCATCCACTTCGCAATAACACCCGAGAGGATCGAGACACGCAGGGAGTGGTTGTAGATGTCACTCGCCAAATGATTGACCTCGTTCAGATAGTCAATCGTCCCGCTGCGGCGCGAGAGCGGCAAGAGATCTGTTTGCACCATCTCATTCGTCTCGGCGACGGGCACATTCCCCGTCTTTTTCGCCTCCTCGAAGATCGACTTTGCCGTCCCGACCACATTCTCATACTGCTTGATAAAGAGATTGCTGCGCGAGAAGATCGGCGACCGATCCTCCTTGAGCTCCGTCTCGTCCTTAATGTAGACAACGGGAATCTTCAGGAACTTGAGGCGCGTGATATGCGCCGCCGTCAGCTCCGTATTCTCCGACACGACAACCACACGTTTGGCATTGACGATCGTCCGCGCAAGTATCATCCCATCTTCCAGATCACTTACGGATATTGCACGCAATGTAAGCCCTCCCTCGATTTATCCTTTTCATTCCGCACGAAACTATTGCACCTATAATATTTCGACCTTTACGAAAAAATCCCTGCCTGTGCAAAATAAAACTTGACTTTACATTAAATATTTTTCTGTTTTGAGCAAAGACACGCTATTTCCCAATATGTAAGCCTTTCCACATTCCTATTTGGGAACATGGTATAAAGGTGCGATCAGGGTCAAGTGTGCGCAGCGATGTCGTCTTGCCGCTCCCACTCTCCCCATACACCAGAATTGCTCTGCTCATTTCGCCACCTCCACATAAAAGCTCGGTGCGCCCTGCGTGACGGTCATTCCCTCGATGATCTGCCCCGTGGCACTCACCACACGCCCGTCCTCCATGACGCGCAGCGTTTTCTTGTAGTCGCCCCAGCGTACGGATTCCTGCACCTTTACAAAGGAATCATCATCCTGCTTGACAAAGGAAAGGAGAGCGGGGGTTGTCGCTTCGATCTTCTCATCCCCCATCTTCCATGTCTTACCGCCCGCGCGGAAGCCGATTACGCCCGAGGGCAGCTTGACGGACTTCTTCTTGGCGTCCGCAATCTTCTCTGCCGCCCACGGCTCGAGCAGCCCCTTGAGATAGAGGTCGTTACTCTCTAGTTCAGCAAGCGCGTCCGCCCGCCACTTCTCATAGCGTGCGGTCATCTGCTTGTACTGCTCGTCGATGAGTGCCCGCGCCTTTGCGTTCTCCTCGAGTTTTTCGAGGCACCACTCCGCGCTCGCCTCATCCGTCACCGCGAACGGCTTCTTTTCCGCCCCGTATGCTGCAGCCTGCTCGCTCATGATGCAAGCACCGCCTTTCTGAATACGTCGAATTTGCGCTGATGAGAGCTTGCGTTTACTATTCAGCCTGTTTTTCGCTCTGTTCGTCGGATATCTCTGCGCCTGTCTGTTGACGTTTTTCATGTCCGTTTATCTGTTTCTCTTTGATCTCCTGTCCTTGTTCGCGACGATCAATACAGACAAGAGCGGCAGCGAGATACAGCCCGAACGTGATGAAGTGAAAAATGAGAAGTCCAGCAAGTAAGTCCAAAATACTCATGTGTGCCTCCTGCTCTTCATCTTCTCATTGATCATCTTCTCATGCTCTCTGAGCAACGATATTGCTGCGACATAGAGAATGCCGTTGAAAATCCCAAAAATGGCTGCAACGATCACAACATCTGCAAGCTCCATCCCCTCACCTCCTCTCTTCTGTTAAACTTAAAGTTTATGCTGTAAGCAAAAAAATACAGTCTTTGTCAATCTTGTAGAGCTGGCACAATGCTGTGAAGTTACCCACATCAATGACCATTTTCCCGTTCTCCCAGTTGACAATAGTCTGTTTGTTTTTACGTAAGAGTTTTGCAACCTCTTCCTGTGTTAGATTGGCATTTACACGGGCGGCTTTCAAGCTAATTTTCACTCCCCGTTCCTCCCTTCATTTTTTCTGCCCTTATTATAAATCAACTAAAAGTTTATGTCAACACTTTTAGTTGATTTATTTTCGTATTGTGCTATTTTACTTTTAGTTATATAATGATTCATATAAACGAGGTGAGAGATATGCCCAACGAAAATACAATGAAAAAGACGTTTACTGATAACTTGAATCGTTTGTTACGAGTACGCGGCATCACGCAAGCAGAATTAGCGACCTATATGGAAGTAAGCAATACTACGGTAAATAATTGGGTAAAGGGCTACAAAGTTCCGCGCATGGATAAGGTGGATAAGTTATGCTCTTTTTTCAAGATAAAGCGCAGTGAGCTATTCGAGCAATCCCCCGCCCTCGCCTTGGGCGATCTGCCCGTGCTTACGCAACGCGATTCCACCGCCCACTCCAAACGCGACCTGAACGACCTCGCAAAATTCCTCAACAAAACAGAAGTCATGTTTGATGGTGACACATACAACCTCAGTGAAGAAGATCAACAAAAGCTGCGTAATGCTCTTGAGTTCGTTTTTTGGGATGCGAAACGGCAGAACAAACGCAAAAAGGATTGACCCGAAAGACATAGAGGAGACGGTCGACGATGGATATACAGAGATTGATAGCAGATGCACTACAAACATTACGGGATTTTCTGAACGATTGTCTCTCCTCAAACGACGCACGCGAAAACAAACGTGCTTTCCTGCTTTCGTACTGGATTAAAAACTATATTCAAATGCTGCGCCATGAACGCCCGCAATCATATCGCAGATTTCAGCGCGGCGATGTTGTAAAAGTGGATTTTGGGTTTCGTATCGGCTCGGAGCACGGAGGTCTTCATTATGCCGTGATTCTGAACTCCAACGATTCCAGACGCGCCCCTGTTGTGACTGTCGTACCTCTCACGTCTCTAAAATCTGAAGAACAACGTAACTCCCTGCATTTTGGAGAAATTGACCTTGGCGATCAGCTCATTCAGAAGTTGCGCAGCAAACTGACACAATCACCGACACCTGCGCTGCAAAGAGAGGTTGACCGCCTTAAAATAGGCAGCATCGCTCTGACAAATCAGATTGTCACAATCAGCAAAGTACGAATCACCGATCCTGTGCGGGGAAGCTCGCCGCTTGCGGGCATTCGTCTTGATTCAGATGCGATGGAAAAGATCGACACTGTTTTGAGAGCGTTTTTGTTCACCAACAACTAGTCCTTTTGTAGGTTTGTCAATCATATGTTACACAAGAGAGAAAAAGAGAGAGAGCCTCACGAGGAGACTTCCAGCCTAAGGGACGTATAGGAAAATTGTTATACTCTCTGTTTCTCCGTGCAAGCTGCACCTTGAAATCCTCAAACGAGTAAAACGTATGCGTGGCATAAAACTCCTCGTTGTCCTTTCGGTGAGAACGCTCTACCTTACCGTTATGTCTTGGTGTGTAGGGACGAATCTTCTGGTGCACAATATCAAGACGCTTGAGTTCGCGTTCAAACAGCGTCAAATTTTCCCCATCAGCTGCTTGGAAACGTTTTGTGAATTCTGTTCCATTATCTGTTTGAACTTTGTGTATCTTGAACGGGAAACGGCGGATGAGCTGCTGAAGGAAGCGCATGGACGAATACGTCGATTGCTCCTTAAATGCTGCAATAAAGCGAAAGCGCGTACATTCATCAATCGCCGTATACTGGTACATCTTCTCTCCCTGTTCCTTTGCTTGTCCAACAATACAGACAGAGGGAACGACTTTGACATCGATTTGTACCTTTTGCCCGGGGAAGGTTGCCTGTTCGTAGAGTTTAGGTTTATATGCAGGTTTCTTCGCTTTTTCTGCTTTGAGTCCAAGACGTTTCATGCAGCGATAAAGACCTGCGATGGAGCGTGTATAACCCTTTTTACGTAGGTGCACCCAGAAGCGAACAAGCCCTGTATTGGGACGACGTTTGCGCATGCGACGAATGAGAGCGATCTCCCTGTCTGAGTGTTCGTTGGGGTGATGATGGGGGCGCCGTGACTTTGGCGCGAGGGATTCGGGCGTACCATCGTAGCGATTGCGCAGACGGTAGATGAACTGGCGATAGGTACGGTACTTAATGGCAGCCTTTGTGACGCCGTGCTGATCTGCATAGGAAAGAATCGCTTGATAATACTTGATGTCCTGTGTTATGCTTTTCATGAGAAAGCCTCCTTTGTGTGTGGTTTGTTTGGGTAGATAGAGCATGACACAATTTGGCTTTCTCTTTTTATTTACTTGTGTAACATATCTATTGTAATCCTACATTTTGTTCACCAACAACTAGTCCTTTCCGCTTGACGGATTCTCCCTGTTCGTGTATTATAATAATACACATGCCCTTCGCGGGCTCGGTCGTATGACCGCTAGGACACAGGAGAACCCAGTCGAGTTTGACTGGGTTCTTTCTTTTTCCACAAACATCACCACAAAAGAGGTGAAGCCGATGAACATTCCGCTCCGCGTCAAGAATCTCGTCAATAAATACCGCACAGGCGACCCGTTCCAACTTGCAGGCGATCTCGGCATAACGATTGTGCGTCTCCCACTCCCAGATGATATGCGGGGCTTTCTCGTAAATGTGCTGCGGCGCAAATACATCGTTCTAAATGATGGTATCTGCTATGCGGGGCAAAAGGTGACGGTCTGCCACGAACTCGGACACGCGCGGTTACACGCAGGCTACGGTTACTATCTTCACCCTGACCGCGCCTATTACGTTCGCAGCCGTCTTGAGGCAGAGGCGAATGAATACGCTGCGCATCTGCTCGCCTACTCCACCGACATTGATAGTGACGAGATGACGCGCATCATCAACCAACGCCGCCCCGACCCCCGCGAGGTACATTTGTTGTTGGGTCGGTTTATTGATACGCAGGTAATATAGATGGGCAACTTTAGATAATTGAGGAGGCGTGCGGCATGGCACAATTAAGCCGCGAGGCTTTTGAACAAAATAGGACATATAACCATGTGACCCGTACGCCAGAGGAATTTGACTCGTTTCGCCACAAAGACGAAAAACAAATCAATCCACTTGGCTTAGACACCACGGGGACGTTTATCGCAGCTCTTATTCTATGCGTTTTTTTCGGTGCGATCGTCGCAAAAACGAAAAACTTCTTCATGAAGCTCATTCTTTGTTGTATCTTTATTGGTGTTGCATTGAAGTTTTTCTCCTCGAGTTTCGCATTATTCGCCCTAGGATCATCACTCGGGATGTTGTTCGGTCACCCTGATGAAGATTCGCCAAATCTAGGTGTAGGTTTCTTTATGGCAACTACGGTCATAGGTGTCCTATTGATGATTGCAGGACTGATCGGTTGTATTCGCAATACATTTTTCTAGGAATAACGTCAAGGAGGAGATTCATGAAAGCGTTGGGGTGTATATTTGGAGCTATAGTCATCGTTTTTGCACAGTTTTGTCTTGTGGTTTATTCTATTTTTTCAGGTGGTGTACTTTTCACAGAGTACATCATCAAGAAATGGAATCGTGGTGAGAAGCTGCAATCCATATTGCTTTATGGCGTCCTTAGTGTCATCATCGCTGTTATTTGGCACGTTGCAAACGAGCTTGTTGTCGAATGTTCCCGCTTTTTGGGTGCACCACACAACTACAAAATAGGATTGCTCTTTCTATCTTCCCTTCTCGCTCTGTCTTTCATCGGCATTGCAGATTATAACAAATCCAGAAAAGAGTCGAAAGAGTGACCACGATGCACGATCCAGTCCAATTAGCTGGCACAAACCTTGGGTAGGCGCTCGTACGCTAATTCAGATGGAAACATTAACCAAATGAATATATGGCATTCCGACTCAAATATTTTGATTCCTCTATTGGGGAATTGCAACGGGGTATACAACGTGTCATGTCTGATGATATAAAAAAACAAGAGGCTCACTCCTCTTCCTTTATAGATTGGGTAATTCTTGCTACCATCGCATTTATTATTATACGCTTATGAAATAGGAACTGGTGATAATTATGGAGATCGTAAAAGGCATAGGTTTCTTTGTTTTGACAGTATTTGTCTTACTAAATATTGCTCGTGGAATTATCCCCTGCGTTATTCTCATTGGAATAGCCGCTTGCTTCTTCCCTTCATGATGCACATTGATAATAACAGGTTTGTGTGTCAGCGCTTGTTTTGGAAAAACACTTTCACAACAAATGGATTATGGCGATAGATCAATGTTACAAATCCAATTCGGCACTATATTTGATTTAATAGGAAATGCGATGGTAATTATTGGTCTTCTGATTGGCATATTCTCTTAATTTTCATGAATCTGTTCCGTTACCACACCGCAGGAACATGAAGTCTGACTTGCGCAACGCATCCGCATTCGCCACGCCCTCATATCCTATCGTTACAATCTCGACGAGTGCTACGTGCGCCGTTTCCTCTCGGAGGGTTGGAGGGCATAAAAAAAGACCGCTCCTAGGTAGCGAGAAGGAGATTATATGGAGATAGAGTTTTCACGGTCTGCGGCGAAGTTTCTACAATCCGCCGACCATCCTACACGCAGCCGCGTCAAGGCAGGGATCCTCGGCTTAATTCAGCAGCCGCCCATCGGAGATATAAAGGTATTGCAGGGGTGGAAGCCGCCCTCGTACCGGCTGCGTATCGGGAAGTATCGGGTTGTCTATAGTTATCTGCAAAGAGAAAGCGGTGACACTTATCTCTACATCAGAGATATTGGTGCGCGCGGCGGAATTTACAAATAAGGAAGGTGAGCATAATGACTGCACAGGAACAGGAAATTTTGACGATGTATAACACACTACCAGAGGAAGAACAGGGGCTTGCATACGAACTTCTGCGCCGTCTTGTCCTTGCATGGGATCCTGATTTTACGAAACTCACCCCCGCCGAACGCTCCCACTTGGAGGAATCCGAGCACGATCTGAAGGAGGGGCGTGCGGTACGGATGGAAGATATCGACTGGGATTGACGCATCAGAAATAAAAAACCACCCACCGTGCGGCAAACACAGTGAGCGGTTCGCACGTAGCCCCGTAGGGATATCCCCGCGCAAGAAAGAGTCCGTCGCCTTTCAGAGCGATATTGTGTAGCATAAAAAGACCGCATCTAGGGCGGCAAACGATAGGATCAAATATCGATATTTTACCATTTAAAATATCCGTAACCCGTTGATTTTATTGACTTTATAGGACAGGATCAAAAGAGGAGGTTTATGTTATGCCGACAATCTCGATGTTCTTCGGGATCATCATTCGTATGTATAACAACGGTGAGCACAATCCGCCGTATTTTCACGCGACCTATCAGGGGCATAATGCCGTATTCAACATGGATGGTGACCTTACCGAGGGCGATATGCCACGCAAGCAGCTCAAGCTGATTGCGGCGTGGGCAGAGCTGCACCGTGACGAACTTCTTGCCAACTGGGAGCTTGCCATGTGTGAACAGCCGCTTTACAAGATTGACCCACTCCGCTAGAGAAAGGAGTATGCACCATGAAACAGCCTGCATGGATTGTTGAGGACGTGACCGCGCGTGAGGACTACACTCTGCTTATCACCTTTACCGGCGGCACGCAGCGCATTTATGACGCCCGTCCCCTGCTTGAGAAGCCAATCTTCGCCCCGCTCAAAAGCCTGCCTTTCTTCCTGCGAGCAAAGGCAGCATACGGCACAGTCATTTGGAACGATGACGTAGATATCGCGCCAGAGCATCTTTATGAATGTAGCACGCCCATTGAGGTGGAGAAGATTGCCTAATTCGCGCCGCAAAACGGGCATAAAAAAAGACCGCCCGTAGGCGGTAAAAGAAAGGATGCTCTATGGAGATATTGGACTTTGACAGCGCAAAAGACACCGCCATACTGAAAACGATTCAAGAACGATGTTCTGCGCATAAGCTCCAATGGACGAATCACATACTTCTGCGCCTCTTTCAGCGCGGCATATCCATCGACGATGTGACACACGCACTAGAAACGGGCGAAATTATCGAGCGTTATCCCGAGGACTATCCGCATCCAAGCTATTTGATTTTCGGTGTAACAGTAAAGAACACATGGCTTCATGTCGTCTGCGGCATCAGCATCGATGCTCTTCATCTCATCACCGCCTATTATCCGGATCCTGAACGTTGGGAAACGGACGGAAGGACGCGAAAGGAGAAATCACAATGAGCTGCTTTATGTGCAAAGGCTCTCTTGAGGAGAAAAAAACCACATTCATGGTTGATCTTGGACAGCATATCATCATCATTAAGGACGTTCCGTCCTTCGTCTGCTCCCAATGTGGGGATACCACCTATAGCGATGAGGTTGCCCGTGTGCTTGAACAGATTATCGAATCTCTACGCCACGCTCCGACGGAAATGTCTGTTGTGAACTATGAGCATCGCCCCGCCGCCTGACCGTCTCGAATCCGTCACAGTCAAATAAAAACCGCCCACCGTGCGGCAAACACAGTGAGCGGATCGCACGTATACCCGCACAAGCAGGAGGCGGTCGCCTTTCAGAGCGATATTGTGTAGGATTATTGATCTGATACCTTTATGTATTTGGCAAAAATAAAGCTATCATGTGTATACCTTTATTGCATAAACCTATTCACAAAATACCGCCTAAATTGCAATATCAAATCGGACAGTAGAGCATAACAGAATCAAAAATTATGGGCGAAGATTTTTTAGTGCGGCATCGAAGCGCTCTTGTGGCGTTTCATAACCTATAATTTTACGTGGCAGCGTATTGATCCAATCCTCCACACACTGTACGTCTTCCTCGCTTAGGTTTGTCATATCCGTGCCCTTCGGAATGAAATACCGAACGAGTGCATTCTGCTTCTCGTTCGTTCCACGTTCCCAAGGGGCATAAGGATGAGCATAGTACACCTTCGCCTCGGGAACAGCTTCTTGCAGACGAGCAAACTCGCTCCCATTGTCGCAGGTGATCGTACGAAATACCTGTGAAAATTGTGCCCCATAGAACTCTCTTAGTTTGGCAAGCCCTTCGGCAACCGCATCTGCGGTCTTTGCACGAATCTTTACAAGGTGTCTCTTTCGCTTCTTACGTTCATCTGCGGCAAGCAGAACAGGATCCGTTCCCTTTTTCCCGAGGATGGTGTCAAGTTCCCAATTTCCAAAGGTGGAGCGTTCGTCAACAAGAGGGTCACGGCAGTCAATACTCTCACCGAGCGTCCTGCCGTCGTCATGGTTCTTTTTTCTTTGCGCTTACGACGGCGTACCTTCTGTCGCAGGTCAATGTTTTTGACCTTGAGCAGCCCCATAGTAATGTAGTTGTAGATGGTCTTTGTGCAGACAGACACCTCGAACAGATTCATACGCTTGGCACGCCCGCAGATCGCATCAGGAGAGTGTTTGTCTTTGAGAATGGCGTTTTCTACATACCGGATGAAGTCCTGTGCTGCGTTAAATTTGGACGGTTTTCCGGCGTTCTCACGATTGCGCTCATAGCGGATTTGACCGGACTGTGCAAAATACTGCTCGTAGTACGTCCAATCGGAACGCTTCTGCGTTACCGTGCCGCGCTTTATTTCCTCGTACAAGGTGGAGCGGGCGATGCCAAGGTCTTTGGCGATTTTCACCTTGGGGACACCGAGACGTAGCATCGCTTCGATCTGCCCGCGCTGATAGGCGTTTAAGTGTTTGAATGTGCGGCGTTTTGTGGTAGAATGTGTGTGGGACATACAGAACCTCCTGGTGGTGTTTGTGCAAAGATATTTTACCAGATTGATTCTGTATGTTCTACTTTTTTATGTGTCCGATTTCATTTTACAATGAACCTCACAAAATACCGTTAAAAAAAGAAAAATTATAAGGCTGTAGGTTTGTCAATCATATGTTACACAAGAGAGAAAAAGAGAGAGAGCCTCACGAGGAGATTTCCACCCGAGAGGGCGCATCGGGAAGTTGTTATGGCATCACGGACAAGATCGACCACATCCGCGAGCGGTACGGCAGATAACTCAGGCTGTCAAATAGGCTGTCAAAATTCGTTTTTCACCGCATACGATTTTTAGCGAATCCTCGAACCCCTTGATTTTACTGGTGTTTCAATGTGCGACGCAAAGAGCAAAGCCCGCTGAAAATTTTACTTGACTTTATTTTAATCAATACCGTATAATATCCTACGTTAGCACTTTATCTAACTAAAGTAAAATAAGGAGAGTTGTAAAATGAACTGGAAAAATATCCTCACGAGTGCAGCGGTCATGGCACTGTCGGCGGCACTCCTCACTGGCTGCGATAGCGGCGACAAGGCAGCCTCGACGGATAAGACTGCGGACAAGGTCAAGATCGTGGTCGGTCTTGACGACAACTTCCCGCCGATGGGCTTCAAGAACGAGAAGAATGAAATCACCGGTTTCGATGTCGATCTTGCGAAGGAGGCAGCGAAGCGTCTCGGGCGCGAGGTGGAGTTCAAGGCGATCGACTGGTCGAGCAAGGAGGCGGAGCTCAAGAGCGGCCGCGTCCAGATCCTCTGGAATGGGCTCGACATCACCGAGAAGCGAAAGGAGAATATGCTCTTCTCCAATCCCTACATGGACAACCGCCAGATCATCTTCGTGAAGAAGGGCACTACCTCTGTTACGGATGAAAAGAGCCTCGCGGGCAAGACCGTCGGCACGCAGAGCGCGGGCACGGCAGAGGAGTACATCGACGCGACCCCGTTCTACAAGAACGATGTCAAGGAAGTCAAGAAGTACCCCGACTATGTCGCGGCATTCATGGATCTCGAGAACGGCCGTCTCGATGCGGTCATCGGCGATGAGATCGTCGGTCGCTACTACATGAGCAAACACCCCGAGGAGCTCGAGGCTCTCGATGTGGTCGTCGGTCCCACGAGTGAGTTCGGCATAGCATTCGCCAAGGACAACACTGCTCTGCGTGACGAGGTACAGAAGGTACTTGACGAGATGAAAAAGGACGGCACGATCGCAAAAATCTCGACCGAGTGGTTCACGAAAGATATCACAAAATAAATATGTGACAACGGGGGGCTGCTGCTCAATGGCGGCAGTCTCTTTTTGCCGCTGCAAGGACGATAAAACGAATGGATAAAACACTGGATACGGTACTGCTCATGCTCGAGGGCTCGACCATCACCCTCGAGATTTTCTGTGTCACACTCGCACTCTCCCTCCCGCTCGGACTCTTTGCCGCACTCGGGAGGCTTTCGCGTTTTCGGCCGCTCAGCCGACTGCTTGAGATTTATATCTGGATCATGCGCGGCACACCGCTGATGCTCCAACTTCTCTTTGTCTACTTCGCCCTGCCGCTGGTCGGCATCCTGCTGCCCGACATCGCGGCGGCACTGCTTGCCTTTGTCCTCAACTACGCCGCCTACTTCGCCGAGATCTTTCGCTCCGGTATACAGGCCGTCCCACGTGGACAGTTCGAGGCAGCGCGTGCGCTCGGCATGAGTGCGCCGCTCACCATGCGGCGCATCGTCCTGCCGCAGGTGCTGCGCATCACCCTGCCCCCCGTCAGCAACGAAACCATCAACCTCGTCAAGGACACCTCCCTCGTCTACATCCTCGCCATGAACGACCTCCTGCGCGTTGCGCGCACCATCGTTCAGCGCGAATTCGACATGACCCCCTTCCTGATCGCCGGCATCTTCTACCTCGTGATGACCGCCGTACTCACCTATGGATTCAAAAAGCTGGAGGCACACTATGGCAGATACGACAACTAACAAAATCATGCTCTCCATGCGCGGCATTCATAAATCCTTTGGCGACCTCAGCGTCCTTCGCGGCATCGACCTCAGCCTCGCACGCGGTGAAGTGCTCGCCATCATCGGCTCCTCCGGCTCGGGCAAGTCGACTCTCCTGCGCTGCATCAACAAGCTTGAGACGATTGACCGCGGGGGCATCACAATTCGCGGGGAAAAACTCTGTTGGACAAAAGACGGCGAAACCACCGCGACCTACGCAAGCACCGCCGACGAGCGGCACATCCTCATGTCGACGGGCATGGTCTTTCAGCAGTTCAACCTCTTCCCCCATATGACCGTCATCGAAAATCTCATCGAGGCACCCATCCACGTCAAGGGACAGTCGCGGGACGAGATTCTCCCCTACGCGCGTGAACTCCTTGCCAAAGTCGGACTCTCCGACCGCGAGAACTACTACCCGAGCCAGCTCTCCGGCGGGCAGCAGCAGCGCGTCGCCATCGCGCGGGCACTCGCCATGAAACCCGACATCATGCTCTTTGACGAGCCGACCTCCGCGCTCGACCCCGAGCTCACGGGCGAGGTGCTCCGCACCATGCGGGCGCTTGCCGCCGAGCGCATGACCATGATCGTTGTCACGCACGAAATGGCATTTGCCCGCGAAGCGGCAACCAATGTCATCTTTATGGAGAACGGTGTCATCGTCGAGCAGGGCGAGCCGCAGACATTTTTCTCCGTGCCGAAAGAGGAGCGGACACGGGAGTTTCTGCGGAATATGCTATGATATTTCTTCAATGGTATTCTGCCATATCGCAGAGAATTGGATTCGTGGTGTACTGGCTGAGCCGCTGACGCTTCTCCTCGCGTTTTTGGATAAGGCTGCTGTCCACATGCTCCGTGGCAACGCCCTCGACACCGAGGATGACGCAGAGCTGCGCGGCGAGATCGAGGGCATCACCGTCAAGCGCTGCGACCTGTTCCGCCATCTCCGGCAAATAGTGATCGTCGAGCCAGATTTTCAGTCTGCCGTTATGGAACTGGGCGATGATCTTCTCAAGGTCAAAATGCGTGCGTACCTCCTCAATATTGCTGCGTGCCAGATAGCCGTCCTTCAGTTCCAGTGGGAATTTCACCTTTCGTGCCATGATGCTTCCTCCACATTCCATAAACGGCAGAGCAGTCCCCTGCCCCGCCTCATTCTCTCAATCAAATATGCTCAATATCGCCCTGCCAAAGCTCTTCACGGTCTCCACTGCCTTCGTCGCGACCTTGTGCAGTCCCTCGGCGACGGTGGTTACGGCGGGTTGGATGATCTTGAAGCCCGCATGAACGGCAGAGGCGATTTTCTTGCCCGACTGACTGCTGATCGCAGAGCCGACCGCCATGCCAAGGACGGGGCCGACGACAGGAATCGCAGAGAGCATACGCGCACCGATTCCCTTTGAGCAGAGGTCGCCGATAGCGGCGGAGGCGATGCGACCCACACGGTCGACTGCCGCCGCAACACTGAGTTTCCCACTGAACACCTGCGCGGCGGTGCGTACGCCCTCGACACCCCAACAGGCGATGTTCGTGAGCACGGGCAGCGGTGTCGCCTTCTTGAGGAACGGAACGATGCCGCGCTCGACAGCAACGTAGAGCGCACCCGTCGCGACCGCCTTGATGCTGCGATCGGTCTCCGATCCGGTCGGCTCCTCTCCGAGATCAATCCCCGTATTGAGCGGCTCACCGTCCTGCGTCTCGGCGTAGGTCAGTCCTGTATCAAGTGCCGCACCGCCGACACCTGCAAGCACTGCCTGCTCGGCAACGCTCTGTACAGCGACCTGCGTTGGGATGGGCTGCCATGATACGCCGCCCGCTCCATCGGGGACACGCTCCTCGACGGCGGCAGGAAGCCTTAGGTCTGCGCTTTGTTCCGTGCTATGCAGTGCGGCATATACCTCGTTGTTGCCCGCCGCAAGCGCCACCTGCGCCTCAGCGAGGTAGCGTGCCTGCTCCTCCTCGGTTACACCCGGTACGGAGAGCAATTTTTGCTGCAGCCACGTTTCCTTTCTCCCGCCGCTCCGATAGGTCTCCTCGATGGCGTTCATGTTCTCCGTGAACTGATCAACACCGTCCATGATGGAGGAGCAGAGTTCCTGCGCCGCCTCCACCGTCATGCCGCCGACGCGCTGAATGAACTCCTCACCGAGCCAGACGGCTGTGCTCTTTTCCTGCGGTTTTTCCATCCACGAGGAGATCATGTCCTTTGCAAGAGAGAAAAGCCCCTTGGATTCCTCCGTCCGAAATCCTTCCAGATGAATGTCGCGTGCCATCCCTACACCTCCCGTGATGCGTTCGTGAATTTCTTGGACTTGTAGGTCTTGTCCATCTCCTCAATGGCATCCTTCATCGTCTCGGAGATGGGATGCGTGCGTCCGATTGCCGCCTGCAGATCCTCAGTGGTGACGTGATCCTTGCCCGCAACAAACGCTGCCTCGACGCCGTCGCGCACAACACTCTCGATGTCCGCACCGCAGTGGCCCTTCATCTTTCGCGCGAGCGCAGGTATAAGCGCGCAAATGGTTTTGGAAAATTTCTCATTTAGTTTTGGAAAAAAAGCGCGAATTTTGAGCATCAAAAAAGGAGGGTGTTTGTGTAGTGACCCCAAAAAGTTAGACCTGAAAGCGTAGGAAAGCAAATTCCTGCGCTTTTTGCTATGCGGCGAGATGTTTGCGACGGTACTGGGCAGGACTGAGCCAGCCGAGAGATTCCTTGATGCGGCACTCGTTGTAGTAGACAATGTACTCTTCGATCGCCGTCTTGAGCTCCTCGTAGCTATGGTAGACGCGCCCATAGTAAATCTCTTGCTTTAAGAGCCCAAAGAAGTTCTCCATCACACTGTTGTCCAGACAGTTCCCCTTGCGTGACATGCTCTGAAAGATTCTCTCCTCCTTCAGCCGTTTTGTGTATGACTTCATCTGATATGCCCAGCCCTGATCCGAATGAAAGGTGCGCCGATAAGGACAATCCGATGTCACACGAATCGCTTCTTCCAATGCGCTCTGAATTCCCGCTGCAGACGGTGTCTTTCCGATATGGAAGCTGACAATCTCGTTGTTAAACAGATCCATATATGGATCGAGATACAGCTTGTGTACGACGGGCTTACCATTATTCTGCCCCCAGTATTTGAATTCACTCGTATCCGTTGTGATCTTTTGGTGTGGGATAGCGGTTTTGAATCTACGGCTGAGGAGATTGTCCGCTACGATACCGATCGTTCCCTTGTAGGAGCTGTATCTGCGGCTTCTATGCCTTTACAATTTTTAGTTTGTACTCCTTACTATATTTTGCCATTACAATACCCCCAAAAGTTAGATCCTATAAGTCTAACTTTTGGGGGTCAGGTCAATTTGGATAATTCGTATGTGTGTTACTTTTTCTGTCCGTAGTAGGCATTTGCACCGTGCTTGCGCAGGAAGTGTTTGTCAAGCAGGGTCTTCTGCATCGCCTGTACGCCCGGTGTAAGCATTTCGGTGTGGAACGCCATCATGGCGACCTCCTCGAGGACGATGGCGTTGTGCACTGCGTTGAAGGGATCTGTGCCCCAGCAGAATGGTCCGTGGTTCTTGACGAGGACGGCGGGGATGTGGTCCGGGTTCAGATGCGCCTTTTCAAAGCGCTCGACAGCGACGACGCCCGTGTTGTACTCGTACGCGCTCTTGATCTCCTCCTCCGTCATGTCGCGGGTGCAGGGGATCTCGCCGTAGTAGTAGTCGGCGTGGGTCGTCCCGTATGCGCGCACGCCGCGCCCCGCCTGTGCAAAGAGGGTTGCCCAGCGCGAATGAGTGTGCACGACACCACCGATGTTCGGGAATTTCTGATAGAAAATGCGGTGCGTCTCCGTATCCGAGGAGGGGTTGAGATCGCCTTCGACGCGCTTACCGTCGAGATCGACGACGACCATATCCGTCGGCTTCATCTCGTCATACTCAACGCCCGACGGCTTGATGACGAAAAGCCCCTTTGCACGGTCAATGCCCGACACGTTCCCCCATGTGAATGTCACTAAATTGTGTTTCGGCAGGAGCATATTCGCCTCGTAGACTTGCTCCTTGAGTTCTTCCAGCATACTGTTCCTCTCCTTAGCCTTTGGTCAGTTCATAGTGCGCGATCTTGTCGATCTCGCGGTTCGTCGCGATGATGATGCCCTTGCCCACGTAGACGTAGTGCAAGAACTCGATCTTTTCAGCATGTGTTTCCCTCCCTACTCTGCTGCCGCATCGAGTACGCGGCGCAGGAATGCATTCGCAAACGCAAGATCTTCCTTCCAGTCGACGTTCCCCGTATACCAGAACTCACCAACATAGCGGCGCACCCCCAGCTCCCACGCCTTCTTTGCAATGGCGGCAAAGTCAACGTGCCCCATACCGAATGGGATTTCCCGATACTTGCCGGGCACTGTTTCCTTCAGATGGAGTGCGACCATGTGCCCGCGCCCCATCTCCATGTCATCCAAAACACTTTTTCCGTAAATAAGCGACGCGTTCGTCAGATTGCCGCTATCGGGATAAACACCGAGGTAGGGAGAGCACACAAGATCGACGTAGTGCATCGCCTTTTCAACCGTGTCCATAAACGGTGTTTCCATCGTCTCAAATCCGAGCTGTACGCCGCCACAAGCCGCCAACAGCGCAGACTTCACGAGATTGCGTGCAAATGCCGCATGCGTCTCCACAGAGCCCTCGTCATAGTAGACATCGTAGCCCGCAAGCTGGATCGTCCGAATGCCAAGCGCGGCGGCAAGCCCCACTGCATCCTCCATGATCTCCATGCTCCGCGTTTGCTTTGCAGGATCGGGATCGCCGAGCGGATATTTACGGTGTCCGCTGAGGCAGATTGAACCGAACATCATCCCTGTCTCGCGCATGGCGGTACGGATCTCCTCCATCTCTGCCGTGCTCATATGGAGACGTGCGAGCTTTTCATCCGTCTCGTCGATGCTCATCTCCACATAGTCAAACCCCGCCTCCTTCGCGGCGGTCAGCTTCTCGTACCATGTGAGCGCCCCCGGCATGGCCTTTTCGTAGAGCCCAAGCTGATAACTTTTTTCCATGATTTCCCCCGTTCTGATGGATGAAAAGAGGGGCTACCACAGGCAACTCCCCTCTCGTATGATATACTGAATGTAGGCAACCAGAATCTCTCCATCTCTGCCTCAGCAAGGAGGTTCTTCAGCCCAATCACGACCGGCTTCGTCCCCTTGAGCGTGTCCACGAGCGATGCCGAGCAGAACACAACATCATAGTTGTTCGCCTACGACTTCGCGTCGCTGACATTCGTGTGGTGGACCTCTGCGTCGATACTAAACTTCTTGAATACCTACGCGAGTTTCATTTTGATGATCTGCGAAGCCCCCATACCACTGCTACAGTGACTTTCAACATCGTAATGCGCTCCTTTATCCTAAATACAATATGCCACTACTTTCTTGTACGCATTGAAATCCTCGGCAGTGAGGAAGTAGGTACCCTTGCAGTAGCAAATGCAAAGCGAGTTTTTTGATTAGAAGTTGTTAGGACTCGTGCCGCAAGGTCTTCTCCGTCCAGAGATAGGCAAGTACGACAGGGATCGCTGCGCCGATCCATGCGAGCGGATTTGCCAAGCACGCGCCGAGGAAGCCGAGCGGTGCACAGAGGAGAAGTGCTGCGCCCGCACGCATGATAAGCTCCATCACGCCCGCAATGGTCGGGACGACACTCTGCCCGAGTCCCTGCAGGACGTTGCGGTAGACGAGCAGAAGCGCAAGGATGGTGTAGGTCGATCCGGTGACAACGAGATAGGTGTGCCCATAAGCGATGACCTCCTCTGCGCCCGCCGCATCCGCACCGACGAAAAGCTCCAGGAAGAATGTGCCGAATGCAATCAGTAGAATACCTATGCCAACGGCAAACGCCATCGACATTTTGAGGCACGCACGCACGCCCATGCGGATGCGCTCATATTTCTGTGCGCCGTAGTTCTGCGCTGTGTACGCCGCCATTGCATAACCGAACGAGAGCATGGGCATGACAGCGACGGCATCGATCTTCTGCGTCGCTGCATACGCCGCAACGGGCAGAGCGCCGAGATTGTTCAGCGCGACTTGTAGGATGATTGCACCAATGGCGATGACAGAGGACTGAAATGCCATCGGAAGTCCCATACGCAGATGTGCCATGAGAACGGCACAATCCGGCTTCCAGTCCGCCCAGCGCGTATGCAGCGCGGGCACACGTCTCCGTATATAGATCCAGAAGAGGAGCGCACCGATGCCCTGCGAGAAGACCGTCGCGCCTGCCGCGCCCGGGATGCCCCAACCGAGCACGAGGATGGCAACCGGCTCGAGTGCGATGTTGATGCCGAGCGTAACGGCGAGCAAAATCGTCGGCATCTTACTGTCGCCGAGCGCGCGAATCAGGCAGTTTTGCAGATAGAGCAGGAGGAAGATCACAAGCCCTGCAAAGACAATCGAGATGAAGTCATACGCTCCGTCCATGATCTCGGGCGGTGTCTCCATCAGGACGAGCAGCGTCCCCGTGAGCGGCAGGACGATCGCCGTCAGCGTGAGTACCACCGCCACCCCGAGCAGGATACACGCCGCCGCACTCTGCCGCACACCCGCATGGTCGCCCGCGCCAAAACGCTGCCCCGTGTAGATCGTGACACCCGTGCAGAATCCCATGATGAAGCCAAGTGTCAGAAACATAAGGCTGCCCGTACAGCCGACTGCCGCGAGCGCATTGACCCCGAGGAAACGCCCGACAATGAGCGTATCAATAAAGGCGTAGAGCTGCTGCATCATATTGCCCGCAACAAGCGGCAGTGCGAAAAAGAAGATGAGCCGTGCGGGCTCACCCTCCGTCATATTCTTTGTCATTCGAGATACCTCGTCACGAAGATGCGCAGTTTTTCTTGAAGATAAACCGTATTTGTAAGAAGTGCGCTCGCATTCGGCGCGAACTTGATAAGATAGATCTGTGGGGCACCGCTCACCCAGAAATCCGTCGGATACGGCGTAACCGCATAGCCCTCCTTCTCAAAGTTGAGCACGGAGCGCGGCAGATGGAACGCCGAGGTCACGAGAATCGGATGCGTGAAGCCCTCACGCCGCAGAATCTCTGCCGAATAGCGCGCGTTCTGCCCCGTGGTAAGGCTGCGCCCCTCGACATAGATCATCTCATCGGGCACACCAAGGGAGAGGAGAACGCGCCGCGCGATCTCCGCCTCCGAGCCCGTATCACTGAACACCTGTCCGCCCGAGAGAAGGATCGGCAGGTTGTAGAGACGATGGAGACGCAGCGTCGTGAGAAGCCTCGAAGACGGGCTCTGCGCGAGCATCCCCACGCCGTCCACATCCTGCACATCCGCAATCGCCCCGCCGCCGAGCATGACAATCACGTCTCCCTCGGGATGTGCCGGCACTTCATACGTCTGCTCAAGGCTTCCCATCAGCCGATCGGAGACGGCACCGATGGAGAGCAGATAGAGTGCAAGCGAAAGGACGGCGAGCAGCCCCGCCGCACGATGTTGATGCCGTTTTTTCCAAAGATACACAGCGATCCCACTCATCGCGAGAATAAAGATCCCCGGCGGCAAAATCCACGCCGCACCGAATTTCAAAATATAGATCATAAAAAAGGAAAATACGCCTCCATCGCGAATATTTAATATAGTGAGACACGTCTTACTGCGTGCTTCGCTTCCCCATTCTATCAGAATCTGTGTTAAATTACAAAGGAGAGATCATTTCATGGCAATCATCGAATCCGAGCACATTGATGCCGAGAAACGCTTTGGCGGAAACGGTACGATCCACATTCAGAAGCTCCTCAGTCCGACTGAGCTCGACGGCAAATGTGCGATGTACGCGCGTGTGACGATCCCGCCGCACGCATCGATGGGCGTGCACAAACACGAGGGCAACACGGAAACCTATCACATTCTCTCGGGACGCGCACGCTACAACAACAACGGCACAGAGATCGAGATCGGCCCCGGCACGACGACGTTCTGCGGCGACGGCGAGGTACACGCCATCGCCAACGCCTCCGAGACCGAGGATCTCGTCTTTATGGCGCTGATTATCAATAAGTAGATATAAAGTAGTGCCCCTATCGGCTCACTACGCTCGCCACTTCCCCCGTCGCGACGGGGGAAGCTAATATACCACCACAATAAATGCCTCCTCGTTACAAACGGAGGAGGCATTTATTGTGGTTTTTCTATACTTATTCATACCTGAGCGCGTCGATGGGATCCAGGCGTGCCGCCTTGCGGGCGGGGTAGATGCCGAAGAAAAGACCGATGCCAACGGCAAAGGAGAACGAGACGAGAATCGGCAGGATCTCGATGGTGGTGGTAAGCCCGCCAAACGAACCGATTGCTTTGGAGAGGGAAACGCCGAGCGTGATGCCGATCACGCCGCCGACGATGCCGATGACCATGGATTCAATCATGAACTGCATGAGCACGTTCGAGGAGGTCGCGCCGAGTGCCTTGCGGATGCCGATCTCACGCGTGCGCTCGGTGACGGAGACCATCATGATGTTCATGATGCCGATGCCACCGACGAGCAGCGAGATGCCAGCGATCGATCCGAGGAGCAGCGTAATCATATTCGTGTTCTCCGTAAAGCTCTCCATGAGGCTCGTCATATTGCGCACGGTGAAATCGTCCTCTGCCCCGTGACGAATATGATGCCGCTGACGCAGCAGATTCTCAACGTCTGCCTGTACCTGATTCATCCGTTCGGGACTTGATACCTGTATGTTGATGGCTTGGACGTATGTAATGGCAAGCATACGCTCCTGTGCCGTCGTGATTGGGATATAGATCACATCGTCCTGATCCTGTCCGATGGACTGTCCTTTCTCCGCCGTCAGACCGATGACCTTGAACGGCTGATTGTGGATGCGGATGTTCTTGCCGATAGGGTTCTCCGTGCCAAAGAGATTCGAGGCGACGGTCGGTCCGATCACGGCGACACGGCTGCGCTTTGCGATATCGTTTGCGGTGATGAACGACCCGTTCTCGACCTTGAGTGAGCGGATCTGCATCAGCTCCGGCGTGACTCCCTCCACCGTCGTATTCCAGTTGAGATTCCCGTTCACGACCTGATAGGCACCGGAAACCGAGGGGGACACATAGTCAATCCCTTTGATCTTGTTCTCAATCGCCTTGGCATCGTCGTATTTCAGTGACTTGCGCGAGCCCGCCTTGCCGCGCACACCGCCCGTGTTCGCAGAGCCGGGCATGACGATGAGCATATTCGAGCCGAGGCTCGCAAAGGAGTCTGCGACGCTCGTACGCACGCCCATGCCGATGGAGACCATGGCAATGACCGCACCCACGCCGATGATGATGCCGAGCATGGTGAGGAGGGAGCGCAGCTTGTTCGCGAGCAGGGCGTTCACCGCCATGCCGAAACATTCCTTAAACAACATCCATCACCACCCCCTTCCCCTCATCGCGCATAATCCTGCCGTCGCGCACGAGGAGCTGACGGCTTGCACGCACGGCGATCTCCGGCTCGTGCGTGACGAGGATGATCGTATGCCCCTTCTCGTGCATCCGTTCAAAGATGTCCATGATCTCCTGCGTGGACTTCGTGTCGAGGTTGCCCGTCGGTTCGTCCGCCATGATGATGTGCGGATCGTTCACGAGGGCGCGGGCAATCGCGACACGCTGCCGCTGTCCGCCCGAAAGCTCGTTCGGCAGATGCGCCCCACGATCGGAGAGCCCCACAGCGGCGAGCATTTCCTGCGCCCGCTCTGTGCGCTCGTGCCGCCCCACACCCGCATAGACGAGGGGCAGAGCGACATTGTCGAGGGCGGAGATACGCGGAAGTAGGTTGAAATTCTGAAAAACAAAGCCGATCTTCTTGTTGCGCGTCGCGGCGAGTGCATCGTCACTGAGTCCCGCGACCTCCGCGCCGTCAAGCAGATACGATCCCGCGCTCGGACGATCGAGACAGCCGAGGATGTTCATAAGCGTCGATTTGCCGGAACCTGACGGCCCCATGAGCGCGGCAAACTCACCGCGCCGGATGTCGAGGTCGATGCCGTCGAGTGCGGCAAGCGTCTCGCCGCCGATGCGGTAGAGTTTGCGGATGCCGTGCAGACGGATGGTCGAGGGCACTTCTTTTTGTTCCATCGAAATCCCCCCGTATCAGAACGGCGGCGGGCCGCCCGCCTGCATACTCATCGGGACGATCTTTGCCGTGTAGGTGCTGACGACGCGCTCACCCTCACTGAGCCCCGAAAGGATCTCGACATACTCGTCACTGTAGATGCCCGTCTCCACGTAGCGCGTCTCCTGTGTGCCATCCTCCTGCAGGACGAGGACATAGGAGCCCGCTGCGTCCGTCTTGAGCGTGGAGAGCGGTACGACGAGTGCGTCATTCCGATCCGCCGTGTTGATGACGACGCGTGCTGTCATCGCGGGCAGGAGCAGATTCTCCGGATCGTCCACATCGAGTGTCACATAGTAGTAGATGACACTCGTGCTCGATGAGGCGGAGGAGGAGGACGAGCTCGTGTCCCAACTGTTCGTCACATCGGTCTGCGAGATCTTCGAGACGCGTGCCGTAAATTTCTTGTCCGTAAAGGCATCGACGGTAAACGTCGCCTCCTGCCCAATACGGATGTTTCCGATGTCGGTCTCGTCCACCTTCGCCTTGATCTGCTTCTTCGAGAGGTCGGCGATGCGCATGATGACGGTCGGATTGTCCGAGCCCTGCACCGCCATCGTCCCCG
Organism: uncultured Selenomonas sp.; assembly: GCA_963555475.1. Classification (GTDB taxonomy): domain Bacteria; phylum Bacillota; class Negativicutes; order Selenomonadales; family Selenomonadaceae; genus Centipeda. The sequence continues at coordinate 46,648 of CAUVVR010000010.1, forward strand.
CCGTCTTCGGCTCACCCACGACGATGCCAGAGATCGGTGCGGTGATGATCGTCTCGCTTGCGTCGGAGTTCGCTTCCTCCAGCGTCGACTGCGCCGTATCGTAGTTGTACTCCGCATCCTCGAGGTCGGATTTGGACTTCGCGCCGATGCTTTCAAGATAGCTCATGCGGTTGTACTTCGCACGCGTATTCGTCACGCGGTACTGCGCCTGATCGCGCTTCGCCTCGTAGTCCTTGCCGTCCAGCGTCGCAACCACCTGCCCCGCCGTGACCGTATCGTTCTCCTTGACGAGAACGGAATTGATGCGTGCGGTAATCTTGGAGCTGACCTCCACAGAGTCCACGGGGCGGATCGTCCCTGTCGCCTCGACCGTCGACTTGATGTCCATACGCTGCACGGCAACGGTCTCGACTGCCTGTGCCGCCTTTTCCGCCGCACTCATCTCCATGTACCAATACACGCCGCCCGCGACCAACACCGCCGCCAGTGCACCAATACCGATGATTGTCCTGCGTTTCATCCCTTCGCCTCCCCCTGCGCGGCTGCTGTCGCGCCTGCCTCTGCGTATGCCGCCCGCGCCGCCGTACGCTCCTCAGCGGTCACGGCGGGAAGCCCCTCCGCTGCTGCGCGTTCGCTGTCCGTCAGCGCTGTTCCCATGATATTCTCGACCTGTGCGCGGTAGCGTGCGTAGTCATAGCGGGCACTGATCGCATTCGTCTCTGCTGCACTGAGTGCCGTCTGTGCGTCGATGATGTCGAGGAGGATTCCCTCACCCGCGCGGTAGCGTTCGTTCGCGATGTGATAGTCCTCATGCGCCTGACGCACCGCATCCCCCGTCGCGGTAAACCGCTGCTCCGCCTCGCGCATATTGAGATACGCTTTGCGGAGATTCAAGTCAACAGTCTCCTCCGCCTTTTTCAGTGTCAGCAGGGCAATGTCACGCTCCGCCTCCGCCGCCTCAATCGCCCCGCGCGTAACGCCGCTGTCAAAGATGTTCCAGCTGACTCCCACGGAGGCGGACACATCCGTGCTCGTATCATGACGCGGCTGAAGCTGACTCGAGAGTCCCGTACCGAGCGTGAGACTGACGGTGGGTTTCTTCCCCGCCCGTGCGCTTTCGACGGCAAGCTCTTTCTGCCGCACCTTCATCCGTTCCTCTGCCAGATCGAGACGGCTGCGGTTCGCATATAAAATACAGTTCTCCATCGTGGTTTCAAACGGCTGATACGCGACTTCGCTCGTAAGTGTCAATGGCTCTGTGCGGCTGATATTCAATAGATTCCGCAGCGTTGCAAGGTTCACTGCATAGGTATTCTCGGCGCGAACGAGTTCCTGCCGCGCATTCGACAGTTCCACGGAGGAGCGCAGCACGTCGATCTTTGCCTGTGCCCCCGCCTCGTAAAGGGCAGTGACATTCTTTAGATGTGCATCGTATTTGTTTACGGTGTCACGCTGCACCTCGATCTTTTTCCCTGCCTCCACGGCATCCCAGTAGGCGGCAGTCACCTCGTATTTCAGATCCTCACGTGCGCGCTCGGTGGTGAGACGCGCCGCACGTGCGCCGAGTTCGCTCGCTGCGATATTCGCCTCATTCGCCCCACCGCTGTAGAGCGGCAGACGCGCCGAGAGTGAGAGCGCATTGCTCGTCTGTGCATCCTCATCTTGTGTCTTGCTCGTACGCAGAGTGTCGGATACCTCTGCTGAAATACGGTTCTTCCCCCGCGCCTGTTTCAACGCGGCATCTGATGTTCTCTCGCCTGTCTGCGTGATGCGCAGCCCCGTATTCGCGGCGAGTGCCGTCCGGATTGCATCTGCAAGCGTAAGGCTCATCGCATTCGCGTGCAGGGGCAGAAAAAGTGCAGTGCTCAAAGCCAACACCGCAAACGTACGCCGCCCGCGTCCCTTATGATACATAAAATCTTCCTCCACCATATAGGAAATTCGTCCATATAACAATGCGCCCATGCTAACGCAGGGGCGCTATGTCCTAATTAAAGGACTGTTATTTTTCGCTTAGAGTGTCGGATGTTCTATGAGATACTTTTTCGCCGCCTCAAACTGCACATCCGTCGTGTCCGAGGGCGAACGCTCGACGATGATGTCGGGCGTAATACCCGTACCGTCGATGGAGCGACCGCTCGGGGTCACGTACTTTGCGATCGTGAGCTTCAACCCATCCTCGTGAAAGAGCGGCAGAACTGCCTGTACCGAGCCTTTGCCGTACGAGGTCGTGCCGATGATCGTACCCGCCCCCGTATCCTGCAGTGCACCCGCGAGGATCTCCGAGGCACTTGCACTGTTCTCGTCGATGAGCACGACAATCGGATATTTGCGCTCACTGAGCGAGGAGCGATAGACCTCCTTGCCACCATCACGGTCAATGACGGAGACAATCACGCCTGCCGGAACAACCTGCTCGGCAACGGCAGCACAGCTCGTGATGAGCCCGCCCGGATTCTCACGCAGGTCAATGATGAGCGAGGTCATCCCCTCGCCGGCGAGGCGGTTCATCTCCTTGCTGAACTCCTCGCCCGTATGCTCGGCAAACGAGCCGATGCGGATGTAGCCGATGGTCGTTCCCTCGACGAGCACACCGCGCACAGACGCAACCTGTATGATGTCACGTGTGATCGTGTACTCCTGTTCCACTCCGTCGCGCAGGATGCGCAGGACAACCTGCGTGCCCGCCTCCCCGCGGATGCGGAGGGCAACCTCCTCGTTCTGCATCTCGCTCGTCGGCGTACCGTCCACGGCGAGAATCTCATCACCCGCACGCAGACCTGCCGCCTCGCCGGGCGTGCCCTCGAGGACGGAGATGATCTTGACAATGTTATCCTTGAACCCCATCGTCACGCCGATGCCGCCGAACGAGCCCTCGGTATGCTGACGCAGCTCCTTGAACATCGAGGGAGGCATATAGACGGAGTGCGGATCATCGAGCGAGGAGACCATCCCCCCAATCGCACCGTCAATGAGCTCCGTCGTATTCGGCGCATTGACGTAGCGTGTCTGGATGAACTGCATCACGCCTAAAAGGCGCAGGACATCGTCCGCATACAGCCCCGCCGAGCGCAGGAGTGCCCCCGCAGCAAAGACGGTCAGCATACTCCCAAGGAATGCGGACAAAAGGACGATAGAAATTAGTTTTTTTCTGCTCATAGTTTCTTTCATTGAATCGCAGCTGTTGGTGTTATCGTAATGCCCCGCAGCGAACCCTAGTGGAGCAAGTGCGTAAAGTATGCGTTTCGCCCCCTGCGGATTTTTACCGTTCAAGCGAAGCGCGTTTGGAATCCGCAGGTATTTAGGCGAATAAGCATACGATCACTTGCGTAACTAAGCGTTCGCAAGGGGCATTGCAATACACCGATGCCTACAAATACCCGAGCGGATTCACCGGCTCGCCGTTGACACGCACCTCGAAGTGGCAGTGTGGCCCTGTGGAGTTGCCCGTGGAGCCGCACTCGGCAATCAACTCGCCCTGCGCGACACTCTGTCCCGTGCTCACATCGAGTGCCTGACAGTGCCCGTACAGCGTTGAGATGCCGCCGCCATGGTTGATGATAACGGCATTGCCGTAGCCCGAGATCCAACCCGCGTACTCAACCGTTCCCGCCTGTGCTGCGTAGATCGGATCGCCGTAATCGCCGCCGATGTCGATGCCGCTGTGGAAGCGCTGCGCCCCCGTGATGGGGTGCGTGCGCCAACCAAAATCCGATGTGATCGAGCCCGCAAGCGGCCAGATCATCGCACCCGAGCCCTGCACGGGGAGATTCCGCAGGCCGCTGCGCTGAAGCATGCGTGTGATGCGTTCCGATGCCGCACGGGACTCATCCTGCTTGCGGTCAATCGTCTCCTTGTCGTACTTCATCTGCTCGATGAGTGACTGCTGCGCCTCGACCTTGTCCTCCATCGCAAGACGTGCTTCACGCGCCTTCTTCTCAAGAGGCTCCTGTGCTGCACGATCTTTCTCGAGCTCTTCCTTGAGATCGAGCATCGCGTTACGCTGTGAGAGCACCTCATGCACGAGGTCATAGTCCTGCTTGATGACGCGCTTCAGGAGATCCATGCGCGTGAGAAAATCCGAGAAATCCTTCGCGCCGAAGAGCACATCCACATACGAGATCTGCCCGTTGATGTAGATATCGCGCACGCGCCTCCCAAGCGCATCGCTCTTGCGCGCATAGTCGCGCTCGGCGACCTCAAGCTTCTCCTCGTTCTCCTCAAGGCGTTCGAGCGTCGCGTTCAGCTCGGCACGGCGTGCCTTGTGCTCGGCGATCGCCGCATTCGCCTGCTCGTCCAGAATGCGCTTCTGCTCCGAGAGCGAGTCGATCTTTCCGGCGAGTTCGTCGCTCTGCCGCCCGAGCTCCTCCACCTGCGCATCGTAGTTGTCGCGCTCCTCCTCGAGAGTCGCTGCCGCACCTTGGCCCGCTGCGAGAAATGTCACGGCGAGAGCCGCCGCAAACGTCTTTTTCAGCCCTTGTTTCATATCCGTGTTACACTTTCAGGAAACGCTTGAGTGACACCCATGCCCCCGCCGCGCCAATTGCCATGCCGAGCAGCACGATGACAATGCTCACGTATGTCATAAACGGCGACTGTGGGATCAGTGGGAAGAATGCAAGCGTATCGTAGACCTTGTTCGTCACGCCCGCATAGAAACTGCGCAGGACGAATGCAGAGATCATGCCGCCGATACAGCCAAGTACAATGCCCTCAAGCACAAACGGCCAGCGGATGAACTCATCCGTCGCACCGACATACTTCATAATCGCGATCTCGCGCCGCCGTGCAAATACCGTCAGACGGATCGTATTCGCAATGATAAAGACCGTCGCACCGCCGAGCAGCAGGATGAGCAGCACACCGAAGATACGCACAAGGCGCGTGATATCAAAAAGGTGCTCTACCACATCCTGCCCATACTTTGCGGACTCCACACCGTCCATGCGTTCGATCTGCTTCGCCGCTGTCTCCACCATGTCCGGCTGACGCACCGTCACCTCGTAGGCGTTCGGCAGGGGATTCTTGTCGCCGAGCGCGTCCAGCAGATACTTTTGCTCGCCGAGACGTTCCGAGAGACGCGCACGAGCCTCCTCACGCCCAACGTATTTGACCGATTCAATCCCTTGCAGCGCGCGGATCTTTGCGCCCAGTTCCTCCTCCGCGTCCTCCGCAAGATCATCCTTCATATAGACGCTGATCTGTACCTGTGACTCGAGCAACGAGGCAGCACGGTTCATATTGAGTGCAAGAATGAGGAAAACCCCGAGGATAAAGAGTGAGACCGCCACTGTACCGACCGCCGCAAACGTCATCCAGTTGTTGCGGCGCAGGGAGCGAAAGACCTCCTGCACATAGTATTCGGCGGTTCTAATCTTCATAGCCATACCCTCCGCGCTGCTCATCGCGCACAATGTGACCGCCCTCAATGGCGATGACACGACGCTGCATCGTATCGACAATACCCTTGTCATGGGTTGCCATAACGATGGTCGTCCCCGATGCGTTGATTCGCTTAAAGATATCCATAATATCCCAGCTCGTCTCGGGATCGAGATTCCCCGTCGGCTCATCTGCGATGAGGATCGCAGGATCGTTCACAATCGCACGCGCGATCGCCACGCGCTGCTGCTCGCCACCCGAGAGCTGCGAGGGGAAATTGCGATATTTGTCACGCAGCCCGACGACGTCCAGCACCGCATTTACGCGTCTCTGGATCATTTGGCGCGGTGCCTCGATCACGCGCATCGCAAACGCCACATTCTCGTAGACCGTCTTGTCCGAGAGCAGCCGATAGTCCTGAAAGATCACGCCGAGCCCGCGCCTGAGATACGGCACATCCTGCGGATCCATATGGACAACATCGTGCCCGTTGACGAACAGCTCACCCTCCGTCGGCAGCTCCTCACGAAAGAGCATCTTGATGAACGTGGACTTGCCCGCACCGCTCACGCCGACCACAAAGATGAACTCACCCTTCCCGATCTCGATGCTGACATGATCGAGGGCAACAACACCATTGTCATATATCTTTGAGACATTTTTCATTCGGATCATATATGCGTCTCATTCCTCTCCAACGTGAAACTCCATCAATGAAACAGAAGTCTCTAAAAAACCGTTTTTCATTATACCACAAATCAAAAAAACTACAAAACATTGCGTTGCCATTTTCTTCGTCTCATGCTATTCTCTTTTCGGTAAATGATTCTTATTTCAGAGGAAACGATCCATGCTCCTAAAAAAAATTTTCTTTGTAACGCTCGGCCTCATCAGTCTCGGGCTCGGCATCCTCGGCGCATTCCTCCCCGTCCTCCCAACCGTCCCGTTCGTCCTGCTCGCTGCCTACTGTTTCACGCGCGGCTCACGCCGTCTGGACGCGTGGCTGCGGACGACGCGCATTCACCGCGAGACAGTGCGACTCATGGAGGACAGCCGCCGCGGCATGACACGCGCGAAAAAACTGCGCATCCTTCTCCCCGTGACAGCAATCATGGGGCTGTCCTTCTATGTGACGGATTTCCTGCCCGCACGCATCCTGCTCGGCGCAGTGTGGACAGCGCACCTCATCTTTCTCCTCTGCCGCGTCCCCACCATACGAGGAGAAACATAAGAACGCAGGATTCCATTTGACAAACATCATCAGATTCGCTAGAGTGTAACTGTCAGCAGACGATAGCCCAAGGAGGTTTTTATGACAAACGCGACCGAAATCAACTGGCACAGCACGCGGCTCGACCGCGCCATGAATATACGCATCTACGGGAAGCCCACCGCCGCCCCCATCCTCGTCTTTCCGACGCAGGATGCCATGAGCGACAACTTCGAGAACTTCGGCATGATCGAGGCAATGGCAGACGATCTCGCGCGCGGACGCATTCAGCTTTTCTGCGTCGACACCGTGGACACGGAGACATGGTCGAACATCTGGGGCGACAAGGTATGGCGTGCGCAGCGCCAGGAACAGTACTACGGCTACATCATCGACGAGGTCGTTCCCCGCATCTATAGCGAAAACACGAGCGGTCGGCTGCCGATCGCCGCAGGGTGCAGCCTCGGCGGACTACACGCCGCGATTGTCTTCTTCCGCCGCCCCGATCTCTTCGATGGTGTACTCGCGCTCTCGGGTGTCTACGACGCGAAATTTTTCACCGACGGCTGGATGAACGACGTACTCTATGACAACTCCCCGCTCGACTTTCTCGCGAATATGCCGGGCGATCACCCCTACATCGACCTCTATAACCGACGGCGCATCGTCCTGTGCGTCGGGCAGGGCCGCTGGGAGGAGGAGGGACGCCGCACAACCGCGCTCATGGGCGATGTGCTCTACAGCAAGGACATCCATGCATGGGTCGACTTCTGGGGCTACGATGTCGATCATGACTGGGATTGGTGGAAGAAGCAGTTCACCTACTTCCTCCCCTTCGTTCTGCGCGAAGAACCTTAAGTGAGGTATCATTATGAACTTTATCTTTATTTCTCCGCAGTTCCCACGCGTCTACTGGAACTTCTGCGACCGCCTCAAAAAGAAGGGGGTCAATGTCCTCGGCATCGGCGACACCCCCTACGATCAGCTCGCACACGAGGTGCGTGAGTCGCTGACCGAGTACTACTTCGTCCCGTCGCTCGCCGACTACGATCAGATGCTGCGTGCCGTCGCATTCTTCACGTTCAAGTACGGACGCATTGACTGGCTTGAGTCAAACAACGAGTACTGGCTTCAGAGCGACGCACGTCTGCGTACGGACTTCAACATCCGCACGGGCTGGCAGACAGGCGACATGGATCACATCAAAAACAAGTCTGCGATGAAACCATTTTACAAAAAGGCAGGCATCCCGACCGCACGCCTCACGAAGGTCACGACGCTTGCCGCCGCTGAGGAGTTCCTCGCGGAGGTCGGCTATCCCGTCATCGTCAAGCCCGATACGGGAGTCGGTGCAACGGACACCTACCGCATCGACAACCATGATGAGCTGCGCCATTTCTACGCATCGAAACCGATCGTTCCCTACGTCATGGAGGAGTTCGTCACGGGTGACATCTGCTCCTACGATGCCATCGTCGACGCGGACGCGAACCCGATCTTTGAGTCCATGACCGTCTGGCCGCCGTCCGTCATGGACATCGTGCTCTATCAGCTCGACCTCTCCTACTACACGACAGACATCGTGCCCGATGCGCTCAAGAAAGCAGGGCGCGCCACGCTCAAGGCATTTCATGTGCACAGTCGCTTCGTCCACCTGGAGTTCTTCCGCCTGACAAAGGATAAACCGGGGCTCGGAAATGTCGGTGACTTCGTTGGACTCGAGGTCAACATGCGGCCGGCGGGCGGCTACACCACCGATATGATGAACTTCGCGCACTCCACCGATGTCTATGAGATCTGGGCGGATATGATCACGGCGAACCGCCGCCTCCTTCCCGATCGGAATGAGCATTATTACTGCGCGTATGCGAGCCGCCGCGACTTCCATCGCTATGTTCATACACACGAGGACATCCTCGCGCGGTATGCCGACAAAATCGTCATGTGCGAGCGCATGCCCGAGATGATGTGGCCGCAGATGGGCAACCACATGTATACGGCAAAGCTGAGCGGACAGGCGGAGACCGACGAGTTCATCCGCTTCGTACAGGAACAGCAGGGATAAAGGCATGAAAAAAGTTGTTGTATGAGATCAAACGACCTCGTACAACAACTTTTTTGTTAGCGTACGCCGCACACAGCGATCCAGTATTCTCCGTCCTTGAAGTGGAGGGTAACCTCCGAGAAGCCCGCCGCACGGAAGAGGTGCTCGAACTCCTCGGGGGTCGGATTCGTCAGATCATAGCCCGCGACCTTCGCGCGGATGCCCTCGGGCAGATCGTCCCGCCCGTAGATCTCAGCGAGTAGGAGGAACGTACCACCCGGCTTCACCACACGCGCGACTTCCTCCAGATTTTTCTCAGGCGACGGCCAGAAGTAAAAACTCTCCACCGTCACCACCGCATCGAAATGCGCGTCTGCGAACGGCAGAGCCTCGACCGAGCCATGCAGGATCTCCATGCGCCCCGCATCGACAAGAGCAGCGTTGAATGTGCGTGATGCCTCCACCGAAGTCTCCGCGTAGTCGATTCCTGTGAGATGCCCCTCCGTCACGCGCTCCGCCATCCGCGCGAGCGTATTGCCGCCGCCGCAACCAATGTCAAGTACCGTGTCATTCGCACGGAGAGCGAGGTGTGCGAGCCCCCAGTCCACGAGCCGCGCGTGGCTCTCGTTCATGCGTGCGAGCATCGCACGTCCCGCATCCCCCTCGGGACAGCGCGGATTTCCCTCTACCGTCGTGCGATCAAGTTTCTGCCAATCTGCTTTTGCCATCACTCTACTCCCATCGTCTGTTTCGAAAGATCAAAGCCGAACTGCATCGGATCGGCAGGATCCCAGATGCGTGTCTGCTCGTTGTAACGCACGGGCACGTAGAACGTTACTGTCCCGACCGGCTCGAGCTCCCGATATGCCTCTGCCGTCGCCTCGACAGCCGTCTTACGGAGCTCATCGGGCGTGCCGTCCAGCTTCATCCGCTGACGCATGAGTGCGGATGCCTTTTCGCGTGCCGCAATCATGTTGAACCGCGTAACCGTCACCTCGACCATCGCGTGCTCCTCCCCCTGCTCCGTCACCGCCGTCTCCACCGTCGCCGTACGCAGCGAATCCATATAGGCATCGGCGATCTCCGTCGCCTCTTCGGGCGCGAGCATCGCTCCTGACGTTTGCAGGGCATTCGAGAACGCCGCCCGCATATTGAATGAGTCCGTTGGAGCACCGTACGAGGTCAGCTTTTTCTGCGCCGCCTCATCCTGCCGCACAAAAGCATCGCAGTAGAGTTTGATGCTCTCGGCCGCATCCGCCTTCTCCATGCGTCCGAACGTCGCGAAATAGAGCGCCGTCAAAATCGCAGCAACGAAGATCCCCACGAAGATCACGGGGAATCGAATCTTTGATGAAATCACGTTTGATCTGTCTCCTTTAACCAATGGACTATATCGCCTACAACAATATTTTTGTTGTGGCAACCAACCTCAACTCGTGTGATTGAACATGACCTGCTGCTCGAATACAAGCAAATTGGCAGGTTTCTCTACACCGTAGACGGTGTGCAGGAGCTCCATCCAGAACTTCTGGCTCTCCCCCTTCTCGCAGCCGTTCCCTTTCCACTTCGCCGCGAATGCCTTCGCAGCGTCTGTCTGTGCCGCACGTTGTATCACGCGGACACCTCCTCTGTTTGCAGTCTCTTATATTCTATCGCAAAAAACTCCGCGCTATATTAGCGCGGAGTTTTATTTTATCAGAGCTGCCCTAACTCGAACTGTCCCGTCGCTCCTGGCTCCCTATTGCAGCCACACCCTCTCGATACTCCGTCGGTGTCATCCCCATAACACGCCGAAAGACAGAGCTGAAATACCGTGTATTCCGATACCCGCAATGCTCGGCGATCTCATAGATACGAAGCCGGCCTTCGCCCAAATCCTTCGCAGCGCGTCGCATACGGCAAAGCGTCAGATACTCACCGAAGGAATACTCCGCACGCTCCCGAAACAGACGATGCAAGTAGGAGGCACTGATGCCAATCTCATCCGCAATCTCCTTAATGGTCAGATTCTCCTTGCACCGTTCCTCCATCAGACGTACCGCTTGTGCGAGGTATTGGTTTTGGATCTTTCCCATGCCAAAATGGGTAAAGAGAGCACTCTCATTACCGCCCTGTGCAGCGGTGAGTTTTTCCACGCTCCTGCGTGCATCAACTGCTGCGGAAGCCTTGCGGACGGCATCCATCAACTCATCGTCGCTGACGGGCTTTAAGAGGTAGCTGCTGACGCCTAGCTCAATCGCCTGCTGTGCATAAGAGAACTCCCCGTACCCCGAGAGAATGATATAAAGAGGTTTCTTGCTGCAAATGGCACGCGCCTCGACAGTCTCGATGAGCTCCAACCCATTCATGCCGGGCATCTTGATGTCTACTACGGCGATGTCCGGCTGTACCTTCTCCATAAGACGAAGTGCTTCTTCTGCATCCTTTGCCTCGCCTACTACAACGCAGTCCGCCTCCTGCCAAGGTGTCATCATGACAAGCCCCTGTCGCAGGATCTGCTCATCGTCTACCACAATCACCTTTTTCAAGACCGCGCTCCCCCTTGTCTTAAGAGTGTAAGCCACACCTCCATGCCTCCACCCGGTGCCGTCCGAATCTGTAGTCCACAGCTTGCGTCGCCATAGAGTTTTGCACGCATATGCACATTGTGCATCCCGATATGCGCCGGACCTGCCGCGTTCGAAAGGCATTCCTCGGCTCGTGCCGCTTCCATACCGCGCCCATTGTCACGGACAGAAAAGACCATGTATTCCCCCTTTATCTCCCCAACAATCTCCACCTTCCCCATCGTCTGCTGATCCTCAATCCCGTGCACGATAGCGTTTTCAACAAGCGGCTGCAAGATGAGCTTTGGCAGCAAAAGCTGCTGCATCTCTTCTGCGATGTCAATAGAAACACGCAGTCGGTCAGAAAATCTTTTTTTCTGAATAGCGATATACGCCTCGAGTATTTCACACTCCTCACACACGGGAATAAATTCCTGGGTACTAAGCACCTTTCGCATGAGCTTTCCAAGCGCCACAGCGAGCTCCGCCACACTGCCCGTGTCGCCGAGCTTGGCGCTCCACTTGATCATGTCGAGGGTATTGTAGATAAAATGCGGCTTGACCTGTTCCTGAAAGGACCGCATCTGTGCGATGCGCAGAGCCTGTTCTTTGCTCTTGACTTCGCGCAGAAGCCGCCTAATATGACGCACCATCTTGTTGAATCCATACGTCAGTCTGCCGATCTCGTCGCGCCGCCGTACGGGGAGAGCTGCAGCAAAATCATTGTGTCGCACGCGCTCAATGCCATCCGCCAGATCTGCAAGGGGCGACCAAAGACTGCGCGACAGCCACGAAGAGAACAACAGAATAGCAGCTATGACAACGGTATCTACCAAAAGGACTGCCTGAAAGACATACCGGAAGATGCTCCAGTCGATATTCGTCTGTTCCAGCACGAGAAGCCCATAGCGCGACGAGCGAACAAAGCACACCTGATTGCCCTCCGCCCCCCCGATAGGGAAGCTGCCAAAGGCTCCCCGCAACTTCTCTCGTGGGGGAAGTGCAGCGGCAAACCCCTCTGCCTGCGGGTTACGCCCATTGTAGACGACGTAATTGTAACGATCGGCGAGCATCACGGCAGGTGCACCCACCTCGCGAAAAAGGATGCTCTGCAGCGCAGCCCGCTGGATATCCATCACGACATAGCCAACCACTGCTCCGTCTTTCCGAATCGCGCGGCATATGGAAAAGAGCGGTCCATATGCACTAACCTTTGTCCTGTCACGTGCCGAGAGAATCGCACCATTTTCCTCAGCCGCCTGACGAAAAATCCCCCAACCATTATGCGCAGGAAGCCCATAGTCGCGTGGGATATGGTTCCCCGTCGAGATGCGCACACGCCCATCGCGTGAAAGGATATGAAGCACCGCATTCTCATGATTACCGCGCATAAGGAGGTACATTTGCGCATAGACCTCCTGCAGATCGCCCGTCTTTTCCATCTGCTCTATGATGACGGGCGACTCGGCAAGCAGATCGCAGAGATTGACATATCGGCTGAGGATTTCTTCCAGCTCTACGCTCGCCTTGCGCGCATCCTGTTCACAGCGCAGGATCTCCGACGTACGGATATAGTGGTGGACAATCCCCAGAATTCCTGCCGATATCAACCAAATGGGAACTACGCCGATCAGGACGATACCGGCAAGCAGTCGTTTTCGATACTTCATGGCACGCAGCAGCCGCATGACCTCCCCCTAAATCGACAATTTTCCACCTGACAGCCGCTTACACAGCCAGAGCGAGAGAATGGTCGATACTGTCAAAATTGTCGCGAGTGCCGCCGCCGTCCCAAAGTGAGCCTTGCTCGTAACTTCACTGAAAATCGCGACGGATATCGTCTGTGTTCCGCCTGTGTAGAGAATCATCGACGAACTCAACTCATTGATGGTCGCAATCCAGCTCAGAATAGCCCCAGATACGACCCCCGGGAGCATGAGTCGCGCTGTGATGCGGAAGAACGTCTTCATCGGCGGTACACCGAGACTGATAGACGCCTCCTCCACGCTCGACTCGATCTGATAGAGGATACCGACACTGGAGCGCAGGGTAAACGGCAGCTTTCGTATAACATAGGATAATATAAGGATTGCCGCCGTCCCCGTCAAGAGAATCGGCTTTGTGTTGAAGGCCGCAACAAGCATGATACCGAGCACAGCCCCCGGTATAACATAGGGGAACATCACCATGACATCGATGATCTCGACGATACGCGAGCTACGGCGCACGATGAGATAGGCGATCAGCAGTGCGCAAAAAACCATGATCGCAATCGCGATGATCGAGAACAGGAACGAGTTCGTAATCGCTACATCGAGCTTGGAAAATGCCTCACGATAGCTGTCAAGCCCGAATCCTGGCAGGAATACGGGTCCGCTAGTCTTAACGAAGGACGTAACCATGACCGTGATCTGCGGAAGGATCGCAAGAAGCGAGACGAAATAGACACCTGCCGTGACAACGGCCTTCGATACACCGGACAGCTCACGCACGCGCGGTGGGCGAAGGTTGCTCATTGTGTAGTCCCGCCCCGCAATCGCCTTTTTCTGAAGCAGTAGAACGAGAACGGCAAAGAGGATCACGACGACGCTAAGCACGTTCGCAAAGCCTGTGTTACCGCCCATCTCGCCCATATACTCATCGTAAATCGAGACGGGCAGGACACGGAAGCCCTCGCCGATCAGCGCAGGCGTCCCGAAGTCTGCGAGCGATGTCATGAAGACCATCAGCGATGCAGAGAGGATCGTCGGTAGTATCAACGGAAGTGTAACTGTTCGCAGCTTTTCCCATCCACTCACGCCAAGACTCTCCGCCGCCTCCTCAAGCGAAGCATCCATGCTCCGAAGTGCGCCCGAGACGTACAGATAGACGTAGGGAAAGAGCTTCAGCGTAAAGACAAGCAGAATGCCCGAAAAGCCATAAATCGATGGCAGGATGATATCGAAATGCTCCTGCACGAACTTTGTGATGACACCTGCACGCCCCAATAGGACAATCCACGAGTACGCACCGATAAACGGCGGCGAGAGCATTGCTAAAATGCACATATTATCGATCACGCTCTTGCCGAAAATACGATAACGCGAGGTGAAATACGCCATGGGAATACCGATCAAAGCGGCGAGCACCGTCGCTGCAACCGATACCTTAAAACTGTTGAGGAGCGTCTGCATATAGTAGCCGCTTTGAAAGAACTGGGCATAGTGCGCAAACGAGATCTCGCCCGCCTCCGTGACAAAGGAATGGATAACCAGGACAGAGAATGGATAGACGACAAAAACAAGCAGCAAACACACAGCGAGAATCGTGACAATCGTCCAGCTGTTCACACGGTCATAAAGGGTACGCCCCGCAGAAAAGAGCTTCATGAGAGTGCCTCCTCTCCCGACTCTGTATAGACATTCATGTGCTCCTCCGAGAGCCGCAAACCAACGGTATCCCCTTCCGTATAGCGGCTGCCGGCATAGAGCTGGTAAGCATTGATCTTGACCTGCGTACCATCCTCGATCTCCGCCTCATACTCATAGTGTGTCCCTAAAAATGTAGCACGCACGACCCGCGCCGTCAACAGCCCCACGCCCGGATTTTCCATCTGGATGTGCTCGGGGCGCACCGCAATCTGAATCTTGCCCTCATACGCACGCTTCAGTTTTCGAGCAAAGTGCACCGTACCAAGGACACTGAATCCATCCGTGTCCGCCGTGCCGGTGATGAAGTTCGACGTACCGATAAAGTTTGCGACAAACGTGTTCGCGGGCTGCTGATAGATCGTCTCAGGTCGGTCAACTTGCATGACACGTCCCGTATTCATGACAGCAATTCGATCCGATATGGCAAGGGCCTCCTCCTGATCGTGCGTAACGTAAATCGTCGTGATGCCAAGTTCACGCTGAATACGGCGAATGGCAATGCGCATTTCAAGACGCAGCTTTGCGTCAAGGTTTGAGAGCGGCTCATCCATCAGGAGCACGTCAGGCTCGATCACGATCGCACGGGCGAGGGCGACGCGCTGCTGCTGACCGCCCGAAAGCTGCGCGGGCATACGCTCACCGAGCGACTCGATGCGCATGAGAGCAAGTCCCTCCTTCACCTTGTCCTCAAGCTTCTTGCCCGAAACGCCGCGCGCCTTCAATCCATAGGCAACATTATCCGCGACAGTCATATGTGGGAAGACAGCGTAGTTCTGGAACACCATACCAATATTGCGCCGATAGGCGGGCAGATCGTTGACGCGGTTTGCATCAAAGGAGAGCGTCCCACCGTCAATCTCATTGAAGCCCGCAATCATGCGGAGAAGTGTCGTCTTGCCGCAGCCCGAAGGGCCGAGCAACGTGAAGAACTCCCCATTTTCAATGTCCAGCGATACATGGTTCACTGCGAAAAAATCGCCGTAGTTCTTCACGAGATCCTGTATATGCACTGCATAGCTCATTGTCTTCTTCCTTTCAGAATGACATACCCCATCCACTTTATAGGCATGATAGCAAAAGAGCGGGAGCAATCGCTCCCGCCCTCCTCCATGGTATCCTTATTTTGTGACAGCCTGACGCCAGCGTCCCAAAAGAGCCTCTCGCTCCTTTACGGCCAGATCCACATCTAACACTTCATAGGTGATTTGATCCGCAGGTTTGAGCTGCGCAGGTGCCGGAACATCCTTACGCGTCGAGCGGCGCGAGAAGTCGCCGATACGCGTCTGCACTTCCTTGCTCATGACAAAATCAATGAACTTCTTTGCGTTTTCCGCATGCTTCGCACCCTTGATGATACCAACACATCCGGTGCTGAGAACCGTCCCTTCTTCAGGGTAGACGATTTTCATATGTGAGCCGTTTGTCATATACTTGACGACAGGCTCTTCAAACGTCGCCGTGATCGAATACTCACCATCGGACAGCGCCTTGATCTGCGCCGCCGAGCCGCTGATGATCTTCCCGTCAAGATTCCCGACGAGCTGATCGACAACCTCCATGTTGCCGCCGAGCTTTTCTCGCGCCATCAAGAGAACAGTGTAACTCGTACTCGACTTCGCAGGATCAGCCATTGCAATCTTGCCCTTCCACTTCGGATCGGTAAGATCTTTCCAACCCCTCGGCGCATCCGCGTCGCTTACGAGATCTGTGTTGTAGGCAAGCACATAGAAATCGGCGACATCATTGTAGAATGTATCGTCGGCTTCGAGGAACTGATCCTGTATGGCAGCCTTCTCCGTCGAGGCATACGGCATCAGATACGGCTTCAGTCCGACATAGGAGTCGCGTACACCGCCCCAGATCACGTCGCCGAGTGGATTGTCCTTCTCCGCCTTCACACGCCCCAGAAGCTCTCCTGAGCCACCTGCCACAAGCTGCACCTCGATGCCTGTCTTTTCCTGGAACTCCTTGACAAGCGGAGCCGTCCAGTCATCCGTGTTGCAGTTGTAGATGACGAGTACGTTCTCTTCCTTCCCGCTGTCACTCTTTGCGGAATCACCTCCGCAGCCCGTGACGAACATCGTTCCTGCCAACAATGCTGTGCAGAGTGCTGTCCACTTCTTTCTCAAAAGCATAACCGTTCCTCCTTTATTCCTATGGTTTATCCTATCATAATTTTATCTTACGATGCTTTTTGATTCAATGTAAAGAAACTACTTTTTTATGCAGAGATTCTATCTTATCTGATTTTTCCCATTTTCACGAGTATAAACACATCGAAGCAGAAAATGGCACGCTGCGGACCTAAACATGGGCAAAATAAAAAACACGACACATCATCCTCCATAATGCCATCGTGTTTTATTATTTAAGGAAGCACTGATAAATTCAACGTCATCATTTTGACATCTTTTATCTGCATTTCGGCGAAAAATCTACACCAATCTAAGGATCTATTTTATCAGTAACTCCTTAGATCCCGAGCGCGGCAATCCACGAGTTGATCGCCATCGGAGTCTCTCCCATCTCGAAGCGGCGGCCTTCCTTCATCAGCGCCCCCTCTGCCGAGGGGCGCAGATGCGCGGTCGTCTGTCCCATGGAACTGCCGCCCGAGGTTGCAAACGGAATGATGGTCTTGCCCGTCAGATCATAGCTCTCAAGGAAGGTATTGATGATGTGCGGTGCGGTATACCACCAGATCGGGAAGCCGACGAAGATGACCCGATAGGGCGCGAGGTCAAGCGGCTCCCCCGCAATCGCGGGACGGCTCTGCGCATCGCGCATCTCCACGCTGGAGCGGCTCTTGCTGTCATTCCAGTTGAGATCATCCTCGGTATACGGCACAGCGGGCACAATCTCATAGAGATCGCCGCCGATCACATCCACGATCTTGTGTGCGACCTTCTCCGTACGCCGCGAAGGAGACGCAGAAAAATAGGCAATCAGCATTTTCCCGTACATGCTATTTCCTCCCCGCAAGATACGCCTGTGCAACCCCCGCGTCTTCCGGCAGAATATCCGACTCGAACATGCGATTCCACGGGAATGTCACAACAACGGTGTCAATCTCTGCGATCGGCGGAAGATTTGCCTCGATGAACTGGTTCATCATGCGTGTCGAACGCATGGATACCGCATCCATCTTCGCGTCGAGGCTGCCGTAGAATCCATCGCCGCGCAGCCATGTCAGCTGACGAGCGATCGTATTGCGCACGTTCGCTTGATAAGCCCAGTCGTCGAGATAGCGCGTCGTGAGAAGATGGTCAACGGCATCATTGTCCATATGGCGAACGAGCATCCCCTCGCCAAGAGCAAAGCCGGAGCTGTTCGTCGGGGTGTTCCACCCCGCATACGCGCGGATCTTGTAAAGCAGTCCTCGTTTTTGCAGCTCTGTCATGAGCGCGTTGTCCGCACCGTTTGCAAACGCGACATCAGCGACGGAGACAGGGTAGCCCTTCGCCACGTAGTCTGCAACGAGGTCGGCGAAATACGCGGTTCCCTCACGCGGCGTGCCGTCGTTGAGCACGGCGTTTGCCTCGTAGGTGCGCCCATCGGGATTCGTGTTCACTGTGAGCACAACATCCGCTTTCTCCGGCACACGCACCATCATCCCACCTGACGCGAGCACGGCATCCGAGATCGACGTGCTGATCTTCTCATCCGAGTACGCAGGTACCGTATCCGCGCCGCGCCCCCAGTTGTACCGTGCAAAGACAAAGGGGATCTCATGTTTCTGCTCATTTACCGCACGCGTGAGCATGAGCAGGGCGATCTCATCGATGCCCGCCATCGTCTGGAAGCGGCTTTTGCCAAGATCCGCCCCCTCCTCCGAGAGATGACGGCTCTCTAGATGAGTCTGGGAAAACGGAGCATTATCATCACGCCCAAGGGTCAAATAGCGGAATGTGTTATGCTTGCGCAGGAGGTCGATCAGGTACTCATTCACCACATAGTTCTTCTCGCGTCGCCCCATCCAGTCGGCAAGTGCCTCCTTTGGGATCAGACGTGTGAGGAAATCGTACTCCTTGCGCTCACGGCGCGTGAGCCCCTCGACCTCCTCCTTGTCGCGCAGGAGGGTATAGCGGAAAATATCCGCGCCGTAGCGGCGGTAGTACTCCGGCTCCTCGTGCCCCGATGCCTCCCCCGTGCGCGGTGTCCGCATGATGGAACCGAACACATAGAGCGGTATCTTGGGATACGTGCGTTGGAGTTCGTCGAAGCGCTGTGCACGTGCGAGCACCTCACTGCGTGAAAAGCTGTGCTTTCGCGAACCGACCAGACTTCCGTAGATCATGGCATCCGAGGAGATGACAGCAGCCTTTACCCCAGGCTGGGCCATGCTCTCACGCAGCCACGTCCAGAGTTCGTCGGGGTGTCCCCAGTCCTCGCGATTCCCAAGCAGCTCTGTCGGTGGGACGACGACATCGTAGCCGACACGCTGCACGACATCCGCCGTCTGCTTACTCGAGATCGGGCGGCTGTCATGCGGTATGAAGATGATTTTCTCCGTAACGGGTTCTTTCTTCGCCGCATCAACCGACTGCGGCAGCAAGAGCAGTGCCAGCAAGGCGGCGCATAGTGTACGAATAAAACGAGATTCAGTCAAGGTTTCTCCCCTTTCTCCGTTGATTCCTCAGAGGCAGATAAACGCCGTTCCCGCAAAAGCTCCTTGAGTGCGGTCTTTACATCATCAGGCACGTTCAGCTTCGTATCGAACATGATGCCGCCCTCCTGCACCGACGCGCCCTCGATCTCGATCATATCCATCAGCTTGTGCCCTTGGAACTCGGTCTGCCCCAACTTTGATGCGGCAAGCATCTCGCGAAAATCCACATGAACCCTGTTGCCGTGAATCTCCACGGGCAGGTTCTCGGACACATCGAAACGCCCCATCATGCGCTCCACCATCGACAGTGAGACGCGCGAGAACACCCATGACACAAACCCGTGGTCGGGGATATTTTTCTCCCGTACGCGATAGACGGCATAGGACTTGTCCCCGTCGTGAACGAACTCCTCGATTGTCCCCGAGAGCTCAACCTTCTTATACTTTTTCGCCGTCGTGCACAGGAGATCCAGACGACCGTTTGCGTGCGAGCGCAGAACGATGCTGCGGACTGAGCCGTCCGTCCCGAGGTTCTTTGCAATCGCCTCGTTCAACACCGCGTCGCGCACGAAGAGATGCCCCTCGGCAATCTGTGCCAGCGTCTCCCGATCCCATGTGTCACGCAGTACTGTGAGCGCGGGACCATAGTCTGCAACCGCCTCACGCACACTGCCCCAATCGATATTTTTCACCTGCTCAATGAAGTTTGCAGGAATGTCAATCACCATCAGCTGTCTGCCTTCTCCGCTTCCGCCTTCTTCTCGCGCAGCTCAAGCCAGAGGTTCTGCGTGCGCTCAAAGAGTTTCGTATCATTCTTGCGTACCTCTTGGTCGCTCATAATCTGCGAGAGCATCTGCGTCGCCTTCTCATAGTCCTCCAAACGGTAGTACGCCGCACCTGCAATATAGAGCGCCATACTGTCGCTCATCCCATTGATCGGATAGTGCTCCGTCATCACCGATTTCTCATAGAACTCTGCGGCGAGGCGCAACACCTCGTTCTCCTTATCCCGCTCCTCCGTATCGCGGTAGACCCATGCCATGCCCATGCAGTAGCCGGCCTTCTTTTGCAGCGTCCATCCAAGACGCTCGACAAAGTAGATGCCGAGCTTGTAGGCGCGGATCGCTTCCTCCACCGTACGCTCTTCATGATATGGCAGATTGACTGCATGGCCCTCGAGGAGTTCCTGGATCTTCGCCTTGTCGCGCGGACTCAGCGGCTCCTCCGTAAACTGTTTCTCATCGGCGGCAAACCCGCAGTGTTCGCAGATCCAAATGCGGTAGCGATAGGGGTTTACCCCTTCGTAATGTACACAGAAATCCTCATCCGTCCCCAAGGTAATGAGGCGCGCCTTCAGCTTCGTCGCATGTGTCTTTTCTCCGCAGACCGGACATGGCTTCTCCACCGTATATGTATACTCGGACATCGTACTTCCTCCCTACCGAAAACTCCCCTTCAGCATACCATAAAATACGAAAAAAAGAAAGAATCTCAGCCGTTTCATTCCATGAAGAATCCCCCCACACATTGGGATGTGGAGGGATGATCCTACCTGCGCAGCAGCTCACCGATGATACCGCACGCAAAGTGCCTGCAGTTTCTTCGGGTCGAGCTCCAAGAGGTAGTCCTTCTTGAGGCTCCACCGCCAGTTGATGCCGACGGTGCCGGGGGTGTTCATGCGGGCACGCTCATCGAGTGCGAGGAGATCCTGCATTGGGATGATCGCCATGCGTGCACGCGAAGCGTATGCCGCCTTGATGAGACGTTTACAGATGGTCTTCGGACGGTCCGAGGTCGTACCCGTCATGTTCGCCAAGGTCTCGCGCAGCACCTCGTCGATGTCGCGCGTGTACCAGCCGACGGTGGTGTTATTGTCGTGTGTCCCCGTGTAGACGATGCTGTTCTCGGGTGTGACGAAGCCGACGCGTCCCGACTCGTTCGGTTCGAGCATGAAGTGAACGATCTTCATGCCGGGGAAGCCGCAGTCGTCGCGCAGGCGCTCGACCTCGCTCGTGATGATGCCGAGGTCCTCGGCGACAATGTTCATCTCACCAAGCTCCCGCTCGATCTCATCGAAGAACGCCTTGCCCGGCCCCTTAATCCAACGACCGTTGATCGCCGTCTCCGCCTTGCCATCGATTGACCAGTATGCCTCAAACGCGCGGAAGTGGTCGATGCGGATGATGTCAACCTGTTCGTGCAGCTTGCGGAAGCGACGTTTCCACCATGCGTAGTTCTCCGCCTTCATCGCGTCCCAGTTGTACTGCGGGTTGCCCCAGAGCTGTCCATTCGCAGCAAAGTAGTCGGGCGGCACGCCCGCGACCGTGCGCGGTGTCCCGTCCTCATTGAGGTCAAAGAGGTGCTGATGCGCCCATGCGTCCGCACTGTCCTGTGCGATGAAGATCGGCATATCACCGAGGATTTCGATGCCCTTTTTTCGCGCATAGTCATGAAGGCGATTCCACTGGAGATGGAAGATGTACTGCTTGAATCGATCCAGCTCCACCTCGTCCTTCTGACGCTCGGCAAGAGCTTTCAGAGCTGCGGGCTCACGGTGTTTGACCTCCGCCGGCCACTCCGTCCATGCGCTGCGCCCGTATTCCTTCTTTGCCGCATGGAAGAGCGCGTAGTCGTCGAGCCAATACGCTTCTTTCTCACAGAATGCCTTGAACTCTTTGTCCTTCGCGCTCGTCTTGCGGAATGTGCGGAACGCCTTTTCGAGCAGTTCTTTCTTGAACTGCTTGACGCGCTCAAAGTCAATGAACGCCGTGTTCGCCTCATACGGCAGGAAAAGATCTTTCTCGCTGAGCCAGCCGCGCGCGGCAAGATCCTCAGGATCGATCATCATGATGTTGCCTGCGAACGCAGAGATGGACTGATAGGGCGAGTAGCCATGTCCGACCGGGCTGAGCGGTAGGATCTGCCAGACCTTCTGCCCCGCCTCTGCGAGGAAGTCGAGGAATCGGTATGCCTCCTTGCCAAAGTCGCCCACGCCGTATTTCGACGGCAGCGAGGTCGGATGCAGGAGTACGCCCGCCTTGCGTTCGTAGCGGCGCGGTTCCTTGCGCTCGCGCAGAAGCAGACCGAAGAGCGGCGGAATCTTGATGCGAAGACGACCGCGCTCCACCTCATAGGTGCGCGAAGGCTTGAATACGTCCTCGAACACGCCGCAGGAAAAATCACTCACATCCACCTCAATGGTCAGAGTCTCCGTCAGGCTGCGGTTGAAGGCAGCGATAAATACGCCGTCCTCCTTCTCCTGATTGAACACATCATAGCCCGAACGGATCGTACGCGCATAGGCAATAACATCGCCCGCACCGTAGAGAGGCAGGATATCGCCCGTCCGCAGGGCATCGTTCTCGTTGCGAACGGCGATGAAGCGCTCGAACCAGCTGCGGATCTCTGTGTTTCCGTGCTCCCAGTCGTACGGACGGCGGTTGAACGGATCCTTGAACCCCTGCATACCGATCTCGTCACCGTAGTAGACACTCGGCACGCCGGGATACGTCATCTGCCAGAGCGTTGCCATGAGGAGACGCCGCATACCAAGGTCAAACTGCACATCGGTCATCCGCACACGCGACTGCTCGATCGCGGGCATCCCCTCATAGTAGGGAACATCAGCGAGCACGGTGATCGCACGCTGGACATCATGACTTCCGATGAGGTTCATCATCGCATAGAGATTTTCCCTCGGATAGTTCTCGATCTGGCTCGCGAGCCGCCGTACGGTCTGATGTCCGTCAACCGCGCCCATAAGGAATTCGAGCATCATTGTGCGCAGCGGATAGTTCATCGCCGAATCCATCTCGTTGCCGGAGAGATATTCACGCGGCGTTCCGTAAGCGACCTTGTTCGAAGCATCCTCCCAGACCTCACCGATCATAACGGCATCGGGATTGCGCTTCTTGAGCTCTGCAAAGAACGTCTTGGAGAACGTCGGCGGCAGTTCATCGATCACATCGAGCCGCCAACCGGCAATGCCCTCGTTCATCCAGTGATGAAGCACACTGTCCTTGCCCGTGATAACGAAATCCATGTAGTCGGGATCGGTTTCGTTGACGTTCGGCAGCGTGTCAAAGTTCCACCAGCAATCGTACTCATTTGGGTAGCTGCGGAAGTGGTACCACGAGTAGTACGGAGACTCCTTCGACTGATACGCGCCAAGCGATGCGTACTGCTGTTGACGGTTGAAATAGATGCTGTTGCTGCCCGTATGACTGAATACGCCGTCAAGGATGATGCGGATGCCGCGCTGCTCCGCTGCCGTGACAAGTGCACGGAAGTCCTCGATATCGCCGAGCACGGGGTCAATCTTGTGATAGTCCCCCGTGTCGTAGTGATGGTTGCTCTCGGACTCAAAGACGGGGTTGAAGTAGATGCAGGAGATCCCAAGTTTTTTCAGATAGTCCAGCTTCTCCATGACACCGCGCAGATTCCCTCCGAAGAAATCATACGCAATGATCTCCTTCGTGTCCGGATCCTTGAGATACATGGGATCATCCGTCCAATCCGTGCGGATGACCGCGCCCTTCTTCTTTACGATCGTATCCCCCGCACGCGCAAAACGGTCGGGGAAGATCTGGTACATGACGGCGTTCTTGAACCAGTCGGGCGTATGCGCACCCTTGTTATAGATCGTGATCTGATAGGATGCAGGTGCCTCCATGCTGAGGGCTCCAACACCGCCCAGCATCTCCGCATTGTTTCCGTAAAAATACGTGCCGCTCTCGGTCGTAATGATAAAGTAATACCAGACAAGACAGCCATACTCCGGAAGGTTGACCCAACAGGTATAGAATTTCTGCTCTTCCTTCGTATCTCTTGTCTCCAAGGGAATCAGACGCTCCCCCGTCTGATCCTGCCACAGGCGCACAAGCACCCGATGAATCGGCTCGTAGGTACGAATGCGGATACCAAGACGTAGGCGGCTCCCTGCCTCCGCTGCTCCGACGATGGAGCGGTAGTATATATTCTGTGAGTTGTGCTCCACCTGATAGGATTCCAGCATAGCACCCTCTCCTTTCCTAAAATTAAACGCACAGAAACCACTGATGAATCAAATGTTCTTATTTGAACCAATTCACCAGCGGTTTCATAGAGGTGCGTCGCGGAAGACTCAAATACGGTCAGACCACGCGCAAATCGGATGCCTCGCGAAGCAACTCAGTGTTCGAGCAGGAGACGCTCATAGAGATTTTCGTACTCCTTTGCCGACCGCTTCCAGCTGAAGTCGCTGTGCATCGCCGTGAATACCAGCTGTCGCCACTCGCGAAGATTTCCGTATGCAGCGAGTGCACGCTTGATCGCGTACATCATCTCGTGCGCATTGTATTCGTAGAACAGGAATCCGTTCCCCTTGTCCACGTCCGAGCGGTCGAACTGGACAACGGTATCCTTGAGCCCACCCGTCTCACGCACGACGGGGATTGTTCCGTAGCGCATGGCGATGAGCTGTCCGAGACCGCACGGCTCGAACATGGACGGCATGAGGAAGATGTCCGATGCCGCATAGATGCGCTGTGCAAGCTCGTTCGAGAAACGAATGTTGATCGATGCCTTGTTCGGGAAACGCCATGCGAGCTCCTTGAACCAGTCTTCGTAGCCGCGGTCGCCCGTACCAAGAAGCACGAACTGGACATTCTCATGCTGCAGGATCTCATCGAGCACGCGCACCACGAGATCCAGCCCCTTGTTCGCCACAAGACGCGTGACCATTGCAATCATCGGCGTGCGGCGGTTCTCGGGAAGTCCGAGGTCGCGCTGCAGATGCACCTTGTTGTCGCTCTTGCCCTCGACTGCCTTCTTCACGTCGTAGTTGACGTAGAGATTCTTGTCCGTCTGCGGGTTGTAGATGTCATAGTCAATGCCGTTGACGATGCCGAACAACTCTTCGCGGCGTTTGCGCAGAAGCCCCTCGAGATGCTCACCATAGTAGTCGTACTGGATTTCTTCGGCGTAGGTCTTGCTGACGGTCGATACATAGTCGGCGTAAATGATCCCCGCCTTCATAAAGTTGACCGCATCAAAGAACTCAAAGTCACCGTTGTTGAAATACTGCCAGTCAAGCCCGAGCACATCCGTCATAACATCCTTCGGGAAGACACCTTGATACTTCAGGTTGTGGATGGTGAAGATCGTCTTGATCCCCGCATAGCGTTCATCCGCCTGATGCTCGAGCTTCAGGAACACGGGGACAAGCGCGGAGTGCCAGTCATTCGCATGGATGATATCCGGCCAGAAATCCAGTGCAGGCAAGAGATTGAGCACAGCACGGCTGAAGAACGAGAAACGCTCGGCATCGTCCGGATACCCGTAGAACCCCTCGCGGTTGAAATACTCCTCGTTGTCCACGAAGTAGTAGGTCACGCCGTCCAGCACATACTTATCAATACCGATGAACTTGTCCCGCCACGCGACATTCAGAATCCCATCGTAGACATGCTCCATCGAGTTCCGAATCTCCTCGGAAATCGCGCCGTACTTCGGCAGGATGACGCGGCAATCCACCCCGTCCTTGACGAGTGCCGCAGGAAGTGATCCCGCCACATCCGCAAGACCGCCGGTCTTGACAAAGGGAACTGCCTCCGATGCTACATAAAGTACCTTCATCCCAATATCCTCCTTTATCCCGCGGAAAGATGCCGTAACCATCTGTCCCTCGAGTTTGTCATACTGTATTTCGCAGCTTTCGTCATTCTCCTATTCAATGCGTGCAGCGTGCCTTATGCCTTTGCCGCACGCGTTTTCTTTGGTTTTTCCTCGGTCTCTGCCGCCGTCTTACGGACGGGCTTCTTCTTGGTCGCCGTCATGGACGCTGTCTTTGTCTTTGCTGTGGACTTTTCCGATGTCTTCACGGGCTTTGCTGGCGTCTTTGCAGACATCGTTTTTTCCTCCGCCGCACTCTTTGCTGCCGGCTTCTTGGAGGCCGCTTTCTTTACGGACTTTTCCCCCGCCTCAGTTTTCTTCGCGGTGCTCGTCCGCGTTGATTTCTTCGGCGCAGCTTTTTTCGTCTCTTTCTCGGCGGAGACCTTTGCGGATGCTGTGCGCTTCGTCGATGCAGGTTTCTCCGCAGCCGTATCTGCGTCCGCCTTCTTTGCCGCTGCTGCCTTCGGCTTAGAAGTTACTGCTTTTTTTTTTGCAACAGCATCGACCGTCTCAGGTACTTCATGATCGGGGGTTCCGGCACCGCTCTGCTGCTTCAAACGATAGAAGGTGGTCGCCAAAGGCGGCACAGTGATGACGATGGACTGTTCACGCCCGTGGAATGCGTAGTCCTCGCTCACGATATCGCCCGCATTGAGAACGCCGCTGCCGCCGTATGCCTCCTCGTCAGAGTTGAAGACCTCGACATACGTCCCCTTCGTCGGCACACCGATGCGGTAGCCGTGACGCACCTCGGGCGTGAAATTATGGACACAGACAATGAAATCGCTGTGATCCTCGGCGCGGCGGACGAGTGCGATAATGCTGTTCTCACTGTCATTGCAGTCGATCCACTGGAAGCCGTTCCAGTCAAAGTCGACCTCCCAGAATGGCTTGTTATCGACGTAGAACTTATTGAGTGCCTTCGAGTACGCGAGCATCTTCGTGTGCATCGGATACTGCTCGACGAGGTGCCAGTCCATGCTGTCGTCAAAGTTCCACTCGATGAAGTGTCCGAACTCCCCGCCCATAAAGAGCAGCTTCTTGCCCGGATGCGCCATCCAGTAGCCGAAGAATCCGCGCAGCCCCGCAAATTTCTGCCAGTAGTCGCCCGGCATCTTGCTGATAAGCGAGCATTTCCCGTGCACGACCTCGTCGTGTGAGAGCGGCAGAACAAAGTTCTCGGAAAACGCATACATGAGAGAGAACGTGATCTTGTCCTGATTCCACTTGCGATAGATCGGATCAAGGCTCATGTAGGCGAGCATGTCGTTCATCCAGCCCATGTTCCACTTATAGTTGAAGCCCATACCACCCATGTAGACAGGTTTCGAGATGAGCGGCCACGAGGTCGATTCCTCCGCGATCATCAGCGCCTGTGGGTGATACTTAAAGATCGTCTCATTGAGCTTTTTCAGGAAGTCCATCGCCTCAAGGTTGCCCGTATCGCCATATTTGTTCGGCTGCCATTCGCCGTCCTTGCGCCCGTAGTTGAGGTAGAGCATATTTGCGACCGCGTCGATACGCAGACCGTCGATGTGGAACTCCTCGAACCAGAACAGCGCGTTCGAGATGAGGAAGCTCTGCACCTCCGTGCGCCCGTAGTCGAAGTTCGTCGTGCCCCACTCCCAGTTCTCCGCACGCGTCTCGTTATCGGACTCGTAGAGGTTCTTGCCGTCGAAGTGACGCAGCCCCTGCTCGTCCTTGCAGAAGTGCCCGGGCACCCAGTCCATGATGATGCCGATGCCGTTCTGGTGCGCCGTATCGACCAGATAACGGAAGTCATCGGGCGTTCCGTAGCGGCTCGTCACGGCGAAGTACCCTGTCGCCTGATAGCCCCACGAACCGTCATAGGGGTGCTCGCAGAGAGGCATGAACTCGATGTGGGTGTAGTTCATGTCCTTGACGTAGCTGATGAGCTGATCTGCCAGCTCACGGTAGGAGAGGTAGTCGCCCTCAAGCGTGCGCCGCCAAGAGCCCGCATGCACCTCGTAGGTGAGCATGGGACGCTCGTAAGAGGATTCTTCCGTCTTGCGCTTCTGCCATGCCTGATCCTTCCACTCATAGTGGTTCATGTCATAGGTGCGGGATGCCGTCTGCGGCTTCTTCTCGGCGTAGAATCCATAGGGGTCCGCCTTCATGATACGAGGACCGCCCCACTGCGGCTCGATGGCGTACTTGTAGATCTCACCCTCGCCGAGTCCCTCGACAAATACCTCCCAGATCTCGCCATCATCCATGCGGTTCATCGGATGGATGAAGACGTTCCAATCATTGAACTCACCGACGACACTGACCGCCTTTGCATTCGGTGCCCACACCGTAAAGCGGACGCCCTTTTTCCCGTCCCGCTCTACAAAATGTGCGCCGAGCATTTCCTGGGCGTGATAATTTGTGCCCTGATGAAAGAGGTACAGATCAAACTCACTGAGTACAGATGTTTTCATACGATCCCCTCCTGTATTTTCCTCGTAAGGGGTGCGGATATGTACCGCACTCCCGTATGTCTACGAGATGATAACGGGACGGATGCCCCAGATCTCGCGTGCATACTCGTCAATCGTGCGGTCGGACGAGAATCCGCCGGAGTGCGCGACGTTCATCGCCGCCGTGCGTGCCCAGCCATCCTTGTCTTTGAACCGCCGCATGACCTCGATGCGTGCATTGTCGTACGCATTAAAGTCCTTCAAGATAAAGAATTCATCGTTCGCGTGCAGGAGATAATCATACAGCGAACGGAAATCTCCGTAGGCACCGTCGACGAGCTGGTTCATCACTGTGCGTACCTTCTCGTTCGTGTGATACTCATCCCACGCCGAATACGCGCCCGTCGCGTAGTAGTGCATGACCTCCTCCGCCTTGAGACCGAAGATGACGCAGTGGTCATTGCCGACTGCATCACGGATCTCAACGTTCGCACCGTCGAGCGTTCCAAGTGTAATCGCGCCGTTCATCATGAATTTCATGTTGCCCGTGCCCGATGCCTCCTTCGATGCGGTCGAGATCTGTTCGCTGACATCCGCTGCGGGATAGACCAGCTCGCCGATGGACACACCGAAGTTCTCGATGAAGATGACCTTCATGAAGTCGTTGACGCGCTTATCCTTGTTGATGCGGTCAGCAACGACATTGACGAGGCGGATCGTCTCCTTCGCGATGTAGTAGCCGGGCGCCGCCTTGCCGCCAAAGAAGTAGGTCACAGGCTGCGTGAGGAAGGACGGCTCGCTGAGCGCACGATGATAACGGTACATGATGTGCAGAATGTTCATCAGCTGCCGCTTGTAGGAATGAATACGCTTGACCTGGATGTCGAACATCGAATCCGGGTCAAGCTTCACGCCGTTGTGCTGCTCAATGTAGTGCGCGAGCCCCTCACGGCGCAGATGCTTGATCTTCATGAGCTGCTCGCGGAAGTTCTTATCCGCAACATGGTCGTGCAGTCCGTCCATCTTCTCCGGATGACGGTGCCACGAATGACTGCCAAGCGTATCATCGATCAGCGCAGCAAGCTCGGGATTCGCGCCCATGAGCCAACGGCGATGCGTGATTCCGTTGGTCTTGTTGTTAAACTTGCGCGGCGTATAGTCGTAAAAATCCTTGAGGGTTGTAGATTTCAGGATGCCCGTATGGATCTTTGCAACACCGTTGACACTGTGTCCGCCGACAATTGAGAGACGCGCCATGTGAATCACGCCGTCCTGAATAATGGAGAGCGCACGCACCTTGTCCTCATTGTTCGGATAGCGGCGGCGCACCTCGTCAAGATGGCGGCGGTTGATCTCGTCAATGATCATGTAGATGCGCGGCAGGAGCGGACGGAACATGTCAATGCCCCACGTCTCAAGTGCCTCGGGCATGATCGTGTGGTTCGTATAGCCGATCGTGTCGCGCGTGATCGCCCACGCATCCTCCCATGTCAGCTCCTCATCATCGACGAGGACGCGCATGAGCTCCGCCACGCAGAGCGCGGGATGGGTATCATTGATGTGGATGCCGATCTTCTTGCCGAAGTCGTAGATGCTCATGCCCGTCTTCTTATAGTGACGGACAATGCTCTGCACGCCTGCCGACACGAAGAAGTACTCCTGAATGAGACGCATACGGCGTCCCTCAAACGTACTGTCGTCCGGATAGAGATAGCGCGTGATGGATTCGACAAAACTGCGGTAGTCGTTGCGCTGCTGAATCTGCTCCTGCGTCAGCATACCGTAGTCGGAGAAGTCACGGTTGACCTCCGCATTCCACATACGCAGCGTGTTGACCGTCGCGTTGTGGTAACCGACAATCGGCATATCGTACGGCACTGCCATGACGACCATCGGGTTCTCATGGACAAGTGCAAGCCTGCCGTCCCCCATGTCGCGCATATATGCGTTGCCGCCGAACTTGACATCAACCGACTTATCGGGCTTACGGTACTCCCATGCAAAGCCGTCGCGCAGCCAGTTGTCGGGAATCTCAACCTGGTTGCCGCCGACGATCTTCTGCTCGAAAAGACCATACTGATAGCGGATCGTGCAGCCATGCCCCGGATAACGGTGCGCCGCGAGTGAATCGATGAAGCACGCGGCAAGACGACCGAGGCCGCCGTTTCCGAGGCCGGCATCCGGCTCTGCCTCATACGCATCCGAGAGGTTCAGCTTGAAGTCTCCAAGGACTTCCTTCAGAGCCTCCTCGATGCCGAGGTTGATCAGATTGGATTTCAGGAGTCGACCGAGCAGGAACTCAATGGAGAAGTAGTAGATCTGCTTCTCCTTGCGCTCAGCATACTGCTTGTTCGTCTTGATCCAGTTGTCCGAGATAGACTGCTTGGCGGTTGCTGCGATTGTCTTGTAGATCTCAACCTCCGTCAGTTCCTCTACCTCGCGTCCAAACATCACATGTGCGGTTGTGATAAAACGGCTCTTGAGGATCTTCTTCATCGTCTCAAGTGCTTTCCCTGTCGGTCGGTTGACCTGATCCTTCTGTGCCAAATCGTCCACTCCTTTTCCAACCTTTTCTTGTTTTCCCCCGATCTTCTCTTGCCGCGCAGGGCAGCAATCCCCAATTAAGAAGTATCAGAAACAAGAAGCCGTTATCGTCCTTCTCGTCCCGGGAATCGGAACGGGGCGGAACCGCTAACGGCAAAACAAACAACGTTTAGATTGTGATATTCTTCTTGATCACAAGCGGATACTCTGCAGCCCCCTTCAGCCACTTCTCTGCCGTGATGGTGACATTCTTGTCGCAAATGACATTTTCGACAAGCGCACCATCCTGAATGTCACACTTCTGCATGATGATCGAATTGCGGATCTTCACATCCTTACCCACCTTTACCCCGCGGAACAGGATGCTGTTCTCCACCTCGCCGCGAACGACGCAGCCATTCGCAATGAGGGAATTCGTGGCCTTCGCGGTGTCCTTGTACTGCACGGGCACGCCGTCCTTGATCTTTGTGTAAATAGGACGATCCCCCATGAAAAGGTTTTGCCAGACATCCGGGTCGAGGATCTCCATGTTCGCCCGATAGTAGGTCGACATGGAGTCCACATGCGCCATGTAGCCGTCGTGCGCATAGGCAAACATCGTGTAATCATGTGCACGACGGATAATCCCGTCGAGTATGAAGTCCTGACCGCCGCGCTCATAAGCATAGCGGACGATCTCGACGAACGCACGCTTGTCCATGATGTAGATGCCCATAGAGACCTTCATCCCCTGATAGGCGACCGGCTTCTCAGCGATATCGAGGACGAGACCGTTCTCCGCCGTATCAAGCACAATGTTGTTGCCCGTGTTCTCATCTTCCGTTGTGTGCGAGACGAGCGTGATGTCCGCGCCTGTATTCTGATGAAAGCGGAGCACCTTGTTAAAATCAATGTTGTAGACAAAGCTGCCGTGCGCGAGCAGGATGTAGCGCGAAGACGCATGCTCAATGAAGTCCAGATTGTGATAGAAATTCTTGAGATCACCCTTCCGGCGCTGTACATCGTCCTGTGCCGACGGCAGGTAAAAGAGGCCGTCATGGCGGCGAGCCAGATCCCAATCCTTGCCCGAACGCAGATGGTCGAGCACCGAGCGCGGCTCATCGGGGAGCATGACGCCCACCTTGATGATACCGGAGTTGACCATGCTCGAAAGTGCAAAGTCAATCAGGCGATAGCGTCCGGCAAAGGGAATGGATTCAACGGCACGCCGGTCAGCGAGCTCGCGAATGAGACTGCTGTCCTCCTGCAGGTTGATGAGCCCCATCACACTGTTCATTGCTATGTTCACTCCATTCTCTTCCTATAGCTCAGCCGACACGCTGCTCGCTCGAGGCAGCCGTCACTGTCTCCCCCTCGGGGATGACCGTGATCTGCGTCTCCTCACCGATGACCTGAGCCCCCGCCTCGATGACAGAGTTCTGCGCGAGAATCGCATAGTCCACGACCGCACCATCACCAATGACTGCCGACGGAAGCAGGACGGAGTTGCGTACCACCGCGCCCTTGCCGACACGCACGCCGGGGAAGATCACCGAGTTCTCGACCGTCCCGAGAATCATGGTACCCTCGCTGATCATTGAGCGTGTGATCTTCGCCTCTTTGCCGACAAACTGCGGGGGCATGGACGGATTGAACGAGTAGATGCGCCACTTGCCCGAGAGCTCAAACGGCGGCTCATCCTGGAGAAGATCCATGTTTGCCTGCCAGAGGCTCTCAATCGTGCCGACATCCTTCCAGTAGCCGTTGAAGGCATAGGAGTAGAGACGCCCCTCATCTGCAAGCATCTTTGGAATGATGTCCTTACCGAAGTCATGGCTGGAAGTCTCGCTCTTCGCATCCGCTATGAGGTATTCCTCAAGATAGTCGCGGTTAAAAATGTAAATGCCCATGGAAGCAAGATTGCTCTTCGGCTTCGCCGGTTTCTCCTCAAACTCGACAATGCGTCCGGTCTCGTCCGTGTTCATGATGCCAAAGCGCGATGCCTCATCCCACGGCACTTCAAAGACGCCGATCGTTGCCTGTGCTTTTTGCTTTTTGTGCGTCTCAAGCATCCATGCGTAGTCCATCGTGTAGATGTGGTCGCCCGAGAGGATGAGCACATAGTCGGGATCCGCCATGTTAATAAAGTTGAGGTTCTGGTAGATCGCATCTGCCGTACCGCGATACCACTCCGCCCCCTTTTCACGTGCATAGGGCGGCAGGACAAAAAGTCCCCCATCACGCTTATCGAGATCCCATGCACTGCCCGAGCCGAGGTACTGGTTCAGCTCCAACGGACGATACTGCGTCAGAACGCCGACCTTTTCGATGCCGGAGTTCACGCAGTTGCTGAGAGGAAAGTCAATGATGCGGTATTTCCCCCCGAACGGAACCGCCGGCTTTGCGACGCGCTTCGTGAGCGCACCAAGGCGGCTGCCTTGTCCGCCTGCCAAGATCATTGCCAAGCACTCTGTTTTTCTCATAGGTATTTCTCCCCTCACGGATACCGGGCGGTATCCCCAACATATATGCAATGGCAAATCGGTCGGGCTTGCCGTACACCCACCCGCTTCGCCGTATTCCTGCCAATTTCAACGAGATAGGACTCATTCCGTCGCGTTTTCCCTCCTTGCTCACGTTATGATACTTAGTTAATTCGATAAATAACCTGAATTTCCTGCACGTTCTCGCGGTGTTTTCAGTCTTTTTCCAAATTTATCATAAAAGAGCGATGGACTTTTGTGTCTCCCATTTTTTACATTTATCGTATTATTATTGTACCCTATGTTCACCTGCGAATCAAGAAGCCGCAAGAGAAAAATTTACTGAAAATAATCTGCCGTATGTTCAAAACCTTTCAAATTCATGTATTGTTTATCTCGTGAAAGATCGGGGTAATGAGCGCTGCGTACATCTCCGCCATCTCCTCGGGACTCTGGACGCAGCCGCCCTGCATCCACCACTCCACCATCAGCACAAAGCTGCCCGTGATGTGATGGATGAGAAAGTCATCGGGCAGTGTGTGCTCACACAGGAGACCGTGCCCACGCGCGGTCAGTGTCTCACTGAGCTTTTCGCGAAAATATCGAAGGAAGAGATCCCTGCTCTCGCAGGTCAGTAGACTGCGGATGTTCTTCTGCTGATCCTTCATGTGATAGAGCATGTGTGAGACAATCACGGCAGGATTGTCAGGGTCATACGAGAAGTCATGACTGCCCTCGTCCGAAACATCTTCGAGAACGTGCGCAAACATATCCTCACACATCGCACGCAGCAGCAGATCCTTCGTCTCAAAGTGCGTGTAAAACGTGCTGCGTCCGACATCAGCCTCCGCGATGATGTCCTGCACAATGATATTCTCGTACCGCTTTCGTGCAAGGAGTTCCTGAAATGCGGCAAGGATTGCCTGTCTAGTCTTCTTACGGCGTCGCTCCATCGTGTTTTCCTTCCATACAATCAGATCGCTTCTGAACACATTTCTTATTTTGTCCAATAACGGACATTCGCATTGAACTGTTTCTTACGTTTTTTCTCTGCTTATTGTACTATATGTTCAAAACTGAAACAACTTCGTCTTTTGGAAAGAGAAGCATTCCAAGGAGGTTTTTCCATGCTGAGTGAACCATCGGAAACAAAAAAGATCCTGATGTCCATGTCCGTCCTACTGTGCTTTGCCGTTCTCATCTACTGGGGAACGGGTGAGATGGTACGTGCTGTGACCGCTGTCATCGCATTCAGTCCCTGCGCCTATCTTTTCGCGGGATCGACCGCCGCCGCAGGGGCCGAACTCAGCCTTGCACGCCGCAGTATTCTCGTCCGTACAACCAACGTGCTCAGGGCTCTCGGACATACGGAAACAATCGTATTTGACTGCAATCTTCTAAGCCGTGCGGGCATTCTCAACACGGATTTCCCACGGATTGTCACAACCCTGCGCCACATGGGACTGCATCCTGCCCTTCGCGCGGACAATGACACAGAGACAGCTGCACGCATCGGCCCAGTTGCCGGCATCTCGGATCTTCGAGGCACCGCGGATATGAATCGTGAAACAAAATCCTCCACCCCCATCGCACTTGTCCATTTTCACCAATGCGCTGCACACGGCTGCAGCATCCGCATCGCCCTAAGCAGCAGCACCACTACCGCCGATGCGGTCATCCTCAGCGACGATCTGCACGCGATCCCCGTGCTCATCCGCATGGCACGACGCACACGCAGGAAGATCGAGCAAAACGAGATTTTTGGAAACACGCTTGGATTCATCGGCGTTGGCCTCGCTGCTGCGGGCATTCTCACCCCCATCTCGGGCGCACTCTGGCATGCGGCATCCGCGCTCATCCTCCTGCTCAACGCTGCAAGCCTCCGCTCTGTCGGCGAGCGCGAAAAAAAATTTGCATTTTAGAATGTCGTGTGATAGAATGACCCAGTACATTTTTCGTTGAGGGGGTGAACGATTTGCCAAATATCAAGGCATCCATTCTGAGTGTAAAGTCTGACGCCAAGCGCCGTGCCCGCAATATTGCGGAGAAGACGCGCGTCCGCCGTGCGATCCGCAGTGTCAACGACGCTGTTGCTGCCGGCAACGCTGACGAGGCGAAAAACCTCCTCGTTGCGGCATACAAGTCCATTGATCAGGCGGCTGCAAACAACGTCTATCACAAGAACGCTGCGGCACGCAAGAAGTCGCGTCTTGCCAAGAAGGTCAACGCGCTGGCACAGTAAGCATAGAAAACGCCATTCCATACGGAATGGCGTTTTTTCATGTGTATTTTCAATCTGTCATCAGACCATCCTGCGGAACACATAGAATCCGACAAGAGCCTGAAGGAGGCTGAGTGCAGCAAGCATCCCGAACGCAGTCATGAGATTTGTCGCCGAGGAGACGAATCCGATCGCGGCAGGACCTGCAAGGATACCGAGGTAGCCCATCGTACTGACGGCGGAAACCGCCGTACCGATGGGCATGACGTTCTGCCGTCCCATGAGCGAAAAGAAGACAGGCACAATGTTCGCACTGCCGATGCCGATGGCGAAGAAACCGAGGTAGAGGAGCGCATCCACGGGCGCGAACATGACGAGCAGAATCCCGACAAAGGTGAGGAGCGCACCACCGACAGCGACGGAGCACTGTCCGATGCACCGGACAACGCGGTCACCCAAGAAACGCATGAGGAGCATCGCCGCCGAGAACACAGAGAACCCCACTCCCGCGAGCGAAAGGTCCATCCCGCGTACCACGGTCAGATAGACACCGCTCCAATCCATCACTGCACCCTCGCTGAGGAATGCAATAAACGCCGTAATGCCGACGAACACGACGATGCCGCGCGGAATCGCGATCAGCGAACCGCCGCCCCCACCATAGGGGATCAGGTGTCTGCCAAAAAATGCCGTAAGTACGAGGATCAGTGCCGATGCGATTGCCGTGGACTGAAACGCCGTCAATCCGAGGATACCAACCCACACGCCGTACAGGCCCGCGCCGACGAAGCCGCCCAGGCTCCAAAACGCATGCATACCGCTCATGATGCGCCGACCGATCTCCTTCTCCACGATGACCGCCGCGACATTGATGACGACATCAATACAGCCCATCAGCGCACCGAATACGAGAATGAGTGGCACGGCAATCCAAAAGTCATTCACCTGACAGACCGACAGCAGCACACCTGCGTACAGGAGTCCCGCGGCCGCGAGTACGCGGCGGCAGCCGAGCCGCGCCGAGAGTGCGCCCGAGAGCGGCATCGTCGCGAGCGAACCGATACCGATGCACAGCAGCAGAAGACCCAGCACATCATCACCAATAGCAAGGCGCTCACGCAGTACAGGTACGAGCGGTGCCCACGATGCCGATCCGAATCCTCCGATAAAGAAAAATGCACGCGTCGCATGTGCCTCGCGCTCCCCGATCACCTGTTCGCGCCCTCCGATGTCCGGCATATCCCATTCCTCCATAGATGCGCCTTCCCCACGGCGCGAAAAACTCCTGCCATTCTATCACAGCATGGTAAAAAAGCAAGTGGGACTTGCTTTACAGAGGAAATGATTCGTAGTATATTAAGCCCTATCTATGAGAATGGGAAGCAGAAGGGAATGCCATGAACAATACAAACGGTGAGAAGCTCTGGACGCACGAATTTATCGGCATAAGCCTGAGCAACACACTCATCTACATCGCGCAGTATGCCATGATCGCAGCACTGCCCATTGTCATCATGACGGAGTACGGCGGCGGTGATGTCGAGGCAGGGCTTGCAATGACCTTCTTTCAGATCGGCACGGTCGTCGCGCGTCCGTGTGCGGGCATTCTCATTGATGCACTCAACAAACGGCGGCTCATGCTCGCTGTCACAACGGCGTTCTTTCTCCTTATGTGTGCCTTCGCATTTGCATCCACGATCTCGGCGATCTACGGTCTGCGCCTCGTTCACGGCATTGTCTTCGCCATCGCGACA
Organism: uncultured Selenomonas sp.; assembly: GCA_963555475.1. Classification (GTDB taxonomy): domain Bacteria; phylum Bacillota; class Negativicutes; order Selenomonadales; family Selenomonadaceae; genus Centipeda. The sequence goes on from CAUVVR010000010.1 coordinate 83,901, forward strand.
ACAACGGCAGCGGCACTCGCGGCGCTCATTCTGCCGCCCGCACGCAAGGGTGAGGGCATCGGCTACTTCGCCCTCTCGACGAATCTCGCGATGGTGGTCGGCCCTATGATCGGATTGCTGCTGATGGAGCATTTCTCCGCAACGGCACTCTTTGCCGTCCTCAGCCTCCTCGCCGCCATCTCCATTGCATTGGGCGGGCAAAAATTGCCGAATGAGGTCATCCTGCCGCAGAAAAATTCTGCACGCACGCTCTCCTTCGGCACATTTATCGAGCGCAAGGCGCTCGCACCCGCACTCATTGCAGGTATCCTATTCTTCGCCTACGGCAGTGTCCTCACCTTCATCCCCCTCTACACGCGCAGCCTCGGGCTGTCCTCGGAGACAAGCCTTTTCTATGCGTGCTATGCAGGCGCGATCCTCGTCACGCGCCCCTTCATCGGGCGCGTCTTCGACCGTAAAGGCCCGGACTACACCGTCTATCCGGGGCTCATATTCTTCGCGGCAGGGATGTTCCTCCTCGGTACGATCACAGGGCTCTCGGGGCTCATCGCCGCCGCGCTGCTTCTCGGTGCGGGATTCGGCGCAGTCACCCCCGCACTGCAGACGCTCGCCGTACGCAGTGCCCCCGCTGCGCGTGCGGGTGTCGCAACAGCGACGTATTTCTGGGCACTCGACATCAGCGTTGGACTTGCCGCTGCCGGACTTGGCATCGTCGCTGTCACCTGCGGCTACACGTTCACCTACAGCGTCGCCGATGTTGCGGTCATCGCGCTCGGTGCGCTTTGCTACGCGCTATGGCGCAGGACGGTAAAAACCCACTAACAGACGAAAAAGGACTGCTGCACATTTTTCGTGCAACAGTCACTTCTTCACTTCGTATCGCCGTCCGTCGGGCGGCTTTTTTCTTGCAGTTTCTCGCGGATCTCCTTCTCGCGCTCCGCACGTGCCTTCTCCTTGTCCTTCATCCGCTTCTCATAGGCTCGCTTGTCCACGGCTTCGAGATATTCGTCGGGAATGCGTCCAACCGCCTTCGGTTCGACCGCATAGAGCTTCTTGAAGTAGTCCCGTGCCTCCTCTGTCTTTCCTATCTCGTCAGAGATCTCCGCCGCAATCAGATAGCCGTACGGATTCTTCGCATCCGTCTCGATCGCCTTGCGTGCGTCGGAGAGCGCCCCCGTGCGGTCGCCCATCATGCGCCGCACATCACTGCGGTTCAGCCACGTCAGCACATCCTTCGGATCTTCCGCAACGCCCTTGTCCGCATCTGTGCGCGCCTTCTCCCAGTCGCCCTGCACGGCATAGGCACGCGCACGGATAACATAGCTCTGCGCACGGCTGTCATCGTTGGGAGAGGCAAAGACACGCTCCATCAGCATGAGCGCACGCATGCTGTCACCATAGTCACTGTAGGCATCGCTGTTCTCGCGCATCTTCTTGACCGCCTTCGCATCGGCATTCTCCACGGCTGCACGTTCTGCCGTGCGTGCGTCCGCACGCGCCTTCTCCGCTGCGTACAGCTTCTCCCGTGCACCGCTTGCCGCCTCACCCGCATAGGCATCATGAACGAGCGTTTGCAGACGTTCGCCCGCCTTTTCCTTCGCAAGGAAGTATATAAGCAGTTCATTCACACGTGGATCGCCGCCGAGTGTCGCGCCGCCGTCCCGCGTCAGTTCAATCTTCCAATCCTCTGTGCGATCGTAGTCGTGAAAGGCACGGGCGAGCGCACCTGCGACAAGGTACGCATTCTCGGGGCTGTTGTCGTAGTCCTCATCCGTCCATGTCACTGTGAGGAGCGGAGTCCCGTCAATACAGACCGTCTTTCGGTCGACGACGGTCACATGATCCGCGCTGTAGGCCGTCATAAAGCCTGCGAGCTTTGCCTCGCGCCGCTCCGTCGCGGGGTGATCCGAGAAATCATCCTGCGGCAGATCCTTCTCCTTCGGATCTTGATACTCCGCGAGATCCTGTGTCACATACGTCAGATAGTAGCCCATGCGGGCCATCGCCGCCGCCCCGCCGCCGGGGTTGAACCCCGCGCTCGTCATGATGTGAAAGCCGCCCTCGTCCGCTTCGTACTCTGTAGGGAGCGTTACATTTTTTGCAACGGAATACCCCACGAGAGCATTCAGCTTATTCCAGTCCATCAGACCGAAATTCATATTGAGAAAGCTCATCCCATAGAATTGCGCCGCCGCCTGCGCGTAGTTGTGCGCACTGTGCTGGCGCAGCCCGTGCGTCATCTCATGCCCGAGCACGGCGGCGATCTCGTCCACGTTGCCGCCGAGACCGCGAATGAGCCCTCGATTGATCGTTACGTAGTCCGTCGGGTAGCAGGCAGCGTTAAAGACAGAGCTATCCGTCAGCGCCCATGTAAAGGGGAGCGAGTTCACGCGCAGCACATAGTCGCCGTCCCGCACGAGCCGCTCCATAATGCCGTCCACGAGCGCGATGTCGTTTGCATTGCGCGCGCGTCCGTTCTCCGCAATGTCCTGTCGCTCGCTCTGCACCTGTGCGTTCACATCGTTGCCGAGAGCGAGCACCGCACCGAGTGCGGAGTGATACGCACCGAGCACACCGAGTGCCTGAGCCGCAATTCCCCACGCGTCGATTGCCTCCGCACGCGCAGAAGGAAAGAGTGTCGCCGCCGCAATCACGAGAATCGAAAGCATTGTTGCCGCTGTTTTTCGCATCGTTCACCTCATACTTCTGCCAACCATGACTTCAGTATAGCAGTACTTTCCTAAAACAGACTGAAAAGGCACAGACAAACAAATGCCTGTGCCTTTCTCATAGATGCCGTCATCTCATACCATACGTCTGGAGAAACCGTGCGCTCTCAAGATCATTGCGGTCGATGCAGTAGTCCACCGCCGTCTTTCCATTCTTATCACGCACCGTAGGATCTGCACCCGCATCCAGCAATATTTTAAGGAGATTCTGGCGCTCACCCGAAGAAATATACATCCTTGCAAAGTACATCAGCGGTGTTGTGCCACCCTCACTCGTCACATAGTTCACATTGATCCCCTGCGCGATGAGATAGCGCATGATATTGATGTCGTCCGCCGAGGAGCTGAGCGTAAAGAGTGCGTTGAAATAGCCGAATCCGTAGTCCCACGAAGTCCCGTTGATGTCTGCGCCCCAGTTGTGTAGATACTGCACAAGTGTGAGATCGCCGTCCTTTGCCGCCTGCACAAGATAGGAGTGCATATGGTTTTTATCCCGATGGAAAACATAGCCCTGCACATCCGCGCCGCGCTCCAGGAGGAACTGGATCGTCGTGCGGTTGTTTTTCTCAAGCGCTTGCCCGAGCGGAGTTGCCCCCCGCTTTGTGTAAAAGGCATTGATGTCAACGCCCTTGTCAAGCATCAACTGGATCGTATTGTAGTCTGCCTTTTCGATCGCAAGAAACAGCATATTTTCATCGGTTGTGAGCTCGCGATCCACGAACGGCGTCGTAATCTGTCCCGGGATGTAGACGCTCGGGCGCGTGCCCGGAACCGCTGTGGAAGCCGTCGTCGCAGGGGATACCACAGGTGCGTCCGCGAAGAATACCCCGCCCGCCTCCGCCGTCGGCAGAGACGCACCGCCTCCCACTGTAAGCACAGCTGCCGTCAATGTCGCTGCCATATATTTCTTCATCAAAAGTCCCCCTCCGGTTCAAGCCAAAACACTTGGCGCAAAATCTCTACAGTATTAGTAATTCGTGATACGCGTTCGATTTCCTCCATATAACCGCGATGTTCCAAAAAATCCCGCCCATTTCTGCCGACTTGTGGTATACTTTAGGAGGTTCACATAAGGAGGTAATCAGATGGAATTTAATGAACTCATACAGGATCGATTCTCCTGCCGCTCACTCTCGGACGGCGAGATCCCACACGATGCCCTGAACCGCATCTTCGAGGCAGCACGTGTCGCCCCCACCGCAGTCAACAAGCAGCCGTTCAAGGTCTGGGCAGTCGAGAGCCCCGAGGCACGGGCAAAGCTCGCTGAGACGACGAACTACACCTTCGGCGCGGGTGTTTTCCTTGTCGTCGGTGGAAAGAACGAGGACGCATGGGTGCGGCAATACGACGGACGCAACTTCGCCGACGTGGATGCAAGCATCGTCGCAACCTACATCATGCTCGCCATTCACAATGAGGGACTGCGTTCGACATGGGTCGGGCATTTCGACGCGCCGAAACTCAAGGAGGCATTCCCTCAGATGGCAGACTATGACCTCATCGCCATCTTCCCCATCGGGTACGCCACGGAGAAGGGCGTTCCGTCGGCACGTCACACGCAGCGAAAACCTGCGGTGGAGATTGTCGAAATCCTGTAACACAAAAATCCCCCGCCGCAGCGGGGGATTTTTCATCCGTAATGGAATATCTTAGGAATCGCTGATAAAATGAAGTCCGTCAGATTGGCGTAGATTTTTTCGTCCGAA
>CAUVVR010000011.1:0-87425 GCA_963555475.1 uncultured Selenomonas sp.
AACCGTGAACCTACTGATTAAGAGTCAGTTGCTCTGCCAGTTGAGCTAGTGAGTCATACGGCTATAAGCGCATAGCTATTATAGAGGAAAGAAGGAGACGATGTCAAGGGAAATATCGTGTTCACCCAGAAAAAACGTCATTTCATCAAAAAAGGCCTCTGCGGCGAACCGCAAAGACCTTTTGCACTATTTCGGAAGAGACTTACTTCAGCGCATCGCCGAGCTGTGCGTTGACGGCACGTGCTGCCTCGACACTCTCGTCAAACTTCGTTTTCTCTTCGCCCTCAAGGACCACATCGACGACCTTCTCGAAGCCGCCCTTGCCAAGTACGATAGGAACGCCAACACAGAGATCCTTCTCGCCATACTCGCCCTCAAGATAGACACAGCAAGGAATGACCTTTTTCGAATCGAGGGCAATTGCCTCAACCAGCGTTGCTGCGGATGCACCCGGCGCATACCATGCGGACGTACCGAGAAGCCCCGTCAGTGTTGCGCCGCCGACCTTCGTCTTCTGAACGACATCTGCAAGCACTTCCTTCGAGAGGAGCTGGGTGACAGGAATGCCACGGAGTGTAGCAATGCTGACGAGAGGAACCATCGTTTTGTCATTGTGACCACCGAGAACCATACCGTCCACATCGGTCGGTGTTGCGGGATGTCCTGCCGCGTTGAGTGCCTCGGAGAGATAGTAACGGAAACGGCTGCTGTCGAGCATACCGCCCATGCCGATGACGCGGTTGCGCGGAAGACCCGTGGACTTCAGTGCGAGGTAGGTCATCGCATCCATCGGGTTGGAGATGATGATGAAGATTGCATTCGGGGAATACTTGAGTGCCTGCTCCACAACGCTCTTGACAATCTTTGCGTTGACACCGACAAGCTCCTCACGCGTCATGCCAGGCTTGCGCGGGAGACCGGAGGTGACAACCACAACGTCGGAGTTCGCCGTAGCAGCATAGTCGTTCGTGACACCCTTGACCGTTGTGTCAAAGTTCAGCGCGTGCGAGCACTGCATCATGTCCATCGCCTTGCCCTCGGAAACGCCCTCTTTGATGTCGATGAGGACAACTTCCTGTGCAAAATTCTTGAGCGCGATGACATTTGCTACGGTTGCGCCTACGTTACCTGCACCAACAACAGTTACCTTCATAGTATTTCCTCCTTAAAAACTCTCCTGCCACCCATCTCTAGCAATAAGTGACACGATTCGAAACAGGGTATACCAATAGTTCATAACTATGGAATCATTATAACATTCTCGTTCAGAAAAGTCAATCAGTTATTTTGGAGAATTATTGAAACTTTCGTGGAAAAGTAGATTCTTTTCGTACACAATGAATTGTACACAGACTTTCGCGTAGATACGAAAAAACTCAGCCGATTACTTTGATCGACTGAGTTTTGTTTACACAATGGTGGCGGCACAGAGATTTGAACTCCGGACACTGCGGGTATGAACCGCATGCTCTAGCCAACTGAGCTATGCCGCCGGTGGTGGGCAGGGATGGATTCGAACCATCGTAATCCGAAGATGACAGATTTACAGTCTGTTGCCTTTAACCACTCGGCCACCTACCCACGAGCCTTGACAAGTATATGCGATAAACCGCTGTCTTGTCAAGGTGCTTTTCTAATTTATTTCCCGTTTACTCTGCGAGAGGCTTCATCGTCGGGAACAGGAGTACGTCACGGATCGAGGCACTGTCGGTCAGCAGCATGACAAGGCGGTCAACGCCGATGCCAAGACCTCCCGTTGGTGGAAGACCGTACTCAAGTGCCGTGATGAAATCACGATCCATGACATGTGCCTCGGCATCCCCGGCCTCGCGCTGCCTGAGCTGTTCGAGGAAACGCTGCTCCTGATCGATCGGATCGTTCAGCTCCGTAAAGCCGTTTGCAAGCTCCCGACCGTAGACGAAGAACTCAAAGCGATCCGTAATGCGCGGATCGTCTGCATTGCGCTTCGCGAGCGGCGAGATCTCGGTTGGATGCCCTGTGATAAAGGTCGGCTGCATCAGAGAATCCTCGACCTTTTCCTCAAATGCAGCGTTCAGAATGCCGCCAATGCCGTGACGCTCCTCGAACGGAACGCCGATCTCACGCGCCATCGCACGTGCCTCGTCAACGGTATTGCAGGCGAGGAAGTCCTTCCCCGTCGCCTCGCATACTGCATCGTTCATGCTGATCGTGCGGACTTTATTCAGGTCAATATCAATGCCCTGATATATGATCTTTGTCGTACCGAGTACGTCCTCAGCCGCCTGACGCACAATGCCCTCCGTAATCGCCATGAGGTCACGATGGTCGGCGAATGCCTGATAGATCTCAATAGAAGTAAACTCGGGATTGTGCCGCACATCCATACCCTCGTTGCGGAAGATGCGTCCCATCTCATAGACACGGTCGAGACCACCGACGATGAGACGCTTGAGGCTCAGCTCTGTTGCAATTCGGAGGTAGAGATTGATATCGAGCGCATTGTGATGTGTGATAAATGGTTTTGCCGCCGCTCCACCCGCAAGCGTCGAGAGTACGGGGGTCTCCACCTCGAGGAAGTCACGTTCGTCGAGATAGCGGCGGATGGATTGGATGATCTTCGTCCGCTTGCGGAATGTCTCACGCACCTCATGATTCACCATGAGGTCGAGATAACGCTGCCGATAGCGTGTGTCAACATCCTTCAATCCGTGAAACTTTTCCGGTAACGGGCGCAGTGACTTCGAGAGCAGGTCGAAGTCCTCCACGCGCACGGTAATTTCGCCGCGTCGTGTCTTAAAGACAACACCACGAATCCCGATGATGTCACCGATGTCAAGCCTCTTGAATTCTTCCTTGTATTTCTGCTCGCCGAGTACGTCCATCTTGAAATAGATCTGTATATTTCCAGTGCGGTCATTGAGTGTTGAGAACGAGGCCTTGCCATGCCCACGTATCGCCATCAAACGCCCCGCAACACGAACCTCCGCCCCCTCTTCGTCCTCGGCAAGGTAGTCATACTTCTCCTTCAGATCCGATGCATAATCTGTGACCTCGAAGCGATGTCCGAAGGGCGCGACCCCCATTGCACGGAACGCATCCATCTTTTCACGGCGGACACGCATCATCTCACTCAGATCCTGCTCGGGGGAATTTGCTGTAATTTCTCTTTCTTCTGCCATCCCTGCTCCTTACTTCTTGATGTCCATGATCTTGTACTGAATAATACCTGCCGGTGCATTGACATTGACCACATGATTGATCTTTTGCCCGAGTAGTGCCATGCCGAGAGGAGATTCGTTGGAGATCTTGCCCTCATCGGGGTCAGCTTCCGTCGAGCCGACGATGAGGAAGGTCTCATCCTCATCGAATTCCAGATCCTTTACCGTTACGCGGCTGCCCATGGTGACGGTCTTGCCGTCCCCCGCCTTGATGATGTCGGAGTTGCGGATCTTCATCTCGAGCTCCTGAATCTCGCCCTCAAGAAATGCCTGCGTGTTCTTTGCGTCATCGTATTCGGAGTTCTCCGAGAGGTCGCCGAGAGCAATCGCCGCCTTAAGCCGTTCGGCAACCTCGATGCGGCCTACGCTCTTGAGGTAGTTGAGTTTTTCGACGAGCTTGTTGTAGCCGTCCTCAGTCAGCATGACTTTTTTCTCTGCCATGAAATACTCCCCTTTTTATTGTCATTCTGCTGCATTGATATCATTCACCAATGTGCTTATTTCCGGATCTTTCTGCCCTGTGTTCACCAAGGAAAGACGCTGTTTATGGCGCAGTTTCTTGATCTGGCATTCCCGTTTTTGGGCTTCTTCTTTCGTATCAAATGCCTCGGCATAGACGAGGCGGACAGGTCGACGGGCGCGCGTGTACTTCGCCCCTGTTCCTTCATTGTGCGCGTGAATCCGCCGCCTAAGATCGTTCGTCCAACCGGCATAGAGACTCCCGTCCGCACACAACAAAAGGTAGGCATAGTTCATTCCGCTGCGTCTTTGATCGTGATTTTCTCAATCACGACATCATGCACGGGGCGATCACCGTATCCGGTCTTGGTGTGGCCTATGTCGCGTACGACATCCATTCCGTCAATGACCTTGCCAAAGACAGCATGATGGTTATCCAGCCACGGCGTCGCGGCGAGCGTGATGAAGAACTGGCTGCCGCCCGTATTCGGACCTGCGTTTGCCATTGAGAGAATGCCCTCGTCATCGTGCTTAAGAGCCGGATCAAACTCGTCGGGGATTGTATAACCTGGGCCACCAGTACCGTTACCGCTTGGGTCACCGCCTTGAATCATGAAACCGTCAATGACGCGGTGAAAGATCAGCCCGTCATAGAAACCTTTTTCCGAGAGGTCGATAAAATTTTTCGTGGTGATGGGGGCTTTGTCCTCAAAAAGCTCCACATCGAACGTGCCCTTATTTGTCGTAAATTCTGCAATGCGATTTTTTGCCACTGTTCTGTTCTCTCCTTTGTTTTGATCCAACAGCATATTGAATGACATCCCTGCATTCCCGCTGTGTGCTGCAAATAATATCGCAGCGACGGCGACCAGAATGCCAACTGTCAAAAGATAGAATTTCTTCCCCATTCTACCGAAAGCCCTCCTATATTTCAACCTATATTTCAAAAATGATGATATTCTCCCGCTTTGGTCGGCGACCAGATCGGAATCTTACGCCCTGGCGCAAAGAAACCTTCGGAGGGCTGCCATGTGGGATAGCCGACGGAGTGCATGGAAACGAGAGCCTGTGGGTGTGTCTCGGCACAGAACACCTTTGCGCCGCGTTCCATCGATGGACCCAGCCTCCCATCCACGGGGAAAAATGCAAGATCGAAGGACAGTCCCGCGAGCCGTTTCATCTGCTTACGAAAGCCGTTCTCCGCAAGTTTTCGGTTTTCGTCAGTTTCACCCGTCCAATCCCACCAGTTAAAATCCCCGGCGTGGAAAATGCGTTTGGCGTTGGTCTCCACAAGGAAGGATGTCCCTTCGTCAGTCGATGAAAAACTTGTCACCGTAATACAATCATCCTGCCACGCGTCATAGAGACCAATCCAGCTGATCTGGTCCACAGGGATACGTGCAGCTCCCGGATTTCGCCGTATATCCTCACTCAGGAGATACCGCTGCACCTTATCAGCATAACGTGCAATCATCGGATTGAAGTGGTCAAAATGTGCATGGGAGGCGAAGAAGTACAGCTGCGTAAAGTCATCTCTCGTCAGCTCCCGTTCAAGAACACCCGCAGGATCGTCGAATGCGTCAAAGACCAGTAGGACATCCTCCACACGCACGAGGAAACCGCTGTTCAGCAAATAAATTACATCCACAGCGTTATCTCCCTCCCTTTTCTTCATTATAATTATCGTCTGACGCTGAGGCATCGTTCTGATTGATTCGTCCGAAGCCGCGTCCCATGACCTCGTTCGCGGACATAATGATGACAAAGGCACGCGGATCGACATTGTGCACAATAAATTTCAGCTTTCCAACCTGCGTTGTACCGACTGCGACAAAGACGACATTTCGCTCACGGCGCGTGTATGCCCCTTGCCCATGCAAAAACGTGACACCTCTATGCATCTGGTCAATAATATTCTCTGCAAGCTCCTTGTGTTTGTCTGAGATAATGAGAACTGCCTTGCGGTGATTGAATCCTGCAACGACTTTGTCCACAACCGTCGCATTGATGAACATATAGATGAGCGTAAACATCGCGGGAGCCATGCCGAAGAGGAACGCCGCAATGAGCATGATGAGGCAGTTCATCGAGAAGAGAACGCCGCCCATATGCAGGTCATAGTATTTACGAACGATGGCAGCGAGGATGTCAAAGCCCCCCGTACTGCCGTTCATACGAAAGACAAGCCCGTAGCCAAGCCCTGCAAAAACACCGCCGTATACGGTGGTCAGCATCATATCGGTCACGGGCGCGTATGCATTCAGCGGACGCGTCAGGTCAAGGAAGAACGAAAAGATCGCCGTACCGATGATGATGTCGATCGTGTACGCCTTCCCCATCAGCCGCCACGCCATGAAGAGCAGCGGGATATTATAGATAAATGTCTGAAGACCGATGGGCAGCCCGAAGATATAGTAGACAATCATCGCAATGCCCGTTGCACCTCCTGTGAGGAGATGCGCAGGAACGAGAAAGAGATTGATTGAGCTGCTGGCAATCAGGCAGCCGAGGATGATTCCGGCATAGCGCATGACGCGGTGTCCAAGTACACGCATATGCAGATCATGTGTCATTTGAGATAGCCTCCCAAGTGTACGGTGTCATTTTTCGGGAGATCGGACACATCGATATCCTTGGCAGCAATAACGCTATGCTTCAGATCGAGCTCGACAAAGGATTCGTCATCGGATAGTGCCATCTCGTCCGCTTCCTCATCCGTCAGTGGAAGCATTGTGATACGCGCCGATGCAAGCGCACTGTTCTCCGCGTCGAGGTTCAGAATCAAACGCTCGCGCACATGGTCCGGATGGGAGAACACATAGCAGGTATGCCCGTCCAGAAACTGACGCTCCGCCTTTCCATACACCTTGAGGAGATAACTGCTCGTTGCCCCATAGTGCACATCCTTGCGCAGGTGATACTTCTCACCGATCAGGTTGATGTCGACGACCTTTCCGCCCGTGGCAGAGGTTGAAACAACGATATCCCCATAGGTAAAGGTCTTGAGGTGAATCCCCCAAATGACCTGCTCATTCTGAACGTCGGGTTCTCCCCAACGCGCGCGCAGAGCCTCCTCGGAATCTCCGAGCGATATATTCTGATAGGAAAAGTCCTCTGCTTTAATCTTGCCCGCAGCCTCTCCGTCCGCAAAAATCAGGAAGGAAAGAAGGCACAGCATCATCAGCGCACCGAAACGAAAATACCTCTGCATATCCTCTCACCTCATGCCTCGTTTAGAAGGTAAAGTTTCCATGTTCAATGATGGTAACGGATTCGCCGGATGATGTCCGTCCGACCACCGTGAGGTCTTTCGTTCCAATCATAAAGTCCTCATGGACAAGCGAATGGTTGACACCGTGTTGACGAAGTTTATCCTCTGTCATACTTTCTCCGCCTTTTATGCAGGTCGGATAGGCCTTCCCAAAGGCAAGGTGGCAGGATGCGTTCTCATCGAAGAGTGTATTGTAAAAGAGGATGCCGCTCTGCGAGATCGGAGAGTCATACGGCACAAGTGCCACTTCGCCGAGGAAGGACGCGCCCTCATCCGTATGGAGCAGTTCCTTCAAATGTTCTTCCCCCTGCTCTGCCTTATAGGAGACAACCTGCCCCGCCTCAAACGTAAGCGTGAATCCGCTGATCAGATTTCCGTTGTAGTGGAGCGGCTTCGAGGCAACGACCGTACCGTTCACCCCGTCGCGTTTCGGAAGCGTATATACCTCCTCCGTTGGAAGATTGGCGGCAAAGAGCGTTCCCTCTGCGGATTTTTCCGCACCGCCCATCCAGATATGACCTTTTGGCAGTTCAATGCGCAGATCCGTGCCGAGATGATTCCGATAGTGCAGCTCCGTAAATGCCTGTGTATTGAGAAAGGTTGTCCTCTTTTGCAAAACATCAATGTGCGTACGCCACGCAGATACGGCATCCTCATTTTCGGAGACATGCACAGCACTGAGGATCTCTCCCCAAAGACGCTCCACCGCCTCCGCATCCGAGAGATTTGGAAACACCTTGCGTGCCCATGTTGTTGTCGGCACAGAGACAACACACCATGTATTCTTATTACTCATCAGACGCGCACGGTAGTCCATGAGAGCTTTGCCCGCCGTCTGGCTCGCCTCCGTGAGTCGCTTCGGATCGATGTCCGAATAGAGGTCGGGATCCGATGCCGCAATCGAGATGAATGCCGCACCCTGTGCCGCATGCTCGTCATAGAATGCCTTGCGCCACGCAGGGAACTCGCGAAAGCGCTCCGCATTTGCCTTCTGAAAACGAATGTGGGAGAACTCCTCATCGTTCCAGTTGACAGCAACATCATAGGCGCCGACATCGTATGCCTCCGATGTGAGCGCGTGTACGAAGTCCGCACATGTAATCGGCGCATGGATGACAAGTGGCTGATTCTTCTGGAGGTTGACGCCGACACGAACCACAAGAGCTGCGTATTTTTTCAATAAATCCGTATTCATTTCATACCTCGGTCGTATCAAAGAGCAGGGTGACGGGGCCGTCGTTGATCGAGGACACCTGCATATCCGCGCCAAACGCTCCGCATTCGACATGCACACCGCGCTCCCTGAGCTCCTTCATAAACGCTTCATAGAGCGGGATTGCGTGCTCCGGTTTTGCCGCCTTGGAGAATCCCGGGCGACGCTTTTTGAGATCGGCAAACAGGGTAAACTGTGAAATCACAAGTACCGCACCATCCACCTCGGCAAGCGCACGGTTCATCTTCCCGTTTTCATCGGAAAATACACGCAGATGAACGACTTTTTCCGCCAGATGTACAGCATCCTCCCATGTGTCCTCGGGGGCAATGCCCAGCAAAATAAGATAGCCGACCTGAATCTGCCCACAGATGCGCCCTTCAATTTCGACGGACGCTTCTTTCACTCGTGTGACGACAGCACGCAAGAAATCCCTTCTTTCTACCCAATGTTTCCTATTATAACACGCTTCTGTGTGAATGTCTCTCAAGCGGAGAAAAAAGAAATTAACAGCTGCGTAAGGGCGAACTGATCCCGTGCTCCCATCGTTTCGCGTGCCGAATGCATTCCAAGAATTGGTGCGCCGATGTCCATCGTCCGCATCGGAACCTGCGTGGAGAGAATCGACCCAAGTGTCGCGCCGCCCGCCGCATCGGAGTGATTTGTAAAGACCTGATACGGAATCCCCGCACCTTCACAAAGCCCCGCAACAACGGCAAATGCTTCGGGATCGCCGGCATAGGACTGATTTGCAGCGACCTTGAGGACAGTTCCACCGCTTAGAACAGGCTGATTCGTCGGGTCTGCCTTCTCGGGGGCATTCGGATGCAGGGCATGTGCAACATCTACAGAAAGACAGAACCCTTCCATAACTTTTCTGAGATATTCCTCTCGGTCAAGCCCCAGTTTATAGCAAACACGCTCCAACAGGATAGCGAGTGCCGTCGAACCAGCTCCCTGCTTTGTGCGGCTGCCCACCTCTTCATTGTCGAAGAGAGCCACAACGCGAATACCTTCACCGTGCCATTCGCGAATGGCATCCATACAGGCCTTGACCGATGAGAGGTTGTCAAGACGCGGTGCGGAGAGAAAAACGTCGTCGCATCCCAAAAGACAGCCACGCTCATAGGGATAGGCATTCAAATCATAGGACAGAATATCCTCCGCCGAAACGCCGAGTTCCTCCGCGAGCAGGACAAGCAGTTTCTTCGTATCATCCTCATCGCCATCACCGTTTTGGAAGAACAATGGCAGAAGATCCTTTTGCGGCTTCAGCTCAATACCTTCATTTACCTTGCGGTTCATGTGAATTGCAAGATTTGGCACAATCATGAGCGGACGGCGAAAGTCCGCAAGCCGCAATGTCGGCGCAAAGGGATCCACACCGCGCAGAGCGACCGCACCCGCAAGTGACAAGGGGCGATCCATCCATGTGTTCCGAATCATTCCCCCATATACTTCGACATTCAGCTTCCCATAGCCATGCACACTGAGTATGGGGTTCGACTTGACACGCAAACATGGAAAATCCGTATGGGCACATGCGATACGCAGGGGCCCTTTTGCCGCATTTTCCCCTATCGCAACAAAAATTATCCCCGTGTTGTAGAGTGAGAATGAATAAACATGTCCTGCGGAGAGTGCAGTTTTTTCATTCATCGGAATTACACGCAGGAGGTTTGTGCTCTGCTCCACCACTTGATACGGTGATGTCGCCGCATCAATAAATTCGATCAAATCCCCCGCACAGCGTTTTTCCTCAGATGTCATACGTTCCTCACATTCGTTCATAAACAGAAAAAGACCCGCCCCTCGGCTGGTCTTTATACGTCGAATAGATGGTCGGGATGACAGGATTCGAACCTGCGGCCTCATCGTCCCGAACGATGCGCGCTACCAAACTGTGCCACATCCCGACAACAACAGATAGTATTCTATCAACTTTTTGCAAAAAAAGCAAGCATTTATTTTCAAGAATCTACGTTGTCGGTTGCAATTTAGGTGGTAGATTGCAACCTAAATTGCAATATCAAATCGGACAGTAGAGCATATCGTTTGCTGTCTTATCAGTCACGCAAAAATTTTCCCTCGACAAAGGTACTGACCGAAAGATGCTCCCCATCCGTGCGAAAGACGATCGCACCATCCCGATCCGTACGCAGGGATCTCGCGCCCATGCGTTCATAGCGTTCCAGTACAGAGGGGCGTGGATGTCCAAACGTATTATTCGCACCCACACAGTAAACAGCATAGAGTGGATGCGTTGCACGAACAAATTCCGCACAGCTGGATGTATCCGATCCATGATGCGGTACTTTGAGTACCGTGACATGGAGATCCATCCCCTGCGCAATCATTTTCTCCTCGTGTTCCTTGACGAGATCGCCCGTAAAGAGAAAGCTTGCGTTTCCATAGCGGACACGGTAGACATTCGAGACCTCGTTGCCTGTCGCGTGATCCACCTCTCCATAGCCGGGCGCATAGAGGACATCGACCGTCACCCCGTCCAAGACAATTGACTGCCCTGCCTCCGCCCTGCCCAGCTTACTCAGGAGAGGATTCCCGTCGCCGAGCCGCATACTCCGTGCATATACCGCCGTTCCCTCATCGGCGGTATAGACATGCTTGACCGGCATACGCGTGAGAATGGCGCCTGCGCCTGCCGCATGATCCTCGTGTGCGTGTGAGAGAAAGATATAGTCCAACGCATGAATCCCATGATGACGCAGATACGGAACATCGATGCGTGCGCCGATATCAAAAGTACCATCCCTCGTGCCACCCGTATCAAAGAGCATGGCGTGACCGTGCGGTGTCAAAACAAGCGTGGCATCCCCCTGCCCGACATCAATAAAATGAACTTCCATCTCATCGGGTCGTGAAACATACCAAGAAAATAGTGCAACAAAAAGAGCGGCAGAAATAATAACAATAATTCTATAAAAACGCCGAATGAATTCAAATATTGCTGTTCGCTTTTCCTGCGAAAGCATGAGAAATGAAAGAAGCAGATAGTAAGAAAGCCCAGCGCATATCCCCATGGATGGAAGGTCGATCTGTGCGAGGGGCATAGCTGCAATTGCCCGCGTCATTTCAAAGGTCATGCCGAGCAGCAGACTGTCAAAACCAAAGACGATTTTGCCGAGAAACGGAACGAAGAGAGCTGCGATGCCGCCGCCAAGTCCGAGGATAATGACGACATCAACGAGAGGAACGACGATGAGATTTGCGAGAAGCGACGATACGGAGATCTGATTGAAATGCCACGCGAGAATGGGCAGTGTTGCGAGCTGTGCACCCAGCGTGATGGAAAGGCTTGCCGCAAGTACACGCGGCAGAGGTTTCATCCACTCACGAAGGACGGGGGCGAGAAAGAGCAGCCCCATCGTTGCCAAAAAAGACAGCTGAAAACTGATATGAAAAAGGAGCAGCGGTGAGATCATCAACATGAGAAGCCCTGTGAGGATCAGTATATAGCGTGCATCGCGCTCCCGACCGAGTACAAGTCCAAGAAACGCAACCGCTCCCATGATGCCGGAGCGGACGGCAGGAGGAACGAGTCCCGCGAGGATAACATAGACAATGATCGCAAGGATGACTGCCGCTGCGGACAGTGTACGCGGCAGTCGGAGAAATAATGCAAGCCATGCAATGACTGCAGCAAGAAGGCTGATATGGGATCCGGACACCGACAAAATATGCACAATTCCAGTGACTGTAAAGGTTTCGAGCAGTTCGGGGCGGATGCCCTCATACCCGCCAAAGAGCATGGCAAAGATTGCAGCGGCATCTTCGCGCGGCATGACCTCCGTCATACGGTCAATATAATGTGCGCGCACTTGTGCCGCCCATCGGAGAAATGTCTGTGTAAAGGTCGGTGTTTCGTTCGGTGTAATTTCGACTTCGCTGTTTTCTGCAAAGACCCGCGCCGTGATACCGTCACAGCGGAGCAAGAACACCGTATCAATCAGCCCCGGATTCTGATAGCCATGCGGACGGCGAATTGTCCCCACCGCCGTTATCTCGTCGCCGATCTGCCCGGATGTCGGATTCCCCTCGCCTTTATGAATCATGTGCATATAGATTTTTCCGCTGACTTCCTGCTCCTCATGCCCCTGCGTTATGTGATGGGTTTCCACAATATAGCGTATGTGCTGCACATGATCTGCATCCGTGCGGACTACAGGTGCGGCGATAATCGTGCCCGCAACACGCACACACGCCCCTGCCGCATGAGAAATATCGTGGGGCGGAAGCTCGTATGCGGCGGCAAAGCGAAAAATCCCCAACATGAAAAAAAGCCCCACAAAGGCAATCCATGTCCGTTCATTCGCCTGTATTGCGAGGACTGCCGATGCAAGGGCTGCTGCCAAGAGGAAACCGATGAGGTACGGGGCATACGTTACAAAGGAGATATGCAGCCACGCACTGCAAAAAACTCCCAGACAAAATGCCGCAAGGAGACCGCAGAGGAAGGCGAGCGGATACTGCCCCGTCTTCATACAGTCACCTTGTCTTTCATTTTTTCAAATTTGGCATTGCCAATGCCGCGCACCTTTTTTACATCTTCAATACTTTGAAAAGGTCCGTTTGTCTCGCGGTACTCAATGATGCGTGCAGACATGGCGGGACCAATACCGGGAAGCTCCTGCAGCTCCTTCTCACTCGCCGTATTGAGGTTGATCTGTCCATTCGCTGTTTTGCCACTCTGCGTGTTCCTCGGACGCTCGGCATCTCTTCCAATGCGTTCGGGCACGCGGATCTGCATGCCGTCCTCCAACAGAGCTGCCATGTTGACGCGTTCGATGTCCGCCGTCTCAATCACACCGCCTACTGCGTTGACCGCATCGGCAACGCGCTGCCCCTCGGTCAATGTAACAAGCCCCGGCTTTTTCACCTCACCCGTCACATAGACAACAACGGTGCGCGGAGCAGCAACGTTCTCGCTCGTTCCCTCATCCAGTGCGATTGCCTGCTGTCCTGCGTAGGAGCCATACATCGTGCCGCCGAGAGCGGCAAGTGCAAGGATGAGAAGGATGAGGAGAGATTTTTTGAACATGGGCATAGGATCGTCCCCCTCAACATACGGCGGCAGTGAGCGGATGAAGCGGCTTGTCAGTAGACATTCCTTCCGCTGAAGATCTCGATCATCTCACGGCGCAGACTGGTGCTGATGAGTAGGCGGGTTTTCGGCGGAATCTCATCGACATCCGTATTAAAGAGATAGTTCTGCAGCTGCGGCTCCTTGATGAGCATTCGCGTATGATAGAGGCTCGCCTGATAGAGATTGATGTCCACGGCATCGTATTCGTCCAGTGTCTCCTGCTTGATAAACTCCTGAATGGAGGTCATCTTGCTGTCCACAAACAGTTTGCGCCCCTGCAAGTCACGGGTGAAACCGCGTACGCGATAATCCATCGTGATGATGTCCGAATCAAACTGACTGATAAGGTAGTCGAGTGTCTGCAGCGGTGTGATCTCCCCGCAGGTCGCCACATCAATATCCACACGGAAGGTTGCAATGCTCGTATCAGGATGGTACTCGGGATAGGTGTGTACCGTCACATGACTTTTGTCGAGATGTGCGAGGATGGTCTCCGGCATGGGAGCTTTTGCGTTGACCGGTTTCTTGCTGCCTGAGACGACCGCTGCCTCCTCTGCAATGAGCATGGTGACGCTCGCTCCCTGCGGTTCATAATCCTGCTTGGCAATGTTGAGAATCCGCGCGCCGATCATATCCGTGACCTGCGAGAGAATCTTTGTGAGACGATCGGAATTATATTGCTCATCAATGTACTTAATATAGTCCCGCTGCTCTCGTGCAGATTTCGCATAGCAGATATCGTAGATATTAAAGCTTAACGCCTTGGTGAGGTTGTTAAACCCGTATAATTTCAGCTTCCCATCCAACGCAGGAGTTCCTTCCTTTCTCTCAATGACGCATAGAATCATCATGACTCACAATATTTTTTATTATTTATCGTATATTTTTGGCTATTTTTATTTATTTATTTAGATTGTTGTTCGTGGGATGATTTTTCTTCCACTCTTTGATCCAATCCAGACGTTCGCGAAAACGTCCTTCCATCCCCTGCTCCGTCGGTTGATAGTATGTTTTTCCAACAAGCGAATCAGGCAGGCACTGCATATTCGTAATACGCTCCTTCGTATCGTGTGCATATTGGTAGCCCTTGCCATAGTCAAGATCTTTCATGAGTTTGGTCGGGGCATTCCGAATCACGAGCGGAACAGGTTCTGCAAGCATCGTGCGTGCATCCGCCGCCGCCGCAAGATACGCCGTCTCCATTGCGTTCGATTTCGGTGCAAGGGAGAGGTAGATCACCGCCTCGGTCAGGTGAACATTGCACTCGGGGAATCCGATGTAGTGACAAGCCTGATATGCTGCAACGGCAAGTTCAAGTGCCCTCGGATCGGCAAGCCCCACATCCTCCGCCGCAAATCGTGTCACTCTGCGTGCGACGTAGAGGGGATCCTCCCCCGCCTCGAGCATCCGCGCAAGCCAGTAGACCGCCGCATCGGGGTCTGAGTTGCGCATGGACTTGTGCAGGGCGGAGATGAGGTTAAAATGTTCCTCTCCACTCTTATCGTAGAGAAGCGATTTGCGTGAAATACACTGCGCCAGATTTTCCTCTGTCACATAGATCTCGCCGTCACGCTCGTCTGCATTCAGAACGAGCATCTCAAGCGTGGAGAGTGCGCTCCGTGCGTCGCCGTTCGCAAACGCGGCAACCGCCATCAGGCCATCGTCGGAGAGGTGGATCTGCTGACCGCCAAGACCGCGCTCGGAGGATATCGCATAGCGGAGCAGCCGCCCGATGTCCTCCGTATTCAGTCCTTGCAGGACAAAGACGCGACAGCGGGATAGGAGAGCACTGTTGATCTCAAACGAGGGGTTCTCCGTCGTCGCCCCGATCAGCACAATGCTGCCCTTTTCGACGAACGGCAGAAAGGCATCCTGCTGTGCCTTGTTGAAGCGATGGATCTCATCGACAAAGACGATGATGCGCTCTCCGTACATACGGCGGCGATCCGCCTCCTGCATCACCGTACGGATATCCTTGATCCCGCTCGTCACCGCAGAGAAATTGATGAACTTCGCCTGCGTCCGTGCGGCGATGATCTGTGCTAGTGTCGTCTTGCCAACACCGGGCGGTCCCCAGAAGATCATGGAGGTGATATGGTCACTCTCGATGAGGCGGCGCAGCACCTTTCCCTTGCCGAGAAGGTGTTCCTGTCCGACAAACTCCTCCAGTGAACGCGGACGAACACGTTCGGCAAGCGGCTGATAGACCGTGCGCTCAAAGAGACCGCCCTGTTCGTCCATGTCCACCTTCCCCCCTATACGCATATTCTTTCATAATGGATTATCGCATAAAAAAGAGACTTAGGCAATAGCAAAGAACGGCTTGGAAAAAAATCCAAACCGTTCTTTGTGTCTCCAATGTTTACAGAATGAAACGCGATACGTCGTGATCGCCTGCAATGTCGGCGAGGCAACGATCCACATAGGCACTGTCGATGACGATGTCCTTCTCCGCAAGATCAGGCGCATCAAACGAGAGATCTTCAAGCAGCTTCTCAAGGAGGGTGTAAAGACGGCGTGCGCCAATGTCCTCGGTCTGCTCATTGACCGTCTCCGCAAGCTCAGCAAGACGTGCGATGGCAGCGTCTGCAAAGCGGAGCGTTACACCCTCGACGCCGAGGAGTGCACTGTACTGTTTGATGAGTGCGTTCTTCGGCTCGGTAAGGATGCGCTCAAAATCCGCCTTGACGAGCGACTTCAATTCCACGCGAATCGGGAAGCGTCCCTGCAGCTCGGGGATGAGGTCGGACGGCTTTGCCATATGGAATGCACCGGCGGCGATGAAGAGGATGTGATCGGTCTTCACAGGGCCGTACTTCGTCATGACGGTCGAGCCCTCGACAATGGGCAGAATGTCGCGCTGTACGCCCTCACGCGAGATATCCGCGCCTGCGCTGCGCCCATTGCTGACCGCGACCTTGTCGATCTCATCGAGAAAGACGATGCCGCTGTACTCAGCGGCGTGTACCGCCTCATCGGCGACCACATCCATATCGACGAGTTTGTCCGCTTCCTCGACGGTGAAGATCTTACGCGCCTGCGCGACCGTGACCTTGCGCTTGCGACGGTTTTTCGGCACAAGTTTTCCAATCATGGATTGAAGGTTGTCGCTCATGCTCTCGAGGGACGATCCTGCGAACATATTGCCGGGAGGGCGTGCGGACTCCTCCACCTCGATCTCAATGACATCGCTTTCCAGCTCTCCCTTGTGGAGACGCTTACGCACCCACTCACGTCCCGCCTGATACTTCGGCGGCTCCTCCGCCTCCTGCTTCTCATCTGTATCCGAGGAGAAAAGGCTGCTGAGCGGATTCGCAGTTTTTTTGGCAGGAGGAACAAAGACATCGATCAGGCGTTCCTCCGCATTTTCCCGCGCCTTCTCCTGTACGTCCTCAATCTTCTGCTGTCGCACCATGCGTACGGAGGTCTCCACGAGGTCGCGCACAATGGACTCGACATCGCGCCCGACGTAGCCGACTTCCGTGAATTTCGTCGCCTCGACCTTGAGGAACGGCGCACGGACGAGACGTGCGAGACGGCGTGCAATCTCAGTCTTGCCGACACCGGTCGAACCGATCATCAGGATGTTCTTCGGGATGACATCCTCGCGCATCTCATCGTCCAGCTGACGGCTGCGCCAGCGGTTGCGGAGTGCAATAGCAACGGAACGCTTTGCCTCATGCTGCCCTACAATGTATTTGTCGAGTTCGGCAACAATCTCGCGCGGCGTCTGTTCGTTGACCCCGATCTGACTCATGATTCCAGTACCTCCACCGTAATATTATGATTTGTGTAAACGCAGATGTCCGCTGCAATCGAGAGGGATTCCCTCGCAATCTCTGCAGCATCCATCGAACTGTGTGCGACAAGGGCGCGTGCTGCGGCAAGGGCAAAGAAGCCGCCCGAGCCGATCGCGGTACAGTCCCCGTCCGGCTCAATGACTTCGCCGTTGCCTGAGATCATGAGAATGCCGTCCTTATCTGCGACGAGCAGGAGCGCCTCAAGCTTACGGAGTATCTTGTCCGTGCGCCAGTCCTTTGCAAGCTCTACAGCGGCCCGCTGAAGGTTGCCGCTGTAGGATTCGAGCTTGACCTCGAACTTCTCGAACAGCGTGAACGCATCCGCGACCGATCCCGCGAAGCCCGCAAGGATCTTACCGTGATAGAGACGGCGCACTTTGCGTGCATTCGCTTTCATGATCGCGCGTTCGCCAAATGTCACCTGACCATCGCCCGCAATGGCAACCTTGTTCCCCTTTTTGACTGCGACAATAGTTGTTGCATGGAATGTCATACCGTGTATGCTCCTTTGATATGCTCTGCACAGAAATTCTCCAGCTCCGTCAAGGCACGCTCTGCCAGCATCCGCTTTTTCTCCGGCTTGCGTGTACGGCGTGGAATGTAATCGAGCGGAGGAAGAAGACCAAAGTTGATGTTCATTGGCTGAAAATTTGTTGGGTCACATGAGGTGATATAGTGTGCCAGCGCCCCGTGGGCGGTTTCCCGCGGAAAGACGAGAGGTTCCCTGTCTGCCGCGCGGCGCACGGCATTCAGTCCAGCGATCAGTCCCGACGCGGCGGACTCCATATAACCCTCCACGCCCGTCATTTGCCCGGCAAAAAACAAGGCATTGTCCGTTTGCATCTGAAAGGTCGGGCACAGGTGGCGCGGCGCATTGATGAAGCTGTTGCGGTGCATCACGCCATAGCGCAGGAACTCTGCATTTTCGAGTCCCGGGATCATCCGAAAGACGCGCTGCTGCTCCGGCCATTTGAGCCGTGTCTGGAAGCCGACGATGTTGTAGATCGTAGCCTCGGCGTTGTCCTGCCGCAGCTGAACGACAGCGTGGGGACACACACCTGTCTCGGGGTGCTCGAGCCCGACGGGCTTGAGCGGTCCATAGAGCAGAGTGTCCTTTCCGCGTGCTGCCATGACCTCGACAGGCATACAGCCCTCAAAGAAGATCTCCTTTTCAAAGTCGTGCGCCTGTGCCGTCTCCGCCGTGGTAAGTGCTGCGTAGAACGCCTCGTACTGCGCCTCATCCATCGGGCAGTTGATGTATGACGCCTCCCCTTTCCCATAGCGGGAGGCACGATATGCCTTCGCCATATCAATGCTCGAAGCACTCAAGAGCGGCGCGGCTGCATCGTAGAAATAAAGAGAGTCATTGCCGAGGAGGGCGGCGATCTCTGCGGCAAGCGCACCGTCCGTGAGCGGCCCCGAAGCGATGATGACAATGCTGTCATCGGTATTCGGAATCGCCGTAATCTCTTCATGATGAATACAGATGTTGGGGTGATGCGCGATCGCCTCTGTAACATAAGCACTGAATTTCGTGCGATCCACGGCAAGTGCTCCGCCCGCAGGAACAGCGGTCGCATCCGCCGCCTGCATGATGAGCGAGCCGAGACGCCGCATCTCCTCCTTGAGAACGCCGACGGCGTTCTCAAGGCTTGCACCGCGCAGTGAGTTGCTGCACACAAGCTCGGCAAAGCTGTCTGTCTGATGCGCGGGGGAGCGGCGCAGGGGACGCATCTCATAGAGCGTGACCTGTGCCCCCGCCTCGGCCGCCTGCCACGCCGCCTCACATCCTGCAAGTCCCGCGCCAACGACTGTGATTTTCTTCATGCGTCCGTCCTCTTGCGGCGCGTCGTCTTTTTCCGAACGGTACTGTTCTGTTCATCTGCGGCCGTTTTGGCATCATTCGATATCTGTGCACGCGATTTCTGCCGTGCCAACTCCTTTTCGATAGGGCTGCCGATGCGTGAGGAGCACGTTTCGTTGCTGCAGTAGAGGATGCTGCGCCCCGTGCGGTAACGATGCTTCTGCATAAACGCACCACACACCTTGCAGGTCTCCTGCTGCGGTTCGTCCCACGTTGTATAGTCACAGTCCGGATAGCGGTCGCAGCCAAAGAATGCCCGCCCGCGCCGGCTTTTGCGTTCGACAATCTTGCCGCCGCATTTCGGACAGGCAACACCTGTATCGCGCAGGAGCGGCTTCGCATTGCGGCAGTCGGGAAAGCCCGGGCACGCGAGGAACTTGCCAAAGCGCCCCTGCTTTACCACCATCATGCGTCCGCATTTATCGCAGGGGATATCTGTAACCTCGTCGGGGATCTCGACGGTGCCAATGACTTCCTCTGCATTTTTGAGAGTTTCCTCGAAGGGGGTGTAGAATTTGCGGAGCAAGTCGTTCTTGTTGAGTGTACCGTCTGCCACCTCATCCAGTTCGCCTTCGAGGTTCGCCGTGAACTTCACGTCCACAATGTCCTTGAAATACTCCTCGAGCATATCAGTCACGATGAAGCCGAGTTCCGTCGGGCGGAACTGCTTCTCACGACGCTCCACATAACCGCGTTTCTGGATGGTCTCGATGATGGGAGCATAGGTGCTCGGACGGCCGATCCCCATTTCCTCCAGTGTCTTGACAATGGAGGCATCGTTGTAGCGCGGCGGCGGTTCGGTAAAATGCTGCTCCGGTTTCAGCTCGGAAAGCGCAAGCATATCCCCCGCCTCCAGCTCCGGCAGCAGGGTATCCTTTTCTTTTTTTGCGATCTCCGCGCCCACATAGACGGCGGTGTAGCCCTTGAACTTGAGTTTGGAGCCGTGTGCACGCAGCTGATAGTCTCCCGCCGCAATCTGTGCTGCAATCGTATCATAGACGGCTGCGGACATCTGGCTCGCTGCAAAACGCTGCCAGATCAGCGTGTAGAGACGCAGCTGATCACGGTTCAAATACTGCTCCACATCCGACGGTGTCCGTAGGATGCTTGTGGGGCGGATCGCCTCATGCGCGTCCTGCGCCTTTTTGCCCATCGCATAGATATTGGGACGCGTCGGAATGTATTCCTTGCCGTACTCCTCCGTGAGATAGCTCCGTGCCTCGTCGATGGCGAGATTGGAAATGCGTGTTGAGTCGGTTCGCATATAAGTGATGAGTCCCGTAGAACCATGCCGTCCCAAAACGATACCCTCATAGAGCTGCTGAGCAATCATCATCGTTCGCCCAGAGGTAAAGCCGAGCTTGCGCGCGGCATCCTGTTGGAGGGAGCTGGTCGTGAACGGCGATGCAGGCTTTTTGTGGCGTTCACTGCGCTTGACTTCCTTGACCTTGAAATCCTGCTGTGCGAGATCCTCGGTCAGCCGGCTCGTCTCCACCTCACTGTGCAGCGACAATTTTTTTCCGTGTGCATGGGTGACATCTGCCGTAAAGGCGTTCTTTCCCTTTTTTAGCTTCGCCTCGACCGTCCAATATTCCTCGGACTGAAACGCATCGATCTCACGCTCCCGATCACAGATCAGGCGCACGGTCACGGACTGCACGCGCCCCGCGGACAGCCCTTTGCGTACCTTGCGCCAGAGCAGCGGCGAGAGCTTATAGCCGACGATGCGGTCGAGCATACGGCGCGCCTGCTGGGCATCCACCTGTTCCATGTGGATCGGGCGCGGGTGCAGCACTGCCTCCTCAATCGCGGGCTTTGTGATCTCATGGAAGACGATGCGGCAGTCTTTCTCCGGATCAACGCCGAGAATGAATGCCAAATGCCATGCAATCGCCTCCCCCTCGCGGTCGGGGTCGCTTGCGAGATAGATTTTGTCTGCGTTCTTTGCCTCTTTTTTGAGCGCACGAATAAGATCGCCCTTGCCTCGGACATTGATGTACTTCGGTGAAAATTCATTTTCGACATCGATGCCAAACTGGCTCTTGGGCAAGTCGCGCAGATGTCCCATGGAGGCTCTAACAATGTAGTTCTTCCCAAGATGCCGCTCAATGGTCTTCGCCTTTGCCGGAGACTCGACAATCACAAGCGTTTTGGGCGATGATTTTTTTCCCGATGTCTTTGCGTTTTTTGTGTTTTTTGCTTTCGATGTTTTCGTTTTGGATGCAGATGTCAGCGTAGCCAATCCGTCAGTTCCTTTCGGCGCGCCGATAGGCGTGCATTTCATTTTCTGTAATAATTCCCTTGAGCTGCATTTGAAGCAGGAGCAGTGGAATACTTGCCCCCTCGTGCTCCGGCATACTGTCCAAGATCTCATCCATGCTCAGCGCATGGTCGAAGGACAAGACTTGATAGATACGAGCTTCTTCCGGTGTTAATTGTTCGCGTACAGGACGCCGTGGGGGCTCGGTCAGCCGCATTTCGACGAGGATTTCCTGCGGGGTCTCGACCAGTCGTGCGCCCGCACGGATGAGGTTATGACAGCCGCCGCTCTGCGGCGAGTAGATGCTTCCCGGGATCGCATACACGTCCCGCCCCTCACTGAGTGCCATCTCCGCCGTGATGAGTGAACCGCTGCGCTGTGCCGCCTCGACCACAAGGGTTCCCTCGGAAAGACCGCTGATGATACGGTTGCGTGCGGGGAAAAAGACGGGCAGCGGCTGTGTCCCCGGCGCATACTCGGAGATGACCGCGCCGCCCGTCTCGCCAATCTGTGTAAGCAGACGGCGGTTCTCGGGCGGATAGGCAATGTCCACCCCGCAGGCGAGGACGGCGACGGTTCTCCCGCCGCGCAGTGCCCCGCGATGTGCGCGCGTATCAATGCCGCGAGCCGCACCGCTCACGACGGTGACACCCGCCGCTGCGAGCCGCTCTGCGAACTCCATCGCCGCCGCCTCACCGTAGGCGGTGAATTTGCGCGCGCCGACGATGCCGATGCGGCGCGCATCGGGGACAATCGTGCCACGATAGTAGAGCACGAGCGGAGGATCGAAGATTTCCCGCAGAACAACGGGATAGTCTGCATCATCAATCGTAATGAGCGTAATGTTCAGCCGTGTACAATCCTCTTTGATCTGCGCGGGCAGATCGGGGTGCATCGAACTGTGGCGGGCAAGTGCATCGGCAACTACATCCGTAAGCGCACCTGTTTTCCGAAGTTCCGCCGCATTCATTGACCAGATCGTATGCACGTCGGAAACGGCATCATACAGACGACGCATACGTACACTTCCGATTTGGCGACACTGCAAGAGTGCGGCTAAATACCATCGATCCTCCATGGTTGTACGCTCCCCATATTACATAAATTCATATCAGAATGCAACCGGCGGGAATAATTTTCTATTTAATGAAGAGTTTTATCTTGGAAACAGTTCATCACCGAATACATAGTATAGCATGAGGAACACAAGAAGGCAAAGAAAGAGA
This sequence comes from uncultured Selenomonas sp., assembly GCA_963555475.1. Taxonomy (GTDB): domain Bacteria; phylum Bacillota; class Negativicutes; order Selenomonadales; family Selenomonadaceae; genus Centipeda. The sequence goes on from CAUVVR010000011.1 coordinate 22,398, forward strand.
TCCGCCATGACATCCTCCTATTAAAAAAGAGGGGCAAAGCCCCTCCCCAGATTCTCTATCACATAATGCGACGTGCACCGATGTAGCACGCACCCCAGTAGCCGCCGTACAGATTGTCAATCGCCACACCACGGCTCGACGAGGCATTGATGAAGTTGCCATTGCCGAGATAGATGCCCACATGCGAAGGACCATACTCATACGTCGAGAAGAACACGAGATCACCGGGAACCATCTCCGACGACGAGACAGGATAGCCAACATCATACTGTGCATCTGCCGTGCGCGGAAGATAGATGCCCGCATTGGCAAACACGTAGCGCACAAAGCCCGAGCAGTCAAACCCGGAAGGCGTTGTGCCGCCGAAGGAATACGGAACCCCAATGTACTGCATGGAGTCTGAGATCACGCGGCGGACGATGTAGTTCGAGCCACGGCTGACCTGCGGCATGGTTTTCCCAAGAAGTGCCTGATATGTCGTTGGACCGACCATCCCATCGACCGCGAGCCCCTGCGACGCCTGGAATTCCTTGACGGCCTCTGCCGTTGCAGGACCGAAATCACCGTCAGCAACAACGTCATAACCAAAACTGGACAGTTGCCCCTGAATCTCAGCTACATCCGTCCCCTGATCGCCAAGCTGGAATGACTCTGCACTCGCAATGGTTGCGGAGCAGAGAAGCATTGCGGATAATGCAAGAATCTTGATTTTCTTTCGCAAGCAAACACTTCCTTCCACCGATACCCGAGAAATACCCCGAGCTACTAAAATGCTTCTGTAACATTGGCTGTGAGAAACCAATAAGCCGAGTTCTGTTCCGCCCCATGGGCGGCGACAATCATTTATCTAGGACATCCGTTGCCGAACGCCTCAAGCGACACTACCCGGAAGGTCGACGGGCCGCCTTCATCCTTCCCTATTTGGTCTTGCTCCATGTGGGGTTTACCCAAGCCAGCCGATTACTCGACTGCTGGTGCGCTCTTACCGCACCTTTCCACCCTTACCGATCAAAAATCGGCGGTATAAATTTCTATGGCACTATCCCTAAGGTTGCCCTCGCCGGACGTTATCCGGCACACTGCCCTGTGGAGCTCGGACTTTCCTCGCCCCTCCGAAAGGAGGAACGCGATTGTCTCGGTTTCTCATACCAACGCGAAGATTATACCACATATGGGGTATAGGTGTCAAAAGTCCCCCTAGCCCTTGTAGTATATGGGATGAACGGAATCCTTACGAACAGAAAATCCTTTTTATGAGAATTTTTTTCATAAAAAATATTGCTATTCCCAAGCCCTTCCAACAATATCCTTAATGTTGGAAATCCGGTTTTCATACAGATAACGACCAAGACCATCACAGATCTTCATCGTAACGGCGGGATCGACGAAGTTCGCCGTGCCTACCGCAATCGCAGACGCACCCGCAAGGAAGAATTCGACCGCGTCCTCCCACGAGGAAATTCCGCCCATCCCGATGACGGGAATGTGTACAACGTGTGCCACGTCCCAAACCATACGCACAGCAACCGGCTTCACAGCAGGACCCGAGAGCCCACCCGTGCGGTTGCCGAGGACGGGACGGCGGCGATGGATGTCGATCTGCATTCCGATGAGTGTATTGATGAGCGAGATCGCATCTGCTCCCGCCTCCTCGACGGCAAGGGCCATCTCCGTAATGCTCGTGACATTCGGCGAGAGTTTTGCAATAACGGGCTTTTCGGATGCCAACACCACCGCACGCACGACGTCTGCCGCCGCACGCGGGTCTGTGCCAAAGACGATGCCGCCCTCTCTGACGTTCGGGCAGGAGATGTTGATCTCAAGCGCGGCAACGCCGTCGACATTGAGCCGCCGTGCAATTTCCGCATAGTCATCGACGGAGCTTCCCGATATATTGACGATGACATTCATACCATACGGTCGGATGTGCGGCAGGATTTCCGTCAGGAAATGCTCTACGCCGGGATTTTCGAGTCCGATGCAGTTGAGCATCCCCTGTGGTGTCTCTGCAATGCGTACGCCCTCGTTCCCACGCCGTGGAGCGAGTGTCGTTCCCTTCACCATGACGCCGCCGAGACGTGCGAGGTCGACAAAATCCGCAAACTCCTCGCCGAAGCCGAACGTCCCCGATGCTGTGAGGACGGGGGTTCGCATCTCAATGCCGGCGACACTCGTGTGCAGGAGATCATCATACGGATATTTTGCTGTACTAGGAGGCATAGTACACCTCCCCCGCCGGGAAAACAGGGCCGTCCTTGCAGACCTTACGGCGCCCGCTCTTCGTGTCCACAGCACAGGACAGGCACGCGCCAAGCCCGCATGCCATGCGCTTTTCAAGCGAAACCTCGCAGGGAATCCCGTATTCGCTCGCAATCCCGGCGACGCGCTCCATCATAACGGGAGGGCCGCAGACCGCAACGCCGTCATACGTTCCGCCTTTCAATAATTCCGGCAGGAGCGTTGTCACAAAGCCCTGCGTGCCGTAGGAACCATCGTCCGTTGTGATGAAGCATTCACGCACATGGGGGCGATAAATTTCCTCCCAGAACACTTCTTCCTTTGTACGTCCCCCCATCAGAACGGAGACATTCGGGTGCGCTGCAGCAAAGAAGAGGAGCGGCGTGAGCCCCATACCTCCGCCGACGAGGAGCGGGTGGTTCAGCGCGATATCGAAGCCGCGGCCCAGAGGACCGAGGACGGAGACATCTGCCCCCGCCGCCGCTCCTGCAAGAGTCTCCGTACCGCGCCCCACCTGACGGTAGATGAGACGAATCCATCCATCCGTGTGCGAGACCTCCGCAATACCGAGAGGACGGCGCAGAAATCCGCCGCTCACGGGAACGGAGACCTGCACGAACTGTCCTGGCAGAGCCGTTTGTGCAATCTGCGGAGCGGCAAGCGTCAGTATATCGACACCCGCAATCGGTGCTTCGTGGGAAAGAATCCGTGCCTCCTCGATTACCTTAGGCAAGATCATCCCCTCCGCCGACATAATCCTGAATCGCGAGCGTATAGACCAGACGGCGATTGCGCATAAACTCAAGCACGCGAAGCACCTCCCACGCCGTATCAAGTGAGGTGAGACAGGCGATGCCATGCTCCACCGTGGCGCGGCGGATCTTGAAGCCGTCGCGGGCGGAGTGCTTTCCCTGTGTCAGTGTATTGATGACCATGTTGATCTTGCCGCTCTTGATCATCTCGATGATGTCCGAGCTGCGCTCATGCACCTTGCCGACCACCTCGACATCAATGCCGAGCTCGGCAATCGCCTTTGCCGTTCCCTCCGTCGCCACAATATCAAAGTTGAACTCGGAGAACGCTTTTGCGAGCTGTTTCAGTTCCTCTTTGTCCTTGTTTGCAACGGTAAAGAGCAGACAGCCCTTCGTCGGGATGTTCAGCCCCGAGCCGACGATTGCCTTGTAGAGAGCACGTGCATAGTGATAGTCCACGCCCATGACCTCGCCCGTCGACTTCATCTCGGGGCCGAGAGAGATGTCGACATCCGTCATCTTTGCAAACGAGAAGACGGGTGCTTTGACCGCAACATAGGGACGCGGCGGAATCATCCCCGAGTGGAAACCGAGTTCCTTCAGTGTCGCCCCCATCGCCACCTGTGTTGCAACGCCGACCATGTTGACGTTCGTGATCTTGGACAGGAACGGAACAGTACGGCTCGAACGTGGATTGACCTCGATGATAAAAACCTCGTCACGCGCAACGACGAACTGGATGTTGAGCAGCCCCTTGACATGGAGCGCGACGGCAAGCCGTTTTGTATAGTCGATAATGGTGTAGATCACGCGTGCGGGCAGCGTCTGCGGCGGATAGACCGCAATGCTGTCGCCCGAGTGAATGCCAGCACGCTCGATATGCTCCATGATGCCGGGGATGACGACATCCACGCCATCGGAAATAGCATCGACCTCGACCTCGGTTCCCTGCATATAGCGGTCGACGAGCACGGGATGATCGGGCGTCACCGTAACCGCGCGGCTCATATAGTCGCGCAGCTCCTCCTCGTTGTAGACAATCTCCATCGCACGCCCGCCAAGGACATACGATGGGCGTACCATGACAGGGTAGCCAATGCGCGTTGCACCTGCAACGGCATCCTCAAGATTCGTCACGCTGATCCCCTCGGGGCGCGAAATGCCCGTCTGCGTCAGCACCTCGTCGAACCGCTCACGATCCTCGGAGCGGTCAATGTCATTGACGGACGTGCCATATACGCGGAGTCCCGCACGCTCGAGTTCTGCGGCGAGATTGATTGCAGTCTGTCCGCCGAACTGGACAATGACACCGTCCGGTTTCTCCTTATCGACGATGTTGAGCACATCCTCCACCGTCAACGGCTCGAAGTAAAGGCGGTCGGAGATGTCAAAGTCCGTGCTGACCGTCTCCGGGTTGTTGTTGATGATGATCGCCTCAATGCCCATCTCGCGCAGTGCCCAGACGGAGTGCACCGAACAGTAGTCGAACTCGACCCCCTGCCCGATGCGGATGGGGCCGGAGCCAAGCACAATCACCTTTTTCCGATGAGAGACAGCGACCTCGTCCTCCGTCCCACGAAACGTGGAGTAATAGTACGGCGTCATCGCCTCAAACTCGGCGGCACAGGTGTCCACCATCTTGTAGCACGGAAGAATGTTGTGCGTGCGGCGCATCGTACGGATCTCATCGCGTGTCTTCTTCGTCAGCTCGGCAATGGAGACATCGGCAAGCCCAACCCATTTCGCCGCTGCAAGCAGCTTCGGTGTGAGCGGAGCAGAGGCAAGCTGATTCTCCACATCCGTGATATGCTTGAGCTTGTGGATAAACCATTTGTCCACCTTCGTGATGTCCGAGATGGCATCGACCGTCAGCTTCCCACGCCGCAGGGCTTCGGCAATGACAAAGATACGCTCGTCATTGACGAGGGTAAGCTGCTTTTCCACACGCTCATCGTCCCACTCGGCAAAGCGGTCGATGTGGAGACGGTTGACCCCAATCTCAAGTGAGCGCACTGCCTTGAGAATTGCACCTTCAAAGCTGCGGTCGATCGACATAACCTCGCCCGTTGCCTTCATCTGGGTGCCGAGTGTATGGTCGGCGTAGATGAATTTGTCAAACGGCCAGCGTGGGAACTTCACGACGCAGTAGTCAATCGACGGCTCGAAGCAAGCCTTTGTCTTCTTTGTGACAGAGTTGACAATCTCGTCCAGCGTATAGCCAATCGCAATTTTCGAGGACACCTTTGCAATCGGATAGCCCGTCGCCTTGGATGCGAGCGCCGAGGAGCGGCTGACACGCGGATTGACCTCAATAACATAGTATTTATTGCTCTTCGTATCGAGCGCATACTGGGCGTTGCAGCCTCCTTCAATGCCGAGCTCGCGAATGATGCGAAGGCTTGCACTGCGAAGCATTTGATATTCGTGATCCGTCAGTGTCTGTGCAGGAGCAACGACAATGCTGTCACCTGTATGAACACCAACGGGATCAAAATTCTCCATGCTGCAAACGGTGATGCAGTTGTCATTGCCGTCACGGATGACCTCGAACTCGATTTCCTTCCATCCAGCAACGCTGCGCTCGATGAGCACCTGACCGATCATCGAGTAATTGAGCCCCTTGATGACCGTCGCAATGAGCTCTTCCTCATTTTCTGCAATGCCGCCGCCTGTACCGCCCATTGTATACGCAGGACGGACGATGACAGGATATCCAATGGAGTTTGCAAATTCGACAGCTGAATGAACATCTTCGACAATCGTGCTCTCTGGAATCGGTTCGCCGAGTTTCTCCATCGTCTCCTTGAATCGCTCGCGATCCTCCGCCTTCTCGATTGCTTCCAGCGAAGTGCCGAGCAGTTCCACGCCGTGCTGCGCGAGAACCCCCTTCTCTGCAAGCTGCACGGCGAGGTTCAGACCCGCCTGCCCGCCGAGTGTCGCGAGCAGACCGTCCGGCTTCTCCTTTGCGATGATCTCCTCGAGAAACTCCGGCGTCAGAGGCTCGATGTAGACACGGTCGGCGATGTGTGTATCCGTCATAATGGTTGCGGGATTGCTGTTGACGAGCACGACCTCGAGACCATCTTCCCTCAGTGCACGGCACGCCTGCGAGCCCGCATAGTCAAATTCTGCTGCCTGTCCGATGATGATAGGGCCGGAGCCGATGACCATGACCTTCTTCAAATTTTCCTTGCGCGGCATACGTCACTCCCCCTTCATCAGATTCCAAAACTCATCAAAGAGATACATATTGTCGTCCGGTCCCGGCGCAGCTTCCGGATGATACTGCACGGAGAAGATCGGCAGCGATGTATGACGCAGTCCCTCAATCGTATCGTCGTTGACATTTGTATGTGTAACAACAAGTGGTGTACCCGAAAGTGAGGCAGGGTCGACGGCATAGCCGTGGTTCTGTGCAGAGATGTGCACCTTGCCCATCTTGAGATTCTTGACGGGCTGATTGCCGCCACGATGTCCGAACTTCATCTTGTACGTCTTAGCACCAAACGCAAGCGCGAGCAGCTGATGTCCGAGACAGATGCCGAAGATCGGCTTCTTTCCCGCGAGCTTACGGATTTCCTCCACAATCTCCGGCACATCCGTCGGGTCGCCGGGACCGTTCGAGAGGAACACTCCGTCAGGGTTCAGTGCAAGCACCTCTTCTGCACTGGTCTGCGCAGGTACAACCGTAACTTTTGCCCCGATCCGATTAATGTTATGCAGAATACTGCGCTTCACACCAAAATCCATTGCCACAATATGCGGTGCATCGGGCATTTCTGTCTCAAGTGTGTAGACCTCGGGGGTCGTAACGATTTCCACGACGTTGCGCGGAAGTTCCTCCGCCTGCAATGCTGCAATCTCGCGCTCCCCCAGATCTGCGGGAACGATTACGCCCTTCATGGCACCCGCAGAGCGGATGTGACGCGTGATGGCACGCGTATCCACATTGTAAAGGCATGGGATCTTGTGCTCGGTCAGGAAGTCCGTCAGGCTCTCCTCTGACTGCCAGTTGTTCGGCGCGTCACAGAGTTCGCCGATGACGAAACCGCGTACAAAAGACTGGCGCGACTGCATGAACTTCGCCGCCGCACCGTAGTTACCGATCAGCGGATACGTCATCGTGAGAATCTGTCCGCAGAACGAAGGATCGGTCAGGCTCTCCTGATATCCCGTCATCGTCGTGGTAAATACGACCTCACCCACGGCTTTTGTATCACCGTGAAGCAGTTCGCCCGTGTAGACCGAACCGTCCTCCAGTATCAGTTTTCCTTTCATACTACTATGACTCCATCCTTCATAACAATTTTGCCATCGACCACGGTGAGCACCGCTTTCCCCTTGAGCTGCCGTCCGTTAAATGGGGAGTGTCTGCCCCGCGTATAGAACTTGTTCACATCAACCGTCCACTGCAGTTCGGGGTCGATCACCGTGATATCGGCGGGCGCACCCTCCCCAAGCGTTCCTGCGTTCAGCTTGAACACGCGCGCAGGGCCGTAAGTCATGCGCGCGATCAGTGTCGCAAGCGGGACTTTCCCTGTGTGAACGAGGTCGGTCAGCAGCACGCCGAGTGCTGTCTCAAGCCCTGGGAAGCCACTCGGCGCATAGATGTACTCACGATCTTTCTCCTCGGGCGCGTGCGGCGAGTGGTCGGTGACGATCATCTCGATCGTGCCATCGAGCAGCCCTGCGACCATCGCCTCGACATCCCTTGCCGTGCGCAGCGGTGGATTTACCTTTGTCGAGCTGTCGCGTGGGTCGACACATTCGTCGGTCAGTGTCAGATGATGCGGTGTGACCTCCGTTGTCGCACGCACACCGCGCGCCTTTGCCTCGCGGACAAGCTGCACGGCACGCCCCGAGCTGATGTGTGCCACGTGCACATGTGCACCCGCATACTCCGCGAGCATGACATCACGCGCGACAGCAATGTCCTCCGCCACGATCGGACGCCCCTTGATACCGAGCATCGCACTGCGATGTCCCTCATTCATCGCACCGTCCTCAACGAGAGAGGTGTCCTCCTCGTGATTGATGATCGCCTTGTCGAACGGAACGAGATAGTCGTAGGCACTGAGCAGCACCTTCGCCGACGGATCATAATGACCGTCGTCCGAGAACGCAACCGCACCAGCCTCGACCATGTCACCGAGCTCCGCGAGCTCCTTGCCCTCCTGATTCTTCGTCACCGCACCGATGACGCGGATGTGGATGACGGAAACATCCTCTGCTCGCTTGATGAGGCTCGTGACGAGTGCCGCATCATCCACCACGGGGCGCGTGTTCGGCATCGTTGCAATTGTGGTATAGCCGCCCGCTGCACCTGCACGTGAACCGGAGGCAAAGTCCTCCTTCGCCTCCTGCCCCGGCTCACGGAGATGCGTATGCATATCGATGAACCCCGGCGTGACGATCTTACCTCTCGCGTCATAGACCTCGGCACCGCCCGCAGGCAGATCTTTTCCAACCTGACGGATGATGCCGTCCTCAATGAGGACATCACAGATTTCATCTCGCTGTGCAGCAGGGTCGATTACCCGACCGCCCTTCAAAATCAATGCGCTCATCAGGCTTTCCCTCCCATCAGCACCAATGTGAAGAGTGCCATGCGGATGGCAACCCCGTTTTTCACTTCCTCCTGAATCCGTGACTGTACGCCGTACGCGACGGACTCCGAGATTTCCCACCCCTTGTTCATGGGGCCGGGGTGAAGGACGAGCGCATCGTTTGCCAGTGCCAGACGCTCCTCATTCAGTCCGTAGATGCGCGCATATTCGCGCGTTGACGGGAACAGTCCGCCCTTCATGCGCTCAAGCTGGATGCGCAGCACCTCAATGACATCTGCCCCCTCGACCGCGTCCTCGATGCGGTCGTGGATGGTGATGCCCTCCTCCTCATGCAGAAATCGCGGCAGGAGCGGGCGCGGTCCCGCGATATGCACATCCATGCCCATCTTGCGCATGCCCTGAATATCCGAACGCGCGACGCGGCTGTGCAGCACATCCCCGAGAATGGCGACCTTCAGCCCCGCGAGCTTCCCCTTGTTCTCCTCGATTGTATAGAGGTTGAGAAGCCCCTGCGATGGATGTGCATGTGCCCCGTCGCCCGCGTTGATAATCACGGGAGAAACAGCATCGGCAGCGTATGCGGCAGCACCCTCAGCCTTGTGGCGCATGACGATCGCGTCCGTACCCATCGCCTCAATCGTATAGAGTGTGTCCCGCAGGCTCTCCCCCTTCACAATACTGGACGCACTTGCCGTGATGTTCACGACATCTGCGCCGAGGTACTTTCCTGCGAGCTCAAACGACGTACGCGTACGCGTGCTCGGCTCGTAGAACAGCGTGACAATCGCCTTTCCCCTGAGTGCCGGCACCTTCTTGATGTCGCGGCCGACAATGTTCTTCATCTCGCGTGCCGTGTTCAGAACGAGACGAATCTCCTCCGCCGAAAAATCTTCGAGCGCAAGAACATCCCGTCCCTTGAGTGATAACTCCTGACTCATGTGCATCCCCTTTCACGCACTAAAAAAGCTTTCCAATGCCAAAAGAAAGGCATAAGAAAGCTTTGCATTCTAAAATTGGATAGACGGATGGTGTCGTGTGTTTCATTGAAAACTCCCTTAAGGCCTCACAGGACCTCTTAAAAGGTGATATGTTCGGAAGTGCCGAAGCCCTCCTTTTATTTCTCCTCATTATACTGTTTTCAGATGCAAAAATCAACCGCTTGCGCAGCAACGCAAGATTAGATTTTCTCCGCCAGCCGCTCTGCGAGCAGTGTGTAGCGGCGGCGCGTGCGGTCATTGCTCACGGCGGAAAAGAGTGCCGTGCGGTCGCCGATGAGGATGACCCCCTTCTTTGCACGCGTGACGGCAGTGTAGAGGAGATTGCGCTGCAGCATAATGTGATGCGCACGCACGAGCGGGAGGATGATGATGTCGTACTCGCTGCCCTGACTCTTGTGCACGCTCATCGCGTAGGCAAGTGTGAGCGCACCGAACTCGTCCCGCGTATAGGGAATCTCCACATCCTCTGCAAATGCGACAACGAGGTGATCCGAATCGATTTGGACAATGCGTCCGATGTCGCCGTTGAACACATTTTTCATATAGTCGTTGCGCGTCTGCATGACTTTGTCGCCGAGGCGGAATCCGACTGCCTCCGCCTTGTCTGCCGCAGGCGGATTCAGTGCCGCCTGCAAGCTGCGGTTGAGCAGATCCACACCGCATGCCTCGCGCCGCATGGGCGAGAGCACCTGCAGATCCATGAGATCAGTGCCTGTGCGAATGAGCTGTGTGCAAATGGAAACAATCTGTGCGGCAGCATCCTCGCTCGATACTGCTGTGACGAATGAAAAATCCGCCTCCGTAAAGGATGGCACGCGACCGGAGTTGATGGCGTGTGCATTGAGGACGATCGTGCCCGTATTGTTCTGACGGAAGATCTCGGTCAGACGGACGCTCGGAATGACACCCGAGCGCAGGATGTCCTTGAGCACAGATCCCGGACCGACGGCAGGGAGCTGATCTACATCGCCGACGAGGATGAGATGCGCCCCCGGGAGGACGGCGGTGAGGAGATGCTGCATGAGCACGATGTCCATCATGGAAACCTCGTCCACAATGATGACATCTGCCTCGAGCTGTGTCTCCGCGTCGCGTGCAAAGCGCATCTCGCCGTCCTCCCTGCCCTGTGCTTCGAGCATGCGGTGCACGGTCGAAGCGGGATAGCCCGTCGCCTCCGCGAGACGTTTTGCCGCGCGTCCCGTCGGGGCGGCAAGCAGGATCTCAAGCCCCTGCGCCCCGAGGATGTCGATCATGCTGCGCACGACAGTCGTCTTACCCGTACCTGGGCCTCCCGTCAGAACGAGAACGCCGTGTTCGAGCGCGGCAATGACCGCCTCACGCTGCGCTGCAGCGAGGCTGACACGATGCTCCGCCTCCCACGCCGTAACGAGGGCTGCGGTATCGTGAACGTGGATGTGATCCGCCTTTCTCTGCAGCATCCGCAGAAGCCGCGCCGTCTCCGCCTCCGCCTTGTAGAGCTGCGGCGCGTAGATGAGACGCTCCCCCATCTCGTCCACTGCATAGAGACGGCTCATCTTCACCTCACGGCTGAGCACCTCCATGACCTCACTGCGCGTGATGCCAAGACGCTTCGCCGCCTGCTCCGCAAGCATGGATTCGGGGATGCAGCAGTGTCCGCCCGAGGAGATTTGTGTGAGCTCATAGGAAAGCCCTGCGGCAATGCGCGGAGAGGAGTTTTTTTCCCATCCTGCGGCAATGGCGATGGTATCCGCTGTGATGAAGCCGATCCCGTCAATCTCCTGCGCGAGACGATAGGGAGCTTTCTCCATCACCTCAGCTGCAAGCGATCCGTATGCCTTGAAAATACGCGCCGCGTAGGTGCCGCTCACACCGTGCTCCTCAAGCCAGAGCATGATGTCGCGCAACTCGGACTGGCGCATATAGGAGGCAGTGATTTTCTCCACGGTCTTCGGGCCAATGCCCGAAATTTCTTTGAGTCGGCTCGGCGCACGCTCGATGATGAGAAGTGCCTCCGCACCGAACTTCTCGACGATACGCCGCGCCATCGCGGGTCCTATGCCGTCGATGGTGCCCGATGCGAGAAAGCGCTCAATACCGCCCGCACTCGTCGGAGCACTGACGCGCATACGCACCGCCTGAAACTGTCGCCCAAAACGCGGGTGCGTGACCCAGCTCCCCGTCAAACGAACCTCCTGCCCGACCAACGGAGCGGCACCCTTCGTTGTCGCCGTGCATTTTCCCGCGTGCTCCATACGTAGGCGAAAGACAGCGAATGCGCCGTCGCCCGCAGAGAAGATGACATGATCGACAACGCCTGTCAGCTCTTCTTCCTCGGTGTGAAACCCAAGGTTTTGTTGGAGTTCCATCTCACACCTCCGTCAGCTGCTGCCACTTCTCATAACGCTGCATGATCTCGATTTCCTTCGCCGCATATGCCTCCGCAATCTCATGGCTGCGCTCCGGATCGGCCTGCGTCTCTGGGCGATTCATCTCATACTCAAGCCCCTTCAGCTCCGCTTCCGCCATTGCGATTTCTGCCTCTGTGCGCTCAATCATCTCCTGCCGGCGGGCGGCAGGGATGGCACTGTGTACTGCGGCTTTCGGCGCAGCAGGTGCCTCCGTGCGGACTTTTTTCTCTTGTACGGGAGGCGTACTCTGCGCCTTCTTCTCCGCGCACGGCACATCCGCAGCCGCCTCTCCCTCGGCTTCCTTCTTCATCAGATAGTAGCTGTAGTTACCGAGGTACTCCGTGATCCTGCCATCCTTTAGCTCAAGAGTACAGTTTGCCGTCTTGTCGAGAAAATAGCGGTCATGCGACACGGCGATAAACGTGCCGGGGAATGCCATCAACGCCTCCTCCACCGCCTCGCGTGCCGGGATGTCGAGATGGTTCGTCGGCTCGTCCAGTACGAGAAAGTTCGCATCCGTCAGCATGAGTTTGAGAAATGCCACACGCGCCTGTTCCCCGCCCGAGAGTGCACCGATGAGACGCAGCACATCATCCCCGTGAAAGAGGAACGCACCGAGATAGTTGCGTGCCGTCTCCTCATCCAGACTGTAGGTGTAGCAGATCTCATCCAAGATGGTCTTCGATGGATCCAGCCCCTCATGCTGCTGTGAGAAATAACCGATCTTGACGCGGCTGCCGATCTTCAGCCGCCCCGTCGCCTCCAGTTCCCCGACAAGGATTTGCAGCAGCGTCGTCTTGCCGACACCGTTCTCGCCGATGAGTGCCACGCCATCCCCCTTGCGAATGAGCAGAGAGATGCGGTCGAGGATGCGCTGTCCTCCCGGATAAGCAAACGTGATGTCCTCAAGCTCCGCCACGCGCTGCGCACACTCCGTCGGCTTTGCAAAGGCAAAATACTTGAAGCGTGCCGCCTCGGGCGGCAGCACGATCCGCTCAAGACGGTTCAGCTGACTCTGCCGCCCGCGTGCCTGTTTCGCCTTGATGCCTGCCTTATAGCGTGCGATATATTCCTCGGTTTTCTTGATCTGCGTCTGCTGTTTCTCATACGCACTGTGCAGTGCCGCGCGTCGATCGTTCTTCACGCGCATATAGTGTGTGTAGTTGCCCGTGTACGCCGTGACCTCCGCATGATCGAGCTCCAAGATACGCGTCGCAACGCGGTCGAGGAAATAGCGGTCATGCGAGATCAGGAGAACGCCGCCGCGATAGGATTGGAGAAACTTCTCAAGCCACTCGATCATACCGATGTCCAGATGATTCGTCGGCTCATCTAAAAAGAGAAAATCCGGCTCGCGCAAAAGAGCCTTTGCGAGACAGATGCGTGTTGTCTGTCCGCCCGAGAAATGACGGACATCCTTCGTGAGATCTGCCTCGGAGAATCCAAGCCCAAACGCCACGCGGCGGATGCGGCTCTCGAAGTCGTAGCCGTCCATCGCCTCAAATCGTGTCACGAGGTTCCCGTAGGCGGCCAGCTCCTCCGTGCCGGCACGCCCCGCAGCGATCTCCTCCTCCATTCGTTCCTTCTCCGCACGCAGCGCGAGAAGATCGGCGAATGCGCTGCGCAGCTCCTCATAGAGGGTATCATGTGTAAACGATGCCTGCTGTTCGACGTAGCCGACCGTATCGGCGCGATCCATCACGACCTGCCCGCCGTCGTTCTCCTCACGTCCGAGGAGAATCCGCATCAGCGTTGTCTTGCCCGTACCGTTTGCGCCGACGAGCCCCACCTTGTCTCCGCGCATGACTTCAAAGTTCACATTGGAAAAGAGCGTGCGTATGCCATACGCCTTTTCGAGGCCAATGACCTTCAAACTTCCCATATCACTCTTCTCCATTTCCATGCACGGCATTGGGGCGATAGTCGCGTCCGATGATCACGATTGCCTGCTTCTCTCCTGCTCCATCAACGGGCATGATGACACAGGGAAACGGCATCCCATAGAACAGGTTCACATGAGCCTCTGTTGTCATTACAGCGGTCTTCGGACGATCCGAGGTACTGCCCGTCTCCACACCTGAGATACGAAAGCCCCGTGCCCGCAGCGTATCCGCAATCTCCGCACCCGCACCGTTGATACCGCTCGCATTGATAATCATGACAGAGATATCCTCCGCGGTATCCGCTGTGCCGCCCTTTTTCGTCGCCGCCTTTTCCTCGGTTTTCTCCTCTTTTTTCTCTGCGGGATTCTGCGTTGTTATGCCGCGTTCCGCACGCTGTGCCTCGATGGCACGATCCCCCTCCGCCAAGAGTTCCGCAGATGATGGGAGAAGCTCGCGTTTGTCCGTCTCCGCCATCATGCGCAGACGCTCGGGCATGTCCGCACGATAGGCAGATGCATCCCGCTCCGCCGCTTCCCGCATACGCTCCGACAATTCCCTGCCCACTCCTGCAAAAAGTTCCTTTCTCGTCTCCACAAGATCCGGGATCCAGTAGCTGATATCACCAAGGTAGGCGGGTGTCCCTATAACCATCTGCATTGTCATACCGCCGGCCTCAATGTCCTTCATCCGCTTTGCAAGTGTCAGGAGTTGACGCGTGCTCAGATCGGTTTCGACCGTATTTTTCACCTCATCAACGACCGCCGCAAGACGTGGAATCACCTGCGGAGACAGGAACTGTGCGAGCAGAGCACGCATAAAATGCTGCTGACGCGCAATGCGCCCGATATCCCCCTCGCCGTCGCGGTAGCGTACATACTGAATCGCCTGTGCTCCGGTCATGTGCTGCTCGCCGGGCTGGAGATCAATGACGAGTCCACCGTTATCATCCCACGGATCCTCATAGTGCATCCGCTTTTCGACGTTGATATCCACGCCGCCGACCGCATCCACGATACGCTCAAATGCCGACGTGTCAATCAGGACGTAATGCGTTACGGGAACCCCCACAATTTTCTCCACCGCGGCAAGCGTCATCTCATGTCCGCCGAACGCATAGGCATGGTTGATCTTATCATACCCGTATGTTCCTACCTCGACGCGTGTATCGCGCGGGATGGAGAGCAGTGTTGCGCGGCCCTGTTCCTCATCGACGGCAGCAAGCATGAGCGTATCACTGCGCCCGACATCCCCATCCCTGCGATCAACTCCCATGATGAGTACATAGCCGAGATCGTTCTCCACGATATCGGCAAATGCGTTCGCATCACGCAGTGAACCGGACATAAAGTAGTGCCCGCAGTAATAAATGGCGCAGACAAACACAAAGGAGAGCGCAAAAACCGCTCCCGCATATTTGAGAAATGCCCCATTCTGTTCAGTGGGCGAATGTTCTTTTTTTCCTTGTTTCAATCCGTGTATCATCCTTCCCGATGATTTCTCTACAGTATAACAAAAACAAAAGTTCCATGCAAATCAAATGGAACTTCGTACACCATAATACAGCTTTACAAAAAATAGTATTTCATGTAAACTAAACACGCATACAAATAGGGAAAATCTGTATCAGCCACAGTCGGGGAAGCTGCCAGTACGTGCAGGATGCGCCAATACAGATGGAAATGCAACAAGGGGGAGAACATGCTACGACTTCCTGTCTCAAAGTTAAAGGATGGCATGGTACTTGGGCAGAGTCTGTTCAATACCGCAGGGGGCAGTTATCTCGTCAAGGGACAGCCGGTTACCATTGACTATATTCGCAGACTTCATCAGCTTGGCATTCAGTCTGTCACCGTGACATCCATGGATCCGAGCCATAAATTTGTACCGCCGCCGGACGTGATCGAGGAGAAGACGCGTGTCAACGCGATCAGTGCCGTCTACAACACATTTCAGTCCATCGAGGAAAATGGAACATTGGACGTTCCCGCCCTGCAAAAGGTGACGGATTCCATCGTTTTTGACCTCTTCGACAACCACACGAACCTCGTCCAGCTCACAGACATCCGCACACATGATGCCTACACGTTTGCACACAGTGTCAATGTCGCTGTTCTCTCGGCGATGATGGGGATGCTCTGTCATCTGCCGAAGGAGGAACTGTCCCTCATCACACTCGGCGGCCTCTTGCATGATCTTGGAAAAATCGACGTACATACCGACATCCTCAACAAGAATCGCAGTCTGACGACGAGCGAGTTCGATATCATGAAGAAGCATCCGGCTGACGGTGCGCGCCGCATCCTGAAGATGAGCAATCTACCAAAGGCAAGCATCCTCGCGGCAATTGCAGGACAGCATCACGAGCACATCGACGGCTCAGGCTATCCCCGTGGCATCAAGGGAGAGGAAATGCACCGCTACGCCAAGATCGCAGCGATTGCAGATGTCTACGACGCGCTCACGAGCGAACGTCCGTACAAGAAGGCGTACATGCCGAACATCGCCTACAATATCATGCACAACATTAACAAGGGACAGTTCGACCCGAATCTTCTTGAGATCTTCTTCAACAATGTCGCACTCTATCCGGAGGGCGCTGTACTTAAGACCACCTTTGGCTTTGCTGTCGTAAAGGAAAGCCAATTTGGACGTACGACGACACCGATCATCATACTTTTTGCTGATATCAACGGCAAGCTGCTCGATCAGCGAACGGTCATCGATCTCTCGGAGGAAAAGGACGGCGCAGCCTCCATACAGGTTGTGCCGACGGGCAATGACCTCTATCACTTCATCCACGAGCTCGGCGTTGATCCTTCCTACTACCTTGAGGAAGAACGTGAAAAAGACAAGGCTGCTGGCATTACATCATCGGGCGTATCTGCACCGCCGCACATGAATGTGTAGCTCCACGAAAAAACGGACGATTGCGTCCGTTTTTTTATGCGCTTATTTAGGGAGGCACTGATAAATTCAGCTGAGCCAGCTTATCAAAGATTATTTGCTGTGTGCCAACATCTTTTCCGCCATATCCGCAACCGTAATGCAGTCCCCGACGGGATAGCCCGCCGTCTCGAGTTTTCGTCCAAGGCGCAGAAGGTGCGGCGCGGCAAGCGCAGCGTGCGAGAGAAGATCATCCCGTTGAAAGAGATCGTGCGGCGTTCCCTCACCGATGACCTGCCCGCCCGCGAGAATTACCATATGATCGGCGACGCGCAGGATGTCCTCCATGCTGTGCGAGACGAGGATAATGCTGACACCGCGCTCGCGGTGCAGCATCGTGAGCATGGAGAGCAGTTCCTCACGTCCGCGCGGGTCAAGTCCCGCAGCCGGCTCATCGAGGACAAGATAGTGCGGAGCAAGAGCGAGGACACCTGCAATGGCGACGCGTCTGCGCTCCCCGCCCGAGAGGGCAAACGGTGAGCGTGTGCGATAACGCTCGGGCAGATGTACGAGATCCATCGCCTCGTGCACACGGCTTTCGACATCGGTATCTGAAAGCCCCTGATTGCGCGGGCCAAATGCGATATCCTCATAGACCGTCTCCTCGAACAGCTGATGCTCCGGATACTGAAAGACCATGCCGACACGGAAACGCGCCGTCCGTGCCGCCTCCTTTTCCGCTTTACTTTTTCCATGGAGGAACACGCCATCCACACACACGCGTCCCGCTGTCGGCACGAGAAGGCCACCGATCAGCTGCATCAGTGTCGATTTGCCCGCACCCGTCTCGCCCGCAATCGCTGTAAATGCTCCCTCTCGAATTGTCAGCGTGACATCGTGCAGGGCGGTGTGTGAGAGCGGCGTTTTTTCCATATAGGTGTATGAAAGCGATTCTATCTCGATAGACAATGCAGCAGCTCCTCATCCGTTACAATATCCTGCGGCAGATCACGTCCACCGCGCCGCAAGTGCTCCGCGAGGTCAGCGGCGAGCGGGATATCCAGTCCGAGCGCACGCACCTTCTCCGACTGCGAAAATACTTCGTGCGGCGTTCCGTCCATGACCACCTGCCCCGCATCCATCAGCACAATGCGATCTGCCGCAATCGCCTCTTCCATAAAGTGCGTGATGTAGACAATCGTCATGCCCTGCTCTTCGTGAAGTTTTTTGACCGCACTCAGAACCTCTGCCCTGCCGCGCGGGTCGAGCATCGCTGTCGGCTCATCGAGCACGAGACAATGCGTCTGCATAGCGATCGCCCCCGCGATGGCGATGCGCTGCTTCTGTCCGCCCGAAAGCAGATGCGGCGCAGCCTGTGCGTACGCCTCCATACCAACAAGTGCAAGCGCATCTTGCACGCGCGTACGAATCTCTGCGGGGGGCACACCGAGGTTTTCGGGGCCGAACGCGACATCGTCCGCGACAACTGCCGCAATGAGCTGATTATCGGGGTTCTGGAACACCATGCTGACTTCCTGTCGGATGTCCCATCGCCGTGCCTCGTCCTTCGTATCCCATCCGCATACCCGGCACGTTCCCTCACTCGGCAGGAGGAGAGCGTTCAGATGGCGTGCTAGGGTTGACTTGCCCGAGCCGTTTGCCCCAAGCACCGCCACGAATTCGCCTGCCGTAATGGAAAGCGTGACGCTGCACAGTGCCTCATGCCCCTCGCCCTCTCCGCTTTGGTAGACGTGCGTGACATGATCGAGTTCAAAAAAATTCTCTTTCATTTTCTCTCTCACAAATTCTTTGTACGTGCCTTCAGCTGCACGCGGAATGTCGTGCCCTTTCCGACCTCGCTCTCGACCGTTATGTGCCCTCCGTGCGCCTCGGCAATCTCGCGTGCAATGGCAAGCCCCAGACCGTTACCGCCCATACGGCGTGAGCGAGCCTTGTCCACACGGTAGAAACGGTCAAAGATACGTTCTATATGCTCGGGAGCAATGCCGATGCCCGTATCTGAGACAGAAAGTTCCACAGAGCCTTTCTCTTCCTGTATGCGAATAGAAATGTTTCCGTGTTCGGGCGTGTACTTCACAGCATTATCCACCAGAATCAGGATTAGCTGACGGATCTTCTGTTCGTCCGCATAGATCTCCGCACGCGTCGGCAGTTCCTCAGCAATCACAATATCTTTCTTTTCGGCGAACGGGCGCATAATGCGTACGGTTTGCTGTGCCGCGGAAATGAGATCCATGCGGACTGGTTTGAGTTGGTTCGCCTTCGCATCGCTTCGTGCGACGGTGAGGAGATCGCCGACGAGCTTCGTCATCTTCTTTACCTCGTCGCGTACATCCTCAACAACCTGCTTCAGGAATGGCGATGAGATCGACGGATCGCTTCGCAGAAGATCTGCAGAGGCGAGTACGACGGCGAGCGGGGTACGCAGTTCGTGTGAAGCATCCGCTGCAAATTGCCGCTGTTTTTCATATGCCTCGCGCACGGGCTTCATCGCACCGCCCGAGAGCACATAGCCGATGGCTGCAGCAAATACGAGTGCGATTCCTCCGAGAATTGCAAGTGCCCACGTCGCCTTTTCCATGCCGTTGTACATGGCAGTGACATCCTTGCCGACGTAGACCGTCTGTATGGGCAGCGGCGGGCTAAATATCGTCTGCGCTGTCATCATCACCTTCGTCGATGCGCCGTGCTCGCTCGTCTTCGTAAAGACCCGCACTTCGCGCTCGGGCGCATCCCACGCAGTCACGATATCCAACACAAACGACTCAATGCGAAAGGAGGCACGCGAAAAGCCGATCAGCCGCCCCTCAGCGTCGAAGACGTAGTAGAAGAGACGGTCGTTCGTACTGCGATAGAGCTGAGCCTCGTCCGTATCCATACCCGGATGGAGCACGGCGTATGCCTGTGCATCCGCCACACCGTTCGCCGTATCCAATAGTTCGCGTGCTTGCTCAGACGTGATCGCCCACTCCATCGTCTTGTGCATGGCAAAGAGGAGGATAATCACCAGTCCTCCCATGACAAGCGCGTAACGGAGCATCAGGCGCAGACGACTACGTCCG
The DNA here is from genome assembly GCA_963555475.1 of uncultured Selenomonas sp. Taxonomy (GTDB): domain Bacteria; phylum Bacillota; class Negativicutes; order Selenomonadales; family Selenomonadaceae; genus Centipeda. The sequence continues at coordinate 42,192 of CAUVVR010000011.1, forward strand.
AATACATTCTGCTCGTTCAACACGGTGTCTCCAGCTTGTATCCGACGCCACGCACCGTCTTGATGGCATCGCCCTCCCCTGCTGCATCCAGTTTCTTGCGCAGCATCTTCATATAGGAGTCGATGTTGTTCGAGCTGACATCCGCCTCGAGCCCCCAGATGCGGTCGAGAATGATGTCACGCGGCACAACAATGCCGATGTTCTGCGCGAGCAGGTCGAAGAGCTGGAACTCACGCGGCGAGAGCTGGATCATCTTGCCGTTCTTCTCTAGGATGTTCGCTGTGCGGTTCAGTTTGAAGCCGCCAATCTCATCCACCTCATGCTGAATCCGCTGTGTCGCCCGCCGACCGAGGGCACGTAGACGTGCAAGCAGCTCGGAAAATTCAAACGGCTTTACGAGGTAGTCGTCCGCTCCTGCATCCAGTCCCGTCACACGATCTTCTACCGAGTCACGTGCCGTCAGCATCAGGATTGCACGGTCATAGCCGCTGCGCCGGAGCCGTGCACACGCCTCGACACCCGTCTCTCCGGGCATCATCCAATCCAGGATCAGAATATCATACTCCGCATAGGTCGCATACTCATAGATGTCACTGCCGTCCGTCACCCACTCGACCGAGATATCGTTTTGTTCGAGCATATATTGGATGAGCTTTCCGAGCCGCAGATCATCCTCCGCCAAAAGCACACGCATCGTATCATCTCCCGCCGATTGTATTCCACTTTTTCCTAGAAAAGTATACAAAAATGAGGTGAAAGATAGCTGAAAATTAGTGCGTCACCAAATGATCGACCGCAATCATGCGGCAAAAAACCAGCCATCCCAGACTGTAGCCCGCGAGCATGATGATCCCCATCGGAATTGCCGTATGGTCACCTGCAAGGCCGACAAGAGGCATCATGCACGCGCCAAGCATCATGGAAAAACAGCCGATGAGTGCCGATGCACTGCCGGCGTTCTTTCCCTGCCGCGAAAGCGCAAGCGAAAAGCTCGCCGCCCCCATCACAGAGAGTGGGACAACCGTAAGAAAGAGCAGTAGGACAATGATGGCGAGCGGCGCAGAGAAATAAAATCCTGCGAGCAGAAGCGTACTCCCGATTAGCGGAACGAACACCGCATATTTCAACATGGTGATATCCGGTACGCGCCCCGCAAGACGTGCAGGAAGAACCCCGGCGAGCAGCAGCCCCGCTCCAATAACGGCGAAGATCATACTGTAGACCTGCGGGGAGACACCATAGATGTTTTGAAAGACGAACGATGAGCCGGAAAGGTAGGAGAAGAACGCACCAAACACAAAACTTTGCAATAAGCAGTGCCCAAGGAAATAGCAATCACGCAGGAGTGCCGGGAACTTCTTCAGTGCGTCGGTCATATTGGCGCTGCGGCCTGCATGCGGCAGGGTTTCGCGGTAGATGAGCGTAGCTCCCGCAAGGCATACCCCGATGAGTGTCAGTAAAATGAAGGTTGCACGCCAATCGGCAAAGAGCAAGATCTGACCGCCGATAACGGGGGCGATGATCGGCGCAAAGCCGTTCACCATCATGAGAATCGCAAAAAATCGCGTCAGCTCCGCCCCCTCGCAGACATCGCGTGCAATCGCACGTGTGATAACAATCCCGCTCGCCCCTGCAAAGCCTGCGCAGAATCGGAAGAAGAGGAAGATGTAAATGTCCTCGGCAAGTACACAGCCAAGCGTTGCACTGATGAATACGAGCATCCCGATGAAGAGAGGAATCCGCCGCCCGTAGAGATCACTCAAAGGTCCCGCAAGAATCTGCCCGAGTGCCATGCCGAGCGTCGTCATCGTCAGCGTCATCTGCACGAGCGAGGTCGACACACCGAAATCCGCCTGTACCTCGGGCAGTGCCGGCAGATACATATCCGTCGAGAGCGGCGCAATCGCCGTCATCATGCCAAGAAAAATTGTCAGCCAGAGACGAGTACGCGCATTCATTATCATAAAGTCCCCCTACTTCTCATCGCCTACACAGCATGTGCAGGATGCCCCCTCTTTTTTTCTGCGGCGCATCAGCCACGCCTTCACCGTTTCCCAGATCGCCGTCGCAATGACAATCCCCGCCGCAATCGAAACGGCATAGAGAAATGTCTTGATCCCCTGCGTTCCGAACTTTTCCCAGTCGGCAGCGACAGCGTAGAACATCGTGCGGTAGAGTGAGCCGCCCGGCACCATTGCAATCACACCGATGATGAGGAAGATCGTCGCTGGCGATTTGTAGATGCGTGCCAGAATTTCCGCCGCGATCGTCGCGAAGACCGCCCCCGCAAAGTAGCCTGCAAATTCGTTCCATCCCTTTGCAACAAAGAGCATCGTGCCCCCCCACGCGCCCATGCAGACCACTGCGCCCATGACAGCGTCCTTGAAGTGCCCGTGCCAAAGCAGATGGAAGCAGAAACCGCCGACAAATGAGGTCAGGAGATAGACCCATCCCGCCGTATCAAAGGCGATGGGCGTCCCCGTCGCACTGAATGCAAAGCCCGTTGCAATGAGCAGACTCAGAATGAACGCCTCGGCACTCTTGATGAGCCCCGAGATTGTATCCTGACTGAACATATCGCGGATCGAGTTCATGAGGGCAAGCCCCGGAATCACGGGCATGATATTTCCCATGTTGATTGCGGCAGGATGGATCTCCATACCGAAATACACAAACGCGTTTGCAAGTATCCCTCCGACGAAGCTGAGCAGGACAAGCGCAAAGTACGGATTCAGCTTCGTCTGACCGAGAAGATATTGTAGGAGACGCAGGAACACGCCCACAATGCCCGCACATACGGCATCCTCAAGGCGCCCGCCGAAGAACGCAGAGAAGCTCGCAGCGATCAGAGCCCAGTAGAACAGGGATGCCTTGAGTGAGATCGTCTCCATCGTGTCGATCTCCCGAATGCGCTGCTTGATCTCGTCCGAGGTCATGGGATGAGCGCAGATCTCGCGTGAGAGCTGATTCAGAGCCTTGAGCCGCTGAAAGTCGAAGTTCTGCCCAGGCACACGACGCATCTGTGTGAGAACACCAATGTCCTCGCCGCGTAGCGTCACAACAATGCTGGTCGTAATGACCATCACATCCACATGACGCACGCCGTAAGCACGGCAGATGAAGTTGATCGTGCGCTCCACGCGGCTGACCTCCGCGCCCGTCACGAGCATGCGCTGCCCAATGTCAATCGTACGCTCCAGAATGTTGTTGATGTTGATTCGTGACGTTTCATTTACCATAATGAACATAGTTATAGCAGACTATGCGGTCTATGTCACGTCTTTTCAAAAGAAAAACAGAACCCGGCCAGAGGTTCTGCTTTGTCTTTTATTCTTCGATGATTTTCACACTGCTGCTTGTACCTAGGCGCGATGCCCCGGCAACAATCATTGCTTCGGCATCTGCGCGTGACCGCACGCCGCCGGATGCCTTCACCCCCAACTCCGAACCAACGGTCTCGCGCATGAGTTTCACATCCTCAACGGTAGCACCACCGGTCGAAAAGCCCGTTGATGTTTTGACAAAATTTGCACCCGCTTCTTTGGCAAGACGGCAGGCAATTCGTTTCTCTTCATCTGTCAAGAGACATGTCTCAATGGCTCTTTGTCAATAGTTACGGAAAATATTTACGGCTATTTTTTTAGCTATTTTGTGCGACGAGCTTTACGCTCTTCGTTGTTGAGAATGTATAGAACACGCCGACGGAAGTTCTTAAAGTTGCGAAAGCCATAGCAGACTCGCTTCAGAACCTTAATTGTATTGTTGCACCCTTCGGTGAATCCGTTGTTATATCCGGTGCGGATTCCGTTCCAGATTTCCTCTTTCCACTGCTCTGTGGTCTTTAGCACTCTGACAAATGCGGTAATATTGGAGGCAAGAACGTGCTCCCTAAAATTCCGCAGCCGCTCCTTAAACTTCTTTCGATCACAGCTATCAAAGAGTCGATAGTATTCTTCTTTCAACGCATGGGCGATTCTCAGCTTCTCCGAAAACGAAAAGATTTTTGTGAGTTTGCTCCGCTCAACAAGATTCAGCTTCGGTTCTCGTCCCAATAGAATGTGCCGCGAATTACGAAACCATTTCTTATCACTCGATGGCAATCCTGACTGTACTTCTTTGCGTATGCTGTCGAGCGCATTGTTAGCGAGACGAACAGCGTGAAATTTATCGGCTGCAATGACGGCGTTCGGAAAACATTCTTCGACAAGTTTATGAAAGAATGGCGAGAGATCAATGCTGACCATTGCTACATTCTCTCGTTCACATTCGGGGTATTCGAGAAGTTTGTTGTAGATGGTCACAGCACAGCGATCATCAATGACATTACAACAGCGTCTGCTGCGCAAATCATTGATGACGACCTGATATTTTGCGCCCACATTTCCGCAAAATTCGTCCATGGAAATCACACTATTCAAAGTGGTGGATTCTTCTTGTCCTGCTTCGCTGGCAAAATGTCGCATGACTGTTTTTGATGAGATGTCATGTCGGCGAGCAATTTGGGCAGCACTAATGAGTTCTCCGTGCGCGTGAACGATGCTCTCGATCACACTCCGGGGCATTCGCTGATAGGTGTCGATAAAGTTCCTGTTCTCAGAAAACGTCTTTCCACATTCTTGACAGCGATACCGTCTGTTTTTGTAAATATAGGTGAGTTTCGTGTCCGGAATCCCTGTTAAGGTCTGTTTGCGATACCGATCCACATAGGTGTGCTGCGATCCGCACGCAGGGCAGTCATGATGTTGACGCGGCAGCTGAAAAATGAGACAGTCATCCGCAATAAAAGACTTACAGTCCTCTGGAAGTTTTAATAGAAATGTGATAAAGTCTTCACACATGGAGAAAGCCCCTTTCTGATTGTTTTAGCCAACACACAGTATAGCGGAATTTCTCCATGAAAAAAAGACGGATCACTACATTTGCAGTGACCCGTCTTTTTTTGTTTCCTCAAAACGGAATATCGTCGTCGTCGATCATAACCATCTGATTGAACGGAATGGTGAGATCTTCCGCTTCCGGTGTGGAGGAAACGTCTTTCCCGTCTTTGCGTGGTGTCAAAAACTCAATATTGCCCGCTGTAATTTTCGCGCGGTACTGTTTCTTTCCCTGTTCGTCGGGGTAGACATCCATGTCGAGCCGCCCCAGTACGTTGATGAGGTCACCAATGCCAAGCCGTCCCTTGCAGGTGTCGGCAAGAGTGTTCCATGCCTCCACGCGAAAATAGTTGACGGGATAGTTGCCGTTCTCGTCCTTTTTGAAGCTCTTACGAACGGCAATCGGAAAATGGATGACACGGTTTCCGTTTGGGGTTTCGTTCTCGCGCAGCTTTGCAGCAACGCGACCGCTGAGGATGATGCTGTTCATTTGAATTTCCTTCCTTTCATTGTTGGACGTTTGGGCGCAGTATCGGGCTTTCCGTTTTTATCGGGAAATGTCGCCCTGCATTCCGGATAACCGGTACAACCCCAGAAATATCCCTTCGCACTTTTCATGCGGCGCATGGTTTTCCCGCACTGCGGGCACGCGATGCTGTTTTTGGGCGGTGCGATGGCTGCCGTCTTGGCATTATCAAGAAGTTCACGCAGATAGATTTCCTGCTGCGCAAAAAAATCCTTGATGGAAATGCTGCCGGTGCTGATCCGATCCAGATCGAACTCCCACTGTGCCGTAATGTCGGGAAAGAGAATTTTGTCGGGCAGTATTTTGCAGAGGGATATACTGAGTTCGGTCGGGACGAGTTGCTTTTTTTCCAAGCGTATGTACTCCCGCTTTTGCAGCATTTCGATGATGGAAGCGCGTGTCGCCTCCGTGCCGATGCCCGAACACTCTTTGAGACGATCTTTCAAGCCCGTGTCCTTGACATATTTGTGAATCTCCTTCATTGCTTTTAGGAGTGTCGCCGGTGTAAACCGTGCCGGCGGTTTTGTCACCCCCTCCTGAATACTTCCGTCCTGATAAGAAACGGAATCCCCTTCACAGACATGCGGGAGATTCTGTCCATCGTCTTCGCCGTCCTCCGTATCATGCTGCTCTTTCTTATAGAGCACTCTCCATCCGTCCTGCAAAACGACTTTGCCGCTCGCCACGAAAATCTCTTCCCCAATAGAGACTTCGATCTTTGTTGTAAGAAATTCCTGTACCGGATAGAACTGTGCGATGTAGGCTTTGGCGATGAGTGCGTAGAGATTTTTCTCTTTCTCGGTGAGCGCAGCATAGTCCGGTCGGATTGTCGTCGGGATGATCGCATGATGCGCAGAAATCTTTTTGTCGTTCCATGCACGGCTTCTGATCTGCCGATCCGCATTTGCTGCAAAGGGAGAAAAATCTGCGCCAAGCGCAGCGAGATGGTCGAGTATCGTGTCTTTGTCCGCAAGCTGATTCTCCGGCAGATAGTCGCAGTCGGAACGCGGATAGCTCGTGAGCTTCTTCTCATAAAGTGCTTGCTGCGTGTCGAGGACTTCCTGCGGAGCGTAGCCGTAAATCTTGCCCGCGTCGATCTGAAGTGCCGAGAGTGAATACGGCAGTCGCTGCGGACTTGTCCCCTTCTTTTGCTCCATGCTGCGAACACTTGCAGTGGCAGTGCGAACAGCAGCAAGGATTTGTTCCGCAACTTCACGCCGAACGATGCGTCCCTCTGCGTCTACGCCGTCCATCTCACGCGGCTTCCATTTGGCGAGGAAACTTCCTGCCTCATGCTGCCAAAGAATCCGAGGCGTGAAAAATGTGATCGGGCGGAATGTCTTGATCTCAATCTCGCGGCGTACGACAAGCCCCATCGTCGGAGTCTGAACGCGTCCGACGCTGACGATGTTTTGATACCCTGCTTCGCGTGCACGGATGGTATAGATGCGTGAGAGGTTCATGCCAATGAGCCAGTCGGCACGGCTGCGGGCAAGCGCAGAACTCCGCAGCCCGACAAAGTCTTGATTGGAGCGCAGATTGCCGAGTGCCTCGCGCACGGATTTTTCGTCAAGGGCATTGAGCAAAATCCGTTGGATGTTTTTATTGCCTTTCAAGACTCCCAGATCGGCAAGCACCTCATCCACGAGAAGCTGCCCCTCACGATCCGGATCGCCCGCATTCACGATTTCATCTGCTTCATGGACGAGCTTCTTAATAAGAAGGTATTGCTTCTTTGCGTCAGGCTTCACTTTGTTCTTCCACACCTGCGGAAGAATCGGAAGATCCTCAATGCACCATCGCTTGTACTTCTCGTCGTAGTCCTCGGGGCTGCACTGTTCGAGGATATGTCCGAAGCACCACGTCACGATGTCGCTGCCGAGATAGATTGCGCCGTCCTTTTCTTTTCCGTTGCCGAGTCCCGCCGCGATGGCACGACCAAGGCTCGGCTTTTCCGCAATAAAGAGCCGCATAACATCCTCCCGTATATATTAGTGGGACGCTTCGCCGCTGCGCGATGAATCCTGTGCGGAAGATTCATCGGTCGCATCATCCGTGACCAATGCCACAGACTCCTGCTGCGCAGAAAGTGTTTCCTGCGCGAGTGCGAAAAATGCGTCCAGACTTTTCGCGTCACCGCCGCCAAGATTCGTAATATATGTCCCGATGATTATGTTGCGCCGATCCCTCGCACGAGCAAGCTCCTCCTTTGCCTCCTTCAGCCGCTTCTCGCAACGTACAATCTCCTCTTCTGTGCGCTCGATCTTTTTGTCGATCTTTTCGAGTGCCGCCTTAATTTCCTCCATCATCGTTCCCTCCATTTTTCAGTCCCCGCAAAAAGGCGAGAACAACATCCGGGTCATAGTCATAGAGTACGCCCGCTTCTTCAAAAAGAAGTCCTGCCTGTAAAAGCAGATAGGAGCGTTTTCTGCGCCGCAGTTTTTGCAGGGAGGATTTTTCTGCGGCAAGAACTCTCTTTGCCGCATTCAGTTCCTCTTCCATGCGCCGCAGTTTTTGTTCCGTAAAATTTGCGTCCATGTAAAAATCCTACCCTTCCTTTGTCGCGATTATCTTAACACACGGGACATGACACTGTCACATGGCAAATCCTTCCATTGATTCCATCTGCACGGCTGTGATACACTCATTTCGTAAAACACGTTCAGGGCACACTTAGGAGTTTCTATTTCATTTCCCTTATAGGAAAATTAAACAGAAACTCAACCGCACAAAATTTCTTGCAGTCACTTTGAAAATCCTACGGCTTTTCTTTTTGTCGCTCGCCTACGCTCGCTGAACCTTCGGTTGAGAATCGAATCCCCTGCGAAAGGAAAAAGGATATGGCAAGCTACCATTTTGAACTCAAGTCCGACAAAAAACCGAATGGCGTACAGATCAAAGCGGGCAGTCACATCTCCTACGTCAACCGCGAGGGGAAGTTTCAAAACATCGACACGAACATGGAACTTCGCACCGATGTCCACAGCTACCGCAACACGATTTCGGGGACACATCCGATTCTTCCGCTGCCAAAACAACCGGTGCTTCTCTACAGCAGCCCCTTTGGAAAAATCAAACTCGACGAGCAGGGAATCCACGTCACCAAGAATGCCTCTCTTGAAACAGTTGGGATCGCCCTCGCCGCTGCGCAGAGAATTTTTGGGGAGGAGCTTTCTCTCGCGGGAACAGAAGCATTTCAGGAATCTGCGCTTGCTACTGTTCGCGATCTGAATCTCGATCTTCATTTTATGGACAGCGAACTCGAAAAGAGAAATGCTGCAAACAAAAAGGAGCGTGAAAAACTTGAACGGAGACGAGGAGATGGAACTCGCGAAGCTGGTGGACGAATTGGACAGAATGGATTCGGAGATTTCTCTGGACGAACCAAAGGAAGGGCAGGAGAAGTCGATGGAGATAGCGGGAACTTCCTCGCCCACTCCCCTGCCGGCAGCATATCAAAGTCCGACACTCATCAACCTACCATCGACGAAATTGCCCAAAAAGGACTTCGCCTGCATGTACTGCCCGGCGGGAATGTGGGTACTAAAGGGCGACGCACTCCTGTGTTTCTGTCGGATGATGTCAAGCGTCAGCTATACCTCCGAGGAGGAGGACGGGAGACCTGTCTGGCTCTGCGATGGACTCACTCTCGCGCAAGAAGGCGCGATGTAGAGCGCACAGCAGATGCCATCCTAGAGATTCTTCAAAAGGGGACGGACAGCACATTCGCCTCCTCGCACCTGCAATACATCAACCGTGAGGCGGCACATGAGATGCGCGGCGGCTGCGTTGCGACAGGATACCAAATGCCGAGATGGGCAGAGGATTCGCCGCTGAAATTCTTCCACGCGGCAGATCGTTACGAGCGTGCAAACGGCGAGCGTTACAAAGAAATCATCTTCGCACTGCCGAACGAATTAAACCTTGCGCAGCAGAAAGAAATCCTCGACGCATTTCTCTCCAAACACCTCGCGGATCATTACTATGCGTGGGCAATTCATGAAAAGGTCGGTACGCTTTCCTCCGGGGAGCGGCAGCCGCACGTTCACATCATGTTCTCGACGCGCGAGATCGACGCGCAGGAACGTCAGCAGGAACGAACACCGGAGAAGTTTTTTCAGCGAGCAAATAAGAAGCACCCTGATAAGGGCGGCTGTGCCAAAGCAGAGAAGTGGGTTGGCAGGAAGCGGAAAGACTATCTCCTGCATATACGCGAGGACTTCGCAAAGATTCAGAACGCCGTTCTTGAAAAGTACGGTGTCCCCGTCCGTGTCGATCATCGGACGCTCAAAGCACAGCAGGAAGACGCGCTGCGGCGCGGCGATCACGTTCTTGCTGAACTCCTTAACCGCATTCCGGAAACAGACTTCGCCGTTTCTCTCGACGACATTTTGAAAAAGAACGCACGCGTGGAACGCTTTCAGCGGCTGCGTGCGCTCAATGATCGGCACAGACATCTCGTCAGTGCGAAAAATCTCACTGCCGACCGCGTGCGTCAGATCAAAGCCGAGGAACTTTTTGAGGATCTGCTGGATGAATACAGCGACCTACAAGACCATCTGCCGGAGGATGTACGCAAAGACTTAGAGGACGTGCATCGTGATCTCCTTGCGACCGCGACCACTGTCCTCTGGGGCGATGCGGCACAGGAACAGGCGCGTCTTTCCTTCATGGAGGAAGAAACGCGTACGCTCTGGCACGATATGAAAGAGTCGCGTGCGCAGCTGCTCGATCTGCGGGCACTCGCAGCAAGTATTCAAACGGCAGAAAAAACTGTCACAGATGAAGAACATTCTGCCGAGAAGTTGCTGCCCGCACTCGAAGAGCGGATTACTACAGCGCGGAAAAAATATCAACGACTTGCGAAGAAACTCCAGCCAGAGATGCGCAAATTGTCCGCACGCGGTACGGTGCGGAATATAGAGCTGCGTGTCAATCAGCTGCTCTTTGAAAACGAACTTGCAAAAAAACGCTTCGAGAAACGGCTGCGGGATTTTGCAGAGATGGTCAAAACTGCAAAGAGCAATCTGCACACGGATGATGACGCGCAGACTCTTTCCCTCGCCGATGTCGTACGTATCCTCTCCGAAGCGAAGCGGTATACAGACGCAGTCATCGTCGAAAAGCGCAAGGAACTGGCAGCGGCGCAGAAGGATGTTCTAACGTCGGAGCGTGCCGAGCTTATCGCACAGAATATCTTCGCAGGAGGTGCATGGAAGGAGCTGCGTGCACGCGAGAACTCTCATCGCAAACAGGAACAGTATTACAAGAACGATGTGGAGGCGTGGAAAAAGGATCGCAGCGCATTCGACAAAAAGGAAGCCCCCGGCTTCTTCGCCTCATCCGCTGCAAAAAAAGCATACAAGGAAGAAGAGAATGCACTTGAGGAGCGACGTAGCGCACTCCTTGAGCGAAAAGAGAACCTCACAAAGGAAGCTGCCGAACTCGCACGGGTGCGCAGCAAACTCACCGAGCGTTGCAGTACCCCCGAAGCAACGAAAAAAATTGTGGAGATTGCAGCGGGTGTCATGGAACGCAACAAACCATTCGCAGCAAAGGTGTCGAAGCTCGCAGGAGAGCTTGCCGCTATGACGAAGGAAAGCGCGGAGCTGGGCAAAGAAAAATCCGCTGCCGACCGGCAGCGGAAAAGCGAAGGAGACGGGGCGCGTTACATTGCCGCACCGTCGAGCGGCGGAGGTGGCGCACGCAGAACACCGCTCCAAGCAGCACGCACGATTGCAAAAGGGATCAGCGATCCCCAATATGCGGCACTCGTCGCACGCAGCAAGGACAGCCGCATGGGAGAAAACTGGGTGCTCATGTCGGAGATGGAGAAGGACGAAATTCTCGCCGAGAGCGCAAAAGGGAGATAGGCGCATCGTGTTGACAGCGGGAAGATTTTTGCTTTAAGATGGTTATGGAAGACGAGAAAGGAGTGATTGCCTTGGAACTGCACACCTATAACGATTACCTGCGCGATCTCTTGAAGGATGCCCCCTGTATCCTTGCCTATGATACGGCTGCGGACTATCTGGGGCTGTCCAATGGGAGCAGTTTTCACGAAACTGCCCACATCTATGTGCAGTCACCATTGCACATAGACGGAACAACAGAGCATCTCATTCCCTCTTTCTCCGCTGTGGAACATGAACGTCGAAATGGGTTGCTCTGCACGACTGTCAACCAGACCATCAACGATCTTCTGCGTGCGGATGGAGATAATCAGGTCATACAGGAAAGTTTAGCGGACGTATATTTTTCCAACGGAGAATCCTTTGATTCCTTGCAGATCGAGCAAGACCTTCTTCCCCGCTTCGAGAAATACAAAGTATGGGCAATGGAATACTATGACGAGGAATGAAGCATGAACGAAAACGAACAACTCATGATGAAGGTCATGGCAGAACTCACACGCGCGAAAGCCCCTATCATTTTCAAAGGGGCAATGAATCTGAATTTGGCACTGCTGGAAGCTCCGCCCATCTCAGTACACCGTATCACACACGATATTGACGGTGATTGGCTGGGAGGAAAGCCCACCGCTGAGACGATGCGCGAGGTGCTGGAAAAAGCCGTTCAGCGTGTTGATCCGACCCTATCCGTTATCGTTTTTCGTGAACCGGCAGAAGAAAAATCTGCGGGATTCCGAATTTTAGATGCCAACAAAGAACGTGTATTCAAGGTGGATTTTGGACAACGCAGCCATCCTTTTTATCAGAACTATCAAATCTCCTATCAAGGTCAGCCGCTCTATATTCGCGGCGCAACGCTGCAAAAAATGCTCTCGGACAAGATTTGTGCCATCGCCAGCCCGAAGGTCTTCCGCAGGGCAAAGGATCTTGTGGATGTCTATATCCTATCGCATTGCAAGGATATTAACCTGCTGGATGTTCACCGCCTGATCCATGCGGGCGGTCGCACCCTCGGAACTTTTGAGGAGTTCCGCACGAGGCAGGAGGATTTGAAGCACGCCTACGAAAAATTGGCGAATGTCGAAAACAAGCCGGAGTTCTCTGCGCTATATGGGCGATTGGAGAAGTTTCTCGCCCCCTTTGCAGAGAAAAACCTGCGCCCGCTCGCATGGACGGGCGAAAAGTGGGACGTACCGCAAAGAACACAGGAAAACAGCAAGAACATAGGACGATAAGAGGGTCTGCCCGTACTGGGGGCAGACCCTCTTATCGTATATACCGCGTTGTTCTTGCTAACGTGCTACGCTGATCGCAGCGCCCCGTCCCCTTTCCCGTTCGCGCTCTGCGGCAACGTCCCGCGCGAGTTTCGTTCCGTAGGCACGGTCACCCGAGATGACTGCGTAGGGACTGTTGCGCTGGATTGCCCCTGCGATGCGCGGGAACGGGACACCCGCCTCCAGCTGCGTCTTTGCAAAGAGCGCATCCGCATCACGCCATCCCTTTTGATCGGTCGGGCGCAGACTGGACAGCCCGCAGAGAAACGCACGCTCCCGAAACTCCTTTGCATAGTCCGCGTCCATCTCCCGAGAACGTGGATCGGCAAAGCGATCGATCGGCAAATGCGGATTTTCCCCACGATAGAACACATCGTGAAATTTCTTCTGATAGGCAGTATATAGCTCCTCGCCGACGGCTTCCTTTGCCTCCTCCTGCTGCTTTTGAATGCTTTCTGATGAGGTGCTCGTCAGGATGAAATCTTCCTTGTACGGATGAAGCTGCATTTCCTCAAATCCGACGCTGTTTACGCGAAAAATACGTTCGTCCACTTCAATGAGATCGCCGACACTCATACTGCGCATATCCTGTGCATTCGGTCGGTCATCTCGATTGAGTTTTTCATAGAGCCGGTCAAGTGTGAATGTCTCACGGTCAAAATTGGCATCGTAGACGCGGTCAAAGTCCCGGATGAACTGCATACCGTACTTTGCTGCGAGTGTTCCTGTCTTTGTCTGAAATACCGTGACGTGGACGGAATCGTCTGTATGTGTCGGCACATAATCCGTATCCTTGATCTCAACCAGTCTGTCGTTCTTCCGTTCCGGGAGGACGATCGTATCAACAGGCTTCTCCGAATGCTCCTTCTCCTTCGCAGCGGTTTCCGTGAGAACCGCCTCCTCCGTGTCCGTGCGCATACGGGCAGGGATAAAGTCTTTGATGTACTCCGTGATCTGTTTGGCATCGGAAACGGCGTTTGCAAAGGCGGTCTTATCTTCCTTCAGTTCTTTCATCCAGCTTTGCAGATACGCTGCATGTCCCTCAATACTCGATGGCAGACCGAATTCCTGTGAGAGAAACGCCGATGTGAGTTCGGCACGCAGTTCTTCACGGGCATAGTCGGGTGAGCCGAATCCCCCATACCTCTCCCGATCCAGACGCGAGGAATGCCGCGTCCAGTGTGCAAGTTCGTGCAGAGCCGTCGCATAGTAGTCCGCAAGCTCCGGAAATGCCTCCTTCGGCGGCAGGTGGATCTCATCATCACTCAGGCTGTAAAAGGCACGGTCTGCCTGATCGTGTTTGATAACCGCCCCGCTTCCCGCAAGAATCGCTTCCGCGATCTCGTGAACCTCCTCATGCGTATAGCGTTTTTCCTTGGGTGTGTATGCTTTGAGCGGGTGGTCGGTATAGAGCGGCTTGCCGTCCTCCCCATACAGGCGATTCCCCTCTGCGTCACGATGGTATTCGCGGCGCAGACAGTCCGATGCATGATAGAGCGCAACATATTTTTTCGCCCAATATTGCTCATCCTCGGGCAGTTCGTTGCCATACTTGTCCTGTGTGACGTGCCAGCGTTGAAGGACTGTGGTCGGCTTCGCCCCCTCCTTGCTGCGATATTCCCATAGAAGTTCTTGCGGAATGTCCTTGCCTTCTGCACGGTATTTCTCTACGCGCTCCTTATGAATCTTGTTCTGCTGTTTGAGCACGCCGATGGAGAAAAAGCGCGGATCATCACTCTCCTTCTCTGCCATAATACACGAAAGATAAAGGCTGTTCAGGGGGCTGCCGTATGGACGACCCGATTTCCCGTTGATGGGGACGTGGAAGATCGACGCACCGACCTTCCCATCCCAGCCCTTCTGCCACGGCAGCTTTCCGCTCTCCATGAGAGCCACAATCTTATTCGTTGTCGCCTCATAGATTTCTTCGTCGGTTTTCTTGGGATAGACTTTTTTTTGCGTCGCTGCCATTATGTCCGCGCCTCCTCATCGACGCGCTGATGCGTCGTGCCATCCCATACAAGTGTTCCCGGATAGCTGTCAAAAACACCATTTTCCGCATTCGCGCGAAAATCGTCGCCGAAAGTTTCCATTGCCTCCTCCTGCGAGATGGTTTCCAACACGGCAATGCAATCTATTCCATGGGGTTGATCGGATTTTGTCCTCATCGTCATATCCTCCTATCTTGCTGCCGCTTGCTGCGGCACACTGCGCCTATTTTGACCTCTGCGTGCGATTTCCTCGACACGCATGGAAAACGGCTTTTCGGACGTTTGTTTCTGCGAGGGGATTTGTGTCGCCGCAATCGGCTCTTCCTCGGAGGCAGACATGAGCTGATCCAGCTCCCTCAGACGCGCCGTTTTCTCGCTCTCTTCCCTCGCGTGAGCAAAGGGGCGCCCCTTCTCCTCTTTCGCGCGAGCAAGATTGTTTTCTGTCTGCACAATGTCCTCCCTCTGCTTTGCAATGCGCTCGACAATGCTCTCCGAGAGGTGTCTCAGACGTGTAAACGTATCCTGCGGTCGCTCGCCGATCCGCACGCGGTAGCTGCTCTTACGGTAGAGCGATAGCATGGGCGTTTGCGTCATGTGATCGATCACAATGCGACATTTAAGTCCCTTGTATTCGCCCTCGAACCGCAGCATGGCGGAAGGATTTTTCTGCATTTCGCTCCATGCCTTTCCCGCTTCTTTCGGATCGGTGTAGAGCACGCCGTTCATCGTGATAGCAAAGGACTCTTTGCCCTCAATGCGCTGTGTATGTTCCTCCATGCGCTGCTGATCGTCCAGAAGCCGCTCCAGTGCCTCCTTTTTCTCCTTGATCTGCTCCGGATAGTCCTGCTGAATGAGCTTTTGCAAGTGCTGCTGTTGGTTCAGATACGCGGATTTCGCGATCTGAATGCGCGAAAGGTCGTTTTCAAGAGTCATTTTCTCCTTGATGAAGGGGTTGCCCGTCGCGATTGCCTTGATCTCCGCATAGCTGAGAACGGTCTCATCCACGTCCTGCATGGAACGCGCAGGTGTCTTTGAGGTCATGATCTGTGAGATAAACCGCTGCTTATTTTCCACAATCTGCCACATATAAGCATCAAACGTCCCTTCGGTGACATAGCGGAAAATCTTGACCTTCTCATTTTCATTGCCGGGGCGAATGATACGTCCCATGCGCTGCTCAAGATCGGCAGGTCGCCACGGGACAGAGAGATCATGCGTCGCAACAAGTTTATGCTGCACATTCGTCCCGACACCGAGCGTATCTGTCGAGCCGAGAAGAATGCGCACCTCGCCCTCACGGACTTTGCGGAAAAGCTCGTCTTTCTGCTTCTCCGTCTTCATCTCCTGCACAAAGGCGATCTGTTCCTTGGGGATGCCCGCCCTGATGAGCTTTGTGCGGATGTCATCGTAGACGTTGAAGCCGCCGCGTCCCTTTCCGGTCGCCGTGGACTGGTCGCAGAAGATGATCTGTGTCCCTTTGTTTTCCATATTCTCGCGATAAGTCGCAAGCACATTGTTGACGCAGCGGTTGACCTTGCTGTCCGGATGATCGGGCAGTGACGGATGGATGATCCGCTGATCGAGTGCAAGATTACGCCCGGCATTCGTGACAAGCAGCATACTGTCCTCCGTCATCGTGCCATCCACCTTTTCCACAAGGGGCTTCTTGCCGGCTCTGATCTCTTGGGCACGCACGGCAAGCGTGTCGATGATTTCTTTCTGCTCTGCGCTAGGTTGAAGACGTTCGACAACATACTCTGCTTCGGGAACTTTGATCGTCCCCTTGAGCATATCCGATGTCCGAATATCGGCGAACTCCTTGAACATATTCATGAGTTCGGGGAGATTGTGGAACTTGGCAAACCGCGTTTTGAGCTGATAATCCCTGCCCTCCGGCTTTAACTCCATGCCCACGCTGATCTCGCCGAAATTTGCCGCCCATGCGTCAAAATGGGAGAGCTTCTGCGCAGAAAGGCGCGGCGCAGCGAGATACCGCTGCATCGTAAACAGCTCCGTCATAGAGTTGGAGACAGGCGTGCCGGTCGCAAAGATCACGCCCTTGTTGTTCGTGATCTCGTTGATGTATTGGCACTTGAGATAAAGATCCCATGAGCGATCTGATTCACTCGTACCAATACCGGCGACACCGGAAAGCCGCGTCGGCGTGTAGAGGTTCTTGAAATAATGCGCTTCATCCACACAGAGCCGATCCACACCAAGCTCCTCGAAATCAATTACACCCTCCTTGTCCTTCTCTCCCTCTTGCTGAAGTTTTTCGAGCTTTGACTCGAGGCTCTTTTTCTTTTTCTCCAGCTGCCGGACGCTGTAGGATTTACCCCAACTGGTGCCAGATTCATGTATAAGGGCTTCTGTAACGCGATTGATCTCGGACTGATAGAGTGCCTCCTGCCGCTCCTGAGAGACTTTGATCCGCTTGAACTGCTCGTAACTCATCACAACGGCATCCCAGTTCTGCGTAGCGACACGCGCAATGAACTCCCGCCGGTTTTGCTTTTCAAAGTCCTTCTTTGTCGCAACGAGGATTTTCGCTTGTGGATAGAGACGCTGAAACTCCTCGCCTGTCTGCTCCGTCAGATGTCCCGGAACGATCATCAGAGCCTTGTGCGAAATCCCGATCCGCTTCGCCTCCATGATGGATGTGACCATCTCGAACGTCTTGCCCGCACCAACACAATGCGCGAAGAGTGTACTACCACCGTAAAGACTGTGCGCCACAGCATCCTTCTGGTGCTCGTTGAGTGAAACAGAATTCGACATCCCCGGAAATGTCAGATATGCTCCGCTGTATTCGCGCGGACGGATGTTGTTAAAGTTGCGGTTGTAGTAATCCGTGATAAATTGTACGCGCTGCGGGTCTTTGATGAGCCATGTCTGAAATGAGTCCTTGATTTCCTGCTGCTTCATCTGTGCCGCAATAGTTTTTTCGCGGTCAACGACCGTTTTCTTCGGATCATCTGTTGGGACTCTCACGACAGGTGTCTTGAAATTAAGGGCTGCCTCAAGCAGCTCGTAGGCATTCTTTTCCTTTGTCCCCCACGCCATTGTCGCAGGGTTATCATTGGCATCGGCGGGTCGCTTTACCTCCCACTCCCCCGTTTCCGTGGAATGATTCACGGTCGGTGATCCCGCAGGCTGAAAGTTCTCGTCGATGAACCTTTCGATATACCGTACCGGTAGCCACGATACGCCAAGTCCGCAGGAGATTTCACCAATCTCGAGGTCTTTGGGCTTGACCTCTTCGAGTGCTGCATAGTTTTTCTGAATACGGAAAAGACGCGCCTCAAGTGCCCTTCTGTGCGCCTCCTCCATGCCCTCGGCATTCGCTTTCATCTCTTTCTCGATGGCAACGCGGATTTTCTCAAGATTTTCCATCTTTGCCCGAATATCGCCCGAGAGATACGCGTCCGCTTGAACATATCCATTCGTCTCATCGTAGAAAATCTGCTTGAACTCCAGTTCAGCAATCAGGTCGGTTGCGGGCTTCTTCGTCAGTTCTGTCATATAGGAGAGATCGACACCGCCCTTTTGCTGCATGGAGATTGTCAGAGCGTCAACGGCACTGTCCGCCTGTGTCGGCACACGCTGCGGGACGATCGTGCGCTCCGTGAAAATATCCGCCTTGCGGATAAAATTCTTCTTGCTGTCATAAATTTCATACGCTGCGATAAAATTGCTGCCGGGATCGACACCAAACACCTTTTTGAGTGCCTTATCCTGTGCAATGCGCCCGTATCTCTGCACATGATCCTCATAGAGCTGTGAGAGTTTCTTTTGGAGTGCATAGAGTTCCTCGTTCGTGCACTCCTCTTGCTGTGCAGCGAGAAGCGCGTGCCCTGCATCCCGCAGATGCACGGCAGAGATGACACGCGCCCGCTCCTTTTCGTTCAGCTCCATCTCCTTGCGCACTCCCGCCGTATCGACGAAACAGAGTGCCCCATTCTCAACGTAGAACCCCATAGCAGGACGTTCTTCACGCTGCTCCTGTATGGGAATCGGCAAAGACTCCTCGCTCGGCGTATAGACGGTCGTCGGAAGTGCGGAAAGACGCTCCGCAATCGCCTCCCTGAGATTCTGTCCCTCCGGTGCGATGACGGTTTGTTCGCGTCCATACGCTCCCGATCGCACCCGGAACTCACCCAGAACCTGCTCCGGGTTATGATAGAAATATTTGTTGATGTTCTCCCCTGCTGCCCGCTGATAGAGAACGCCCTCCCAGTCTACGGCGGCAAGAGCATCCTGCTGCTCCTCGCCGGGCGATCGCGCAGGATCTTTTTTCCGAAAGACGAGCAGATCGGAAATAACGCGCGTGCCCGCAGCGGAAAACGTCGTTTCGGGAAGACGCAGTGCAGTGACAAGACGCGCCTTATCGGCGAGCATACTACGTACACGCTCGTTATCCTTGTCCATTGTCCCCTTGGAGGTAATGGCGACCACAAGACCGCCGGGACGCACCTCATCGATCATCTTATTCAAAAAGTAATCGTGAATGCGCAGCCGCTCCCCCAAATATTTCGGATCGCCTGTGATGATCTCATCGCCGAACGGTACGTTGCTGATCGCAAGATCAAATGAGCCATCGGCGAAACGGGTTCGCTCAAAGCCCTGCTGCGAAATCTCCGCATCAGGATGGGCGAGCTTTGCAATACGGGCAGAAAGCGCATCGACCTCCACGCCGATGAGACGGCTCTCCTTCCGCATTTCCTCGGGCATCGCCTCAAAAAAACGCCCCGCACCACACGACGGTTCCAACACATTCCCGCCTTGAAAACCGAGATGGGCAAGTCCCGCATAGATCGCCTCAATGACCTCCGGCGGTGTATAGTGGGCATTCAAGGTAGATGCACGCGCAGACGAAAACTCTGACTCCGTCAGATGCGTGCGCAGCGTATCATATTCCTTCTTCCATGCCTTATTGGACGGATCGAATGCCTCCGGTATTCCTCCGAATCCGCTGTAGCTGCGCAAAAGACGCAGCTCCTCGCTCGTCGGAGGAATGCCGCGTTCCTCAAGATGTTTCATCACACGGATTGCTGCAAGATTACGGGCAAAGACCGCCCTCTTGCCGCGCGTCGAGGACATATCTGCCGCATAGTCGATGGCAGACAGATCGACCGGAGCTAGTTCTGCGGCTCCTCCTCGTCCTCCTCCCTGTATGGATTCCCCCACATCTCGCACGCGAGCCGCTCGCTCGCCTCCTCGTTCTTCTCCCTGAGACTCTCGTCCAGTCCCCCCCACGGGTGAAGATTCGACTCCTTCATCAGACGCTCCACTGCCCTCCACGGATCGTCCGCGTCCGAATCCTCCCAGAACTTCAGGTACACCGTCATCTGCTCGATGAGTTTTTGTATCGTCTCCTTCGGCTGCGTCTCCCACAGGCGCAGCGGGATCTGTGTCATCTCCGGAAAGACTACGGGAAACACCTTCTGCTCCTCCTGTTGATAGAATGCCTTCGACATTTCCATCGTCGATTGATTCAGACGTGCGTCCCAGAGCCGATCCTGTGCTAACTCCTTCTCCTCGGCGGTCGCCGACGGATTCGTCAGTGTCTCCCAAAGACGGATGTGTTCTTCCAGCGGGATCATGTTCTTCTGCATGATTTCTTGCCTCCTCACGAATATGCCGCGCAACGGGATTCAAAATAAGCTGTGCAACCGACTGAATCCCGTACAGTGCCATTTCTGCATCTACATCGTTATATTCTGTGAGGATGAGAGGAAGTCCTACCTCTTCCTCCGCGTCAAAGCCGAGACGTGAGAGCGTGACGTATGCAGCACCAAGAGCAACGAGTTCCCTCGCCTTCTCGTCAGGGTATTCTTCCGCCGCTGTACGGCACGCTTCTATGACAGTCTCTCGTGTATCCTTTCCCTGCGCACCGAGCTGTGCCCTCAGAAAATCCCCGTCGCGTTCCTCCTCATAATGCCATAGGAGTGACCGTAAATCCTGCCGTAGTGGATCATGCGTATCGTTAATATCGTAGAGATAGTGCAATTCTTCCTTTCCCTCGACACCAACGAGCACAGGAACACCACTCGCCCGCTCATGCACTCCCGTACGCAGGGATTCCCATGTTGCAGGGGACGCATACGCCGCGCCCGCTGCGCTGCCATGAAAGAATAGCCCGATCTGCGTGTGGATTGGGTGGCGATAGTGCTTTGCCATTGCACCGAGAAAGTCGATGAATCTGTTTTTGTTAAAGCGCAGATCGGAATAGAACCTGTCGCGCTCCTCGATAAGTGTGTGTACGCTTGTCATTCTGCCAGCCTCCTCCCCTAAAGTATAAGGGCTTACAGAATGAAAAAACTGCAAACTTTACAGTTTGCAGCTCGTTCGCTGTGGGATTATCTGCCCGCGCCACGCGCAGATGTATGATCTTTTTCGTTGCACTTCTTGAGCGACGGAAGGAGGATCTGCTCCCTTCTCATCGCAAGGGACTTTTTCATGTAGTCTTTGGAGATGTCCGAAAGTCCTTCTGTGCGGTCGATGAGGTCGTCGATCCGTGCGGATGCCGCCTTGATCCGTGGCACAATGCGCTGAATGGCACGGCTCAGTTCTTCCGGCGGATTCTTGAAGATTTCGTGATAAAAGACTCGTTTTCCTTGATAGCGATAGACAGAACACAGATTATACTCGGTATTCTTAAAGCTGCCGTCACTTTCTAAAAGAGTCGCCTTTTTTTCATCAGAGGACAAGGGGGAAAGTGCAGATCCGCAATCGTATATAGGGGCAGGTGAAAGCGATCTGTCCGGCGCTTCTATAACACCCCAATTATCTAAATGACGATCACCATTTCCGATCAACGCATCCACGACAAACATATCCCAAAAGAATTTTTTTAGCTGCTCCTTATTTTTTATTGTCACATCCTCCTCAATCACACGCATAACATCTTCAATCGTGGTTTTGTTCCGTTTCTGACTGTCTGTTTCATGCAGAAAAAACTTGCTGAACTCAATCAGGCAGCCGGGCTTGTCCTGACAAAACACCTCACAGGCAACAACAGTCTTCTCTCTCTTGCTGTTGGGCGGCGTTCCGCGTCCCAAAAAGGTATTTTGAGCGGGAATCCCGAGCATTTGAAAGATGTGACATCCAATGTACTCCGAATAATGATTGTTGATATAGCTCAGTGTCGTCTGCTTCGGCGCTCGATTCGGATCTGGAAACTTTACCATGTAGAGTTTTCCATCATATTCCATCGCCCATTTGCTCTCAGACCCGCCAAAGCGGTTCGGTATCCATTCCACATGGCTCAAATCAACCATCCATCAACCCTCCAAAATATTCTAGCATTTCCTCACGTTCACCTGACGAAATATCCCCTTCTTTCATGGCATATTTCGTTTCAGAAAAAAGATGTTCCATTTCAGAAATCATAAAAGGGCGATTTTTTTCCTCATACGCCCGATAAAACGCCGTCATATACTTGCAAAGCACCTCGTCATAATCCGACGGGTTATACTTGTAGGTCATTTTCTCCATTATCCTCGCCTCCTGCTCCAATTATAGCGCGAACGGAGCAAAGGGGCAACAGTGCGCGTCATTCAAACGGCACGAAGCCGAGCGGCTTGCGGCGTTCGTAGCCGCTTGCCTTGACGGCTTCCTTGTCGAACGGATCGGCAACCACAACCTTCGCCCGCTCGACCTGCCGCTGGTGTTCCAGTGCCCTATCCGTCTCTTCGCGCTGCTTGGTCGCTTTGAGTTCGGTGAGCGCAGCGAGGAGCGCGGTACGCTTTGCATCCTCTGCTGCACTGAGGGCTTCGATCTGCGCCCCAATCTGTCGAATCTCCTTCTCACCCTTCGCGTGCGCGAGTGCGTCAAGGAGCTTCTGCATCATAGCATCGCTCTCCGCATGGTCGCTGATCGCGAGCTGTGCCCCCTTTGCGTATGCAGTATATGCGTCTGCAAGCACCCGCCGCTGTCCCATACTGTCACGCGGCGCGTTGTACTTCTCCTCCTTCTCGTCAAAACCGTGGAAGAGTGGACTCTGCTCCACACGCTTCCACTCTTCAATCTGCGCGACCTCGTAGCCACGATCCTGCATCTCCTGCGTGTGATTCGTTCCTTCCGCAAGCAGATCGGACGAGACAGATTGATGATCGATCTTGGCAATCCCGAGCTTTTCGACAATGGTCGTAAGGATGTTCAGGAATTTCTCCCCGTAGAGGACAGATTTAATATCGCGTGTCATATCATAGACCGTCCCGCCCTGCGCAGCAAGATCCCGCAGAGCGAAGGGGGACGGTGCGCTGTCAGGGATAGAGACGGTCAGCGGGTTGTAGTAATTCGGTGGATCGAACGGCTCTGTCACGCCCGGAATATGATGCCATGCCGACGTTACGCCGATCCCGCCCGTGAGCATGGCAACAACACCAACAGCCATGAGGGAGAGTTTTGCGCCCCTGCCGAGACTTGACTGCATTTTCTTCATGGTTTTCATTGGAATGCTCCTTTCATGAATATATCTCCGTTCTATTCAGATGTTCAAGTTGAACATCTGAATATTTTTCGCAAAAGTTCATCTATCATTGTTCGTTGGTCAAACGGAAGCCCGGCTGTCCGAACTGCGTCATGATGAATTTCGACACGCGGTCGGCAAAGAACATAAACATGAGAGTTACGAGTGTAAGCTGCATGAGGAGGACGATGTTTGCCACCGCCTTGACGCGCATGACCTCGCTGCTGCCGCCGCCGTCGCCGCGTTTGCCGAGCACCTCGTTCCAGTAGCGTGTCCCTTCTGCATCCCACATTCCTCCTGTCCCGCGTGTCCATGCACGCGCTGCGGCTTCGTAGCTGCCATAGTCGAGATAGTAGCCCGTTAGGACAAACTCGGCAACGAGATCCTGATTCTTTGGCGACCACGGGTATCGCGTATGGGTCGGCTCCGGCTTGGTATCATACGCACCACTCTCCTTCCAGCGCGTATAGTTCGCATCCGTATCAAGAAAGACACTCGGCGAGGCATTCATGAACCTGTCGCACCAGCCATCCCAGTAGTCTTTGTTGATCTGATACGCGCCGTAGTAACCCAGTCCGTTGTCGCAGTGATAGTTGCCGTAGTAGGATTCCACCTGCCGGATACGGCTCATGAGATCCTGCATACTCTTGATCGGCTCGCCCGCTGCGCCCGTCGCACCGCCCCCGGACGAACGTGCCTCAACGACGGTGTTCTGCGTCACCAATCCCTCGACCGCGAGCTTTTCCAGTGTCGTCTGGAGCATGAGGGAGAAGAGACAGAAGAACATGATGTTGAGGGAGACGGCAAAGACACCGTTCAGCCCGTTGGAGGCATATTTTCGGACGTGCTTTTCCCCTGCAAAGGTAAAGGACGTGAATGAGAAGAGAATGACGAGGTAAAACTCAATATACGCAATGGCGATCTGCAAGCCGATGATGCAGAAGAGGATAAAGAGCACTGCCCCGAAAATAAAGCAGATGAGTGCCGTCTGCCCGTGAAAGACGAGATCCATGATACCCTCGATCTTCATTGCCTCGTTGATGACGGGTGCGATGATGGACACGCCCTTCTGGATGATCTGTGTCGGGTCGGATAGTGCATCCTGCGATGCCTGTACGCCCTCCATGCCATGTCCGCCCGCAAGCCCGCCGAGGACGGGCAGTCCCGAGAGGGAGAGATTGCCCACCACATCGCTCCACCCGAAGAGAAGGAAAAGACAGAGCGCGTAGAAAAGGCTGCGCTGAATGATCCACTTCATGAGCGGTTCCCGATCGCCCTCCGAAGCGGTCACTTTTGTCATTGCGCCGATCGCAAGGTCAATCGTGATAAGGACGAAGAAGATGGAGGCAATGTATTCGCGCACGAGGGAAATGCCCTTGCGTGCGAGATCGACGGTCTTCTCGATGACATCATAGATGGGCTTTGCAAAGTCATTGGCGACAACGAAGTCCACCAGACTGCCGTGGGAATCCGTATGTGCATGTCCGTCGGTGTTGCCGCCGCCCTGCGCTTTTTCGAGTTCGAGCAGTCCCGGCACATACAGCCCCGGATCGACCGGTGCACCACCAAAACCATCGGGACGCACCTCAAAATGACAGTGCGGTCCCGTTGAGTTGCCCGTTGATCCCGCCTTTGCGATGAGCTGTCCCTGCTGCACCGTCTGACCGACGCTGACGACGACACTGCTGTTGTGTCCGTAGAGCGTTTCAAGTGTGCCGCCGTGGTTAATCATGACAGTGTTGCCGTAGCCGTCGAACCACCCTGCCATCGTCACCGTTCCCGCCGCTGCTGCGACAATATCATCGCCCATGTCCGCATCAAGATCGACACCCGCATGATAGCTCGGCTTCCCTGTAATCGGATGGATACGGTGTCCCTGCGGAGATGTGACCACCATATAGGGCTGACCGCCCTTCGTCACGGGGCAGATCATCGCGCCGCGCATCATGCCCTTCCTGCCCTCGCGGTCAAGTGCGCCCGTGTCCTCACTATAAGCAAGTGCTGCCACCGCAGAGAGGACGAGCTGAACCAGTACGAGGAGGAGAACGAAAATGCTGCGCTTCATGCACGGTGCTCCTTTCCAAAATTGACAAGAAAACGGCAATGCGATAGAATGAACATGAATGGCTTTGGACAACAGAAGGAGGATGATTTTATGGGACTTTTCTGGGGCAAGAAAAAGGAAGAAGCGCCTCCTGCGCCCGTGGTCGAAGAGGCTGCGCCCGTTGAACCACCCTCGCGTTATGACAATCTGTCACGCGAGGACAAGGAAGCAATGATGCTCGATACCATCTATGAGATGGCAAAGACGATTGAACGCTTACATGCGAAAATCGAACGTCTGGAAGGAGACATTCAACAAATCAAAGAGGATGCCGCCGAAGCACATTACTGGGCACACCGTGCAAGCTAAAACCGAAACATACAAAAGGAGAACAACAACCGTAGTTGCCCTTTGTTTGAAAACTAAAAAACTCGCAAGGAATACCTGCATATAATCTGTGATGTGGGGGCAGTACAAACTGCCCCCATTTTTAATGTTTCTTTGCTTCTTTAGCGACTTCTTGTCTCAAATTACTGCTTGTATTTTTCATGGTTTCTGTAAATGACTGCATCGCCCCACGATAACTCTGCACGGGGCTGCGGCTCATCGCATAGTTGCGTCCGAGTTGCGTCAGCGTTCCACGCAGACCTCCCGCTCCCTTTGCCATTGCCGCTGTCCGTGCCGCTGTCACCTGTCCTGCAAGCGATGCGCCGCCTGTGGCGACCGCAGCCCCCACATTTGCCGCTGTTCCTGCGGCTCCCTTTGCCATATCGACCATGCTGCTGCCGCCGAGCTGCGGAGAGCCGTTCAGAAGCCCTGTGACGAGCGCAGGAATCTTCTTCGTGAGGAAGTAGATGATGGCACAGGCAAGAATCGCCTGTAGGATGATCCCCACATCCGAGCCGAAGCCCTTCGATGCCTGAAAGTCCTTCGTGAAGCTCTCAATGAACGGGACAGCCATGCTGCTGATGAATGCGATGACACATATTTTTATCGCAAGGTTGAACATCGCACCGATCGCCTTCTCCGTGAGAAATGCGAATTTCTCCGTAACGCCGAAGGCAAGAAGCGGTATGGTGAGCAGTGCCATGGTGTAGAACTCGATGCGTGCCATAAACATCTCAAGCGCGGTCATAAAGAGGCAGTAGACGATGGCGACAAGCCCGCATACGGAGATGAGCAGGATGCCGAGACTCGCAAAGGACACGTCCTCCCATATCGCATTGACCATGTCGATGGAGAACTTCACGATCTGGTCGCAGTTGTTGCCGACGATGTTGCTTGCACTCGCCGTATTGTTGCCCCCCGCCTTGTAGCCGAGCAGCTCGAATCCGTCCGAGAGTGCCCCCATGAGGCTGATCCAGTTGACCATGAGAAACATATAGAATCCGGTCTTGAGTGTCATCTGGATCATGTACTGCATTTTGTCGCCCGACGCAAACTTCATTGTGACCTCCCATGTTGCCTGTACGATGGCGAGTACGACAAGGAGCTTGAGGCAGTATGGCAGGATGTTCGCTGCGCCGGGTGTGATGATCTTCTCTGTGTAGTTGTCCATGAACTTGCCGAGGATGTTCCACTCGCTCGATGTTTTCGCGAGTTCCGGCTGAAAATAGGTGACGGCATTCGCTGTGGCTGCGTATTTGTCGGCAAAGTCCCAGAACCCCACATCAAACATGAATGCGCCAAAGTTCGCGGCAAGTCCCGCACCAAGCATGACCTGCCACATGAACTTTTTGCCGTCCTCCAGTCCGAACGCGATCATCATGCCCGATATGACGGTCATCATGATCAGGACAATGTTCATCGCCGTCACGATGCCGCCCGCGATCTCTCGGAGTTTCGTGTCGAATGTGCCGCCGAGTCCCGTCCCTGCATTGATGATCTCGTTGTTGCCAAACGCAAGCGTTGTATCAGGCAGGGCAAGAACAAGGACAGCAACCAGCACGGCGGGAAGGTATCTCGTCATAGTGACTCCCTTCTAAAAATGAATATACCTCCAAAATCATTCAGATGTTCAAGTTGAACATCTGAATTTTTTCTTATGGATATTCACTTATTTTCCTACGAATTGTTTCAAATGCGTCTTGTGTTCCTCTTCGCGCCTCTCGACGATTGCCCGCTCGCGATTGGCGACGTAGGCTTCCTCTGCCTGCATGGCGAGAAGGTTGGCAAGGAGTTCGTTGGTGTTGCGGTTCATGTAGTAGTTTGCTGCGGCAATCTGGATGCCGGACTGGAGGAGTTGCTGCTCGCCTTCGGCTTTGTTCGATGCCTCAACGGCTTGCTGCACCCCCTTGTTCAGGGTTTCACTGGCACGCTGCGCGTTCTGTGCACTCCTAGCCGCATCCTGATAGCTTGCATCCAGTATGCGATGGTTCTTGACGCTCTCGTGGTAGGGATCGACGAGGCTGCTGTCCGTATTCAGGACGGACTCGATTGACCCGATCTCGTCCATGAGGACGGATTGTACGCTGGTATGCTGATTGAGTATGCCGGTAGCAAGCCCCTCACTGCGGAGCTGGTCGGGCGTTTTTGTAAAGTTGCCCTCTTTCATCTGTATCTGAACATTGGTGTGCTTTTGCAGGAAGTCGGCGATGATCTTCATGTCGAGTTTCTTCGCATCCAAGAGTTTGAATGCGAGTTCCTGCTGCTCGGTGGTCAGAATCTCGGCGGTGGTGATCGCCGTTTTGACCGCTTCGGCAATGTTTTTCTCGTCGATGACAAAGATGGCAGCGTCCGCAGGGCGATGCGAGATCGCCATTGCGCCGAATGGGACGGTAACGCCGAGGAGGCAGCCGATGATGACGGCTGTCTGAAGTCGTTTGTGATTCATGGTGCTCTTCCTTTCATGGGTCATTTTCAAGGCTGCGGACGCGTGCCCGCTCGTCCTGCCGCCGCTCTTCCGGCGAGTTCCTCACATGCAAAGCCTTCCCGCGCTCTGCGCGTGCATCCTGATCGGCACGCAGGAGGTCTTTCAGATCGTCCCGCGTCGCTTTCTTGTCCCTGATGAGCTGCTGCGTGAGGAGCGTGCAAGCGGCAGGATAGTCCATGTCAACGCTCTTTCCCTGCGTGTGCAGCAGACGATCATAGGCGAGGAGGCGGCGGCGATAGAGGTCATACGCGCTGATGTAGGCTTTCTTCGCGTCGTTCAGATAGGGTTTCTTCCCCTGCCCGCGCCGATGAAGAGCGCCGTCGATATACGCCTCCTTGTCCCGTGCGGGAGCAAGGAGCAGGGGCGAATGCTGCCGCATGGCTGCGGCAAGCTCCTCACGGGTGAAGTCCTCGGCGACGAGTTCGGCGATGACGCGCTCCTCGTCGGTATCGTCAAGGAGTCCGTCGTAGGCACTCTGCCGCGCCTCGTGTAGCATTGCCGCATAGAGTTCTTCCACGTTCTCCGCGCGTTCTATGTTGGGTGCGTCGCTGAGACGGTCATACGCCGTTTTCATCTGCAATGCCTCTGCGACGAGTTTGTCCGCGTACACCTGTCGCTCCTCATCGTCCCCCGCATAGCGGCTTTCCTCGAGAAGGACGCTCTGCATGGTGTACGCGGAATATCCTTCCTCCCCGATGAGTTTTGCCGTGACGCAGCCCTCGGCAAACGGGATGAAGTTCGGATTTTCCCGCACATCGCTGTCCTGCGATGCCCAAAGACGCTGCATTTCCTCTCTGAACCGCGCCTTTGCGTGCGGGCGTTCTTGTTCGCTGCGCAGCTGTTCACGCTCCATGAGGAGGGAAAACACATCGCTTTCAAAACGGTTGCGTACCTTTTCCTCCCCCATCAGGCTGCGAAACAGGCTGTGCCCGAAATAGGCTTCCTGTACGTCAGCAGGGGCGTGCCCCTCTCTCAGCAGTCCCGCAAGTGCACGCACGTCCTGCTCACGCAGATGTGTTGCATTCTCCTCGATGCGTGCGGGATAGGCTCGTTCAAAGACGGCTGCGGGGGACGGGAGTGCTGCGTCCCCTTCCTCTGCTGTGGTTGGAAGTATGCTTTCAAAGTAGCTGCTGCGTGCATCCATCCCCTCGTCTTTTGGGTAACGGCTGCGAGCGCAGAGTGCCTCCTGAAGCTGCGTTCTTCCATAGCCCTCCGCTGCCATGTCACGCACCAGACCCGTCTCAATATGGCGAATGATGGAAATATGGTCGATATGAGCGGTGTGCTCCGTATATGCCCCACGCGCCCGCTGCATCCAATCCCTGCTCATGGCTTTAATACTTTCCATACACCTTTGAGGGTATCTGTAACGGTCGCATCCTGCGCGAAGGGTTTGCCCAAGCCTTCCGTATCAAGCGGGGCTTCGCCGCGTTCCTTACGGATTTTGTTCAGCTCCTTCTCGAGGAAGTTCATGCGTGCCTCCACACGATTGACACGGATGGCAAAGTAACAGATCATAGTGCAGCAGAGAACAATAATGGGTTCGATCATAATGTATGTGCCGCCTCCTTCGGATAATCCGGAAGTTCGAGTTCGTTCTCCTCCATCCAGTGCGTATTGAAGTCCTCCTGCCCCCAGCGGTCAAGAATACGCTGACATTTAGTCAGTGCGACCTTGTCCACAGAGACGTAAGAGAGTGTGAAGGGGCAATGCTCAAGCGCGAGGTTGTAGAGCCGTGAGCCGCGTGCCGAATCGTAGTAGTATTCACGTTTCGGCTGCGCATGTGCGAGCAGTTGAATCTGCCGACTGTTGAGACCGAACGCGCGGTAGAGCTTGCTGCGGGATTCGGTGAGCGCACCCTCATCGGGCAGGAAGATTCGCGATTTGCAGGAGGAGAGTACGGTGTCAAAGATGGGCGACTTTGCCACGTCGTCAAGGGACTGTGTGGCGAATAGTACGGATGTATTGTACTTACGCAGGGTTTTGAGCCACTCCTTGATCTTTTCGGCGAACATGGGATTCTCGAAGAAGACCCAGCATTCGTCCAGAACGATCAGCGTCGGTCCCGCCTCTGCGCTCGTGACGCTTTTCACCACTTCTTCAATGCGATGAAAGATATACATGAGGGTTGTGCCGACGATGCGCTTGGAGTTCATCAGTGTTTCCATCTCAAAGCTCTGCCAGCTCGTGATGGACAGATGATCTTCCTCGCTGTCAAAGATTTCTCCGTACTCGCCCTTATTGCCCTGATTGTCCTCCAAGGCGAGCGGATAGAACGCCTCCTTGAGCCTCCGCGACTGGAGGAAGGAGATGAAGCTCGTGATGGTGCGGAATTCCTGCTTTGTCCCTGCAAGTGTGGCAAGCGAGTCGCGGATGAGAGTCTTGTCCTCCGGCGATACCTCGATCCCCTCTTCGCGCAGATAATCGGTCAGCCATTCCTGCGCCCATTGACGTTCACTCTCATCATCGACATGCGCAAGTGGTTGAAAGGAGAGTTCTTTGGCATCTCTTCCAATGTCGTAGAACTTCCCGCCGACTCCCATGGTGAGGACTTTGGAGCTTGCGCCCTTGTCAAAGATGATGACACGGGCATTCTTATATTTCCGAAACGCCCCCTCAATGCAGTTGAGGTGAACGGATTTGCCCGCACCGGTCGGTCCGATCATGAGTGTATGCCCGAGATCACGGATATGGAGATTCAGACGGTATGGAGACGATCCTGCCGTCTGTGCGTAGAGCAGAGGCGGACCATCCAGATGGTTGTTCCACTCCGCTCCTGCCCATGCCGACGGCAAGGGAATCATGTGCACGAGATTGCCCGTGGAGATCATGGGACGGCGTATGTTGTGTCCAATCATGCCGGGAATGCTGCCCATCCATGCGTCCACGGCGTTGAAGTCCTCGATCTTAGCCCGAAGTCCTCGTTCGATGAAGATTTGACGAATGAGTTTTGCCTTGTCCTCGACGCGTGCACGGGATTCATCCATGACAACGACGGCGATGGATGTGTAGATAAATGAGATGTGATCCCCCTCAACAGCATTTGTCGCGTCGCGCACCTCGGCAAGACGGTCAACGGCAATGTCATCGACGTTCTCGGCGTTCACTGCGCCCTCGCGCATGACAGCATCGCCGATGGTGCTGGTGATGGATTGCAGTTTCCCTTTCCACTGCCGTTTGAGCCTGTCCAATTCGTCCAGTACGTCGGTCTTGGAAAGGCAGTAGGCACGCGTCACCCACCGATAGGAGAAATCCAACCGATTGAGTTCATCAAAGAAGCCGAAAATGGTTTCCTTGCTGTAGGTGATCGGCACAATGACACGCATGTGTTTCCTGCCAACCTGCGGTTCAAGTCCGCCGTAAAGCGGCGTATCATAGAGATATTTGTCGATGAAGAAGCGGTTTCCCGGATATTTGAGCGGTCGGTGGTTGTCCGAGACGGTGGAATGCAAATAGGTGAGCAGTCCGTCCTCGTCCAAAAAGTCCACGGAGATCCGCAGTCCTTGGAACATATCGTAGAGTTTTTCGATCTGTTCGGCAAAGAGGACAAGGATGTCCTCCGCCTTGGTCACCTTCTTCTCGCGCCCCTCAACGATGAGTTCTTTGATCTGCTCCTGTCGGTCTTTAGGCGGCAGGAAGTACAGTGTCCCATAGAAGGTAGATTCGTAGTAGATTCCCGAGGAGAACAGCTTGCAGCGTTCGGCATCCATCCCCCGCGTCACGGGATCGGGGAAATAATCCGTCGCCGCGTATGCGGTCGATGGCGTGCGCTGCGACTCGAAATAGAGGACGTAGTTTGTCTTGAGTCCCGCGAGTGCCTGATGGAGGCGGTTCGTAATGACCGCCAGTTCTTCCTCCACGGAGGAGTCAAGATCCGGACCTCGATACTTCCACGTCGCTTGCAGAGAACCGTCCTTGTTGATACAGACAGCAACGCGATAGCCTTTCACATGAACACTGGTAAATTTGCCAAACGGCATCACATCCGAAAGGCGATGTACCTTGCGCTTAAATAGATTCAGCTGATACAATTTCCTCCTCCTCCCCCTGCTGCACTTCTTCGTCTTCCTCTTTAACAGGAATGATCTGCTCTACATTGAGCAAGTCCTCAAGAGCTGCAAAGCCGCACAGTGGTGGTACAAGCCCCGCTGTAAACATCCCCGGCAGACTTCCCCACCAGAGATCTTTGGCATTGTAGTCCTCGATGACGTAGGGAAGCGCACGCGCATACATGAGACGATGAAGATATGCTGTGACTGTATCAAATTCTTCTTTCGGGATGAGCAGGATGATTTCATTCGTATAGTACCCATTCAACTGCCCCAGAACTCCCTCGGTAAGAAGTTCCTTGATGTAGCGTCGCGATGGACACCATTTCCCCGTATAGCCGCGCAGTTCTTTCTCCGCTTCTTTTTCACCGAAAAGAAGAAGTCGCTGCGTGTGACGACAGGGAATCCTGTGTCCGGCAAAGGTCTGTCGCAGCTCCTCATAAATGTCTGCCTGTGCCCCGAAGAGCGCGGGCAGACTGAGCAGAAGGAACATCTCATCCCCTAGACGCACATGGTTTTCCGTGAAGTTCAGTGGCAGCCTGTCCGTCAGGTATAGATCCAAGTCGATGGGTGGATCGGGCATTTCCATGCACCGCTCCCCCATCGTGAGCGTAAAACAGAGATAATCGACAATCTCCTGATAGGAAAGGATATGCGCCTGTGCCTCGGCGGGAAAAGAGGCGGCAAGCGTATGGAGGGCTGCGGCAAGCGCGTCCTCCAACGCCTCTATTTTGACCTTTTCGCCTGTGAGCGTATTCTTTACCTTGCCATCCATGCTGCGAAACGGCATCCATGAAACGGTAAGGTACGAATGACGCACACCGGTGCGCTCCTGCTGCTCCTCAAACCATATACTCCACCCACTTTGAAAGGAAGGGAGCGCGATCCTCTGCGTCTCCTTCTCCATTCGATAGGGCTGGTACGAGATGATTCCGAGCACGCTGTCATCTTTGCAGCGCAGGATATTGGGGTGCGTAATCCCGCCCCACGAGAGATGTTCCGCTGCACGCTTATTTTGCAGCTTGTATTCCTTCCAAGACATTGTGTGCCCTTCCCTTATCACTTAGGTTGAGTAGTAGTCATGCTTATAGGTGTAGACCACGAAGCAGTCAAAAAATTGGGCATCGTCCTGTGAGAAGTAGCGAAAGGCAAAATGCACGATCACGTTCAGCGTGAGGAGATACCAATACCCGAGTCCCAGCGTCAGGATCATAAAGATTGCTGCGCCCGAATTGTAGATGATACAGCTGCGCGGTACACCCATGAATAGGATGTACTCCGTGAGTGAGCGATAGAGCGGCAGATGTGTCCATGAGATCAAATTTTGCTGGGACTGCTGCTCTTCCATGTTCCTCTGCCCCCTTTCTTAAAACAGGCAGCCGGTAAGCCCCTTGCCGATAACGGATTGCATGAAGTTGCCCGCGCCCATCGCAATCGCACCGCCACCTGCGACCTTGACACCGCGCGACATGACCTGCTGTTCCCAGCCCATCGCCCATGACATCCCGGCGAGTGCAACACCGCCGCCCGTGACAAGAATGGGGATCGGTCCCGTGAGTGCGCTCGTGATGGTCTGAAGCGGCTTGTCCAGCGGGGTAATCCCCGTAGAATTCCCGTTTTGTCCTCCTGCCGCTCCTCCTGCTGCGCTTGGATCTCCGGTCGAGGCGAAGCTGATCGCCGCCGGAAGCATCATGATGGTGAGCTGAAGCACAACGGGCGCACTCGCCTTGAGAAATGACTTGACCTGTGCCTTGGTGATGTTGACTTTGAACTTTTTCATGATGAAAAACCTCCTGTAAGATAGATGAAAACACATAAAATAATTATAAGGGCTTGCAGAATTAAAAAACTGCAAACTTTTCGGCGAACGAGAGTTTTTTAGCGGGATACGGACTGGTAAAAGCAATTTTCATCAACCCGCAGCCCCATCCAAGCGATGCGTGATGTACTCATGCCGCTCACGATCCCAGCCGTCGATGGAGAGAACTTCCTCGATGCCGCGCGAAACGGCGCGCTTTGCGATGTAGATTACAACGTCGATTGCACGCGCAATTCCCGCTTGCTGTGCAGAGATGGAGACACGGCTTACGAGGTCTTCCAGTCGGAAGAGTGTATCGGTCGCGCTGTCACTGTGTACGGTGGAGCAGCCGCCTCTGTGTCCCGTTGACCATGCGTCGATCAGGGTAAGTGCCTCCTTGCCGCGTATCTCGCCGACGACGATGCGGTTCGGTGAGAGGCGCAGCGTCTTGCGGAGCAGATTGTCCATGTCCACGCTGTCCGTGGTATTGAGGGCAACAAAGTTCTCTGCGCTGCATTTGAGTTCCCTTGTGTCCTCGATGGTAACGATGCGCTCGTCCAGTTTGGAGATTTCGGCGAGCACGGCATTGACGAGTGTGGTCTTGCCCGATCCTGTGCCACCCGCGACGATGATGTTCTTCTTCCCGTGGATTGCAGCCTGTATCACCTCACGCTGTTTTACGCTCATTGTGCCCTGCGACACATATTCATCGAGCGTGAGGATTCTCTTAGCGTGCTTGCGGATGTTGAAGCTGGGCGCTTCGACAATCATCGGCAGGAGTCCCTGAAAGCGGCAGTTTGCAAAGAGGCGGGACTCGGGGATATGGGCTTGCAGCGCAGGATCGTTCTTCACATCAATGACCTGTCCGGCAAGATCGGCGACAGCGTAGATAATGCGCTTCGTGTCCTCTGCCTCCATGACGACGCCTGTGTACTGAAAGCCCTTGTCAAAGGTATCAATCCAGAGTTTCCCATCGGGATTGACGATGACCTCGGTCACGTTGTCATCGTGCATATAGTGCATAATGCTGCGCCCCATGTTATGTTCCAGCATTTGCAGATGCCGCTCGTATACTTTATCCTCATGTCCCATCCTGCTGTTCTTCCTTTCTCCGCTTTGCAAGAAGCATTTCTTTTCTCTGTGCAAAGGTCATTATCTCTTCCGCGTCTTGGGGCTGTGAATCTTCGCCCCCGGCTGCGTTTGTAGCTGCTTCATCCCACGTTTCATCTTGTCCGAAAGCCGTGGGATTTTCTTTGGCTGCCGGTTCATCGTATTTCTCCAATCGAATCGGTATCTCCTCTATGGGCACGGGTGACGCTGTCATTGCCGCCGCGCGTGCCTCCTGCACCTCGCGCAGCCGTTCCTCGGCAGCTGCACGATCTGCTCGATGGACGGCAAAGAGCTGAGCGTAGGATTTGACCTCCGTACGCAGGTCGCTGAAGGTCGGCGGTGGTGTCTTGGTGCGGTCGGTGAAGAATTTCTGCTTGAAATAAAAGAGTTTCTTTCCGTAAATCGGACGGAAGCCCGCAACAAAGACGAGTTCACGATCGGCGGGCATACGCCGCACCTCGTCCGGGGTCATGAGTTTACGAGCCATCTGGGAGGTCGATGTTGATCCTTCAAACATCTTCCCGTTTGAGGACTTGGAATAGGAGTGTATGGTCTGATCCCCGAGGGTGTCAGAAAGGGTCTTTGCCGTTCCACCTCCGTCTTCAAGGGTCGGCGTGAAGTAGATCTGCACATGACAGTTGCCGGGAATGGCATTGTCCTTGGTGTAGATCTTATTGAGCTGTCCCATACTCTGCGCAACAATGCAGATTTTGACACCGTAGCCCGCACAGATCGCAAGCGTCTTTTCGATGGACTCGAGTTTTCCGAGCTGCGGGAATTCGTCGAGCATGAGGAGAAGACGCTGTTTTTTCTGCTCCTTTTCTCCATCTGCCGCGAATTTCATATCACGGACGAGCTTGGAGAGCATGGTATTCACAAAAAGGCGCAGAATCGGGCGCAGCTTGTCAATGTCATTGGGTTGGAGCACGAGATAGAGCGATACCTCCTGTGACGGGTCGAGCAGATCGCGCAGCGAGAAATCCGATACCGCCGTATTGGCTTTTACAAGAGGGTCTTGATAGACTGCCATCGAAGTCTGCGCCGTCTGCATGATGGAGGCGCGTGTCTGCTCCGCGCCGTTATACATATTGGCAGCGGCTTCGGCGACCTTCGGGTGCACGAGGAGTTTGTACCACGGAGAAGTCATGTCCTGCCCACTGATCATCTGGTCGATGTCCTGCTTCTGTGTGCATTCGGACAGGTCTGGTGCGGCAAAGTCTATTGTTTCTCCCGCCTCCTCCGCAGCGATGATTGCCTCGCGCAGAAGTTCCAGATTGCTTTTGGGCGGCTTTGCGTGTCTGCCCTCCTGCAAGGCTTCCTCGTAGGCTTTCGCACACACCTCATTCGCTGCAACTGCCTCGGCAAAGTGTGGAAGGATGGTATAGGGACGAAAATCTTCCACATACTCGCCGTAAATCTCCTTGAGCATATTTTTCTTGCCGTTCTGCTCCAAAAACTCCTCCTTGGAGATGTGCGGATAGATTTTCATGGATGCAAAGAGCTTGTCCGTACTCATGCCGGGCGATGAGAGAAAGCTCATTACATCGGACGGACATGGAAGGAGGCGCTTCTCCTGATAGTGCTTGTAGAGGAGATGCAGGATAACACCATTGATGAGAGCTGCGGCAGAGTTCTCCCAGAAGGGGTCTTTGCTGCCTCCGTCCCCTGTTTTGACCATCATCTCCGAGATGGTCGAAACATCGGTGAGTTCCTCAAAGGACTGAAAGTCGATCTCTGCGAACGGATTCCACTTTGCCGCAGAGCCGTCCTTGCAGAGCGGCTCAAATTTCATGACCTTCTGCCCAAAGTGCTTCTTGCGCCATCCTGCGGTAAAGTTCCAAAGTTCCGCTTTGGGATCGAAAAAGAATATGCTGTGCTTCCAGCAGATTCCTGTCGGGATCATGTTGCAGACACCCTTGCCGCTTCGCGTCGGTGCAACGAGTAAGATGTGTTCCGGACCGTTGTGCAGCATGAGTTTTTCGTTGAAGGGATTGATTCCAACGACGAATCCGTTTTCGCGGATCGCAAGTCCAGCCTCTTTGATGTCCTTTTCCTTTGCAAAATCTGCTGTGCCGTGGCTTGTCATACGCTGACGGCTTTTGTGGAATTGGTAGATCACAAGTCCGCCGACAAGATAGACAATCCACGGCAAAAACGCATATTGCGCAAGTGTGCGCGGAATCGCTGCGGCAATTTGCGGATCATCTCTCCACGTCCGATGTGCAAACGGCTGATAAATATGCCCGGCGATCTCGCCGGGCAGGAGTGGACTGTATTCGAGATGATCGGCGATTGCCTGTGTCGTGAGCCACTGCGCAGCAACATAGGTGATCCCCGCGAACAAGAGGCAGAGGAAAAGCGTTTTGTTCTGTTCTTTCTTTTCCTGCTCGTTCATATTATCCTCCGAATGAGATGGGCTGTGTTACATAGACATGGAATGTGTAACCGGGTTCAATGGTGATGGTCGGACGTGTCGATGTACTGTCGCGAACAATCTGCGAAACGGAGTTCAGCACATTGCTCATCGCCCCCTGCATCATGAGCTGCCCGCCCGTAAAGCTGCGCTGCGCCGAGGAGTCCCCACTTGCATACGAGCCGAGTGCAGCGATGGCACTGGTGAGAAGCCCCGCACTGAACGCACGATCCAGATGACGATGTACCTTGCCGGTAATGCCGTGATAGCCGCTCCCATCCACGGCGACCATGCTGCCGCCGATGTTGTAGGCTGCGCCGCTCGGCAAAATCATTGTTGCAAACGAGATGGCAATGCGCCCGTTTGCCGCACCCTCGCTTTGATATGTCCCGATGAGGCGTGTCCCCGATGGGATGAGTAGGTTTGTCTGCGTTGCGCTGTCATAGACATCACGGCTGATTTGTGCAATGACCTGTCCCGGCGTGTCGGTGTTGATTCCGGAGAACAACATCGCAGGAATCATTGTGCCAACCTGAAGGATGTACGGACTGCTTGTATCATAAGGCGCAGGCTGTGCTGTTTGCATCGTGTTGCTGTCCTGTATGTCCCCCGCAGCGGCAGAACTTACCTCCGCAGCTACGGGAGTTGCCGCCGAGCCATTCCCAAGTGCAAATGCGATTGCCGAACGGTAACGTGCCTCAAGTTCCCTTTCCGCAAGCTCCTCCGGGGATTCCTCATGCTCCCCCGCAGCCACGGGAGCAGCCGGTATATTGGGGGTTGGTACGGGGGGATACGCTGCCGATGGTATACCCGGAGCGGGAACGGGCTGTACGGTGACAGCTCCCTGCGGATTTGCCGCCCCACTTCCTGCGGTTCTGCCGTCTGCCCCCGGTGCTGCCTGTGCATTTGCCGTTTTTGGTCGCCCTGCATCCAGCGTCTGGAGGTCAGCGTAGGAAAGTTCTTTTCGGTTCTCATTGGTATGCGCAGGTTCACGAGCTTCTGCTGCGAGCTGCTGCGCCGGGATTCGCGCTGGCTGGTCGGTCGGTGTGTCCGGTTTTGAGATATAGTAACTCCCGATAAAGACCAACACACCAAAGGCAATAATGCCGCCGATGATTTTCTT
This sequence comes from uncultured Selenomonas sp., assembly GCA_963555475.1. GTDB lineage: Bacteria > Bacillota > Negativicutes > Selenomonadales > Selenomonadaceae > Centipeda. The sequence goes on from CAUVVR010000011.1 coordinate 80,651, forward strand.
GCGGATTCCGTATACATTACGGTGCTGTCCACTGTTCATTTTCACATCGCCGGGATTCTCCTGCGTCTCATCCTCGATCTCGAGATCCGCATCGTCCTCATCCGGTCGCTTACGCCTGTTACGGCTGAAAAAGGTTTTGAAATCAGCAAGATATTTGCCGATGTTCTGCGGGTTGAATCCTGCCATGCCGTCACTCCTTGTGTGTGATCGTCACCATGCTGCGGTCAGAAACGCGCAGCTGTGCCTTGTCAAACGGAAGATCGACGATGTAGTAGCCGTCGCGTGTGTGATAGTTGACGAGCGTCATAGTCTTCTTGCCGCGTTCGGTCACAAAGAGCGGCACTTGCTGCTTGGGCAGGGTCTTGTATTTCAAATAGGTGCGTGTGCCATCGGAAAACACCATGTCAGGCACATAGTCTTTCGCTTCGCCTTTCGTCTTCACATGAAAGGAAAAATCGAGATTTTCGACACTCGTCGCATTTATGCTGCCCGTACGCAGACGATCTTCCTGCTCATTACGACGCATCATGTCCGCATGGTCTTCTGTTCCATACGTCCAATAGACCATCGGATTGTACCAGTCGCTTGCGGTCAAGATGAGCTGGTAGCTGCGTTTTTCCGTGGTAACGATAAGATTCGTTGTCGATGTCTTTACCACCGGTTTGACGTAGAGATGGGGAACACCGTCCACTACGGACTTATCGAGCTGCCATGCCGCCGTATCTCCACCGCCGAGGAACTTAATTGTCTCGCCCTTTCTAAGTGCAAGATCGGTGATATACCCCGGACGACAGTAAATCTTATAGAGCTGTTCGGGTGCATAGGTGAACACCATTGTCGAATCGCCCTGCGCATTGATCGCGTCTTGCGTGGTATTGATGGAGCGATAGGAGTTGTCCGGGTTGACAAGCGGGCGGTCTGTAGGGGCAGGAATCGCCGTGCGCTGAAATGCCTGATCTCGCTGGATGGTCTCAAGCTGAGCCGAAAGCGCATCCAAAATCCGCAGAATTGAGACCTGCGATTCCGTTACCTCGCTTATACTGCCACGCAACTCCGTGACTTCCTGCGAGAGTTTCTTAACATTCGTTTCTTCTTTGGTTGATTTGTTCGTCTGTTCACTTGCAAAAACATTGCCCGCAAAGCTCAGTGCCAAAAGACTAAGCAGAGCACCACGGGCGTATTTCTTCGGAAACAGTTTCATGTTCATTTCCTCCATTAAATGAATACCTTGTACTTATTATTCAGATGTTCAACTTGAACATCTGAACGAAAGCTAGTTGTTATTCATTTTCCTCCAGCAGTTTGGCTTTTCTTGTTCATTTCCTCCGAGAAGCTAAGATCCGAAATGTAGAGTCCCAACGGGTTGATGAGAAGCCGCGCTTCGTCTCTTTGCTCGATCACGGTTATGGTGAATACCCCCTGATAGCTGCGCTGCCGCTGTGCGCCGGTCGCAATATCAAACTCTTCTTCGATCCATGTCACATGATAGGAGTCCGTATCCGGAATTTTCTCTATACTGTTGATTTTCGTCTGCGCCGTGACCTTTGCGTACCGTTCACGAAAGTGCTCGTTACGTTGGATCGTATGATATTTCTGCGCAGCGGACTGTGTCAAAAAGGCAAGTGCCTGATTCTGCATACGCTCCTGCTGAACGGGATCGAGCTGAATGTTTCGCGCGTTCTGGATGAACTGTGCGAGGAAGTAGCGGATCTCCGCCTCCTGCGGTGTGTAGTTCTGTGCAATCAATGCCCCTGCCTGTTGTACCTCTCCTGTCGTCTTGTCTACGGTTACGACATAGGGGACAACCCGCGAAGTAAGCGCGAGCGTTGTAAGACCGCCACCGAGCATGAAACAGACGACGAGAAGACCGATTGCGATGCGTCGCCAGTTGTAGTTTTGCACAACAACCGCTCCGATCCGCTCATCGTATGCCACACGGGCACGTTCTGCCGGTGTTGCAGGACTTTTCATGACACTGGTATCCGAATATTTTTCAGGCTGCTTAAAGCCAAGCACACAATAACCCCCTTCATATCTTCAAAAAATAACGCCTTCACGTTCCAAAAAGAAGTACGGGATCATGTCCCGCAAACTTTGCCGCTCACACGCCAAGCGATCTGTGCGAAAGACAAGCTCCACCTTCAAGGCATCTACGGCGAGCACAATGTATTCCGCAGCCGCAAGCATCTCGCAAATACACTGCGCAGAGTATTCCATCCGCACGGCACATTTTCGCCAGTGAAGCCGCCCGAGTTCCTCATGTTCGGCAATGCTCGAAAGGTATTCCCGCACAGTTTCTGCTGAATGCGGTGCGCCACTGCCGCAAAACACAATCCGAAGCTCATCTACGTCTTGATAGAGACGTATGGAAACATCCCCCGCTTCCCGTCCACCGGTGTAATGCAGAGCCTGTCTGAGTGCGGGGCGAAGCCGATTCGCCTCGCCCATCGGGAAAAAAGCCGGCAGCAGTGGCTCTATACGCCGTCGGTAAGCCATACTGTCCTTACATCGCCATGCCCGAATCCGCATTGCTTACCACCACGTCAGAAGCGGAACGACAATCGCAATGATATGTGAGGTCGGAACCGTCCCTGTATATCGACCGTCGAAGCTGCGTGTGCTCTCTCCAATCGGCAGAAACTCTCCCTCGGACACGATGAATGCACCTTCCTGCTGCGGGAGCGGACGCTCCATCCGATCACGCTCGAATACATCACCGATATACGTCCCATCAATGAAGAACCTGCGTGTTTCTGCGTCGATACTGTAGGAATCACCCGCAATCGCCCCCACACGCTTGAGGAATGGCTCAGTCGGCTTCGTCACATAACCGCGTGCGACGGCATAACGGCGTGTGACCTCCGTCATTTCGTAGACAACGTAGTCTCCGCGTGCAAGCGGTCGATCCGGCACACGCACATAGAAGCCTACAGGAACACTTGCCGTTTGGTTGAAAAAGACAATATTCTGCTCCGGAAACCGCCACCCGAACGCTGCCATCGTCAGCATCATAACTGCAAATAGTCCCGTACACCACAAGAAGGGACGTTCTCTCGGGCGCGGAAATCTTTTCTTCTTCCCCATATCATTCTCCCATCCCTGAACATATTTCATCCCTCCCTATTGAACCACATTGCAGAATTAAAAAACTGCAAACTTTTCGGTATCCGGTATTTTTTCGATGCCAAGACACGCTTCTGCGCGGCTCAGATAGTTACGCAATACATCCTGTGCCATATTCTTCTCCCGTTCGGAAGATGGTATTCCTGTCCGATCCAACAGTTCATCCAGTGTCGTGTGCGGTGTTTGGAGTTTTTGCCTGATGATTCTGTGCGCGGGGCTGTCTTCATTCGGAGTAAGATACGCGTCTATGAGGTGTAAAAGTGCATGACACCTGCACCGTGCGCGTGCAAGCCGTTCCAGCCACCCCACATCCGCAGGAAGATCGACACGCAAAGAAAATACGGCAAGACGCGCGTCAATAACACGCAGAAGATTTAGGAGCACTGTCCGCGAAAAAACATCTGCAATCGTCGGCTCGTAGAAAAGCAGTGTCTCAAGCCGAAGCAGGATACGGTCATTCATGAAATAGAGATTCCGCTCTGATACAGGCATATTCATGTTGATCCACTGCATACTGCGCCCCATGCGATAGCGATAGTGCACAAAGTCACGCTCGATCTCCGGCAAATCGTCCATGAGCGCATGAACGAGGATTCGATCAATGAGTGCTCTCTGCCAGCGCAGATATGCAGCAAGAAGACGCGGACGCGTTTCACTTGCACAAAGTACCTCGATCTCCTCAAGTCGCACGGGCAAAGAGCTTTCTGTAAAGGCTTTGCGGATTGCCTGTGCGGCAAGGTATTTTCCGACATTCGGTTTTTTCATATACAGCCCCCTCCTTCACTGTCAAGGACTTGCCCGCCCCTGTGGATTCCCGTGTCTGCGCAAGTATTCCTGTGCAAACATAGACACCTCACCCTCGCCCGATGCCTGTGCCGTCAAGAACTCATGCAGAGGTCGTTTCACAGGAGACGGCTGCGTCAGGCTCTCCTCTACGGAATCGGATTCAGGAGGAATGTAGGTGCGTGTGGGGGCTGGTTGTACGGTTTGCTCTTCTTGCTGCGCCGTGCGCGGAGAGAATGTATAGCCGTTCTTGAGGGCAGCATGAAGCCACCCCGTCGGATTCCGAATGCTCTGCGTCTGCATGGCAGTTTCTAAAAGCTGCGCTTTTTCGTGCACACATTCCGCACCGTATCGGCGTAAGAAATTTTCGGTCGATGTGTCTGATATACCGAGCGCAGCACAAAGGCTGCGGACATCGCCTGTTGTTGTTTCACGTATTCTATGCGTGTTCTCTGTTGTTGTAGTCTCTGTTACGCGCGTGCGCGAGGAGGACGTGGAAACCCGCGCCATTATTGGGGTTCCGGCTGGTCTCTTCGAGCGTGTCAGATTGACCTCTTCGAGCGGTTCATTTTGAACTGTATGTTGGGTCATTTTGACCTCTTCGAGCGGGTCACCCAGTTTGATATTTTGACTTTCTATATCATTTTCTGTAGCAACAGGAGCAATATATTCTGTTTCTATGCCATCAGAAACAGTCGGTTCTTCGGTGTATTCCGAGTTTTTCCGCTTCGGTGGTGGCGCAGAAACACGACGCTCAACGCTCTCTATGCTCGCTTGCCGTTGCTCGTGTACGATTTTCTCAGCAAGCTCTTCGATGAGGTCAAAGTTGATGGTGTACGCCTTGGTCTTGTTGAATGCGTCACCGACCGTTGTCGAAAGGAGGGCATGCTGCTCCTCAAGCGAGCGGATCGTCCGCTTGATCGTACTCTCCGACCAAAACGGAAACTGATCGCGCCACTGCCTGACCGTGTTATAAATCCAGCGTCGCCCGTATTGGTCACAGAATCCAACCTCGCGGGTCATCCAATACCGTACCTGTTGGAGAAAGATCGCCTCATTCAAGCCGATCTGTACGGCAAGGTTCGGCAGAACGGTAAGAGGATAATCCGGGATCAGAAGAATTGATTCTGCTGCCATCGTTCTCCACCTTTCTCAGACACTTCATCATTTCTTCTATAATGAGCGCCTGTCGTTGTTGACGTTGCTCCCTCGACATGAACCAAGATTTTATCTGTGCAATACGTTCAACAATATATTGATCAAAACGAATACATACCATACACATAGTTGCCGGAACAAATCTGATACAGAACTCACAAAACTTGTCGGGAACAAACATGACCTGAGCATCCCGATCACTTTCAAAGCGCGTATCATTTGTTCCCCACAGCCCGTAGCCTTTCGGCACAAGCTCCACATGTTTGCCACCAATCCACATATAACTTGCTCGTAGTTGAGGATTAAACTTGTCAAACCGTATGACACAAAGTCCTAAAATATATGTATAGACAACATTTCCAAAACCGTAGTATTCGCTGAACACGCGATCGCCTATATCCAGTCTATTAAATGGGTATCGAGATATTAGCGTTCCCGGTTCCTGCATCAAGCGTCTATCCATCGTTATCCTCCTAAATTGCCGAAAACAGAACTACTGCCACAATATCAGCGGATTCGCATAGACATAATCACCATTCGCACCCCGAACGATATATTCGAGATGCAGGTGCGCACCCGTTACATATCCTGTTGCCCCTACAAGCCCGATCACAGTGCCCTGCGTTATGTACTGATTGACGGACACATACACATCTGACATGTGAGCATACCGTGTATATGTGTCGTATGCCGGATGGTATAAAAGCACCTGATTGCCGAAACCGTCCGCATAGTTGCCGGACTGGATCACAATACCGTCAAAAAGCGCAGGAATTGGCGTTCCCTCCGCATAGCCGAGGTCAACGCCCGTGTGAAATTTCCACTCCCCGGAAATTGGGTGCACACGCCACCCGAACGCCGATGTCACGGGAAGATCGGCTGCGTGGACGCAAACAGGGAAAAGCAGGAGCAGGAATATCGCTGCTCCTACGGAAATGAATTTTTTGTTCATGACTGTCCCTTATAGTAAAAAACAAGTCCCCATCCCGTTACGCCAAGCATTGCTATGATGACACGGAAATCAATGGATTCCATCGATATGCTCCTCTCACTTCATGCGCTCTTCCTCTTTGTGCCTTCTTGTGAAACGATACACAGAATACAGAACAACAACAGCCGCTCCAGCAAGAAAAACAAGAAAAACGTCCATCGCAGAAATTACAGCTTCCCTCGGAAGATCGCGTGCTAGATTAAAATAACTAACGAAACACATCATGACGGACATAATCGTTAGACGTAAGACATCCCCTCTAACTATAAAACAGAACATTAGAAGGATAAGAACAGTTACAGTCAGCGATCTAGGGTCGATGGTGATCGTCACAACCAGCTCCCTCCATGACGGCAGCAGCATCTATATCATTTTCATCCTCTAATTCGATCCCCGTAATTTCCAGTTCCATATCCTCAAAAGAAGCCCTCGAATCTTCCGGCAACTTCTCACATCTTCCATCATATTTATTCAGGAACACTTCTTTTGCCTCTTCTTCGCTTTCTGCCTCGATATAGACGCTCCCCATAAGACTGTATTCAAATGACACGTTATAGGTAGCCATCATTGTTTGCTCTCCTCTTAGCCTTTTCTCCAACCATGAATTTTCTCATACGATGACCGCCTCTCGTGGTTCGTAGATGATCTCCTTGCCAAGACGCGCCGCGAGAGCAAGCTCCTCGCGAACGCCTTTGCTGTGCTCCCAGTTTTGGAGCACAT
>CAUVVR010000012.1:0-80678 GCA_963555475.1 uncultured Selenomonas sp.
GCAACTGACTCTTAATCAGTAGGTTCACGGTTCGATTCCGTGGTGGGTCACCATGTGTCTTTTATTCGCTTCGCGGTTTTGAAAAAAGCAGGTTGGTATGCCAACCTGCTTTTCGTATATATATGAAAAATAGGAGGCTCATTTGTGAATATCTTAATTTTGAACGATGACGGCATTGCGGCAGAGGGAATCCGAACGCTCGCACGTCATCTGGCACAGCGTCATGTCGTCACTGTCGCGGCTCCAATGCACCAGCAGAGCGGTACATCGCACGCGCTGACGATTGGACGTGCGATTGAGGTGCGCGCCGATGAGAATTTTGATGCAGAATACGAAATTCGGGCATGGGCAATTGATGGGACACCGACGGACTGCGGCAAGCTCTACCTCGATGCGATTACCGAGGAGCAGCCGGATGTTGTGCTCTCGGGCATCAATCACGGCTCAAATCTCGGTACGGATGTGATCTACTCGGGAACAGTCAGTGCAGCCTTTGAAGGATTCTTTCACGGGATTCCGTCGTTTGCGCTCTCTTTGATCGAGGGCAGTGAAATTTCGTACGCAGCGGCAGCGGCATATTTCGAGCCATTTATGGATAATGTATTGGCCACAATGGCTCAGCCGTTTCTGCTCAACATTAACTTTCCAAAGTTCCTTGCAGGAGCTGCCCCGCAGTTTGTCTTCTGCCGGCAGGGAGGGCGCGACTACATCAATGCGTTCGAGCGCGTCGAGGAGAACGGGCGCGTGCACTACAAGGTCGCGGGCGAGGTATCCGATACGGACAAGGGTGCGGGCACGGATATCTACGCAGTGGAGCACGGTCTGATCTCCGTGATGCCGGTCGGCGTCGATATGACGGATTATCCGCTGCTCGAAGAATGCGGCAGATGTATTTCGTCTTGTTGAGTTGATAATCACTATAAAGAGAGGGGATTGCCGCTTCTCCTCTTTTATTTTATGCCTATTTGCGGTATAATATCGAACGTGAACAAGATTCATATTTTGGTTAGGAGGATCTGCGTGCTGTATCCGCTCAATGTTGATCTCACGGGACGGCTGATCGTTGTCGTCGGCGGCGGCATTGTGGCAGAGCGTAAGGTTACCGGGATTCTTGCGGCGGGGGAAATGTCATTTGTGCGCGTGATTGCACCTGCGGTGACTGCGCAGCTTCGTGCACTTGCGGACAGTGGTCGTATTGATTGGCATTCGGTACGCTATACGCACGGTATGCTCGAAGGAGCATTTTTGGTCTATGCGGCGACGGACGGCCCTACGGTTAATGCTATGGTTGCAGCGGAAGCAGAGGAGCGTGACATACTTGTCAACGTCATCGACGATCCGTCTGTGTCCTCCTTTCAGATTCCATCGAGCGTTCGTCGCGGCGATTTCCTGCTGACCGTCTCAACGGGTGGGGAAAGCCCCGCGCTTTCACGCGCGATACGGATGGAGCTTGAGCAGCTCTATCCGGAGGATTTTGGTCAGTGGCTCGAACGCGTTGCACATCTGCGCCGCGAGATGCGGACGACGCTGTCAACGAGCAGAGAGCGAACGGCGTTTTGGCGCATGGCACTGCGCCCTTATATTTTGAACATGGTTCACGATGGAGAGTTAGAGAAAGCGGAGGTTGAGTTACGCAATGCAGCTCTTGACATTGGGGCTAAATCATCGGACGGCTCCGATTGATGTGCGTGAGCGGGTTTCATTTTCCCGCGAGGAACTGCGTTTGGGACTGATGAGTCTTGGAGAATATGACGGTCTGAGCGGTCTGGTGGTTCTGTCCACCTGCAACCGCACTGAACTCTATGCATCCGTGGACGATCACGAAGGTGGCGCACAGGCACTTCGGCAGTTCTTGAACGATCTTGCGCAGGGCGGAGACGACCTTGACGAATACCTTTATACCTACGTCAATGAAGAGGCAATTCGTCACCTCTTCCGCGTTGCCTCCAGCCTTGATTCGCTGGTGCTCGGTGAGGGGCAGATACTCTCGCAGGTGAAGGAAGCCTATGCGATTGCACGCGAGGCGGGAGCGACGAGCACGGTGCTCAACTTGCTCTTTCATCGTGCCATCGCAACGGGCAAGCGTGTACGGACGGAGACGCGCATCGCGTATCGCTCGGTATCTGTGAGCTATGCAGCGGTGGAACTTGCGGCAGCCTCGCTTGGCGGACTGGGCGGGTGCAGTGGTCTGATCTTTGGAGCGGGCAAGATGGCGGAGCTGACGGCGGAACATTTACGTGCGCACGGAATCGAAACGATCTTTGTCGCCAATCGCCATATTGAGCGTGCCGAGCGTCTTGCCGAACGCATTGGAGGGGAGGCAATTCCCTTTGACCGCGCACTGGACTATATGACTTGTGTTGATGTAGTCGTCACCTCGACAGGAGCACCGCACTATGTCATCAAGGCATGGGAGGCGCGCCGTGTCATGGCCCGGCGGCAGGGGCGCAAGCTCTTCCTCATCGACATTGCTGTTCCGCGCGATGTCGATCCCGATGTCGCTGCCATCAAGGGGATTGAGCTCTATAACATCGATGCCCTTGAGGCTGTTGTGGACGAACACCTCAGTGAGCGTCAGGCAGAGGCGGTCAAGGCAGAGAAGATCGTGAGCGAGGAGTCGGCATCCCTTCTCGAACGCTTCAAATATTTGTCCTTTCAGCCGCTCATGGCACTTCTCTCGGGACGCTGTGAGCGGATCCGCGAGCGTGAACTCAAGCGCGTCAGTGCAAAGCTGCCGGATCTCTCGGATGAGGAACGGCGACAGGTGGAGCATATGAGCCGCATGATCGTACGAAAGATTTTGCGCACGCCCATGATGAAGATCCGCGCCTCGGCGGGCACGAAGGACGAGGCATTCTATATCGAGGCAATGCGTGCCCTCTTTAAGTTGGATGCGATAGGAGAGACAGGGACAAGTGAACAGCGACACAATCACTATCGGTACGCGGGCAAGTAAGCTGGCTCTGTGGCAGGCGGAATACGTTGCTGCGAAGATTGAAAAACAGCATCCTGCTGTGCGTGTGACGCTCAGAAAAATGACGACAAAGGGCGATCGCATCCTCGATGCTCCGCTCGCAAAGATCGGGGGCAAGGGGCTCTTCACAAAGGAGCTTGAGCAGGCGATGCTGGCGGGGGAGATCGATCTCGCCGTGCACAGCCTGAAGGATATGCCGACGGAAGTCCCTGCAGGGCTCGTCATTGGGGCGATCACGGAGCGGCTGGATGCGGGCGACGCCTTTGTCAGTGCTCGCTATCGGTCGATGGAGGAGCTCCCACAAGGGGCGAAGGTCGGCACATCGAGTCTTCGGCGACGTGCACAGCTGCTTGCCGTGCGCCCCGATCTTACGATCCTTGACCTGCGCGGCAATGTCAATACACGTCTTGCGAAGCTCGATGCGGGGGAGTTCGATGCAATCGTCCTTGCGGCAGCCGGACTGAAACGCCTTGGGCTTGGTGATCGTATTCGTACGATTCTCCCGCGAACCATGATTCTCCCCGCCGTCGGGCAGGGGGCACTCGCGATCGAGTGTCGTGCGGACGATATGCGGATTCTGGGGTTGATCGACTTCCTGTGTGATCCGCAGATGACGGCGGCAGCGGCGGCGGAGCGTGCATTTCTGCGACGTGTTGAGGGGGGCTGTCAGATCCCCGTCGGTGTCTATGCCGAGGTCGGCGAGGGGAATGTGCTCCATGTCGAGGCGATGATCGCCTCCGTCGACGGGATGCGTGTCTGTCGGTCGCACTCCATGGGGGCTATGGATGCGGCGGAGAAGATCGGCGTTGCTCTGGCAGAGGAGCTGCTGGATGCAGGCGGTCGGGATATTTTGAAAGAGATAGGTATTACAGCATGAGCGGAAAAGTATTTCTTGTCGGCGCGGGTCCGGGCGATCCGCGCCTTTTGACGGTTGGAGCAATGAACTGCCTGAAGCAGGCGGATGTCGTCGTCTATGACCACCTCGCGGACGAGAGTATTCTCTCCTATGTACCCGCCAATGCAGAGCGCATCTATGTCGGAAAGCAGTCCTGCATGCATACGATGCGGCAGGAGGATATCAATGTCCTGCTGGCGGACAAAGCGGACGAGGGCAAGATTGTCGTTCGGCTCAAGGGCGGTGATCCCTTTGTCTTTGGACGCGGTGGCGAGGAAGCACTCGTGCTTCTTGAACGCCACATTCCGTTTGAGGTGTTGCCGGGCGTGACCTCGGCGATCAGTGTACCTGCCTATGCGGGCATCCCTGTGACGCATCGTGGTGTCGCTGTCTCCTTTGCCGTTATCACGGGACACGAGGATCCGACGAAAGCAGAATCCCATATACGATGGAAGCATCTCGCGACGGGTGTCGATACGCTAGTGTTTTTGATGGGGGTTGCAAATCTCCCTGTTATTACAAAGAATTTGATCGAAAACGGCCGCCCTGCCAATACACCTGCGGCAATCATCCGCTGGGGGACGCGTGCCAATCAGGAGACCTATGTCACGACCGTGGGCGAGGCGGCGGAGATGGTACAGCGCGACGGCATTCGCCCGCCCGCAATCTTCATTGTTGGTGAGGTGGTGAGGCTGCGTGAGCAGCTGCGCTGGTTCGATCGTGCGGATATTCGTCCGCTGCACGGCAAGCGTATTCTCGTGACACGCGCACGCGCACAGTCATCTGCGCTGACGGAACAGCTGACGGCACTTGGTGCGTCCTGCATCGAGACCCCCGTGATCCGCATTGCTCCGCCGGCAGATGGCTATGCGGCATTGGATCACGCCATCGAGGACATTCATGTCTATCAATGGCTGATCTTTACAAGCGTGAACGGCGTGGAGCATTTCTTTGCACGCCTTCACCATGCGGGAAAGGACACGCGTGCACTCGGCTATGCGAAGATCGCGGCAATCGGCTCTGCAACGGCGAAAAGACTCCGCTCGTTCGGCATTCAAGCGGACATTGTTCCCGAGGAGTTCCGTGCCGAGGCTCTTGTCGATGCACTGACTCCCATTTTGCCGCCACGTGCGCGTATCCTGTTGGCGCGTGCACAGGAGGCGCGTGACGTGCTGCCCGAGTCGCTGCGTGCGCATGGGGCGACAGTCGATGTCGCCTCTGCCTATGAGACAGTGCCTGAACTGGACGGCGGTTCGGAACTCGCCGAGCGACTGATGCGCAGCGAGATCGACGTTGTCACCTTTACCAGTTCCTCCACGGTCAAGAATCTCGTACAGCAGCTGGGGAACATCACGCCGCTGCAGCAGACAAAAATTGCCTGCATCGGACCTGTTACAGCAGATACAGCGCGGAATTATGCGCTCGAACCTGACATTGTGGCAGAGAATTATACGATTGATGGCTTGGTGAATGCGATAAAGGAGCATGTGCAATGAATCTGATACAGCGTCCGCGCCGTTTACGTATTTCCTCAGGGATGCGCGATCTCGTACGCGAGACAGAGCTCTCGCCGCGTGATTTTGTCTATCCGATCTTCGTCGTGCCGGGAGAGCATGTCAAGGAAGAGATTCCGAGTATGCCCGGCTGCTATCACTACTCCGTGGATCAGGTCGCTGATCTTGCACGCGAGATTGCAGTGCGCGGGATTCCTGCGGTCGAGGTCTTTGGTCTTCCTGCTTACAAGGACGAAATCGGTTCGAGCGCATGGGATATAACGAGCCCTGTGCAGCGTGCAATCGCGACGATTAAGGAGGCTGTGCCGCAGCTGCTTGTGATCGGTGATGTCTGCCTTTGCCAGTATACGAGTCACGGACATTGCGGTGAGCTGCATGATCACTATGTAGACAACGACGCAACACTGCCACACCTCGTTCAGACCGCAGTCAGTCAGGCGCGTGCGGGCGCGGACATCGTTGCGCCGTCCGATATGATGGACGGCCGCATTGCCGCCATTCGCACGGGGCTCGATGCGGAGGGTTTTGTCAATACGAGCATCATGAGCTATGCGGTAAAGTATGCCTCGGGCTACTACGGACCGTTCCGCGACGCGGCGGACAGTACGCCCGCATTCGGCGATCGCCGCCAGTATCAGATGGATCCCGCAAATGTACGCGAGGCATTGAAAGAAGCCGCGCTCGACGTACAGGAGGGGGCGGACATCATCATGGTGAAGCCTGCGCTCGCCTATCTGGATGTCGTGCGACAGGTCTACGAGGCGACGGATCGCCCGATTGCCGTCTACAATGTCAGCGGCGAATATGCGATGGTAAAAGCCGCCGCTGCAAACGGCTGGATTGATGAGCAGCGCATTGTCTTGGAGACGCTTATGAGCATGAAGCGTGCCGGCGCAAAGATCATCATTTCCTACCATGCGATGGATGCCGCTGCATGGCTCAGTGCATGAGGAGGTTTGCTATGCGGAGTACAGAAAAATCGAAGGCCGCCTTTGCCGAGGCGAAGCAGCATATGCCGGGCGGTGTGAACAGCCCCGTCCGCTCCTTTGCGAATGTGGGCGGGAATCCGCTCTTTATCGCCCACGCCGAAGGCTCTAAAATCTACGATATCGACGACAACGAATACATCGACTACGTCGGCTCATGGGGACCGATGGTTGTCGGTCATGCCCATCCACAGGTGGTAAAGGCACTTCAGGAGGCTGCAGCGCGCGGTACAAGCTACGGTGCACCGACGCTCCTCGAAACGGAGCTTGCAAAGCTCGTGCAGACCGTCTATCCGTCCATTGAGGTCATTCGCATGGTGAACTCGGGGACGGAGGCGACGATGAGTGCACTCCGTCTTGCACGCGGCTATACGGGGCGCGATAAGATTGTGAAGTTCATCGGCTGTTACCATGGACACAGCGACAGTCTGCTCGTCAGTGCCGGCTCGGGGATGGCGACGTTTGGCGTGCCGAGTTCGCCGGGCGTGACGAAGGGGACTGCCGCCGATACAATTGCCGTTCCGTACAACGACGAGGATGCCATTCGTTCCGTCATGGAGCGCGAGGGGGAGCACATCGCCGCAGTTATTGTCGAGCCGGTTGCGGGCAATATGGGGCTTGTCCTGCCGCGTCAGGGCTATCTCTCCCTGCTGCGTGAGCTCACGGAGAAGCACGGTGCACTTCTTATCTTCGATGAGGTCATGTGCGGATTCCGTGCCTCGCTCGGCGGTGCACAGGCAGCGTACGGCATCCGTCCTGACCTCACCTGTCTCGGCAAGATCATTGGCGGCGGGCTTCCCGTTGCCGCATACGGCGGACGGCGCGAGATCATGGAGCGCGTCTCACCGGCAGGTCCCGTCTATCAGGCGGGAACACTCTCGGGAAATCCGCTCGCGATGACGGCGGGCATCGAGACACTGAAGATCCTCACAGCAGAACCCGAGGAAGGCAGAGCGGACTACAGCCGCGAGCTGACGATCAAGACGAAGGATCTGCTGCTCGGATGGCAGCGCGCGGCAAAGGATGCTGGTGTCCCAATCTGTGCTCATCAGGCAGGCTCGATGTTCGGCATCTTCTTCATCGACCGTGAGGTCTATGACTATGCGGATGCGGAGGCGGCGGATCAGGAAGCGTTTCGCATCTGGTTCGAGACCATGCTTGACGAGGGCATCTATCTCGCACCGTCGCAGTTCGAGACGCTCTTCCTCTCCGGCGCACATACGGATGACGATATCACACGGACGATTGCGGCAGCCGAGAAGGGATTTGCTGCCGTGAAGAAATCACGCGGATAAATTTTATCGGTATGAGGCTGTTGCATGAGGCTTACCCGCTTTGTGCAACAGCCTCTTTGTTTTGAGAAAAGTGCGATTGATAGTAGGAATGGCATATGTTATAATTCATATAGTAGTTTATTGATGATTGTATTGAGGCGGTGTTTCTCATTCGTGAGATAGATGTTGCTGGAGGGAAAAGCAGCAAGGGAGAATCCTTCCTCAAGGGAACCTTTGTCCTGACGATCGCGGGATTCGTGGTCAAGGTCATCGGTTCGCTCAACTGGATCTTCGTTTCCCGCATCCTTGGCGGTGAGGGAATCGGTCTCTATCAGATGGCTTTTCCCATTTATTTTTTTGCCATGACGGTCTCGCAGGCGGGTGTGCCTGTCGCTATTTCGATCATCACGGCAGAGCGCGTAGCTTTGAACGATATATACGGCGCGAAACGTGTCTTTCGTATTTCAATGATGCTCATGCTCTTTACGGGGCTCTTGTTTTCGATTTTGACCTATCTTGCTGCGGACTGGCTGATCGACTGGCAGCTGATTCGCGACGCGCGCGCATACAAGGCTGTTGTGGTGCTGGCACCGACGGTCTTCTTCGTGACTCTGCTTGCAAGTTCGCGCGGCTATCTGCAGGGCTGGCAGCGCATGACCCCGACGGCGGTATCGCAGATTGTGGAGCAGATTTTCCGCGTGGTGACGATGATCGTCCTCGCAAGTGTACTCATGCCGTGGGGGCTTGACTACGCAGCGGCAGGTGCTTCGCTCGGAGCCTTTGCGGGCGCGGTGACGGGGCTCATTGTCCTCGTCTATTTCCATATCAAGCTGGAGCGTGACATTGCGCGTGACTACGGCACGGAGCTGAGACCTCTGCCGGGCGCGACGTACGAGTCGCGGCTCTCCATCATCAAACGAATCTTTAAGCTCGCGCTGCCCGTATCGGCAGCGAGCATCATGCTGCCCGTGGTATCGAACCTCGACCTCATGATTGTACCGCAGCGGCTGGAGGCGGCAGGCTACAGCATCAGCGAGGCGACGGAACTCTTCGGCTATCTGAACGGCATGGCGGTGCCGCTTGTCAATCTTGCAACGATCCTGACCGCGTCCATGGCAATGAGCATTGTGCCCGCTATATCGGAGTCACGCGTGCTTGGCGACCGCACACGCGTCTACGATCAGACGGCGGCGTCCGTTCGCATCTCGAACTTTGTCTGTTTCCCTGCGTTCGTCATTGTGTTCGTGCTGGCGACGCCGATCTCGGCATTAATCTACAACGCGCCCGGGGCAGGTCCCGCTGTCATGATTTCGGCAGTGAGCATCATTCTGCTCGGTCTGCATCAGGTGTCTACGGGCATCTTGCAGGGGCTCGGGCATCCGACCATTCCGATGGTAAATATGCTGCTTGCTGCAGCTGCCAAGGTTTTTCTGAACTGGCATCTCACGGCGATCCCATGGCTCGGTATCATGGGCGCAGCTTGGGCAACGGCGGCGGATATGGGGGTCGCAGCACTCATCAACCTCTACTTCATCTATCGATTTATCGGTTATCGGATCGAACTGCTGCAACTCATCAAAACAATCTGTGCAGCCTTGATTATGGCGGGTGCTGTCTATCTGTTCTACACATGGACGCTCGAATGGTGGGGGATTGCCGCCATCTCAACATTCGGTGCTGTCTTCTTCGGCTGCGGCATCTATATTGCGGCGATGCTTCTCCTGCGTGCGCTGATCGAGGAGGATCTGCGCCGGCTTCCGATGATTGGTGCGGTCGGCATCCGTTTCCTGCAGAGAATTGGAGTTTTTAAGGCATGAAAAAACTAGGGCTGATCTACAACCCCGTTTCGGGTCATGCACTTTTCAAGGGAAAACTGGATTCCCTGATTGACATGTTTCAACGACATGGAATTCTGCTCTGCCCCTATCGTACGCGTGGAGGGGGGCAGGACAACCTTGGATACTTCCTTCGTGAACTGTGCCCGAACGGCGTACTCGCCGCAGGAGGCGATGGTACGGTACACGCCGTTGTGAATGCCATGCTTTCCTCGGATATGGATGTCCCGCTCGGCATTCTCGGCAGCGGTACGTCCAACGACTTTGCGACCCATCTTGGGATCAATGACTGGGAGTCATATATCGAGCGGATTGTCGCAGATGAGGCACGCCGTGTTGATCTGGGGCTGCTCGAAGAAAACGGGCGGTACTTCGTCAATGTTGTCAGTGCGGGAATGCTGACAGGCATTGCGCATGAGGTAAAATCAACCTATAAAAATGCACTGGGCAAGGTTGCCTACTATCTGAAGGGCATTGGTGAGATCCCGCGTCTGCGTTCCTTCTCTGTCCGCATTACGGCAGATGATGCGGCGTATGATGCGGATGTGTTCCTGTTTGTCATTGCAAACAGCCCCGTGGTCGCAGGGATGAAGCAGATCGGTCACGACATTGCTATCGACGATGGGATGCTTGACCTTCTTGCCGTCAAAAAAACAAGTCTGCCGCAGTTTATGTCTGTTGCGGCAGACCTGTTTGCCGGAAAACCGGTGACGGAGCGGGATAATATCCTGCACATTCGGGCAAAATCCTTCGAGATTCACGCAGAGGAAGATCTCTACAGCGATATCGACGGAGAATGCGGTCCGCGCCTCCCTCTGCGCGTGCGGACAATGCCGCTCGCACTCTCCGTCTACTGCTGAATTTATCCGCGCTTTCTAGTGTATGCCGAGGTAGTGGGCGACGAATTGCTGAGCCGTGCGCCCGCTGCGTCCACTGTGTGTCATTTCCCAACGAAGGCCCGCAATGCGCAGCTCCTCGGGGGAGAGGTGAATGCCCTTCTGCATCAGCATATGGTCAATGATCGCCAGATACTCATCCTGATCGGGTGTATGATAATGAATGACAAGTCCGAAACGATCCGAGAGAGAGATCGTTTCGTTGATGCTGTCGTCACGATAGAGTTCGTCCTGCTCACGATCCCGCCACGTCTCGCGTACGAGATGGCGGCGGTTGGAGGTGGCATACAGGCGTACGTTCGGTGGGCAGGAGGAGACACCGCCTTCGATGGCGGACTTGACCGCCTTAAACTCCGCATCCGAGTCCTCGAATGAGATGTCATCGAGAAACAGAATGAACTTTCGTCCGGCATAGTTTCGCAGCGTATTCATAATCTCGGGCAGGTTGCGCAGCTGCTCCTTCATCACCTGTACGAGACGAAGACCGTTATCCTCATACTCCGTAACAAGAGCCTTGACCGCAGAGGATTTTCCCGTGCCGCGTGTACCGACAAGCAGAACGTGGTTGGCGGGTTTTCCCTGCACAAAAGCGCGCGTATTCTGGATAAGCTGTTCTTTCTGCCGCTGGTAGCCAATGAGATTCTTCATCTGTATGCGCTCAAAATGCTCTACGCCGCGAATACGCCCCGCCGCATCGTCCCAATGAAAGACGACGTAGGATGCCAGATCCCCATACCCATAGCGGGCATAGAAGGTGAGCAACGCCTCGGCGTAGTCCCGAGGCGACTGTGCCGCCTCGATCCACGGGATCAGGAAGTCTTCCGTCTTATCGTAGACATTGCACGTCGGCTCATAGTTGTCCAGAAGAGGCTCGCCGAGGAAATTGCTGGTCGGCAGTGTGAGCAGCGGGTAGAGAACCTCGATGTCATGATAGAATGCCTGACGTAGGCTGTTTCCCGGCGGCAGCCCCGTCTGCTCCATGGTCTCGGATACAAGATTCGCGTTATGCGTGAAGATGTGGAGCAAATATTGTGGGAGCAAATTTCCACTGAGCCCCTTCGTTTCCGCCGCACGCACAAGATGTGCAGCAGCCTCTGCCTGTGAGACGGGATCCTCTGCGTCCCACTCAAGGAAACTGAGCACGGGATCACGATTGAGCTCGTTCAGCACGAGGAGAGAGGAAAGTACTACATATTGGCTCATAATTCTGTCCTTTCTTTCTGAAAGAAAATAGGCGACATAATAAAATCTGTGCGATGATATTTCGTGTGAGTGGTCGGCAGGGTGAGGCTGCGCAGCTCCGTCGCGCGGGTATCGAAGGCGAGCATACGCTGCAGCGGAGAGAGCTTTGCAGCGTACTTTTTGCGTAATTTTCCGGTCAAAAAATCCGCCGTGTGCGTGACGATGGGGAGCGGAGATGTACCTTTGATCGTACGCAGAAGTTCGCGTCCGCGTGTGTTGAACGCAAGAGGACGGAGGTATGAGGTGCCGTTCGCATCGAACTCTGCTGCATAGTCTTTTTTGAAGCACAGGAGCAAGTGAATGATGAGGCGGGCGATCCGGCTCTGCGGATAGCGTTTCGCAGATGCCTTCGCAAGAAAGTCATTGTAATCCGCCGCTGTTTCCAAACTGCGGATCAGACGATGTTCGATGCCCTCAGAAACGCCGTGTATCTCCGTGAGTGCAGGAGTATCCGTGACGAGCAGGAAGTAACGCAGGAGTTCAAGCAGTTTGTCTTCCTGCGGCACGCCCTGCATATATGCCTCCTTGAGGTCGTTCAGTGTGCACGGCAAGACGCTCTTTTTTATCCGATCCCATGACGGTGGTTCCCCTCTGAGTGCATGACGGATGGATGAAGCACTGGTGATGCCCGCATGGAGCTGTGCGTCGCCATGCTGTGCCGATGCCCGCTGAATGCCGAGCGGCAGGATCTGCGGTGCAAGGCTTTGCAGTGCACGCAAATACTCAATGGCGAGGATATTGTTTGGCGCGCGCAGCAGATCCTCAGAGACGACCGTATCGCGCATCAGTGCACGCGTGAGCGCACCGGCATAGGAGCATCCCTGTCCGAGATATTCGCGAAGCTGCATCTGCACGGGATCCGTGTCGATCTGTGCGGCAAGCTCCGAAAGCAGCGAAGTGTCCTCTGCCTCTGTTCCAAAGGCAAGGTGCGTGACAATCCCAAGACACGAGAGCAGGGAAACTCCGCCGCGCGCAAAGTCCTGCGCACTGCGGCAGGCATAGACAAAGGGGAGTTCGAGGACGAGGTCCGCACCACCTGCGACGGCATGGCACGCTCTTGTCCACTTATCAAGAATACACGGTGCACCGCGCTGGGTGAAGCTGCCGCTCATAGCAATGACGATATATGCGGCGGGATGTTTCCGACGTACGGCTTCCATCTGAAAGCCGTGGCCATAGTGAAACGGATTGTATTCGGCAATGATGCCAACAACCGCCATAGCATCCCTCCCCACATTTATTTTCTCTATATTTTATCAGTGATTTCTCAAAAAAACAAGGTTTGTGTAGGACTGTCAAACAAATACAAGTTCTTGTGTTTTCAGTGCGTGAATGCTATACTAAACGCACATTTATATGAGATAAGGAATCGCTGATAAAATGAAGTCCGTCGGATTGGTGCAGATTTTTTGTCCTGTCAAGGAGACAAACCGGACGCATAGCCAAAGCTATGTGGAGGATTTGTCGACAAAGACAGGGCGAAAAAGATGGGCTAAGACGACGGTGCTGAATTTATCAGTGCTTCCATAAATATTGTATTGGAGAGAACGATGAAGAAGGAGCGCGTTGTTGTCGCAATGAGCGGCGGGGTGGACAGTTCACTCGCTGCGGCATTGCTTTTGGAGCGCGGGTATGATGTGGTAGGCATGACGATGCGGCTCTCGGATGAGACCCGAGCGGTCGAGCCGGATGCACCGAGCAGCGTAGAGGATGCACGGCGTGTGGCAGATGTACTCGGCATATCTCATCATGTTATAGATTTTACTGAAATCTTTGAGAATACTGTCGTTGACTATTTCCTCGATGCGTATCTCGACGGGCGCACACCCAATCCGTGCGTAGTCTGCAATCATCACATCAAGTTCGGGGGACTTCTCCACGCGGCCGAGGACATCGGTGCACAGTATATCGCAACGGGGCACTATGCACGTATCGATCGGGATGAGGACGGTGTTTATCATCTGCGCAAGGGGATGGATCACGATAAGGATCAGTCCTATGTGCTCTATCATCTGAATCAGGAAAAACTTGCACATATCATTTTTCCTCTGGGCAATCTCCGCAAGAGCGAAACGCGGCGCATGGCAGAGGAATATGGCTTGCCCGTCGCACACAAAACGGAGAGTCAGGAGATCTGTTTTGTTCCGAACGATGACTATAAAGCATATCTGCGGGAACACCGTCCGGGCGGTACGTTCTGCGGTGATATCGTGGATTCTGCGGGAAACGTTCTTGGCAGACACGATGGTGTTGCATTCTATACCATCGGTCAGCGCAAGGGCCTTGGCATTGCTGCTTCGCAGCCGCTGTATGTCACTGCACTCGATGCAGCAAAGAACCAGGTCATTGTCGGAGCAGCAGATGCCGTTTATGCACAGGAACTCATCGCATCAGATCTGAACTGGACAATGTGGGACACGTTGGCGGAGGAACGGACAGTAGAGGCAAAAATACGCTATGGAAAACGGCTGGCAGCTGCGCGCATCGTGCAGGAAGGGGATTGTGTACGCGTCTGTTTTACAGATCCGCAGAGGGCTGTAACCCCCGGTCAATCTGTAGTATTTTACGAGAATGATATCGTACTTGGCGGAGGGATCATCGACAGGGTGATCTCTTGATCCGGTGCTGCGAGAAAGGGAGGGGATTATGATGATGAGCCGTGCACTGAAGGTAAAGATCGCATGTTCGGTGCTTCTTGGCATTCTGCTGATGTTTGCAGGACTTTTCTGGTATTTCCACGTCTATACAAAGACGCCTACGTACGCGCTTCACGCCATTGAGACATCCCTCGAGCAGCGTGACAAGGTGCTCTTTCTGCGCTTTGTACGCTTGGATGATGTGCTGAATTCCGGCTATGATGACTTCATGATGGGAACAATGGATGCCGAATTCGGACATTCTCGTGAAGCAACGGCGGCACTGGAGGACTTCTCCAAAATGCTCAAGCCCGCATTCATAACGATGCTCAAAGAGGCAGTGGATACGCGCTTGACCACCGGCGAATGGCCGGCCGCAGATCCTGCGAAGGACGGGGTAGATGCCGAAAACATTCTCTCCCGTATCGGTGTACGTGACTTGAGATTGGTCGAGATCGCACAGCCGATACAAGGCGCCGATGCACAGACAGCGGAAGTTGATATTCTTACGCATCAAGACGAGGCCGATGCAGATTTCACCTTCAAGCTTCTGCTTGTTCCATCTGAGGAAGGCGACTGGCAGGTGGTCGCCATTCAAAATTTGCATGAATATGCAGATCTCTTGGAGCAGGCACGCCGCCAGCGCGTTGAATCCTACTTGGCAGAAAGCGATGCCATCATCGCGCGTCATAAACATATTGTAGACGCGGCCCAGCTGCGTCTTTACGCCGTTCTCGGGGCAGGTACGCTTGGAAGTCAGACAACGCGTGATATGGCTCGTCAGATCATGGAGAAGGATATCCTCGCCGACTGGCAGGAGCGAAAGGATGAACTGTCTGCCGTCTCCGTTCCGCGCAGTATACAGAGTCTGCACCAGCTGCGGCTCAAGATCTGCGACCTGTATATAGCTTATGCGCAGGGCTATGCGGCATGGATGACAGATAAGAATGCAGCGACCATCCGTACTGCGGAAAACAATCTGCGTCAGGCGGAGGTGCTTGAGGTCGAGGCAGGATTCCTTGAACAGAGAGCAAAGCGTTCATTTGGTGATAGGGCGGAGTGAGGAGAGGGAGTATGCTCGATTCGAGCAATGATACTGTGGCGATTCTCTACGATATCGAGAACGCCCCCATTGAGATGCTGCAATATACCATCGATCAGGCACAGCGTTATCAGCCCTGCCGTATGATCGTTGTCTCGGATTGGGAAGCACATCCGGAACAAAAGCGCTGGGATCGCCTGATGGAGTATCCGGATCTGACCTTTCGGCAGATCAGTCGAACCTTTTTCGGAAAGAATTCCTTGGATTCCGCACTCTACGATTCGGCACAGATCCTCTATCAGGAAGGCGTGCGAAAGTACTTCATCATCACAACGGATTCGGATTTCGTACGCATCGCCGAATCTTTGAACGCCGAGGATCCGTCCTACATCATCGGTGTCGGAACAAAACAGGCGAGTGAGGATTTGCGCAACGCCTACAACGAGTTCTTTGTCTATCCTCCTGAGCCGAAGGAGCAAGGTGCAAAGAAAAACAAAAAAGAAACGAAGAAGACAGAGGTGAAGACGGTGGCAAAGAAAAAATCATCCGAAGATAAGGGCGCAAAACAAAAGCCCGCACAGGAACAGACGGCTAAGGCAGCGGAGCAGAAGAAACAGACGCCAAGCGGCAGCAAGAAGAAAGAGACACCGGACAAACCTGTCGAAGAGGCTGCGAAGGTGTCGGGCAAAACCAAAAAGAAACAGCCGCAAAAGCCGACATCCGCAGTGGAGAATGCACCTGCCCCAGTCCCGACAGGGTTTCTGACGGTGCGGCTGCCAAAGACGCTGCGTGCCTCTCTAGAGCAAAAAATGCTGGAGGAGGAGGTCTCTCTCGACGAGCTTGTGACCTATCTCCTGATGCGCGGGCTCGCAGCAAAGTAATGGGAAATCCCTCAATGAAAAAAGAAGAACGCGTACTGCTTTATCAATTTCCGACCGAGCAGATTTCATTGGCGCAGGAAGTTCTTCGCACACTCGGCATCCGTGTTCAGATTCTTCCTGCGGACGCGTGGCGCGAGAAGGTCGGCTATCTGCTCGGCCGCAAGGGCTTCAAAGCGTCGTCGATACAGAGCACGGATGTTTTTGAATTTCCGCATCGTCTCATACTGTTCGAGAATATTCAGGGCAAACGTCTGACAAAAGTTCTCGAAGCGCTGCAGGATGCGGGAATTCCGCGCATTACCTATAAGTCGGCAATCACGCCGTACAATACGCTGTGGACACTGCGCTATCTGTGCGAACATATGGCGCGGGAGCATGCGCCATCCGCCCAAGGCTCGGGTGGGGAAGGAGATATCGGATGAAGAGATTACTTGCTGCGGCACTTTCTGCTTTGCTCCTCCTCGCGGTAGGCTGTGGGTCGGAATCGCAGCCAAAGGAGGCAAAGCTTTCGAAGATCACCATTGGTCTGATGCCGGATACGGATTCCATCCCGTTCATCATTGCCGCAGAGCGTGGATACTTTGCAGAGGAGGGGGTCGAGGTCGAGCTCGTCCCCTTCAAGAGTGCGATGGAGCGGGATGCGGCTCTCCAAAGCGGCAACCTCGACGGTGCGATCTCTGATCTTCTCGCGGTTATCTTTGCGCGTTCGGGCGGCTTTGCCCTGCACGCGATCTCCTACACGGACGGCAATTATAACCTCGTTGCGGGCGGCAATACGGGCATCTCAACTGCCTCTGATCTGCACGGCAAGGAGATCGCCATCTCACGCAATACCATCATCGAGTATGTGACGGATGAAATTCTCGCGGTGAACGGATTGAACGAACGGGAGGTCTCCAAGGTCGTTATTCCGCAGATTCCCGTACGACTTGAGATGCTGCAGAGCGGAAATCTCGCGGCGGCGGTTCTGCCGGAGCCGATGGCGAGCGTTGCCGTTGCCTCCGGCAGCCGCTACGTCACGGGATCGGGGGAGCTCGGCATAAATCCCGGTGTCATCGTATTTGCAGATTCTGCCATCAACGAGAAAGCGGATTCCATTCGCGCCATGTACCGCGCCTACAACAAGTCCGTGGAATATCTCAACCATGCGCCGCGTGCGGAATACATCGATCTTGTCATGGAAAAAAGCGGCTTCCCTGCCCCGGCGCGTGATGCCCTCGAGCTCAAGCCTTACCGTCCTGCAGGTCTTCCGGCAGAGAAGGACGTAGAGGAGGCAGTACACTGGGTGAAGCACAAGGAGCTCGCGGGAGACTATCGCTATGACGATCTCGTGTCCAAACTTCTCGTGGAGGAGAAATAATGCCTTACCTCTCGCAGACGAGTGCGCCCATTCAGGAGGCTCTTGAGCGAATGAAGCGTGCGCGCCTCGTACCCTTCGATGTGCCTGGACATAAGCGCGGGCGCGGCAATCCCGAACTTGCCGCATTTCTAGGCAGTGTGTGTTTGGATGTCGATGTCAACTCGATGAAGATGCTGGACAATCTCTGTCATCCTGTCTCTGTGATACGCGATGCGGAGCGTCTTGCAGCGGAGGCATTCCGCGCCGCACACGCATTCTTCATGGTGAGCGGGACGACAGGCTCGGTACAGGCAATGGTGCTCTCGGCGGTGGGGCGCGGCGATAAGATCATCATGCCGCGCAATGTCCATCGGAGCGCAATCAACGCCCTGATTCTCTGCGGTGCGATTCCAATCTATGTAAATCCGGGGATCGACGATGTCCTCGGCATTGCACTTGGGATGCGTGTGGAGGATGTCGCCGCAGCGATTGCACGCCATCCGGATGCAAAGGCGGTCTTTGTCAACAATCCAACGTATTATGGAATCTGCTCCGACCTCCGCGCGATTACGGAGCTTGCACATGCTCACGGAATGAAGGTGCTCGTGGACGAGGCACACGGTACACATCTGTATTTCAGTGAACGCCTTCCTGTCGCTGCCATGGATGCAGGCGCGGATATGGCGGCAATCAGTATGCACAAATCAGGTGGTTCGCTGACGCAGAGTTCTCTCCTGCTCTGTTCGGACTCCATGCCGCTCGGCTATGTGCATCAGATCATCAATATTACACAGACGACGAGCGCGTCCTATCTGCTCCTCGCGAGCCTTGACATCAGTCGGCGGAATCTCGCCCTGCGTGGACGGGAGGTCATCGACAAGATCATCGACCTCGTTGCCTATGCACGCGACGAAATCAATGCCATCGGCGATTACTATGCCTATGGGCGTGAGCTGATCGACGGTGCCGCCGTTTTTGACTTCGACACGACGAAGCTGTCCATTTTCACCCGTCCGACAGGTCTTGCCGGAATTGAGGTCTATGACATCCTGCGCGATGACTATGATATCCAGACGGAGTTTGGAGATATTGCGAATCTGCTCGCCTATGTGTCGGTCGGGGATCGCCCGAAGGACATCGAACGTCTTGTCGCGGCACTCGCGGAGATTCGGCGCAACTACCGCAAGGATCCATCCAAGACGCTCAAGATGGAGTATATCGACCCAGTTGTCGTCTGCGGGCCACAGGATGCGTTCTATGCGGAGAAAGAGTCCCTTCCGATTGCAAAGTCCTGTGGACGTATATGCAGTGAATTTGTCATGTGCTACCCGCCCGGCATTCCCATTCTTGCACCGGGAGAACAGATCACGGAGGAAATCCTGACCTACATTCGCTATGCAAAGAAAAAGGGCTGCCAGATTACGGGTCCCGAGGATATGAGCATACAGTATCTCAATGTAATGACGGAGAGATAGATATGGAATTTTGGTATACAGAACAACATACGCCCGATGTGCGCCTTTCGATTCGCGTGAATCGTCAGCTCTATAGCGGACAGAGCGAGTTTCAGCGCATCGATGTGTTCGAGTCGCCCGAGTTTGGGCGATTTTTGACGCTTGACGGCTATATGATGCTGACAGAAAAGGATGAGTTCATCTATCACGAGATGATTACCCACGTTCCCATGTGCGTACATCCGGAGGCAGAGAACATTCTCGTGATTGGCGGCGGCGATGGGGGAACTGTGCGCGAGCTTCTGCGCTATCCTTCCATACGCCATATCGACCTCGTGGAGATCGATGAGATGGTGGTCGATGTCTGCCGTGAATACCTGCCATCGACGGCGTCATGTCTCTCGGATGAGCGCGTTCACATCCACTACGAGGACGGATTGCGATTCGTACGCAAACCCATCGACACATACGACCTCATTATTGTGGACTCGACGGATCCATTTGGACCAGGGGAAGGTCTTTTCACGAAGGAGTTCTACGGGAACTGCTTCAAGGCACTCAAAGAGGACGGCATCATGATCAATCAACATGAGAGCCCGTTTTACGAGCAGGATGCCTATGCAATGCAGCGCATGCACCAGCGCATTGTCCACTCATTTCCATTCAGTCGTGTATATCAGGTACATATACCGACCTATCCATCGGGACACTGGCTCTTCGGATTCTCGTCCAAGAATCGCCGCCCCGTGGATGGCGTGGACTTTGCGCGTTGGAAGGCGCTCGGTATAAAGACACGCTATTACAACACACAGCTACACGCCGCTGCATTTGCCCTGCCGAACTATGTGGAGGAGATACTCGAAGATGTGGAACCGCAACATTGAAACGTTTCTCGGATGTGACGGGACATATGAGGACAGCCATATCGTGATCTTCGGCGCACCGTTTGACTCGACGACATCCTATCGCCCTGGAACACGCTTTGCTGCGCGTACCATGCGGGCAGAGTCCTACGGCCTGGAGACGTACAGCCCCTATCAGGAGCTTGATCTTGAGGATGCACTCGCATTTGACGGCGGCGATTTGGAGCTCCCCTTTGGAGATACAAAGCGTGCGCTGGATATGATCCATACATTTACGAAAAATATTTTAACAGACGGACGGCTTCCCTTTCTGATTGGCGGCGAACATCTTGTGAGCCTGCCCGCGATCAAGGCGGCGGCGGAAAAACACCCCGATCTTGCCGTGATTCATTTCGACGCGCATACGGATCTCAGAGACGAATATCTCGGCAATCACCTCTCCCATGCGACGGTAATCCGCCGTGTCTGGGATTTCCTCGGCGACGGACGCATTCATCAGTTCGGCATTCGCAGCGGTGAGCGTGCGGAGTGGCAGTGGGCACGCGCAGGACATACGAATATCCATCCGTTCACCTTTTCCGGACTATCCGAGACGATTTCGGGGCTCAAGGATCGCCCCGTATATCTCACCATAGACCTCGATGTGCTCGACCCATCGTCATTTCCAGGAACGGGAACCCCCGAGGCGGGCGGCGTGACCTTTGTCGAACTCATGAAGGCAGCCCTTTCCGTGATTCGCGGATGTCATATCGTTGCCTGTGATATGGTCGAACTTTCGCCGCCGCTCGATCCGAGCGGTACATCGACGGCGACGGCACTCAAGCTCCTGCGGGAGATGATCCTTGCACTTGAGGCAGATTTTATCCGCCCGCAGACAGTATGAGGATTTCGTTTGATACCTGCGGAACGATTTGTTATAATGATTCGGATATGACAAAGAAAGACGGTGGAGGCATGAAGGTAACGGAACAGGATCTCACAACAACGGCGCATCTCTCGCGCCTTGCGATTCCTGTAGAGGAAAAAGAAGAAGCACTCAAAACATTGGGAGATTTTCTAACGTATGTGGATAACCTTTCCAATGTCGATACAGAGCATGTGCAGCCAACGACGTATGCACTGCCCATCGAGAATGTCTTCCGTGCCGACGAGGTGCGCCCGTCCCTTTCCAATGAGGCGGCACTCTCGAATGCCCCTCTTGCAGAGGACGGCTATTTCAAAGTACCGAAAGTACTCGAAGGGTAAGGAGGAGCTGTTTTGAGTCTATATGAAAAACCGGCGCATATCCTGCATGATATGCTTACGCGCAAGGAGATTAGCGCACGCGAACTGACCGAAAACGTACTTTCGCGTATGGACGCGGTCGAAAACGAAGTCGGCGCATATCTTTTGGAAAACCGCGAGGATGCACTTGCTGCGTCAGACCGCGTGGACGCAAAGATCGCAGCGGGGGAGGAGATTCCTTTTCTCGCGGGTATCCCGGGCGCGATCAAAGACAATATCTGTACGAAGGGCGTGCGCACGACAGCAGGATCAAAGATTTTGGAGAGCTTTGTTCCGCCCTATGATGCAACGGTTATGACAAAGTTGCATGATGCGGACGCGGTCATCCTTGGCAAGGCAAACCTCGACGAGTTTGCAATGGGCGGCTCGACGGAGAACTCTGCCTATCACCCGACCCATAATCCGTGGGACACAGAGCGAGTCCCCGGCGGATCGTCGGGCGGCAGTGCGGCGGCGATTGCATCGGGGACGGCGATCTGGGCACTCGGCAGCGATACGGGCGGCTCGATTCGCCAGCCCGCCTCGTTCTGCGGCATTGTCGGGCTGAAGCCGACCTATGGGCGCGTCTCCCGCTACGGACTTATGGCGTATGCTTCCTCCCTTGATCAGATCGGTCCCCTCACACGCGATGTCACGGATGCCGCACATCTCATGAATGTCATTGCGGGGCACGATGTCATGGATTCGACGGCAAGCAGGGCAGATGTACCGGACTATACGAAGGCATTGCAGAATGACGTAAAGGGACTCAAGATCGGTCTGCCCAAGGAATACTTCATCTCGGGAATGGACAGCGATGTCGAAGCCTCAGTCCGCAAGGCGATTGCGGATGTTGAAGCGATGGGGGCGGACGTGCGCGAGATTTCGCTCCCGCACACGGACTATGCCGTCTCGACCTACTATCTGATTGCACCTGCAGAGGCGGCGACCAACCTCGAGCGTTATGACGGTGTCAGCTATGGTGTACGCGTCGATGGGGAAGATCTCGTCGACATGATGACGCGCACGCGCACGGAGAAATTCGGTGCGGAGGTCAAACGCCGCATCCTCATCGGCAACTATGCGCTTTCTGCAGGCTACTACGACGCATACTATCTCAAGGCACTCAAGGTGCGGACGCTCATTCAGCAGGACTTTATGCGTGCCTTTGAGGAGGTCGATGTCATCATGACACCGACCGCACCGACCCCCGCCTATAAGATTGGTGAGATGACGAGCCCCCTGCAGATGTACCTGCAGGACATCTCGACCGTGCCTCTCAACCTCGCCGGCCTTCCCGGTATCTCCGTTCCCTGTGGCTTTACTGCAGCGGGACTTCCCATCGGACTGCAGATCATCGGACGTCCGCTCGCGGAGGAGACGATCCTGCGTGCGGCATATACCTATGAGCAGGCACATGATTTCCATACAAAAATGGCGCCGATTGGAGGAAGGGCATGAAATACGAAACCGTCATCGGTCTTGAGATACACTGTGAACTCAAGACAAAGACCAAGATTTTCTGCGGCTGTGCGACGGGCTTCGGCGCAGATCAGAATACGCACGTCTGTCCCGTTTGCCTTGGGCTTCCCGGTGTCCTACCCGTTGTCAATCGTCAGGTCGTAAACTACGCCATCAAGGCGGGGCTTGCAACCAACTGTGAAATCAACGGGTACAGCAAGTTCGACCGCAAGAACTACTACTATCCCGACCTTCCGAAGAACTTTCAGACCTCACAGTTTGACCTCCCGATTGCGGAGCACGGCTGGGTGGATATTGACACGGAGGCGGGCAAGAAACGCATTCGTCTGACGCGCATCCACATGGAGGAGGACGCAGGGAAGCTCGTGCACTCCGGCACGACGATCAAGGATTCCTCCTCCTCCAACGTGGATTACAACCGTACGGGCGTGCCCCTGCTTGAGATTGTCTCCGAGCCGGATATGTCCTCGGCAGAAGAGGCGCGTGCCTACATGGAGAAGATCAAGACGATCATGGAGTACATCGATGTCTCCAACTGCCGCATGGAGGAGGGCAATCTCCGCGCAGACATCAACGTCTCTCTGCGTCCCGTCGGCTCGGACAAACTGGGCACACGCACGGAGATGAAGAACATCAACTCCTTCAAGGCACTTGAGGATGCCATTAACTACGAAATCGAGCGACAGACTGAGGTGCTTGAGGACGGCGGTCACATCATTCAGGAAACGCGCACATGGGATCCCGAGCGCGGCATCACCCTCTCCATGCGCAGCAAGGAGGAGGCACATGACTACCGCTATATGCCGGAGCCTGACCTGCCGCCGATTGTGACGAGCGCGGAGGAGATCGAGACGATCCGCAAGGAGCTTCCCGAGCTGCCCGATGCACGTCGTGCTCGTCTGATGGATGAAGCGGGGCTTTCCGCTTACGATGCGGGCATCATTACAAGCTCGCGTGCAATGGCAGAGTACTACGATGCCATTACGGCGACAGGCGCGGACGCGAAACTCGCAGCGAACTGGCTGATGGGCGATCTCGCAAAGAACCTCAATGTCGAGGGCAAGACGATCGAGGAGTCGCCCGTTGATGCAAAGCGTCTCGGTGAGATGATCCTGCTCATCTCGAAGGGAACGATTTCCTCGAAGATCGGCAAGACCGTTTTCAAGGAGATGTGGACATCGTCCGATGCGCCTGAAAAGATCGTTGCGGATAAAGGGCTCGTCCAGATCACCGACACAAAGGAGATCGAGGATATTGTCGATCAGGTCATTGCAGCGAACGCAAAAGCTGTCGAGGACTATAAGGGCGGCAATAAGAAAGCAATCGGTGCGCTCGTTGGACAGGTAATGAAGCAGTCCAAGGGCAAGGCGAACCCACAGATGGTCAACGAACTCTTGGCAAAAAAACTCGGCTGACCAAGCCTTCCTCGTATGACAGGGAAGGGGCACAAAGAAGGGGCGTTGTACGAAGTTTTTGCTTCGTGCAACAGCCCCTTTGTCAAAGGGGGCATTTCCATGAACTATGAAGCTGCTATTTTCGATTTGGATGGAACACTCGTCAACTCATTGGACGATCTGGCGAACAGTGCCAACGACACGCTTCACGCATACGGCTTTCCTGTGCATGAGGTGGAGGCATATCGCTATTTCGTTGGCAACGGCTCTCGTAAACTCATCGAGCGAATCCTGCCGGAGAAACACGCAACAGATATGGCTTTCGTAGAGCAATTTATGTCGGAGTACAAGGACTGCTACGCGCGGAATTTGCTCCAAAAGACGAAGCCGTACGACGGCATTATGGAGATGCTTGAGGAACTACGACGACGCGGTATTCCGATGGCAGTCTGCACAAACAAACATCAGTCTGCGGCAGAGATGATTGTGAAGACGCTTTTCCCGCATGGTATTTTTCAAGAAATCATCGGCGATCAGGAAGGACTGCCGCGTAAGCCCGACCCGCAAAAGGTACTTCGCATCATGAGAGATTTTGGCGTTACGGGAGAGCAGACCGCGTATTTTGGCGATACAGACGTGGACATGGATACAGCACGCAATGCAGGAGCGTTTGCGGTCGGCGTTCTCTGGGGATTCCGAGCGAGGGAAGAACTCGTAGCACATGGGGCAGATATTCTCCTGACACACCCGATGGAACTATTTGAAAAGGTGACATTTGCAGAGCGATGAAGCAAAAAAAAACGATAAAGCAAGTCACGCAGACGATTCCCGTCCGCAAAGGACAGACCTATGAACTTCAAATTGACCGCCTCGGGACGAGCGGGGAGGGGGTCGGACGCTATGACAACTTTACTGTCTTTGTCCCGAATGCGCTCCCCGGCGAGACCGTCTCCGTCGTCATAGAAGAAGTAAAGAGCAGCTATGCGCGCGGACACATCAAGCAGATCCTGCACGAGAGTGTCGATCGCATTGCACCGCTCTGCGTACTCTACGAGGAGTGCGGCGGCTGTCAGCTCCAACACCTCTCCTATGAGGCTCAGCTGCGTGCAAAACGTGCACATGTCGTAGACGCATTGACCCATATCGGCAAACTCCCACAGATTCCCGTGCGGGAAACACTGCGTGCAGAAGATCCGTGGAACTATCGGAACAAAATGCAGTTTCCGATTGGACGAAACAACGGTCAGATCGTGATCGGCTGCTTCGCACAGGGCAGTCACAGGATTATCAATACGGAAAACTGCCACATCCAGCGTGCGGAGAACAACGACCTTGCAAATGCTGCACGCGAGATTGCAGAGCAGCTTCATATTCCTGTCTATAACGAGGACACCCACAAGGGTGTTCTGCGGCACATCGTCGGGCGCGTCGGACGCAGCAACGATCTCATGGCCATCATCGTCACTGCAACAAAGCAGCTCCCACGCGCAAAGGACTTCGTCCGCATGATGTGCGAGCGTCTGCCAAACCTTGTCAGTGTCCATCAGAATATCCAGACCTATCGCAACAACGTCATCATGGGGCGCGACACACAGCTGCTCTGGGGACGACCGACGATTATCGACTCTTTGGGGCGGCTGAACTTCCACATCTCGCCGCGCTCCTTCTTTCAGGTCAATACAAGACAGGCAGAACGCCTTTATGAACAGGCACTTGCCTATGCCGACCTGCATGGAACCGAGACCGTCATCGACGCCTATTGCGGCACGGGGACGATAACGCTGTTTCTTGCCCAAAAAGCGCGGAAGGTCTACGGCATCGAAATCGTACAGCCCGCCATCCTCGACGCACGAAAAAATGCACGCGACAACCATGTAAAGAACGCCGAGTTCATCGTGGGCGATGCGACCGCCGTCATGCCCGCTCTCTACAAGCAGGGCATTCGCCCCGATGTCGTCGTTGTCGATCCGCCGCGTGCCGGCTGCACCGAAACCGTCCTGCGCACCTTCGCCAACATGAAGCCACAGCGCATCGTCTACGTCTCCTGCAACCCTGCCACACTTGCGCGCGACCTCGCCATCCTGAAAGAACTCGGCTACCTCGCACAGGAAGTTCAGCCCGTCGATTTATTCCCTCAGACATCGCACGTCGAGAACGTTTGCCTGCTGAGAAAATAAAAATAACGGAAATTCAAGAGGTTTCAGCAGATTGTTTGATTGCGGGCAGTCTGCCGGAATCTCTTTTTGTCCAACAGATTGATTTTTCGTCCAAAACTAAGTATGATTGGACAAAAAATAGAATGCCGAATGAAAGGACTTTAGGAAGCTTTGTCCAAAATAAAATCTGTATAACAATCATAGTAAGGGAGAGTTATCAATATGCTGCCAAGATATGACGAATTTTATATGCCATTGCTTCATGTCCTGCAAGACGGGAAAATCTATACAATGAAGGAGGTTAAAAAGCGCATTGCAGACAATCTTCATCTCTCTGAAGCGGCACTTATAGAACGACTTGCAAGTGGAAGACAATCGATCTATGACAATCGTATCGGCTGGGCA
Organism: uncultured Selenomonas sp.; assembly: GCA_963555475.1. Classification (GTDB taxonomy): domain Bacteria; phylum Bacillota; class Negativicutes; order Selenomonadales; family Selenomonadaceae; genus Centipeda. The sequence continues at coordinate 26,532 of CAUVVR010000012.1, forward strand.
AAAGCATATCTGCAAAAAGCTGGTGTTCTTGCTTCCCCAAAACGCGCTCAAGTTGTGATTACAGATCGTGGAAAGACATTGCTTGCGAGCGGTGAAATCATTACGAATGCACTTCTAGAGCAGAAATATCCAGAGTTTGCAGAATTTCGTGGGAAGAAAAATATTGATAAAAAAGTCGCTCTCCCAACACTTCCTCTGAGTGAAGAAACACCGCAGGAAATACTGGATCGTGTCTATGGAACCATCACCGACCAATTGGCAGATGATCTTTTGACTGAAATTATGGCACAAAGTGCTAATTTTTTTGAAATACTTGTCGTTGATTTAATGAAAGCGATGAATTATGGGGATGGATTTGTCACAAAAATGAGTGGTGATGAGGGAATTGATGGCATCATCCACGAGGATAAACTTGGTTTCAATTTGATTTACATACAGGCAAAACGCTGGAAACCGGAAACAACCATCGGAAAGCCCGAAATTCAAAAATTTGCCGGTGCGATGATGGGACCGCCAAAGGTAGAAAAAGGGCTTTTTATTACAACTGCAAAATTCTCTCAAGGAGCAAAGGCTTTCGCAGACGCGCAACATATTATTCTTGTCGACGGAAAAAAACTGACAGAGTTGATGATCGAACACGAGTTAGGTGTATCAACACAAAAATCATACCGTATCAAGCGCATCGACACGGATTATTTTGCAGATAATTGAGGATTTCATAGATGGAAAACAACAACATAATCGACATTCCAAGCCTCCAGTGGTACCCGGGGCATATGCGGAAGGCGGAGCGACTGGTCAAGGAGAATCTGAAGCTGGTAGATGTAGTCATTGAGCTTCTGGATGCGCGGATCCCACTGAGCTCGGCAAATCCTGTACTGCGCGAAATTGTCGGTGATAAACCGCGTCTTATCGTACTCAACAAGGCAGATCTTGCGGATGAGACGGCGACGCGTGCATGGGTAAAATATTTTGCGGAGCAAGAGCTTGTTGCTGTACCTGTGGATGCGGTCAAAGGACGCGGTGTCAAGGAGCTCGTACAGGCGATTGCAAAATGTGCAAAACCGAAAACGGACAAGCTCGTTCAGCATGGGGCGAAGGCGCGTGCTGCACGCTGCATGATTCTCGGCATTCCGAACGTGGGAAAGTCCTCGCTCATCAACCGACTGTCAGGTGGGTCAAAGACGAAGGTGGAGAATCGTCCCGGCGTCACTCGTGCAAAACAGTGGATTCGTCTCGGTGCACAGCTGGAACTGCTCGATATGCCGGGGATACTCTGGCCGAAGTTCGAGGATCGGCAGGCTGCACTTCACCTTGCCTTCACGGGGGCAATCAACGACAATGTCTACGATGTGGCGAGCGTTGTTCTCCTTCTTCTCGATATGCTTCGCACAAAGTATCCTGTCTACCTCAAGGATCGCTATCGACTGGAGGGGGAGGTTCCAAGCGGCGTAGAGCTGCTTGAGGAAATCGGACGAAAACGCGGCTGTCTGCGTGCGGGCGGTAGGGTCGACGATGAGAAGGCACAGCAGATTGTATTGACGGATTTCCGCAGTGGGCGACTTGGGCGCGTTACACTGGATGCGCTTCCGTCCAAAGATTCCACAGAGGACGCGCGGTAAAGGAAATGACAAATTTGACGATAAAAGAAATAGAGAACATATTTCTTCATGGCGATGTGACAGATGACTTGATAGAATCCTGCCGAAGAGATGCAAGGAAATCTGTACAGACAATTCTTCGCCGCTACGAGCGTACACAACGGGAGCAGGAGCGTCTTGATGCGATGTATGTATATGAGCGTGCCGCTGTCGCGGCAGGGCACACGCTTGTTGCAGGTGTGGATGAGGCGGGGCGCGGCCCTCTTGCGGGTCCTGTGGCCGTTGCCGCTGTCATCCTGCCGCATGAGGCACACCTGCCCCGCATCAATGACTCTAAAAAGCTGTCCGCCGCCGTGCGCGAAGAACTCTTTGCACAGATTTCCGATATTGCCATATCCTATCATGTTGCACTAATTGATGCGGAGACCATCGATTGCATGAACATTCTTCAGGCGACGAGGATGGGGATGTACGAGGCAATCGCAGCCCTCGCGCCCGCCCCCGATGAGGTTTTGATCGATGCCGTGGAGCTGCCGAAACTCTCCATGCCGTCGCAGTCCATCATCAAGGGGGATGCAAAGTCAGCGTCGATCGCTGCAGCATCGATTTTGGCGAAGGTGACACGCGATCGACTGATGGACGAGTACGGCTCCACATATCCGAATTATGGCTTTGCAAAGCATAAGGGGTATGGGACACGTGAACATGTCGAGGCGATCCGAGCATACGGTGTATGTCCTCTTCACCGCAAATCCTTCGAGCCGATCCGCTCCATACTGAACAATATATAACAGAAAAGGCTGTGAATACCGTGTCGATGGAAGCAAATACTACAACAGCATCTCCCGTCATTCCTGCCGCCTCGCAGATCTCGCAGGGGAGAACGACTGAGAGCGTACAAAACCGCGGAGATCAGGGCGATTCGTCCGCCGCATTCAGTCAGCGCACGAATGTCTCGATTGAAACAGCCATCGACCACATGGCAGATGTCCTATCGAAGATCAACGGACGCCAGCAGACGAATGTTCAGCAGATGCCGCAGGAGCTCAAGGAAGTTATCCAGAATATGATTCGGCAGTCCTTTTCCCTTGAGACAACCCTTGCTCAGGGGCTTGGAAGCACAGCAGCCAGTCAGCGCTTTTCAACCGATCAGCTGACAACACTCTCCCGTATGCTCAATCAGCTCGGGACGATGTCCGAGGAAGGCAGTGCACCACAGGTGAGTGATGATCTTGCATCCCTCCTCACGGGTCTGAAGACGGCTCTTTCCAAGGAGGCGGGTGGAACATTTGAACCGATCATGCTGACAAAGGCGGCGTTTCAGCTACTCGATACAGGGAATGCGGAACTTCTTCCAAAAGACTTGCAGACATTTCTCGCCCAACTGAAGGCACAGGGATCTGTTTCCGCCTCCGGCAATGCGGGGGCGAATTCGCTGACCTTCCTGAATCAGCTGGTTCAGCTCCTGATGCCGCGTGGTACGGAAAATACAGCACAGCAAATGCCGCTACCTACAGCGGTGCAGGAGGGTATGGCACAGCCCGCAGCGCAAAATTCAGTCGGAGGGCAAGAGGGACGCACGTCTTCGCCCGCGCCGAATACATTATCTGCTGTGCCCGAAGAAACAACGCCGGAGCAGCAAATGCTCCGCACACAGACCCCTGCATCGACAACGAATGCAGGGGCAAAAGAGAGCACCACAGCGACACTGCAGCAGGCAGCTGGTATGTCGCTGAAAAATACAGAAAAAGCCCCGCAGCCCCCTGCACAAACGAACTCCTCCACGCCGCAGAGCACACAGCCCGCTGCAAATGAGGTGGGAACTGCACAGAAAGCCGCAGCCGGTGAAGCACCTCAGGGGACAAATACCCCCGAACGCGTGCAAACTCCTGCTCCTTCCACAGGAAACACACAAAACGCGGCACAGAATGCGAAGGAAACGACAATGCCTCTGCCACGACAAGGTGAGTCACAAACTCCTGTGGAAAACAGACCTGCTCCAGACACCGGCACAAAAACGCCAACCAACACAGAGGCACAGACACAGGCTGCGAAGTCAAATCCGCAAGGGGAGACCGCCGCACAGTCCGTACGTCCGCAGGGAGGACAAGCAGCAGAACTGCCAACTGCCCCAAATACTCCTGCACACAGTGCAGCACAAATGAAGACCCCTGAGATGCAGAGTACGATTCCGCGATTCCTCACGCAGACGATGGAGAATACGCCGCAGACGATGAATGTCCTGCGGAATCTTGCACAGACGCTGCTGCAGAACGAGAATTTGAGCCAGAAGGAGGCTCTGCTGCTGCAAAACTTTGTCAGTGGTCGCGGTCAAACACTGAGTGAGGGAGATGCAAAGCAACTGCAGCAGCTCATTCAGCTGACGCAGCAGAACATTCCGGGCACGGTGCGTCAGGCGGCGTTTGAGCAGCAGATGCCGGATCTCCCGCGTCTCTGGGCGTTTATGCAGATGGCAGATATCGTAAAGACACGCAAAATGACAGCGGAGCAGTACAAGCGTGCAGGCAGGGATGTCGCGGCTCTTGCACTCACCATGCGCAACGCGCTTGAGGGTGAGAATGCTGCGCCGCAGCCTGGACAGCGCTCGATGAACTTTGTCATGCCGCTCTTTATGGGAGCATCCGAATATCCCGCCTATATCCATGTTTACGATGAGGCAAAAAAAGACGAGGAGACAGATCTCATAAAAAAGGAGACATGGCTTCGCATCTGTGTACTCACGGACAACATTGGAACGGTGGAGCTCATCAACCGTATCTACGAGGAGAATCATGTGGATATGCGGCTCTATTTCTCGGATGCTGATGCTGCATGGGAGTTCCGTCATGTACTCGACGAGATACGAGAGTCGGCAGACGGAACATCGCTTGTCATCGAGGGCATCCAGATCGGGGCAATCGGCGAGCGTCGTTTCTTCACAAATTGATAACGCTGAAAATATTCGTTCTTTCTTGACGTGAAACGAACAGAAAACGTATAATACAGAAGTATGACTAGGACACAAGGATGGGTGAGAGATGACGGAACAATGGGATAAGGACACTTCACCTGTCGAGGATGGGACGGTCGAGCAGGAAGCACGCGCCGTTGCGATCAAATACGATGTCAAGAACGACAAGGCACCGCGCGTCACGGCGAAGGGGCGTTCGCTCGTTGCCGACCGCATATTGGCGGAGGCACGCAAGAATGGCATTCCCGTCTATCAGAACAAGTCCCTCGTCAATATGCTGATGGCACTTGAGATCGACCGCGAGATTCCACCAGAACTCTATCGGACGATTGCAGAGGTGCTTGCACACGTCTATCGCATTGACCGTCATGCGGGCGAACGGAGACCGTCATGAACAACAAGCACCTCGGTGATCGGGGTGAATCCTATGCAGAAGACTACTTGCGGCGGCAGGGCTATCGTATTCTCACACGCAATTATCGTACGAAGATTGGCGAGATTGACCTCATTGCGGACGATCACGGCACACTCGTCTTTATCGAGGTGAAAACGCGCAGCAGTGTGCGCTACGGGATGCCTGCCGAAGCCGTGAATTACAAAAAGAAGCAGAAGATCATACAAACGGCATATTGGTATTTATACGAACAGCGCAGGGAGAACACCATCTGCCGCTTTGATGTCCTCGAAGTATATGCCATCGGTAATAATTGGAACGTACATCAGATCAAAGGTGCTTTCGAAACATAATTTTCATATGATGGCGCAGCTTAGCGAAACTCGCGTCATCTTTTTTATTTTTGCAAAAATTGAATCATATCCACGAGTATGGTATAATGGAAATCAAAGTATGCGGCATGTGGAAGCCGCAATAGGGAGGTATCATCTTGAACGTTGCAAAGCCGATCTATGTCATCGGGCACCGCAATCCGGACACAGACTCCATCTGTTCAGCGGTCGGATATGCGCATCTGAAACAGGCGATGGGCGTCAATGCTGTTGCTGCACGCGCCGGAAAGTTGAATAAGGAAACGAAGTTTGTCCTTGAGTATTTCCATGTGGAACAGCCACTTCTCATTCCCGATCTTTACCCACGCGTCAAAGATATTGCGATGGACTGCAAGATTGTCGTTCGTCAGCATGACACACTTCGCAACCTTGGCGAGGTGCTGCGTGAGAACGATCTGCGTTCCATCCCTGTGACGGACAGCAAGGGGATTCTGGTCGGCATTGTTTCCGTCAGCGATCTGGCAAAGCGTTATTTCCAAGAGCTCGGCATGACGAATCTCTCGGATATGCGCGTCCGCTATCGCGATATTATCCGTGCGACGGACAGCAATGTGCTCGTCTCAGGGGAAGAGGGCGAAACGATCAAGGGTCAGATTCGCATTGCTGCCGGCAGTGTTGAGACGATTCAAAAGCTCATCAAGGAAAATGACATCGTTCTTGTCGGCGACCGCCGTACAGAGACGATTCTCGCCTGCATCCGGCAGGGCATCTCATGTCTCATTATGACAGGAGACGGACGCGTTCCCGCGGAGGCTCTGGAGGAGGCAGAGGCGCGCGGAACCTTTGTCCTGTCAACGCCATACGATACCTATACAGTGGCACGGCTCATCAATCAGTGCGTACCGGTTCGGCGCATCATGCACGACAACCCGGTCTGCTTCAAGCCGCTTGATCTTCTCTCCGACATCAAGGGGACGATGGAGGAGACGAACTTCCGCAACTATCCCGTCCTCGAGAACGGGCGCATTGTCGGACTTGTGAGCCGTGACCGTCTCGTTGTCTCAGAGCCGGCGCAGGTCATCCTCGTGGATCACAACGAGCGCAATCAAGCAGTCGAGGGCATCGAGGAAGCGAAAATCGTCGAGATCATCGATCACCATCGCTTTGGCGGCATCAGCACGAGCGAGCCAATCTACACCCACGCTGAGCCGGTCGGGTGCACCGCGACCATTGTCTCCAATATGCATTGGCAGAACGACATCGACATCCCTCCGTCGATTGCGGGGCTTTTGCTCTCCGCCATCATTTCGGATACCGTGCTCTTCAAGTCACCGACCTGCACGCCGAAGGATAAGAAGGCGGCCGAACGCCTTGCGGATATTGCAAATGTCGATCTCAATGCCTATGGCCTTGAGATGCTCAAGGCAGGCTCAAGCATCGGCAATATGTCGCCGATGGAGATCGTGCGCAACGACCTCAAGGAGTTTACGATCGGAGCATATCGTGTTATTGTCAGTCAGACCTCCGTCATGGATACGAAGGAGATCATGGAAAAAGAGGACGAGCTGCTTGCCGCGATGAAGACCATCTGTGACACGGAAGGATTCGATCTGAGTCTCGTCATGATTACGGACATCCTCGAAGAGGCGACCTATCTGCTCTTCACGGGATCGCCGCGTACACTGATCGGTGAGGCGTTCCGCAAGGATACGAGTGGAACGCATCTCTATCTACCCGGTGTCATGTCGCGCAAGAAGCAGATCATCCCGCCACTTTCGGAGGCGGTCAAGCGCATCAAGACCTAAGGTGCATCGGATATAATAACGGCAGGGGCGGAGTTTGCCATAGCGGCGGCCCCGCCTTTCTTCATTGGAAGGAGTTTTCATGGATTTGTTTCAGGGGCTGAACGAGCCGCAGCAGAGAGCCGTAGCCTGTCTTGAGGGACCTCTCCTCATTGTGGCGGGCGCAGGCTCCGGCAAAACACGCGTGCTGACCTTCCGCATTGCAAACCTCTTGGAACATAATGTTCCACCGTACCGCATTCTTGCGATTACATTTACGAATAAAGCCGCACGCGAAATGCGTGACCGTGTCGACACGCTGATAGGTGAATCTGCGCATGATGTATGGCTGAGTACATTCCACTCCTTCTGTGCCCGATTCCTTCGCATGGAGATCGAACACCTCGGCACCTATGCAAAGAATTTCGTCATCTATGATGCTTCCGACAGCAAAAGCCTGATCCGCGAGTGCCTTAAGGAGCTTAATATTGACGAGAAACACACGGCTCCGGGGGCTGTGCAGTCGCATATCTCGGACGCAAAGAACCGTCTGCTCGATGTCAAGGCATTCACGGCGCAGGCGACAGATTTCTTTGCGGAGCAGGTGGCGAAGATCTATGAGCTCTACCAGTCGAAACTGCGTGCAAACAATGCGCTCGATTTCGATGACCTTTTGATGCTGACAGTGGACCTGCTCTCAAACAACGCGGAGATCCGCGAAAAGTACCAGAAGAAATTTCAATACATCCTCGTGGACGAATATCAGGACACGAACGGAGCACAGTACGCGATCACGAAGCTGCTTGCCGCAGGACATCGCAACATCTGCGTCGTCGGTGACGCGGATCAGTCCATCTACGGTTGGCGCGGTGCGGATATGCGAAATATCCTGAACTTTGAGCGTGACTACCCCGAGGCAACCGTGATCCTGCTCGAACAAAACTACCGCTCAACGAAGAATATCCTTGCGGCGGCAAATGCCGTTATCGAAAACAATCTGACACGTAAGAAAAAAGATCTCTGGACGGATAATCCCACGGGCGATCCAATCACAGTCTATGAAGGCGGTACCGAGAAGAACGAAGCCGCGTTCATCGTGCGTGAGGTGGAGCGTCTGCATACCATGTTCAATACAAAGTATGGCGATATCGCCGTACTCTATCGGACAAATGCCCAGTCCCGCAACATTGAGGAAGCCTTTTATGCAACGGGTATTCCATATGCCATGGTTGGCTCCGTACGCTTCTATGACCGCCGTGAGATCAAGGATATCATTGCGTATCTGCGCGTAATCTATAACCCACGGGACACACTGAGTCTCCTGCGTATCATCAATGTTCCCAAACGCGGGCTCGGGCAGACCACGCTTGGACGTATGATGGAGAAAGCGGCAGAATATCGCCTTTCCCTCTTTGAGCTCATTACAGATATGCAGCTGCTTGACACGATTCCAAAGCTGTCGGCAAAGGTGAAATTTGAACTTGAGGATTTTTCCGCGCTTGTATTTACATACATGGGACAGCTGGGAACGCGACCACTGCACGAGATTGTCGAGGATATCATTGAGGAGTCCGGCTATGCCGCAGCTCTTGAGGACGATCCGAAGGAGGACAATCGCGACCGTCTTGAGAATCTGCGCGAGTTTATCAGCGTGGCAAAGAACTTCGAGGACGGTGCAGAGGAAGGGCAGAACGGACTGGAGGACTTCCTCGCCCAGATTTCACTCATCTCCGATGTGGATGAGACGGAGCAGTCGGAGGGAAATGTGACCCTCATGACCTTCCATGCGGCAAAGGGATTGGAGTTCCCGACCGTATTCATGGCGGGCATGGAGGAAGGGCTGTTTCCACATTCGCGTACGCTGCTCGACGATACGGAGATCGAGGAGGAGCGGCGCACCTGCTATGTAGGGATCACACGCGCCGAACGACGGCTTTATCTGACCTATGCGCGTCAGCGGACGATCTACGGACGAACGGAGATGTCTCGTCCATCACGCTTCCTTGCCGAGATCCCGGAGGAGCTGCTCGAACGTAAGATGGCAGATGTCTATGCGGAAGCAGGTGTACGAGGGCGTGCCGATGTCTGGGGGCGTGGATCCTCGGGGGGACGACGCTCCTATCTGCCGCCGCCACCGCAGCATACAGCAGAGGACGGAAGCGTCATCCGCCCCGATACCGCAGCCAAGTTCACGGCGGGGGATGCCGTGCGTCACAGCAAGTGGGGGGATGGACGCATCGTTGCTATCAGCGGTGAGGGAGAGGATGCAGAGCTCACGATTGCATTCCCGGGGGAAGGAATCAAGAAGTTTGTGCAGAAATATGCACCAATTTTGAAGCTATGAGGGAAATATGAGCGATATCAAGGAAATCAAGAGCGAGCTCACGGAGCTGCGGAAGAAGATCCGCAAGTATTCCAAGCAGTACTATGATGAAAATGCATCCGACATTTCGGATTATGAGTTCGATCTGCTCATGCAGCGGCTCAAGGCGATCGAGGCAGAGTATCCCGAGCTCATCACAAAGAATTCGCCGACGCAGAAGGTGGGTGGAACTGCGCAGCGTGAGGTGGGCGTGCTCGTTCCGCATGATGTTCCGATGCTTTCGCTCCAAGATGTGTTCAGTGAAGAAGAAGTTCGCACATTCGTCACGGGAGTTCTTTCACATTTCCCCACAGCGGAGTTTGTTGTGGAAGAAAAGATCGACGGTTTGTCTCTCGCCCTACGATATGAGAACGGTGTCCTTGCGCGCGCGATTACACGCGGCGACGGTGTCGTGCAGGGGGAGGATGTCACGCTGAATGCACGCGCCATTGATGACGTTGTAGAGACACTGCTGGACTCTGTTCCATATTTTGAGGTGCGTGGAGAGGTCTATATGGAACGCGCGGCATTCGCAGAGGTCAACGAACGGCAGGAACTGCTCGGTCTAAAACCGTTTGCAAATCCACGCAACTGTGCCGCAGGAACACTGCGGCAGCTGGATGCACGCGTGACAAAGGAGCGAAAGCTCTCGATGTTCGTGTTCAACTTGCAGCGTGCAGAGGGGCGTGCCTTTGTCTCACATACCGATGCCTATGATTTTATGCATGCACAGGGCATCAAGATCATTGCAAACTATAAGGTTTGCCATACAGCAGATGAGGTCTGGAACGCAATTACGTCGATTGGTGCACGACGCGGGGAACTTCCCTACGACATCGACGGTGCTGTTGTTAAGGTCAACGACTTCGCACAACGTGCGGAGCTTGGTGCAACGGCAAAGGCACCGCGCTGGGCGATTGCCTACAAATATCCGCCCGAGGAAAAGGAGACGATTCTCCGCGATATTGAGCTGTCCGTCGGACGGACAGGGCGCATTACGCCGACGGCAGTGTTCGATCCCGTGCAGCTCTGCGGTACACGCGTCGAGCGTGCGACCCTACACAACCAGGATTATATCGACAGTCTGGATGTGCGTCTCGGCGACACGATTCTCGTCTACAAATCGGGGGAGATCATCCCACGCGTCAAAGCAGTGCTGACAGACAAACGTCCGCAGGATGCGCAACCCTATGTGATTTCTGATGTATGCCCTGTCTGTGGCTCCCATGCTGTACGTGAAGCAGATACGGCGGATATGAAATGCCAGAATCCGGCATGCCCTGCACAGGTGGAGAATCACATCCTGAACTTTGTCAGCCGCAACGCAATGGATATCAAGGGATTTGGAGAATCGGCGATCATTGCACTGACACGCGCAGGTTATCTGCATGATATTGCGGATATATATTCGTTGCATTTACATCGGGATGAACTCATCTCATCAGGGCTAATTGGACGGGAAAAGAATGTCGATAACCGCCTTGCCGCCATTGAGGCAAGCAAGGCAAATACACCGGATCGCCTCCTCACGGGGCTGGGGATCTCGGGCATCGGGCGCGCGGCAGCACTCTCACTCATGCAGGCATTCCCGTCCATTGATGTCTTGCAGGATGCAGCATGCTCAGATCCCGAAAAAATCCGAGCCGTTCCCGACATGGGAGAAATCAGCGTGCTGAAACTCACGGAGTTCTTCACCTCGGAAACGGGGAAGGCATTGCTCGACAAATTCCGTGCTGCGGGCGTGAACTTTGCGAGTACCCCGATGAAACGCGCAGGTGCGGCACTGGACGGCAAATCTTTTGTCATTACGGGTACGCTTCCGACGCTTTCCCGCGAGGAGTGTGCCGCTCTGATTACGTCGCATGGCGGTACGGTAAAAGGTTCTGTATCGAAGAAAACCGACTATCTCGTCGCAGGCGAAGCAGCAGGGAGCAAGCTGCAAAAGGCGGAAGATCTCGGCATTCCGATCTTGGATGAAGATGAACTTAGGTCTATGATTGCGGAAAAGTAAAGGATAATCATGAGATGAGGGGATGTCATGCGGTTCATCCATACGGCAGACTGGCATTTGGGAAAACTCTTCGGACAGCGGCATATGACAGAGGATCAGGCGTATGTATTGGAGGAACTGCTTGCACTGTGCAAGGACGTACACCCCGATGCCCTCGTCATTGCCGGTGATGTCTATGACCGCGCCATTCAACCTCCTGAGGCGGTTGAACTCTTCAACGAAATATTGACACGGCTCGCTGCACAGGGAATCCGCGTGCTCTTTATTGCCGGAAATCATGACAGTGCTGTGCGCCTTGGCTTTGGCGCACAGCTTCTTCGTGCGTCCGGCATCTATCCGGCGGGTATTGTGCACGCCGAGGAGCCGCCTGTCATCCTCTCAGATGAACACGGAGATGTCTACTTCTCACTCATACCCTATGGGGATCCCCCGCATGTACGCGAGGCATTTGCGCTCGACGAAAACGTATCCTTCGATGGTGCGCTTGCCGTACAGATTGCGGCGGCACGTGCGCAGATTCCACCGTCGGCACGCAGTGTGGCAATCGCGCACGCCTTTGTCATCGGCGGTCAGATCTCGGAGTCCGAGCACGCGCTCTCCGTCGGCGGCAGCGATCAGGTCAGTGCGGAACATTTTGCCGCATATTCCTATACGGCACTTGGACATCTCCACGCACCCCAGCGGGCGGGTGCGGAGAACGTGCGTTACTCCGGCTCATTGCTGAAATACTCCTTTGATGAAGTGCACCAGAAAAAGGGCATTGAGCTCGTCGAACTCGATGCCGCGGGTGCAGCATCTCACACATTCTACCCGCTGACACCGCGCCATGATGTACGCATTGTACGCGGCATGATGGATGAGATCATGACGGATACGTTCGATCCGCTTCCACATGATGACTATATCTGTGTGGAACTGCTCGATACGGATGCCGTGCTCGCCGCACATGAGAAGCTGCGCAGAGTCTATCCGAATCTCTTTACCATCACACGTCCGAACCTCAACGTCAACCGACTTTCCTCCACGGAGCGGATCTATGAACGTACGAAATCCGACCTGCATCTCTTTTCCGATTTCTTTGCAGAGGTGACAGCCACAGACATGACAGAAGCAGAACGTGACGAGCTCATTCGTATCATTGATTCGATGGAGCGGGGGGAGCGTGTAGAATGAGACCTCTGAAACTTCGCTTACAGGCATTCGGCTCCTATGTCGAGGAGCAGGTACTGGACTTCGAGACGGCACTGGCAAACGCACCGTTCGTGCTCATTCATGGGGCTACAGGGACGGGAAAAACAACCATATTGGATGCGATTGTATTCGCGTTGTATGGCGAGTCCAGCGGCAACATTCGTGAGGGGGCAACACTGCGTTCCTCCACCGCTCCCCCGGAGCGGGTCACGGAAGTAGAGTATGTCTTTGCGCTCGGCCGCCGTCGCTATCGCATTCTGCGCTCCCCTGCATACGAGCGTATGTCGCGCGGCAAGATGACACGGCGTGCGGCAACAGGACAGCTCTATCGGCTTCCTGAGGAGGGAGAAGATGGGGAGGAGACGCTGCTCGATTCAAATGTAACCGAGGTGTCGAAGCGCATCGGTCAGCTCATCGGCTTTGATGCAGATCAGTTTCGTCAGGTCGTTCTGCTGCCGCAAGGACAGTTTCAGCGTTTTTTGCTTGCCGAGGTCAAGGATCGCAGTACCATCATGCAGCGCATTTTTCGCACGGAGCGGTATCAGCGTCTTGAGGAGGCTCTGCTGCAGGAATCCATACGTCTGGAAAATGCGGCAAAAGAGGAACGTGCTCAGATCGACCAGATGCTGCATACAGAAAATCTGAATACGATCGATGAACTGCGTGCGCGTATTTCCGAGCTGAAAGAAGCGATCGACCGCCATGCCGAAGAGCTCAAGGTATTTGAGACGCACCAAAAGAATGCACGTCGTGCGCGTGAGCTTGGTGCGGCGGCAGAACAAAAATTACAGGAACTTGCTGCGGCACAGAAACACCTCGCAGAAAAGCAGGCGCAGGAAGAGGATGTGCGGGATTTTCGCATGCGTTTGGAGCGTGCACAGCGAGCACATCCTGTCCTCTATGCGGAACGCGAAGCAATACAGGCAGAGGAGCTAAAAAAGCGTCGGACGAATGAGCTCAATGCGGCAGAGGCCCGTTTTATCGCTGCAAAAATAGCATATCAAACAGCGCAGGAAGCACGGCAGGCGGCAGAGGAACGGGAACCGGAACGCGCGAAGAAAGTACGGCGGATGCAGCAGCTTACGGAATACGCAGAGCGTGCAGCACAGCTCCAGAACTGTCGGCAAATCGTAGAGGAGCTTCGCACCTCCAATGCACGTGCCGAAGAGACGGCAAAAAGCAATGCACACACGATCGAGAATCTACGTACGGAGCAAGCCGAGAATGCGGAGCGCATCGCCGCGCTTGAAAAAATTTTGGCGACACGCGAAGCCTTTCAGCACGAGCAAGATCTCCTGAAACGTTGTCAGAATACCGCTGCCCGCATTGCCGAATGGAACGCGCAAATAGCCGGGCTCGGCAAGAGGGAAGAAGCGGCACGGCTGACATGGCAGACTGCCACCGAGACATTGACCGCCGCAAAGACGAAGCTGCGACAGATGCAGACGCTCTATAACCTCGGCAGTGCCGCACGTCTCGCTGAGATGCTTGCGGATGGTGCGCCCTGTCCCGTCTGCGGTGCGCTTTCACACCCGACCCCCGCCATCCACACGGAGGATATCCCATCCGAGCAGGTCTTGGAGGAGTGCACAAAATCCGTCGACATTGCAGAGAAGTCCGTGCAGGAATCTGCCCGCAAACTGGAAGATGCCAAAGCGGCTCATGCGAACGCATTGCAGAGCTGTATCCGTGAACAGGAGCTTCTGCGCGAGTATCTTCCCTCCGATACATTGGAAGAGCTTTCACAGCGCGTTGCGCGACGCGATGCAGAATTGAACAACGCCGCACAGGAGCATCAGGAACGTGCGGCGCAGTGTGCCGCGCAGAAGACACGCCTTGAAAAATTGCTGACGGATCAAGAAAGGCAGGAAGGGGAGGCACAGGAAAAACGTGACCTCCTGCGCGTGCGCGAGGGAGAGCAGGCTGCGTTGGAGGCACAGCTCCCCGAGGAATACCGTGACCGTGCACTCCTTGATGAACACATTTCTCGTCTGCAAGAGGAAGTGGAGCAGGAGAAAAAAGCTTATGCGGATGCGCTTCAAAGAGCAAATGAAACATCCGCAGAATATGCACGCAGGGAAAATGGAAAGAATACCGCTCAGCACACTGCAGAAGAAGCATTGCAGAACGCGCAGACGGCACAGAGGGCGTATGCAGATGCACGTAGATCTGCCGGATTCTCCTCGGAGGAGGAATACCATGAGGCGGTCGAAGGGAAATGGGCGGACAGCAAGCATCTGGACGCAGTGCGTGAACGACTGACACTGTATGACAGCGAGCGCAAAGCTGCCGAGGACGTATTTCAAAAGGCAAAATCCGCCGCTGACGGGTGCGTCGCGCCCGATATGGAAGCACTCAAATCCGCAGAGGCGGCCGCCGATCAGGCGGTGCAGGATGCGGCGCAGGAGCAGGGCAAGCGTACGGAGCGTTGGAATGCGCTAAACCGTATGATGCAGAGCATCAATGCACTCGAACAATCCGGCGCAGCGCGTGCACAGCGTTACCGCATCATCGGCAAACTCGCCTCTGTTGCGGCGGCAAGAGCGCCCTATCAGGTGCATTTTCAGACCTATGTTCTGCGCTCGATCCTGAGCGATGTCATCGAGGCGGCAAATGCACGTCTCATCGTGATGAGCCGTGGACGCTATCGCCTCATCCACGGGGAGGGCGGACACAAAAACAAATGGTGGGGGCTCGAAATTGACGTATTCGATGAGTACACGGGGCTACCGCGCGTCTCACGCACACTGTCCGGCGGCGAGACCTTCCTCGCGTCCCTTGCACTGGCACTCGGACTGTCCGATGTGGTGCAGCACTATGCGGGCGGGATGCACCTTGACATGATCTTCATCGACGAGGGATTTGGTTCGCTCGACAGCGAGACCCTCGACATTGCGATCCGTGCGCTGCTTGAAGTACAGCAGGAGGGCGGGCGTCTTGTCGGCATCATCTCCCATGTGGAGGAACTGCGTGCACGCATCCCCGTCCATCTGGAGGTATTGCGTACGGCAAACGGCAGCAGGGCGCGCTTCACACAGGGCGGCTTGGAGGCATTATGACGGCAAAACTCGAGTTCATCATCGGACGCGCAGGAACGGGCAAGACACACACCTGCCTTGCCGCGATGAGACAGGCACTGGAGCGTGAGCCGCTCGGCAGACAGCGCATCCTCCTCGTTCCGGAGCATATGACCTATGCCGCAGAGCGTGCACTGGCACAGACACTGACACACAGTGCCGGATTTCTGCAGGCATATGTCTTTGGCTTCCGCCGTCTTGCAAGGCAGGTCCTTCTCGAGACCGGCGGTGCACATCTGTCTCGCATCAGCGATATTGGCAGACGCATCCTCCTAAAAGACATCCTGCTCAAGCACGAAAAGGAACTATCGGTCTTTGCACGCTCCGTCGGCAAGCGCGGATTTACCGAGACATTGGGACATACCATCGCTGAACTCAAACGCTACCGCCTGAGCACCGATGTCCTCCGTACTGCCGCCGATGATGATGCACATACGCAGGGACGACTCTCTAAAAAACTAAGGGAACTCGCCCTCATCATGGATGATCTCTCCGCACGCATGGAGGGACGGCTGACCGATCAGACCGATCGCATGGAGCGTCTTGCCGCCCAGTTGAAGGACGCACCGTTTTTGCGCGGGGCTGAGATCTGGGTGGACGGGTTCGATTTTTTCAATCCGCAGGAAATGGCAGTTTTCGTGGAACTCTTTCACACAGCGGATACGGTTCATATCAGTCTGACGATGGACGGACAGCGCGAGGGGGGCCGCGTGCGGGTCAATCTCCCCGAAAACACAAGGGATACGGGGCTGTTCGCGCGTTCTTATCAGACCATGCAGTCACTGACGAAGCTTCTTGTCGAGATGGATCCAGCGGCTGTGCCGGAAATACATCTTACGGAGGAGCAGCAGCGTGCACAAAAGCCATCGCTTGCAGCGATTGAAGGGCATCTGTTCGGACACGTACGTCTTGCTCCCATCGCGGACAATGCACTCAAGCTTGTCGAGGCAGCAAACCCGCGCCTCGAGGCGGAGGCCGTCGCGTCAGATATACTGCGCCTGGCACGCGAGGAGGGATATCGCTATCGTGAGATTGCCGTTCTCGTACGCGATATGGATACCTATGCGGATCTCCTGCTGCCGGCATTTGCCGACTGCGGCATCCCATGCCATCTGGATGCAAAGCGTCCGAGCACCCATCATCCTCTCGCAGAGCTTCTGCGCGCCGCCGCACAGACGGCATGGCGCGGCTGGGGGTACGATACCGTATTCCGTGCCCTGCGCACGGGATTTTTTCCTGTCGTGACAGAGCCAACAGATGATGGCGGCTTTTCCTGCGGCGATTGGCAGGAAGCGGTCGACCGACTGGAAAACTACTGTCTGGCGTTCGGCATCCACAGCGAAAATCAGTGGACGGCGACGGAGGACTGGG
Organism: uncultured Selenomonas sp.; assembly: GCA_963555475.1. Taxonomy (GTDB): domain Bacteria; phylum Bacillota; class Negativicutes; order Selenomonadales; family Selenomonadaceae; genus Centipeda. Next base: position 43,623 of record CAUVVR010000012.1, read on the forward strand.
ATTTTGTCCGCCGTACGATCCCGGAGGATGCGCGGGAGACAGAGCAAAATGCCATGCGCATTGCCGAGGAGATTGCCCTCGATGACATTCGTCGGCGCATTGCGGCACCGCTCTCATTGCTGACACAGAATCTTCGTCGGGAGGGATGCTTAGCGCAAGAGCGTGCCCATGCACTCTACAAATTCCTCACCAAACTGGAAGCGCCGCAGAAACTAGAGATGTGGAGTGCGGAAGCAGATGCCGAAGGGCGTCTTGCGGATGCGGCGGCACACCGACAGATCTGGGCTTCCTGTATGACACTCCTGGAGCAGCTGGTCGAGGTCAGCGGAGACGAGAACCTCTCTGCCCGTGACTTTGAGGAGCTGCTGCAGGACGGTCTAGATGCACTCGAAATTGCCCTGATTCCACCGGGGCTCGATCATGTCACGATTGCCGCCTTCGACCAGAACAGTCTCGCGGGCATTCGTGCCGCCTATATTATCGGTGCAAATGCAGGAACGATGCCGCGTGCGGGAGTACAGCAGGGCGTGCTGTCGGATGCAGATCGCCTTTCCATCCGCGAGTCGCTCGCACATACGAATCATACGATCTTCGGCGGCGGCCATGAGCAGAGCTTTCTGGAACGCTATCAGCTCTATCGTGGTTTTACCGAGGCACGGGAGTATCTGTGGGTCTCCTATGCACTCTCCTCTGCCGATGGAGCGGCACTCGCACCGTCGCCCCTGATCACTCGTCTGCGTGTGATTTGTCCGACGGTGCTCTCCATCCCGCTCGCCATGGTGGAGCGTACGGATGATCTTGTGCTCTCCGCGCCGCATCCCGTACTCTCATTGCTGGCAGGGGCTCTGCTCGGACAGAAGGAGCGCGGGATAATGCTCCCTCTCTGGAGTGATGTCTACAACTGGATGCGCAGCAATGCCGTGATGCATCCGCTGCTTCGTCTGATGGTGCGCGGTCTGGTTTCATCGCCGCGCGAGGAGGAGCAGCTGTCTTTGGCGACGGCAAAGCAGCTGTTTGCGCGTGACGGGCGGATCAGCGGCAGCACGACACGTCTGGAGACCTTTCGTCAATGCCCGTTCCGCCACTTTGCAATGTACGGTCTCGGTCTCAAGGAACGCGATGTCTATGAGTTTCAAAGCAATGACTTTGGCACGCTCCTGCATGAGATCCTACATGGATACGGTGAATGGGTGCGTACGAAACATGCGAACGACTGGTGCGCGGCAGAGCCCGACAGCGCGGCAAAGATCGATGAGCTGATGCACGAGGTCATTCCGCGCATCCGCAGCTCCGTTCTGATTAGCCGCGCCAGCTACCGCCATCGGATTGAACGCATTCGGCGCACCGCGCAGCAGGTCATCCGTCACCTGACATCGTGGGCAAAGGCATCGTCATTTCATCCGCTTGGATTTGAGATCAGTTTTGGACGCGACATGGATGATGTCCGTTTGGAGGAGTTTCAGCTTGCGGGCGGGGCAACACTCTCCCTGCGCGGGCAGATCGATCGCTTTGATGTGACAAAGGCGCGTGACTACTACCTCGTCCTCGACTACAAGACGGGAGGAACATCCCTGCTCCTGCCCGAGATTCGCCACGGGCTGAAGATGCAGCTGCTGCTCTATCTCTTTGTCATACGCAGCCTCCTCCATGATACAGACAGCTTTCCGGCGGGGATGCTCTATGCTCCTGTCGTGAATCCCATCGTCAAGAGCGATGTGCGTCTGGATGATAGCGACCTTCACAAGATGGTTGCAAAGGACATGGTACTCACGGGGATGCTGATCGACGATCCGGAGATCACACAGAGCATTGACGCGATGGGGGAGCATCTCTGCATCACCTTCAACAAGGACAAAAGCATTTCCAAGGCATCGGCAAGGCACATTCGTTCACGCGAGGAGTTTGAACAGCTGCTTGCCTATCTGCCGCAGCTGATCCGCACGACTGCCGAGGAGATCCTGCTGGGAAATATAGAGGTTGCGCCCTATCGTTTTCGGGATCGCAATGCCTGTACCTTCTGCAGCTATCGTTCCATCTGCTCGTTTGATCCGGAGCTTGGGCAGGGGGATCGCTATCGTGAGATTGCGGACAATGCGCAGACAGCGATGGAGGAGATTGCACAGATGGTGTGTGGGGAGGTGAAGTCCGATGGCTGAACGGATGCAGTTTACAGCCGATCAAAAAAAGGCGATTGAGACGCGTGGACAGAACATCCTCGTCGCAGCGGCGGCAGGGTCGGGAAAGACACGCGTGCTGGTTGAGCGCATCATCTCACAGGTGCGTGCGGGGACGCTGTCGCTGGATCGCATCCTCGTCCTCACCTTTACCAAGGCTGCTGCATCGGAGATGCGCGAGCGCATTGAGGCGGCGCTCAATGCTGAGATTGATACCATTGTCGAGAACGGCGGGGCACTCGAAGATGTCGCTGCGCTCGAACGGCAGCGCGTCCTCCTCACGGGGGCGGACATCTCGACATTTCACTCCTTTTGTCAGCGTCTGATCCAGTCACACATCGATGCGACGGAGATCCCGCCGACCTTCCGCATTGCAAGCGAGCAGGAGATTCGGCTGCTGAAGAACGACGTATTTGAACAGATGATTGAGAGTGAATATGAGAAAGCGGCAGCGGACGACCCCGAGGGCTTTCTTTCCTTTTCCGATGCCTATGGGGGCGTGAAGGGAGACGACGAGAAACTGCAGGGGGAAATCCTCGCACTGCACGCCTTTTCGCTCAGTCAGCCCTCGCCCGTGACATGGCTTGCGGCACAGGGAAACGAGCGCAGCGATGCGCCGTATTGGGCGCGCAACGGGTTTCAGACACTTGCGAATGAGTTGGAGCACAGTCTTTCACAGGTCTGCACGAACTATGCGGCGGCAATCGAGCTTCTCAAGAGCGGCAGCAATGACCTGCGTACGGCAGCAGCAAAATGTCTTGAAGCACTTGCGCATAACAGGGGAATCTATGAGGATTTGAAGGCAGAACTCAATGGCTTTGTGAATGCGAAACAGGACAGCGCATGGGAAGCTTTTCTGGCGCAAGCGGCTGCGGCGAAAAAGGCGAAAAAAAATATACCGCGCAAAGCGGTAGAGGACTGTGATCCCGAGGTCGGAGCACAGCTCAAGAAGCTGACGGAAAAGATCCATGCCCCGTGGGACGGCTGCATTGCTCGTCTCCCCGCGACAGCAGAGGAGCTATGCGACACCGAGAATACTGCAAATGCCGCCATCCGTCATTACGTTCGCCTGACAACAGCATTTTACAATGCGTTTCAGCAAAAAAAAATTGAGCGCGGCATCCTCGATTTCAGCGACCTTGAACATACGGCACTCGAACTGCTCTGTCGCGATCCGAAGCAGCTGCAGGAGGATCCGGCCATTGCCGCACCGACCGAGATTGCCGATGAGCTGCGTGCCCATTACGATGCAATCATGGTGGACGAATATCAGGATACGAACGGTCTGCAGGAGGGAATTCTGCGGCAGATTGCACGCGAAAACAACCGCTTCATTGTCGGTGACGTGAAGCAGAGCATCTATCGTTTTCGCCTTGCCGATCCGTCGCTCTTTCAGCATACCTACGAGACATACCGCGCTGACAGTGCAGAGGGCGAACTCGTGACGATGTCCGAGAACTTTCGCAGCCGCGCCGAGGTGCTTGCGCCCATCAACGAGATCTTCTCACAGATCATGAGCAAAGAAGCGGTCGACATTGCCTATGACGTTCATGCACGTCTCAATCCGGGACGCGTATTCCCAGAGCCGACCAATGGAATGTCACTTGCAGAGCCGCTTGAGATCAACCTCCTGCGTGCAGACTATTCCGCCGACACGGAGGAGGGAGAGGAAGAACGAAAAGCGTTTGAAATCGAGGCACATTTTATAGCACGCCGCATTCAGGAACTCAAATCCAAGGGATATGTTCTGCACAACGGGGATGCCGTCCAAAACAAGGATATTGTCATTCTCCTGCGTGGTGCAAAGGAGCGTGCGGGGATTCTCCTCGATGCGCTGCGAAAAGAGAACATCCCTGCGTATGCGGACGATACCGCCGGCTATTTCGAGGCAAGCGAGATTCGCATGATGCTCTCCCTGCTTGCCGTATTGGACAATGCCCGTCAGGATACGCCGCTCGCCGCCGTACTCGTATCACCCATGATTGGCATGACGATGGAGGACATGGCGGCACTGCGCATACATACACCACTTGGCGGTATCTATGACATCCTGACAGGTGCAACAGGGGAAGGTCTTTCAGACAATCTCACAACAAAGGCGGCAAATGCACTGGAGCGCATCCGACGTTGGCGACGCTGCGCCCTTGTGCAGAGCGTTCCCGAACTGCTCCGCCTGCTCTATCGTGAGACGGGCTACTATGACTACGTCGGAGGACTCCCCGGCGGCATCCTGCGACAGGCAAATCTGCGTATGCTCATCGACCGCGCTGCCGATTTCGAGCGGACAAACGAACGCGGACTATTTCGCTTTCTGCGTTACATCGACGCACTGAAGCGGCGCAGCACAGATCTCTCGGTTGCGCGTACCCTCGGTGAGAGCGAGGATGTCGTGCGCATCATGACGATTCACCGCAGCAAGGGGCTGGAGTTTCCCATCGTCTTTCTTGCCAATATCGCAGGCGCGTTCAATATGCAGGACGCACAGGGTGATCTGCTCTGTCATGCACACGAGGGCATCGGTCTGCGTGTCTATGAGAACAGCATGACCGGACGGCAGAAATACGATACCATGGCGCGAAGGCAGATCAAAGCCGTCATTCAGCGTGAGACGATGGCGGAGGAGATGCGCATCCTCTACGTCGCCATGACACGCGCACAGGAAAAACTCATCCTGACGGGAACGCTCAACATTACGCGTACGGGCAAGGACGCATTGGAGCAACTGCGCGAGAACTGTCTCAAATATGCACAGACGGAAGACACTGTATTTCCAAAGGAGGCTATTCTTGGCGCGAAATGCTATCTCGACTGGATTGCACTTGCCCTGATGCGCCATCCCGACGGAGCTGTCCTCTTCGACGATGCGGACGAGATTGCTCTCCGCCCGCCAACCAATGAAAAGGCACGTTTTGATCTGCGTCTCTCGCATGAGGATGTGCACGTTCCGCAGGATCTGTCAGAAGAAAAGGAAGACAGCGTTCTTTCTGCCGTCCGCGCCGATGAAGTGCTCCCGGCGGGCAAGGATGCCGAACGTGTTGCAGATGTGCTGAACTGGAAATATGATCTGCGCGGAACAGCGCAGATCCACGCCAAGACCAGCGTCACCGAGCTTAAGCGTCAGCAGGCAGACGAGGAGGAGCCAATCACTCCATTCCTGCCGGCTATTGGGGATTCGGCAGATACACAGCAGGAATGGGAAGTGCCGCGCTTCCTGCGCTCATCGGAACGAGAGCATCTAACGCCGATGGAGCGCGGCACGGCGATGCACACCGTCATGCAGCAGCTCGACCTGTCGGATATCGCAAACATCTCTGCCATCGAGCGTCAGCTCGACCAACTCGCCGAAAAGGGGATTCTCACAGAGGCGGAGCGCAGCATCATCGACATTGGGAATATATGGACATTCGTTTCGTCCAAACTCGGACAGCGTATGCGTGCGGCAAAGGCAGTCTATCGCGAGCTCCCCTTTGGACGTCTCCTTCCGGCACATAGCTACTACAAAGAGGCAACGGATGAGGACGATCAGATTTTTTTGCAGGGTATCATCGACGTTCTCTTTGAGGAGGAAAACGGTGACTACATCCTGCTCGACTACAAGACCGACCGTAAAATCTCCGCGGCAACTGCGCGAGCCCGCTATCAGTTCCAGATTGATCTTTACTGCGATGCCGTGGAGACCATCCTTGGCAAGGAGGTCAAAGAGCGTTACCTATTCCTGCTTGATACGGGCAGAGAGGTGAGGCTGTAATAGAACATGTGCGGTAGAGAACGTGTCGGCGCAGGAGGAAAAGCAAGCAGGAATATATCTCTTCTTCACGAATTAGTAAGTCTTGAAAGGAAGTGAATCAAATGGAAGATTGTATTTTTTGCAAGATTGCTCATGGAGAGATTCCATCGACGAAGGTCTATGAGGACAACACCGTGCTCGCATTTCGTGATCTTGATCCGCAGGCTCCGGAGCACGTTCTCATCATCCCAAAGAAGCATCTTTCAAGTGTACTCGACTTCGGCGCAGAGGATCGGGAGCTTGCAGGTCATATTCTGACCGAGGTTGTCCCCGAGATTGCGCGTACGTTGGGGATTGACGCGGGCGGTTTTCGTCTCGTGACGAACACGGGAGCGGATGGCGGACAGACGGTCGGACATCTGCATTTCCATCTGCTTGGCGGACGTTCACTCACATGGCCGCCGGGCTGACAACAAACAATATCATACCTCATTAGGGCAGTGTTATCTCACGTTATATTGTGATAAATACTGCCTTTTTTGTTTAAGTTCCCTCACAAGCAAACGATATAATATATAAGATAGAATAGTGTGTCAATATTGATAGGAGGTGTCAGCAATGGTAGAACGTATTGAACGGGTTATGCGCATCAAGCGCCTCAGGTTCAACAACGACGAACTTTTTGAGCGCAAAAAGGGCTTTGAAGAGAAGGAGCAGGGAGAATCGTTTGCTTCTATTTTTGAAGATGAAATAGAGAAGAAGAAAAAACGTCAATCGGACAATGATTCCTCAAACAGTGCGTATCGGCTTGATGTCGGACGTCCTACGCAGTCCCTTTTTTATCAGGGAAAAGCTGATATTTCAGTGGTGAAGGGTAAGCTGCCCCATGCCGGATGATGTGCATGGAATGCGGCTGGCTCTCGCGGAGGCAGAACGCGCCTATGCACTTGGTGAGGTTCCCATCGGTGCTGTCATATTGGACGAGACGGGAACCGTCATTGCCAGTGGATATAATCTGCGTGAAACACAGCATGATGCAACGGCACATGCCGAGCTGCTTGCCATCCAACGAGCCTGTCAGCATCTCGGTCGCTGGCGTCTCACGGGCATGACACTCTATGTAACCATCGAGCCATGTCCGATGTGTGCCGGTGCCATCGTTATGAGCCGCATCAGCCGCGTGGTCTATGGAAGTACGGATACAAAGGCGGGAGCCTGCGAGTCACTCTTTAACATCACGGAATGCCCTTCACTGAACCATCAGCCCGAAATGCGTTCCGGTGTCTTAGCAGAGGAGTGCTCAGAGATCATCAAGCGTTTTTTTCGCGCACGGCGAAACAACAAAGGTGCGCCATCATAGACAAACCGTTCCTCACTTGCTTGCACGCTAAAAGCCGTCCACAGCGTTTTGCCGTGGACGGCTTTTACATGGGAAAAGTTACTTGAGTGCTTCCTGCAAGGTCTTCATATTCTTCTTCATCGTATCGATATAGGCATTCTTCGCCGCAGGGGTTGCCTCACCGGTCACAACAGGATCGAGTGTATAGATCTTTGCCCCCGTCTCGCGTGCAATGGTCTCAGCAGCAGCAGGGGAGTACTGCGGCTCCGTAAAGAGAACCTTTGTGGGGAGGGCATTGACCTGCTCGATGGTCTCCTGCAGCTCCGTCGGGGTCGGCTCTGTGCCGGGCTCACGCTCCACAACACCAATGATGTTCAGATTGAATTCCTTTGCAAAGTAGGGGAATGCCTCGTGGAACGTGACAATATCCTTGTGCGGAACATTGTCGAGTGCCGCGTGCATTTCACTCTTAAGCGAGGTGAGCTTTTCGATGTATGCGACGGCGTTCTTCTCGTATGCCGCTGCATGCGCGGGATCAGCTTCCTTGAGCTGGTCGGCAATGTTCCGTACCTGCGTAATCGCATCCGTAACACTCAGCCAGACGTGGGGATTGTCCCCCTCCTCCTCATCATGAATGAGTTCGATGCCGCGCGAGGCATCGATGACTTTCAGCTTCTTCTGCTGCTCGGTCACCTTGTCCATGAAGTCCTCCATACCGGCTCCATTAATGACAAAGGCATCCGCCTTTTCGAGCGTCTTCATATCCTCTGTCATGAGCTGATAGTCATGCAGACAGCCCGTCTGCGGCTTCGTCATATTATATACTTCGACACCGTCTACACCGTCTGTAATGTTGATTGTCGCAACATACATGGGATAGAACGAGGTAACAATGCGGAACGGCTCTGCCGTTTTCTTTTCTGCGGGCTTGTCCGTGCCGCCGCAGCCAACAAGAGCAACGGAAAGGACAAGGAGCAGGAGAGATAGAATCTTCGTTGTACTACGCATGGGTAACAGATCTCCTTAAAGCAGTTGAACATTATGTGAATTTGGTGAAATTTCACGAGTAGAATAATACCGCACGTTGAGAGGTAATGTCAATATAAAATATAAAAATTTTTTATTGTTGCATACTATGTATAAATAGATGTTCAAACGAACAGTTGATGATATCCTCAACTGTTTTGTGAAAATTTCATAACACGATTGACACGGATTATCCCTATGGGGTATAATGTCCTTGCATCATTTATTGGTGCAACATTACTCCGCGCGTGGAGGGAGGGGAAATGCATGGCAAATGAAATCAAGGTCGGCAAAAACGAGTCGATCGACAGTGCTCTCCGCCGCTTTAAGCGTATGTCACAGAAAGCCGGCACTCTTGCCGAAGTTCGCAAACGTGAACATTACGAGAAACCGAGCGTTCGCCGCAAAAAGAAGTCTGAGGCAGCGCGTAAACGCAAATACAGGGGCTGATTGCAAAGAGACATCCGTGGACGCTGTGCCACGGATGTTTTTCTATTTTACGTTTTTACGAAAGGATGAACAACGATGTCATTGATGGAAAAACTGACTGCAGATATGAAGGAAGCCATGAAGCAGGGCGAGAAGGAGCGTCTTTCGGTCATCCGTCTCGTGCGCGGTGCCGTGCGTCAGGCTGAGATCGACGGGAAGAAGACGCTGAGCGACGACGAGATCATCGGAGTGATCACAAAGGAAGTAAAGATGCGCCGTGACTCCATTGAGGAGTTTGAACGCGGCGGGCGCAGTGATCTGGTTGAGAAGACACAGGCAGAAATTGCGATCCTAATGCCGTATCTTCCTGCACAGCTCAGTCCCGATGAAGTGCGGCAGATTGTCGAAACTGCCGTTGCCGAGGTCGGCGCAACGACCGCAAAGGATATGGGCAAGGTCATGGGGGTTCTCATGCCGCGTGTAAAGGGGCGTGCCGACGGAAAACTCGTGAATGAAATTGTCCGCTCTCTTCTGAAATAAATGTTCTGATATCGTAAACTCCCCGTACATTCCTTTTGACAAAAGTGCGGGGATTTTCGTATAATTGGAACGAGAATAACATATTAAAGGAGCGGATGATATGGCGGAGAAGGACAAGAAGGACAGCAAACGCGACAAGCCCATGACGCGCGAAGAGGCACTGGAAAACGCGCTCAAGCAGATCGAGAAAAATCATGGCAAGGGCGCGATCATGCGTCTTGGCGAAGCCAAGGCAAATATGAATATTGAGGTGATATCGACCGGCATCCTGCCGCTCGATATTGCCCTTGGCGTTGGAGGCATCCCGCGCGGCAGAATTATTGAGGTTTACGGCCCCGAATCTTCCGGTAAGACAACCGTCACCCTCCACATGATTGCAGAGGCACAAAAGGCAGGAGGACTTGCCGCATTTATCGATGCAGAGCACGCGCTCGATCCGGAGTATGCGCGCAAACTGGGAGTCAACACCGAGGATCTCCTCATTTCCCAGCCGGATACGGGCGAGCAGGCACTTGAGATCGTGGATGCGCTGGTACACAGCGGTGCCATCGACATCATCGTGGTAGACTCCGTCGCGGCACTCGTTCCAAAGTCTGAGATTGAGGGCGACATGGGATCGTCCGTCGTCGGTCTCCAGGCACGTCTGATGAGCCAGGCGATGCGCAAACTCACGGGCATCATCAGTAAGACCCGTACCGTTGCCGTCTTCATCAACCAGCTGCGCGAAAAGATCGGCGTCACCTACGGCAATCCGGAAACGACAACAGGCGGCCGCGCACTGAAATTCTACGCCTCCGTGCGTATTGACGTGCGCCGTGCAGACTCCATCAAGCAAGGAACGGAGTCCCTCGGTAACCGTACACGTGCGAAGATTGTCAAGAACAAGGTCGCACCGCCCTTTAAGACGGCAGAGTTTGACATCATCTATGGCGAGGGTGTCTCGCGTCTTGGCAGCATCATCGACATGGCGGTCGATCTGGATCTCATAAACAAGAGCGGCGCATGGTATTCCTATGAAGGAACGCGTCTCGGTCAGGGCAAGGAAAATGCAAAGGCGACCTTGGAGGAAAAACCGGAACTCATTGCTGAGATTGAAGAAAAGATCCGTACCAAACTCCTCGTCGAAGGTGTAACCCCGAAAAAGAAGGGCGGATCAAAAAAATCCTCCGCCGATACAGATCAAGAAACCACCGATCTTCCGGAGGAAGAAGCGATGTCGGAGACGGATGAATGAGCGATGCTCACGATGCGGGAGTGAAGCGTTCCCGAAAGTCCGCAGATAAAACGGCTCTGATGACGGCAGTTGACTATCTTGCACGGCAGGCACACAGCGAACAGAAGCTGCGTGAAAAACTCACGCGCAAGGGCTTTCCCGAAGAGGAGATCGAGACCGCCATCGCGCGTCTCATCGAGCGTCACTATCTTGACGATACAGATCTCTGCACGCAGCAGTTCATGTATCTCTACAACGAAAGTCGGAATTCCGTTCGTCAGATCTGTGCAAAGCTCATGCAGCGTGGCTTCGAGCACGACCTTGTATGGAGCGTTGTCCCCGAGGATACCTACGAACGGGAAACAGCAACCGCCGAGCGCGTACTTGCAATGAAGTTCAAGCCAACAGACAACTATCAAAAGATGATGGCAAATCTCTATCAGAAGGGGTTTTCCGTCGATGTATCACACGCAGCCGTGCGAAATTTTACGGAAGATGCAGAAGATTAGAGAGAAAGGGACATCTATGATGAACAGACCCGAGACCTCGGAAATGATTTTGGTGCTGGACTTCGGTGGACAGTACAACCAGCTCATTGCGCGCCGCGTGCGGGAGAATCACGTTTACTGTGAAGTACATCCACATACATTGTCCATAGATCGCATTCGAGAACTTGCACCGCGCGGCATTATTCTGACAGGCGGTCCGAACAGCGTCTATGGAGCGGAAGCCATAACGGCACCAAAAGAACTCTTTGCACTTGGGATTCCCATACTCGGCATCTGCTACGGTGCCCAGCTGATGGCACATCTCTGCGGCGGGCGCGTTGAAACGGCTCCCACGAGCGAATACGGGCGGACAGAAGTCGACATCACGGACAAAGCGTCCCGTCTGTTTGACGGGATTTCATCCAAAAACATTTGCTGGATGAGCCACACGGACTATATCAGCGAGCTCCCTGCAGGCTTCCATACAACGGCAAGCACCCCCGTCTGTCCGATTGCTGCGATGGAGAATTCGAGTCAAGGGCTTTATGCTGTGCAGTTCCATCCCGAGGTCATGCACACGGAGCACGGGACTGAGATTCTGAGAAACTTTGTCTATCACGTCTGCAAATGCACGGGCACATGGCGCATGGATTCCTTCGTTCAGAAGACCATCGAAGAGCTGCGCGCAAAGATCGGCACAGGACGTGCGCTCTGTGCGCTCTCGGGCGGTGTAGACTCCTCCGTTGCAGCAGTTCTGCTCTCCAAGGCAATTGGCAGCCAGCTCACCTGCGTCTTTGTCGATCATGGTCTCCTGCGAAAGAATGAAGGGGATGAGGTCGAAGCCGTTTTCGGAACATCCGGCATCTACGATGTCAACTTCATCCGCATCAATGCACGTGACCGCTTCTATGCAAAGCTCAAGGGAGTAACCGAGCCGGAGGCAAAGCGCAAGATCATCGGTGAGGAATTTATTCGCGTATTTGAGGAAGCAGCGCATGAGATCGGTGCAGTGGACTTTCTTGTGCAGGGAACGATCTATCCCGATGTCATTGAGAGCGGACTTGGCAAATCTGCGGTCATCAAATCGCATCACAACGTCGGCGGGCTTCCCGATCACGTCGACTTCAAGGAGATTGTCGAACCGCTCCGTCTGCTCTTTAAGGACGAGGTGCGTGCCGCCGGACGTGAGCTCGGCATTCCGGATCATCTCGTCGACCGCCAGCCGTTCCCGGGACCCGGTCTCGGCATCCGCATCATTGGCGAGGTGACGGCAGAAAAGGTTCAGATCGTGCAGGACGCAGATGCCATCTACCGCGAGGAGATTGCAAAGGCAGGCATTCAGAAGAATCTTGGACAGTATTTTGCCGCGCTTACCAATATGCGCTCCGTCGGCGTCATGGGCGATGGACGCACCTATGACTATGCTGTTGTGCTGCGTGCCGTCGAGACCAGCGACTTCATGACGGCAGAGGCGGCACAACTCCCATGGGAAGTCCTGTCAAAGGTGACCACGCGCATTGTCAACGAGGTGCACGGCGTCAACCGCGTTCTCTATGACTGCACAGGAAAACCTCCTGCAACCATCGAGCTCGAATGAACTGAGGGACGCTCTGATAAATTCAGACGCGCCATCTTGATGCATCTATCTTATGAAATGAGGGCATTATGAGCATACGAGGTGTAGTATTTGATGTTGACGACACGCTGTACGATATGGCGCAGCCTTTCTATGCAGCCATGAGAAGGCTTTATGGGGAGCGCGCCGAGTTCGACCTGCCCGCACTTTTTCTGTCATTTCGTCAATACAGCGATGAGCGGTTTGAGGAATCACAGACCGGAAAAATCAGTATGGATGAGTTCTACATCTATCGCATCCGTATGACACTCCAGGAGGCCGATGTTCAGACGACGGATGCACAGGCACTTGCATTTCAGCGTGTCTACATGGGGCTTCAGTATCAGATTAAACTGTCGCCGATCATGGTGCGGCTGTTGACCGATCTCCGCACACGCGTGAAGCTCGGTATCATCACAAATGGGGAGTCCGCCCATCAGCGAAAAAAAATCGCCTCCCTCGGCATCTCCAAATGGATGAAGGAGGAGACGATCATCATCTCAGGCGATCATAAATTCCACAAACCGGATCAGCGCATTTTTCAGCTGATGGCGGAGCGTATGGAGGTGGATGGGGCACAGCTTCTCTATGTCGGCGACGCTTTTGATCTGGATGTCGTAGGTGCTGTAGAAGCAGGATGGAATGCGGTCTGGTTCAACCGACGTGGTCGGAGTGTACCACAAACCGCAGCAGGGCTTTCTTTTTCCGAAGTTCCCTCAGAGGAAAAACTGCTCTCGGTGGTTATGAAGGCGGTACGCGGGTAGGCAATCAATTCGTCGGAATACATGTAAGGGGCTGCTGCATGAGTTATGTGCGGTGTCAATTTACATGAAAGCACCGTGGATCAAGGGTTGACAGCACCACACGAATATGCTATTATCCACTAACGTAGGCGTATAGCCTGTTTGGGCGTGAGCCCATCCCCAACCGCACGACGAGGTCATCGAATCGGTCTTACCGAACCGTAGTCGGCGAGTAACCATATAGGGAGGTGTTTTCATGTATGCAATCGTAAAGACGGGCGGCAAGCAGTACAAGGTCGCTGAGGGTGATACCATTTTTGTGGAGAAACTTGAGGCGGGCGAGGGCGAGGCTGTCGTTTTCGATCAGGTTCTCACTGTTGTGAGCGACGGCAGCGTCAAGGTCGGACGTCCGATGGTGGACGGCGCAAAGGTGACGGCTAAAGTTGTGGCACACGGCAAGGGCAAGAAGATCCTGGTCTTCAAGTACAAGGCGAAGTCCAATTACCGCAAGCGTCAGGGTCATCGTCAGCCGTTCACGAAGGTCGTTATCGAGAAGATCGAGGCGTAATGCGTGATTTCGGTTGAAATCCTCACGAATGAAAATGGATTGATAACGGGGTATCGTGTCACCGGACACAGCGGCACGGCGAAGCACGGACAGGATATTGTCTGTGCCGGCGTATCTGCTCTAACCCAATCTGCGCTTCTTGGCATCATGGAGCATCTGCATCGCACCGTCAACTATGACATTGCGAGTGGAAATCTCGAAATGCGGCTCGTCGAGTCACCGAATGATTGTACCGAAGCGATTCTGCGGACCATGTATATGGGTCTTGCAGAGATTGAAAAGATCAGTCCAAAGGGTATTCAAATTCAGGAAGTAAAGGGGTGAACAGATTGTTCTCGTTTGATTTGCAGCTTTTTGCACATAAAAAAGGGGTCAGCTCGACCCGCAATGGTCGCGACAGCCACTCCAAGCGTCTTGGCGTGAAGGAGCAGGCAGGCACGCACGTGACAGCAGGCAGCATCATCGTTCGTCAGCGTGGCACGCATTTCCATCCGGGGCACAATGTCGGCATTGGCAAGGACGATACGATCTTTGCAAAGATTGACGGCAAGGTTGCCTTTGAGCGCAAAGGGCGTCATCAGCGCCAGATCAGTGTGTATCCGCTTGCGGAGGCCGCTGTATAACTTTGTCATATGTGGATGCCTGTGCCCGTGATGGGTACAGGCTCTTTTAGAAGCTGTTTTCACAAGTGAAATGCTGCACTTGCGAAAGCAGCTTCTTATGTAGGGGGACGTATGCAGTTCATAGACCGCGCACAGATCTCGGTGAAGGCAGGAGACGGCGGACATGGAAAGTCCGCGTTCCGCCATGAAAAATTTATGCCAAAGGGCGGTCCATCGGGCGGAGACGGCGGACGCGGTGGGGATGTCATCTTCCGCGCCGACCGCAACCTGAATACGCTCCTCTCGTTTCGTTTTCATCGTAAGTTTAACGCGAAGAACGGTGAAAACGGCGAACATAAGAACCAGTTTGGCAGAAACGCCCAGCATCTCTATGTCGATGTCCCGCCCGGTACGATTGTGATGGATGATGCGACGGGGGAGGTACTTGCCGATCTCACTGAGGTCGGCATGGAGGCTGTAATTGCACGCGGTGGACGCGGCGGACGCGGCAATGCGAAGTTTGCAAACTCTGCAAACCGTGCACCGTCGTTTGCCGAGTTCGGCGAGCCGGGCGAAAGCCGCAAGCTGCGGCTGGAACTAAAACTGCTCGCCGATGTCGGTCTTGTCGGCTATCCGAGCGTCGGCAAGTCGAGCCTCGTTGCATCCTGCTCTGCCGCACGCCCTGAGATTGCGGACTACCATTTTACGACATTGACGCCCGTGCTCGGCGTTGTGCAGACGGATTATGAAAAGAGCTTCGTCATGGCAGACATCCCGGGGCTCATTGAGGGTGCTGCCGATGGCGTTGGGCTGGGACATGATTTCCTGCGTCATGTGGAGCGCACACGCCTGATTCTGCACATCGTCGACGCCTCCGGCATTGAGGGGCGCGATCCCGTCGAGGATTATTACAAGATCAACAAGGAACTTGCGCGCTACAGTGAAAAAATTGCAAAACGCACGCAGATCCTCGTCGCTAATAAGATTGACCTACCTTCTGCCGAGGAGCATTTGCCGCGTCTGAAGGATCTTGCCGAGCGCCAGGGGATAGAGTTCTTTGCAATTTCTGCCGCAACACGCACAGGAGTGCAGGAACTCATCGATCACGTTGGTACATGGCTGGATGCCTATGTGCCCGAACCCGAAGCAGAGGAAGATGATGTTGCCGTATTCGATCAAAATGCCGAAGATGACGAGAAGGTAACGATTTCACGCAATGATGCGGGAGACTTCATCGTGTCCGGCAAAGCACTCGAAAAGCTCGTTGCTATGACAAACTTCAACAACGATGAAGCTGTTCGCCGCTTTCAGTATATCTGGCGTCTCAAAGGCTTGGACGAAAAGCTGCGCGCACGCGGTATCAAAGAGGGTATGACGGTTCGTATCGGGGATATGGAATTCGACTATCAGGACTGAGGGAGGAAGGACTTTGCTGCGAAACACGCTGACCAGTAAGCAGATTCGGAAACTGCGCTCACTCGGCATGACGGAGGAAGCCATCGTCATGATCGGCAAGGAAGGTGTGACACCGACAGTCGTTGCCTCGGCGCGTGAGGCCATCAAGAAACGCGAGCTCATCAAGGTTCGTGTCCTACAAAATGCACCGGATGAGCCGGAGGACGCGATCACTATACTTGCAGAGCGGGCAGACGCGAACCTCGTGCAGGTCATTGGCAGAAACGGTCTCCTCTTCCGACGCAACTTTGATAAACCAAGGATCGAACTATGAATGCAAGAGCGCGTCTGCGTGAGGCAAAACGCCTTGTCGTCAAGGTGGGGACGAGTACCCTCACACATCCATCGGGCGGGATGAATCTTCATCGCATGGAGCATCTCGTACGCGAACTCATTGACGAGGCAAATCAAGGGAAGGACATCCTGCTCGTTTCCTCCGGCGCGATTGCCGCAGGAATGAACACGCTCGGTCTCAAGGAGCGTCCTGCAAACATTCCTGCGCGGCAGGCACTTGCTGCAATTGGGCAGGGTGCACTTCTGCACATCTATGAGAAGTTCTTTCACGAATACGGACGGACAATGGCACAGATCCTCCTCACAAAGGAGAATGCCGCACGCCATCACCAGTATATGAACTCACGCAATGCGCTCCTCGCACTCCTCGGGATGAATGTTATCCCCGTCATCAACGAAAACGATGCTGTTGCCGTCGACGAGATCAAGATCGGGGACAATGATAATCTGTCGGCTGTCGTCGCCGCGCTTGTTGATGCGGATGCGCTCATCATTCTTTCGGATATTGACGGTGTCTATACGGCAAACCCTCGCACAGATGCGTCGGTACGGCTCATCTCCGAGATTCCGGAGATCACGCCGGAGATCGAGCGGATTGCCGGCGGTGCTGGCTCTGCGCAGGGAACGGGCGGTATGCAGACCAAGATGGAAGCCGCAAAGATTGCCCAAAACGCGGGGGTAACAATGGTGATTGCACGCGGCGATGAGGACGGTATCATCCGTTCCATCCTGCGCGGAGAAGAGATTGGAACCCTGTTTCCCGCGCGCGAAGCGCACCTCAAGACCCGCAAGAGCTGGCTCGCATTCGGAAAGCGTCTCACAGGTGAGATTCTCGTGGATGAGGGCTGTATTGCCGCCATGCGGCGCGGGGCAAGCCTGCTGGCGGTCGGTGTGACAGCGGTATACGGCGACTTCTCAGCAGGTGAGACAGTGCGCGTCCTCAGTCCCGCAGGACAGGAGATCGCACGTGGCATTGCAGCATATGATGCCGCAGATGTGATGCGTCTGATGGGACACAGAACAACGGACTTTCATGAGCTCGTAGCGGACGGTGCACATGAGGAGATCATTCATCGGGACAATATGGTTCTGATGGTATAAGGAGTGTTCATGGTGATGGAGCAGGAGATTCGCGCACAGGCAGAGGCAGCAAAGGCTGCATCCTATCGCCTCGCAGCACTTCGGACGGACACACGCAACAAAGCACTCTGTGCCATGGCGGATGCCCTGATGGCACACAGAGACAAAATCCTCCATGAAAACGCAGCAGATGTGGAGGATGGCAAAACATCCGGGATGCGTGCTTCCTATCTGGATCGTCTGCGTCTTGACGAGGCGCGTATTGCCTCTATGGCAGAAGGGCTTCGTTTGACCGCCGCACTCCCTGACCCGCTGGGAAGAGAGGACTATTCGGTGCGCCGTCCGAACGGGCTTGAGATCCGTCGTATGCGCGTGCCGCTTGGTGTCGTCGGTATGATCTACGAAGCTCGTCCGAACGTGACGGCAGATGCGATCGGCCTCTGTCTGAAATCCGGGAACGCCGTTCTCCTGCGCGGCGGTTCCGATGCGCTGCGCTCGAATCTTGCCATCGCAGAGGTGCTTTCGCACGCCGCCTATGCGGCGGGGATTCCGCAGGGAGCAATTCAGCTGCTTGCGATGAAGGAACGCGCCGCCGTCGATGTCATGACACATCTGACAGGACTGCTCGATGTCATCATTCCGCGCGGCGGGGCTGGTCTAATTCGCCGCATTGTCGAGAGCAGCACCGTCCCTGTCATAGAGACGGGAGCCGGCGTCTGTCATATCTATGTGGATTGTGCGGCAGATATCCCGATGGCACTCCGCATTGTGGAAAACGCAAAGGTTTCGAGACCCTCTGTCTGCAATGCCGCAGAGACCCTTCTGGTACACGAAAAGATTGCGGAGGATTTCCTTCCGCAAATGGCGCAGCTCCTCCATGCGAATGGTGTAGAACTGCGCGGCTGCCCGAAAACGTGTGCAATTCTCTCGGACATTGCGGCGACAAGTGAGGAGGATTGGTCTACGGAATACGGCGACCTCATCCTGTCGATTCGCATGGTCACAGATATGGAGGCGGCAATCGCACATATCAATCAATACAATACGGGGCACTCCGAGACCATCGTCACCAATGACATTCGTGCGGCACATGATTTTCAGCAGCGCGTCGACGCTTCAACGGTCTATGTGAATGCCTCCACACGCTTTACGGATGGCTTTGAATTCGGCTTTGGTGCAGAGATCGGCATCAGTACGCAGAAACTCCATGTACGGGGTCCGATGGGACTTGAAGCCCTGACGAGTACAAAGTATCTTGTCTACGGCGAGGGGCAGGTACGCTGACGATGTTTGCTGTGACAACGAGGACGTGCTACAAATGCACCGCCTGATTGGATATCTTCGGACACTGTGTCAGTATACGGCAACGGCAAAGGGACGACATGATATTCTCGACTATCTGTATGCGGTTGTCACGTTTTTCATCATCACCGCTTTGGTACTCGTGATTCTTCAATTTGTGAGGTGAGCAGAGATGGGAAGCCGCATTGGAATTATGGGCGGAACATTTGACCCCATTCATATGGGACATCTCATCACAGCAGAGATGGTGCGCTCGGCAGCCCATCTGGACAGGGTTCTCTTTATCCCGTCTGCGCGTCCGCCGCATAAGGATGGAACGCGCGCAGCGTCCCCCGAAGATCGGCTTGCCATGGCAGAGTGTGCCATACAGGAAAATCCGCGTTTTTCGGTATCGGATATCGAACTGCGCCGTGAAGGGCCTTCCTATACGGTGGATACCATTGCGGAGCTCCAACATCGACTGGACGGAGCGGAGCTCTTCTTTATCACCGGAGCAGACGCAATGAACGATCTCTATCGTTGGCATGAGCCGAAACGACTGCTGTGTTCCTGTCAGTTCATCGTGGCGACGCGGCAGGGCGTTCCACTCGATGAGCTCCTGCTCGCAGAAAAATTTACGGCAGAGGAGCGCAGTCACATTCAGGTGCTGCCAACGCCGCATTTGGAAATCTCCTCAAGTGCGATTCGCACACGCATCCGTGCAGGGCTTTCCATTCGGCATCTGGTGCCGCGTGCGGTAGAGGAATATATTGAAGACAGGGGGCTGTATCGTGAGCATGACAAAGAGCTATGAGGAGATGCGTGCCATTCTTGAGCAGCAGCTCACCCCAAGCCGTTACAAGCACTCTCTGGGGGTTGCCGAGACAGCGGCGACAATGGCGCGCCGTTTTGGCATGAACGAAGAACGCGCACGTGTGGCAGGCCTCCTGCATGACTGCGGTCGTGTCTATGAGACGGCTGATCTGCCAAAAGAGGCACGTCGTCGCGGAATTCCCATCGGGAAAATCGAATCCGCCATGCCGCTTTTGCTCCACGCCTATGTGGGGGCTTATCTGATTTACGAGGTCTACGGCATTAACGATGCCGTGATTGCACAGGCGGTCTGGCGACATACCGTCGGCGGCACGAACATGACGGCACTGGATAAGATCATCTACTATGCTGATATGATTGAGCCATCGCGCGCCTATCCCAAAGTGGAGCATTTGCGCGAACTCGCGCGTACTGCCACTCTGGATGAAATGATGCTGGTCGGACTGACGGAGTCCATTCTCTTTGTTGCACAGAAGGGTGGGCTCATTCATCCGGATACCGTTACGGCACGAAATGAACTTCTTCTTGAGCGACGCTGAATGATTCTATTGCATGGACAGAGAGGGGGGGGATGATGTCGGAATACGACGCAGAGGAACTTGCTGCTCAATTACAAAGTGAAAACTCACGTGAAAATATCAACAAGCGCCGCAGTCAGCGAAAACGCAAACGCCGTATGGCATTTCTGCGCGGCATTATTCGCCTCATCTGCACTATTATCCTCCTTTCAGCACTCAGTATCGGAGGATACTACGTCATCGGATGGGGAGTACAGGCGTACCGTGACGTGCGGGACATGTATGAGGCATACCTGATCCGTCAGGAAGCAAATCGCGGAGAGGTTGACGTTCGTTTTGACGGCTATACAAATGTACTGGTACTCGGTCTGGATGATGCGGTCAATATGGATAACGACGAGGAAAAACGAGCCGACGCCATTCTCCTCATCAGCATGGAAAATGCAACGGGCAAAGTGCGTATCCTCAACATCCCGCGCGATACATGGGTGGTCATGGCGCAGGACAAAGGCGAAACCAGACTATCCAATGTCTACGCCGTCGGCGGAGCTCCCCTGATGGTGCGGACGATCAACCAAATGTTTGACATCTCCATTCATCAGTACGTTATCATCGATCTTGCGACATTCGCACAGATTGTGGACACGGTCGGCGGTATCGACCTCTATATCGAGCAGAACATGGACTATGACGATCCTGAGGCGCAGCTTTCGATCCATATGCGGCAGGGGTATCGCCATCTGGACGGAAAGAGCGCAGAGCACTATCTGCGCTATCGGAGCGACGACCTCGGCGATCTCGGGCGGACACAGCGGCAGCAGAAATTTGTCAAGGCATTCTATGCCAAGCTCCTGCGCGTCGATACACTGCCAAAGATCCCGACCATCGCAGATATCCTGAAACAAAATGTCACAACCAGTGCGGAGCTCTTTGACTCCGTGCACATTGGCAATGTCATTCGGAAACTGAGCAGCGATCCGCCGCGCACAATCATGCTGCCCGGTGATTTCTCACGGAGCGATGATACCGTCTGGATCATGGATCGCGCGGCAACGGATGAAATTATTCATGAACTTTTCCCGCCGGAGACGACGGGTGCGGAGTAACAGGAGGGAACAGCTTGACAGAGCAGGAAAAATGCCGCGTAATTTGCGCGGCGGCGGATGAAAAAAAAGCACGCGATATCGTGCAGATGGACATGATCGGTCTGATGTCAACGAATGACTATTTTGTCATCTGCTCGGCGAATACCGCAACACAAGTACGCGCAATTGCAGATAACATTGAGGAAAAAATGGAGGAAACGGGCATTTCCTTCCTCCACAAGGAAGGCTATCGTGAAGGAGAGTGGGTTCTGCTCGACTACGGCGATACCGTCGCGCACATCTTCCAGCAGGACGCACGGGAATATTACGCGCTGGAACGCCTATGGGGCGATGCAAAGCTGACACCATATGAGGAATAGGAAAGATGCAGGAAAGAACGCGAAAAACGGGGCATAACCAACGCCCATGCAAATATGGTCCGAGTCAGGTCGCCGAACTCACCGCTGTACGCGAGAGTGAACTTGGCGTGTTTTTGGACGCAGAGACCGGGAACACCAGTGACGACATCCTGCTGCACCATGTTCAGCAGACAGCGCCCGTCAAGATTGGTGATCGCGTTCGCGTCTTTCTTTACCTCGATCCAAAACGCCGCCTCACAGCGAGCATGCGGACGCCCCGCATGAAGGAGGGGCAGGTCGCTCGTCTGCGCGTCATCAACGTCACAAAGGAAGGCGCGTTTCTCGATGTCGGGGCTGAGCGCGGTATCTTTCTCCCCTTCGCAGGGATGCGAGGCCGTCCGCAAGTCGGTGAGACCGTCTGGGCAAAGCTCTATACCGACAAATCCGGACGCCTTGCCGTAACCATGGAGGTCGAGGATGAGCTGCGCCGCGCCTCACGCCCCGCCGAAGGCGTGCGTGTAGGAGACCGCCTGAAGGGTTCCGTCTACAATATTACGGAACGCGGTGCATTTCTCTTTACCGAAGAACGCTATATTGTCTTTATCGACCACCGCGAGATTCCCAAACGGCCGCGTGTCGGCGAAACCGTCGAAATGCGTGTGACTTACCTGCGTGAGGACGGACGACTGAATGCCTCCCTGCGCCCACCAAAGGAAACGGCACAACAGGAAGACGCAGATCGGCTCCTCGCTCTCCTGAACGAACATAACGGCAGGATGCCTTACACTGATGCAACATCGCCGGAGGTCATTCAGGATCGCTTTCATATCAGTAAAGCAGCATTCAAGCGCGCACTTGGTCGCTTGCTAAAGGATGGGCTCATTGAGCAGCGTGATGGATGGACGTATTTATCCGAGAAAAACAAAAAGTCCTAGATTTTTATCAAAACAGGCAGGATTTTTTTTCTAAAGGGCGAATAGAGAGCATAGCAAACAATGTTTACAAGCATGGGGGAGAGAGATAAATGGCAGATACGGTTGCAGAAGAGAGAAAAGGCATCCTGCTTGAGACAGGAACGAACGAATTTGAGATTGTCGAGTTCAGCATTGGGAAGGTGAACTACGGCATCAAC
This sequence comes from uncultured Selenomonas sp., assembly GCA_963555475.1. Lineage (GTDB taxonomy): Bacteria > Bacillota > Negativicutes > Selenomonadales > Selenomonadaceae > Centipeda. Next base: position 66,125 of record CAUVVR010000012.1, read on the forward strand.
GTCGCAAAGGTCCGTGAGGTCATTACGCGTACCCCGGTCACAGCAATGCCTGAGGCACATCCCTATGTTGACGGACTGTTTACGCTCCGCGGCAAGGCGATCCCGCTCGTCAATATGGCGCGGTGCCTGAATCTCCAGACGGCAGATGAGCTCCAGAACATCATCGTTACGGAGATCAACAACTACGATATCGGCTTCCTCGTCGGCAGTGTCTACCGCATTCATCGCATTTCGTGGAAGAATATGGAACCGGCACCAAATGTCGGTGAGGGATCGCGTGTCGTCGGTATCATCAAAATGGAGGACCGCATTGTTCTCCTGCTTGACTTTGAGACCATCATTGCTGAGATCAACCCGGAGATCAACCAGAAACTCACAACGGTCACGGAGGCAACACAGGACGCAAAGACCCGCCGCGGAACAGCGCATATCGTGGTCGCAGAGGACTCCAAGATGCTGCGTGACCTCCTTGTGAACACATTACACGAGGCAGGGTACAAGTTCATCCGCGACTTTGGTAATGGACAGGATGCATGGGATTACTTGCAGGATCTTTCACGCAAGAATGGTCCGATCGAAAACCATGTGCGTATCATTATCTCCGATGTTGAGATGCCGAAAATGGATGGACATCGTCTGCTCAAGCTCGTGCGCGAGGATAACCGTCTGGGCGAGGTTCCGCTCGTTCTCTTCTCCTCCCTCATCAGTGAGGAAATGAAGCGCAAGGGCGAAAGCCTTGGTGCATCCGGACAGGTGTCGAAGCCGGAGATCAACCAGCTTATCGATCTGTTGGATACGCTCATCTTCGGCGAGCCGCTTCATGATGCCATCAATGAAAACTAAATTCGGGTAATATTAGGACTGCCGTACTTCTGTACGGCAGTCCTTTTCGTTCTATTGACATGACTCTAAAATCTCGTTATCATAGAGGTCAAGGAGATGGTAAAATGAAGGTAGCAGTCCTCATGGGAAGCGACTCCGACTGGCCAATCTTAAAGCCGGCGGTGGAGCTCCTGAAACAATTTGGCATCGACCCGGTGGTCAAGGTTGCCTCGGCGCATCGCACGCCCTCCATTGTGCGTGATTTTGTCATGGAAGCCGATCACAACAAGGATTTTGCGGCATTCATTGTGGCGGCGGGAGCTGCGGCACATCTTGCAGGTGTCGTAGCAAGCTACACAATCAAGCCCGTCATCGGTATCCCCGTCAATGCGACACCGCTGAACGGCATGGATGCACTGCTCAGCACGGTGCAGATGCCGTCGGGGGTTCCCGTTGCTTCCATGGCGATCAACGGTGCAAAGAACGCCGCGATCTTTGTCGCGGAAATTCTTGCCGTGTACGATTCTTCCATTGCAGAGGCCTTGATGGACTATCGTGAAAAGATGGTACTTGAAGTCGAGGCAAAGGCAGATCGGGTTGCAGCACAACTGTAAACACATTAATGCACATAGGATAATGTCCTGTATTTAGGGAATCACTGATAAATTCATCCGCGCCATTTTGACGGACTTCATTTTATCAGCGATTCCTTTGGAGAAATGGAAAGGCAGGCCTAATAATGGAGCGCAAAGAGGCTCTTTACGAGGGTAAGGCAAAGATTATCTATGCAACGGATCATTCCGATGAATACCTCGTATACTATAAGGATGATGCAACCGCCGGCAACGGTGCAAAGAAGGGAACGATTGCCGACAAGGGTGTCATGAACAACAAGATGACGGCATTCTTCTTCGATCTTCTTGCCAAGGAAGGAATTCCTCATCACTATATCTCCATGCCGAGTGACCGTGAGATGATTGTCAAGAAACTTACGATCATCCCACTCGAGGTCATCATCCGTAATGTTGCTGCAGGTTCACTTGCTCAACGTCTCGGACTTGAGGAAGGCGTTCCGATGCCGTTTCCAATCATTGAGTACTGCTACAAGAACGACGATCTCGGCGACCCCATGCTCAACCGCTACCATATCCGTGCGATGAAGATTGCAACGGATGCTGAGCTGGACGAGATTGAGCGCATGTCGCTGAAGATCAACGATATCCTTACGAAGTTCCTCAAGACCAAACGCGTCGATCTCATCGACTTCAAACTCGAATTTGGCAAAGATGCCAACGGGAATATCATCCTTGCCGACGAGATTTCTCCGGACAACTGCCGTTTCTGGGACAGCGATACGAAGGAGAAACTGGACAAGGATCGTTTTCGCCGTGATCTCGGCAATGTAGAGGATGCCTATAAGGAGATGCTCCACAGGCTGACGGGAGAAGCATAAGAGAGATGTACGAAAAAGTGCCAAAGTGGAAGGAAGAATGCGGCATCTACGGTGTGTACTCCCATGTGGAGGACGTGTCCGAAATGACGTATCTTGGTCTCTTTGCGCTCCAACACCGCGGACAAGAGAGCGCGGGCATTGCACTCACGGATGGCTATTGGATCGATGTCAAAAAAGGCATGGGGCTGGTCAGTGAGGTGTTCCGTGAGCAGCTGCCTCATCTCGATCATGCTAAAATCGCCATTGGACACGTCCGCTATGCGACGACGGGCTTTAGTCTTGCTGCAAACGCTCAACCTCTGCGCGTCAACTACGCAGGTGGAGCACTTGCCTTGGCTCACAACGGCGACCTTACGAATGCTGCGCTGATTCGCCGCGATCTTGAAAGTAAAGGGACGGTCTTTCAGACAACAATTGATTCCGAGGTGTTTGTTCATCTCATTGCACGCTCACAGAAAACTTCCATTGAGGAGCGCATCCTCGAGGCAGTTAGTGTGGTACGCGGTGCTTTCTGTCTTTCGATTATGACAGAGGACAAGCTGATCGGCGTGCGTGACCCGCAGGGGTTCCGACCACTCTGCATCGGACGCACATCGGATGGCGGATGGGTTCTGTCCTCAGAGACCTGCGCCCTTGATGTCAACGGTGCCACATTCGTGCGCGACGTATTGCCGGGCGAAATGGTCGTCATCGACAGCGACGGGCTCAAGTCCTATCGCTTTTCCAATGAAGAAGACGTCGCTTCCTGCATCTTCGAATACATCTATTTTGCGCGCCCGGATTCCATCATTGATGGACAGTCCGTCCATGCGGCGCGCTTTGAGATGGGACGCGTTCTTGCACGCGAGTCCGGTTTTCGCGGCGATGTCGTCATCTCTGTCCCGGACTCCGGCACAACTGCAGCGACCGGTTTTGCCTATGAGGCAGGCATTCCATTTGCCGAAGGGCTGATCAAGAACCGCTACATTGGACGCACATTCATCCAACCGACGCAGAAACAACGCGATGCGGCAGTCAAGCTGAAACTGAGCCCCGTACGTTCCGTTGTAGCAGGAAAGTCGGTCATCATGGTGGACGACTCCATCGTGCGCGGTACGACGAGCGGAAAGATTGTGCGTCTGCTGCGAAACGCCGGAGCGCGTGAAATTCACGTCTGCATCAGCAGTCCACCGATTACCGATCCGTGCTACTATGGCATTGATACATCCATCCGCAAAGAACTGATCTCCGCGACCAAGAACGTGGAGGAGATCTGCGACTTCATCGGGGCTGATTCACTCCATTTCATCTCAATCGAAGGGCTGCGACAATGTGTTCCGGCACTCAATCCGGATCACATGTGCTACGCCTGCTTTAACAACAACTATCCTGTTCCCGAAGAGGATGCGACGCTCGACGAGGATGATAAGCTCATACTCGAGCGGAGGCGGATTGCACAGCGTGAAAGGGGGCTTTGAGAGCCGATGGAGAGAATGACCTACCGTGATGCGGGTGTTGATATCGATGCAGGAAACGAGTCTGTATCTCTGATTAAGGATGCCGTTCGTGCGACCTATCGCTCGGAGGTGATGGGTGATCTCGGCGGTTTTGGTGGGCTGTTTGCCCTGAATACCAAGGACTATAAAGAGCCGGTTCTCGTATCGGGAACGGACGGTGTCGGAACAAAGCTGCGTCTCGCTTTTCTACTGAACAAACACGATACGATTGGGCAGGACGCAGTCGCGATGTGCGTCAACGATATTCTCGTGCAGGGGGCGGAACCCCTTTTCTTCCTCGACTATCTTGCCGTCGGCAAACTCGAACCGATGCAGGTCGCCGAGGTCGTTACAGGTGTTGCGCGTGCCTGCAAGGAGTCCGGCTGTGCCCTGATCGGCGGCGAAACAGCGGAGATGGCGGGGTTTTATCCCATAGGGGAATACGATATTGCAGGGTTCTCCGTGGGCGTCGCAGAACGCTCCAAGCTCATTACCCCCGCCCGTGTAAAAGCAGGCGATGTCCTGCTCGGTCTGCCGTCGTCTGGGGTACACTCAAACGGATACTCCCTCGTACGCAAAATTGTCTTTGAGCGCAAGGGCTTCAAAGGCGATGAGTATATAGAGGAACTCGGCCAAACCATTGGCGAGGAACTGCTGACTCCGACGCGTCTCTATCCGCGCATCTGTCTGCCGCTCATTCGAGAGTTTGATATTCACGGCATGGTGCATATCACAGGCGGCGGTTTCTACGAAAATATCCCACGCGCTCTGCCGGAGCATATGGGGGCAGAGGTAAACGGTGCGGCATGGACAATCCCGCCGGTCTTCCGCCTGCTGCAGGAGTGGGGGAATGTTGATTGGACGGAAATGTACCGTACATTCAACATGGGCATCGGTATGGTACTCATTGTTTCATCGGATGAAGCGGATCGTATCACGGCTCAGTTGAATGCGCAGAATGAAACGGTGTACCACATCGGTCATGTAACAGAAGGGGCGCATGAGGTCGTCATCAAGGGCGGTGTCTTTGATGCGTGAGGAAAAGCTTGGCATACTCTGCTCGGGGCGCGGTTCCAATCTGGCATCGATTATCGAGGCGGTTGAGCGTGGAGAAATTCCTGCTGAAATTGCGATCGTCATTGCAGACAAGCGTGATGCCTATGCACTCGAGCGCGCGCGAGCGAAGGGGATTCCCGCTGTTGCCGTCGTCTATCGAGACTTTGAGGAGCGCGCAGACTTCGAGCGCGCCATGCTTGATGAGCTGCATGCCCACGGTGTAACCCTCGTAATTCTTGCAGGATTCATGCGGATTCTTTCTCCCGTTTTCGTCCATGCGTATACGGGTCGTATCTTGAACATCCACCCTGCACTCCTGCCGAGCTTTCCAGGAGCACATGCCCATCGTGACGCACTTGCTTACGGCGTGAAGGTCAGTGGCTGCACCGTTCACTTCGTGGATGAAGGAATGGACTCCGGCCCCATCATTCTACAGGCGTCCGTTCCTGTGACGGAGGACGATACCGAGGAAACACTTGCGGCACGTGTTCTGGAACAGGAACATCGGATATTCCCGGAGGCAATCAAACTCTATGTGGAAGACAGACTGCGTACGAATGGGCGAAGGGTTCACATCCTGCCCGCCGCTGAAGGAGGATCATTATGAAGATAAAACGTGCTCTGATCAGTGTATCCGACAAGACGGGTGTGGTGGAATTTGCACGCGTACTGCATAAAGCAGGAGTCGAGATTGTCTCCACGGGAGGAACAATGAAGGCACTCCGTGAGGCAGGTATCCCTGTCATCTATGTCAGCGATGTAACAGGCTTCCCCGAGATCATGGACGGACGCGTCAAGACGCTGCATCCATTCGTGCATGGCGGTATTCTTGCCGTCCGTGGCAATCAGACACATGAGAAGGCATTGCGCGAGCTGAAAATTACGCCGATCGATCTCGTTGCAGTCAATCTCTATCCCTTTAAGGAAACGGTTGCAAATCCGAATGTCACACTTGCTGAGGCAGTTGAGCAGATTGACATCGGCGGTCCTGCAATGATTCGCGCTGCAGCGAAAAACTTCAAATTTGTCACCGTGATTACAAACCCCGCGCGCTATGCGGAGATTGCGGAGAAAATCGAGAAGGACGGCGCGGTCGACGGCATGACACGGATGCGGCTTGCACATGAGGCGTTTGCCCATACTGCTGACTATGACAGCGCAATCAACGCATATCTTGCCGGGCAGTTGGAAAAATGAGGAAGACGACGTGAACATTCTTGTAATCGGATCAGGCGGTCGCGAGCACGCGCTTTTCTGGAAACTCAAAGAGAGTCCGTTGACGGACAGCATCTATGCCCTGCCCGGAAACCCGGGAATGGGGGAGCAGATTGACATCTCTGCGACGGACAACGAAGCCATCCTGGAATTTGCCAAGGAGAAAGAAATCGGACTTGTGGTCGTCGGTCCCGAGATTCCTCTCACAAATGGGCTTGTGGACGAGCTCGAGAGTGCAGGGATTCGTGCATTTGGCCCGCGCGCAAATGCGGCAGAGCTTGAGGGTTCAAAATCCTTCGCAAAGGATCTCATGAAGAAGTATGGGATTCCAACGGCACGTTACGAAGTCTTTACTGAGGCAGAACCTGCGCGCGCATATATTCGCAAAGAGGGCGCGCCAATCGTCGTCAAGGCAGACGGCCTTGCCGCAGGGAAGGGCGTCATTGTTGCCATGTCGGAGCAAGAGGCACTCGATGCCATAGATACAATCATGGAGGATAATACCTTCGGCAAGGCGGGAACACGCGTCGTTATCGAAGAGTTTATGGAGGGGGAGGAAGCGTCGCTGCTTGCCTTCACCGACGGGAAGATCATCCGTCCCATGATTAGCGCGCAGGATCATAAGCGTGCTCTTGACGGAGACAAGGGGCCAAACACGGGCGGAATGGGCACCTATGCGCCAGCCCCTGTCATGACACCGGCGATGACGGAACGTGCAACAGAGGAGATTCTGAAACCGACAATTGCCGCCATGGCAAAAGAGGGCAGAGTCTATCGAGGCTGCCTTTATCTCGGTCTGATGATTACAAAGTACGGACCAAAGGTCGTCGAGTTCAACGCACGCTTTGGTGATCCCGAGACACAAGTGGTTCTGCCTTTGCTCGATGGTGACCTCGTCCAGATCATGTGCGCCTGTTCTGATGGAACGCTCGCGGATGTGCCTATACATTGGAAAAGCGGGGCAGCCGTCTGTGTCGTCTTGGCGGCAGGCGGATATCCTGCATCCTATGAAAAGGGGCATGAGATTCGTGGCATCAGAGCTGCAGAGGACACGGGCGCGCTTGTGTTCCATGCAGGAACGGCGGAGCAGAACGGCAAAATCATCACGAACGGTGGGCGCGTACTTGGGGTTGTCGGTATGGGGGAAGACATCGCATCTGCAGTGAAAAAATCCTATGCCGCAGTCGAGAAAATATCCTTTAAGGATGCCTATTATCGTAAGGACATTGCACATCGTGCATTAAGGAATCGCTGATAAAATGAAGTCAGTCAGATTGGTGTAGATTTTTTGTTCGATCAAGGAGACAAACCGGACGCATAGCCGAAGCTATGTGGAGGATTTGTCGACGAAGAGAGGGCGAAAAAGATGCGCCAAGATGACATGGCTGAATTTATCAGTGCTTCCTTAAATCGCTAGTTATAAAAAAATGGGGTCGCCGTTATCTTTCGGCGCCCCTTATTTTTATGCAGAATTTATCAGCGATTCCCTAGATTCATATTCACAAATTGTTGACAAGTATTATCATTCTGTGATAGTTTTGTTGAATTGGAATATGGGGATAAACAGGGAGATGGTAGCGTGCTGACATCCTATGACAAAAATTATCTGAGAATAGGCCTTCCTGCTGCACTGGAAGGTGTCCTGATGATCTTTCTGAGCAATGCAGACATCATTATGGTTGGCAGTCTGGGAACGGGTGCCATTGCCGCCGTCAGCATCTTCTCACAGCCACGCATGATGCTCCTGACGGTCGCACGTTCGGTCGCGGCGGCCGTCACCATACTGATTGCGGAACGATTTGGCCGCGATCAGCACGATGCCTATGGTGATATTCTCAAAAAAACAATTGTTCTTTTTTTTGTCGTCCTTGGACTCGCACATATCGGATTCTTCATCTATCTCGATGCAATTCTCCTGTGGATGGGAGCACAGCAAGACTATCTCTCCGACGCGATGATCTACGGTCTCTGGACGCTGCCCGCTGTCTTCATCACCTCCATGACGACGCTCATGCAGGCGGTCATGTTTGGACGCGGGGAGTCCATGCGTGTCCTCTCGATCAACATACAGGGGAATGTCGTCAACGTCATCCTCAATGCATTCCTGATCTTTGGACTTGGGCCATTCCCACAGCTTGGCGTTCTTGGTGCTGCGCTTGGAACAATCGGCGGAACAGTTTGGTCATTCTACCTCACCCTGCGCCTGCTCTATACATGGGGCATCTTTGCACAGGGAAATTATTGTCTGACGCGCTCCTATCTGCGTGAATTCCTCAGCGTATTCGGTGGTATCTTCAGTGAGCAGGGATTTGAACGCATCGGAATGGTCGTCTACACCCGCATGGTCGCCGAACTTGGGACGATTCCGTATGCCATCCATGCAATTGCAATGAACTTCTGTGATTTCTATTACAGCTTCTGCAATGGGATGGGAAAGGCAAGCACGGTTCTCGCCGGACACAACAGAGACAGCCACAAGCAGAATGAATGGCGCCGCTATCTTTGGACAGGGATGCGTTGGAGTCTGATTTTCTCCATCATTGTATTCCTTATAACATTCTTACTGCGCGAGGAAATCTTTGCCGTCTATGCACGTGATGCAGCTCTCCTTCCTCTTGGCAGCCTGATTATCGCATACGTCGCAGCGGTCAGTTTTCCAGAGGCGTACCAGATGATCTGTGCCGGTATTCTGCGCGCAAGTGGAAAGACATCACAGGTAGCAGCCTATTCCTTTATCAGCATAACGGTGCTGCGGCCGATTATCACCTATATTTTTCTCTATGAGTACAATATGGGACTTGAGGGTGCATGGCTTTCACTTGCACTCGATCAGAGCATGCGCGCCATCTGTGCAGCCATACTCCTGCGCAAGGTATATCATGAAAGAAATTCCAAGCATGCATTGAGTCCATGTTAAAAAAGAATCAAGATGAAGTACAAGGGACTTTCTGACTATCCAAATACAATAATCTGAAATAGGTGTCTTGACAAGTATATCTAATATCGATATACTACGTTTGAAATTATGTTAAAAACTGAATACATGACGTTGCGAGTGTTGACGGATGAGTATTACTTTGTACACATTCTGTTGAGCGACGAGAGGAAAATGGGTGGAATGCCCATGCTGTCCCGCAGCCGTAAATAGGGAGTGTTCTTCCACAGGCGCAGAGCCTGTGCCTGTAAAGTCACTGGGATAACCCCGGGAAGGCGGAAGAATGCATCGATCTATGAGCCGGAAAGCCTGCTCGCAATAAGATTCATTGATGGACTCACGAGAGATGGGGAGATGGATGCGCGATTTACAGCGCTAGGGGAGTGCCGTAAGATCGTTATTTTTTATGTGCATTCTTCCGCCTGTCTTAAAAGAGACAGGCGGTTTTATTTTCTACATGACAACAAAGGAGTTGGGGAGTTGAGTGCAAAAGCGATCCTGATGCGTCTGGGGCAGATGATCATTACCCTGTTGGGGGTCAGTTTTCTGACGTTCAGTCTGACATTCATTGCGCCGGGCGATCCTGTGGATGCGATTCTCGAAACCGGCGATACGATTGTATCACAAGAGACCATCGAGCGTACACGCCACGAGTTGGGGCTGGATCGACCGTTCCACGAACAGTATCTCAGTTGGCTGAACGGTGTGGTACACGGGGATATGGGGCGTTCCTACTCGGCAAAAATGCCGGTACAGGATAAACTCTTGCAGAATCTTCCGGGAACACTGTTGCTTGCGGGGACAGCGGTGGTGATGATGCTCTTGATCTCCATTCCGGCAGGGGTGATTTCGGCACTGTACCGGAATCGATGGCCGGATCAAGTCATACGATTCTTCACCTTTCTCGGTGTCTCCATGCCGAGCTTCTGGGTAGGACTTATTCTGCTCTATGTATTTGGTCTGAAGTTGGGGCTTTTCCCGATTGCGGGCGGCGAAGTCAGCCTTGATCGTATGATTCTCCCTGCCTTTACACTTGCCATCCTGCTGTCGTCGAAGTATACGCGTCAGGTACGTACGGCGGTGCTTGAGGAGCTCGGACAGGACTACGTCACAGGGCTCAAGGCGCGCGGCATGTCGATGCAGCGCATCCTCTGGCGGCACGTTCTGCCGAATGCCTTTCTGCCGCTCATCACGCTGCTCGGCCTTGCCATCGGCTGGCTGCTCGGCGGCGTTGCCGTCATTGAGATTGTCTTTTCGTGGCCGGGCATCGGTCGTGTTGCTGTCCGTGCGATCGAAATGCGCGACTATCCGCTCCTGCAGGGCTTTGTCCTCTGGATTGCAACGCTCTATATGTTTGTGAACCTCATCGTTGATATATCCTATGCGTATCTTGATCCGAGACTCAGGAAGGGGGCAAAAGCATGACGCGGGATCAACTGCTGTTTCGTATCTATACAGGCATCATCCTGCTGATTGTGCTTGTCGCCATCTGTGCACCGCTGATCTCGTCATACGATCCATATGAATCACAGATTCAGAATTCGCTCCTGCCGCCGTCCGCTGAGCATTACTTTGGCACAGACAAGCTCGGGCGCGATATCTTTACGCGTATCCTCTATGGTGCACGTATCTCGATCACGATGGCACTGATCGTTGTAATTATTTCGGGTGGTCTTGGGACATTGATCGGTGTGATCTCCGCCTATGTGGGCGGCAAGGTCGACAATGTCATCATGCGTCTGACCGATGTATTCCTTGCATTTCCGGGCATTGTGCTTGCCATTGCGATTGCCGGTGTGCTCGGCGGCAGTGCAGTCAACGCAGTTCTCGCCGTTGTTATCGTGGGCTGGACAAAGTATGCGCGTCTTGCGCGCAGCCTGACCCTCAAGGTAAAGCAGCAGGACTATCTCTCTGCAGCAATTACGAGTGGAACACGCCCGCTTACGATGATTCGTCGGCATATCCTGCCGAATATCATACCGATTATCATTGTGACCGCTGCACTCGACATCGGCGCACTCATGATGGAGCTTGCAGGGCTCTCCTTCCTCGGATTTGGCGCACAGCCGCCGACGCCGGAGTGGGGACTCATGCTGAACGAGGGACGTCAGCTGATTCAGACGGCACCCTGGCTTATGATTTTCCCAGGACTTGCAATTGCTTCTGTAGTTGCAATCTTTAATCTATGGGGAGATAGTCTGCGGGATATTATGGACCCGCGCAAGGCAAATTAAAGGAGGAACATATGGGAAAGAAAAAACGATGGCTGACAGCACTGCTCACAGGCTGTATGGCAGCTGCGCTCCTGACAGGCTGCGGCGGCGGACAGTCGGCAGGGGACAAGACGACGCTGAAGGTCGGTGTGACGAACTTTGCGGATACGCTTGAACCAACGGAGAACTATTTCAGCTGGGCTGTCATGCGCTACGGTATGGGGGAGACGCTCGTCAAGTTCGATGAGAAGATGAACGCGACGCCGTGGCTCGCTGAGAGCTGGAAGATCGGCGACGATAAGCTGACGTGGACATTCAAGATCCGCGACAATGTCAAGTTTTCGAACGGTAAGCCGCTGACGGCAGAGGCGGTCAAGGCATCGCTTGAACGCTCCTTTGCGAAGAACAAGCGCGCGGAGACCTTCTTCAAGTACACGGAGATGAAGGCTGACGGGCAGACGCTCACCATCAAGACGGAAAAACCGTCGCCGAGCATGCCGGGCTTCCTCGCTGATCCACTCTTCCTTATTGTCGATGTATCGAGTGAGGGCGAGCGCGATTTCGCAAAGCAAGGACCCATCTGCACCGGTCCCTATGTATGCGAATCCTTCGTGAAGGAAAAGGCCGTCATGAAGAAGAACCCGTACTATTGGGACGGGGAAGTGCCGTATGAGACGGTCGAGCTTCCGACCATTGATGATCCGAATACGCGTGCGATGGCTCTCCAGTCGGGCGAGGTCGATATGGCGGTCAACATTGCGGCCGGCGATATCGGACTCTTCAACGAAAATGCGAAGTTCCATATCGATCGCATCGCATCTCTGCGTACGGTGCTCGCACGCATCAGTCAGAAGGGGGTCCTCGGCGACCCGAAGGTACGCGCTGCGTTTATCTCAATGACAGATCGTAAGTCATACAATGAAGTCATCCTGAAGGGAACCTTCATTCCGGGCAAGGCCCCTGTTCCACCCTCTCTCGACTATGGCTTCGATCAGCTCACCGACCCGAATGCTTACAATGTCGAGCGTGCTAATCAGCTCCTCGATGAGGCCGGGTGGAAGGATACAGATGGCGACGGCATCCGCGACAAGGACGGCAAGCCGCTCTCCGTTGACTTCGTCATCTACAACAGTCGAGCAGAGCTGCCGATCTATGCAGAGGCAGTCCAAGCGGATGCAAAGAAGGTCGGCATTGATGTCAAAATCAAGCCGGTCGACTACAATCTGCTCGACAAGATTGGAATCAGCGGCGAATATGACCTGCTGATCTCGAATATCACAACAGCGAACACGGGTGATCCGGAGATCTATCTCAACTGGTACTGGCGCACGAATGTCAATGGGGACAACCCGCAGAACGGCTCCGGTTACAGCAATCCCGCATACGATGCGAAGTGCGCGGAACTCGCCGTTGAATTTGATCCTGCAAAGCGCCGTCAGATCATGATCGATATGCAGCAGATCCTGCTGAACGATGCAGCGGGGCTCTTCCTCGGCTACCCCGAGACAAACATCGTCAGCTCGACAAAGATTACGGGCGCCATTATGCATCCGGCAGACTACTACTGGATTACGAACAAGATCAAACCCGCGAAGTAATAAGGAGGAGAAGCCCGAATGTTAATTGAGGTGCGAGGGCTTAAAATCGCATACGAAGGCACGGAAATGGTGCACGGTGTGGACTTCACCCTCAAGGACGGGGAAGTGCTGACCATTGTCGGCGAAAGCGGCAGCGGAAAGACCACCGTCATTCGGGCGATGCTCGGCTGCCTGCCGCATGTCGGCAGAGTAACGGCGGGCGAGATCCTCTATGACGGGAAGGATATGACAAAGTGCAGCTCTGAGGAGTGGCGTCACGTGAGCGGCAAGACCGCTGCGATGATCTTCCAGGACAGCGGCAGCATGATGGATCCGATTCGTACCATCGGCGAGCAGTTCGTCGAGTACATTCAGACCCATGATACGATAGGGGCGAAGGAGGCGGCGGCGCAGGCGCAGGATATGCTTGCACGCATGCATCTGTCCAATCCCTCGAATGTAATGAAGAGCTTTCCGTTTGAACTTTCAGGCGGCATGCGTCAGCGTGTTGGTGTTGCAATGGCGATGTTCTTCAAACCGGCACTCCTGCTTGCTGACGAACCAACGTCTGCATTGGATGTGACCACGCAGGCACAGGTCGTCAATGAGATGATGGATATCTGCCAGAAGGATGGCACATCCATTGTCCTTGTGACGCACAACCTCGGTGTCGCGGCCTATATGTCGGATCAGATCATGGTCATGCAGAACGGCAATGTCATCGAGCATGGCACTGCCGAAGAAATTATTGAACACGCGCAGAAGGACTACACCAAGGAACTCCTGCGTGCCGTACCACAGATTGGAGGAAAGCGTTATGACGCAGTCGGGGCGTGAGATCATCCTGCGCATCGAGCATATTACTAAACGCTTCCCCCTTGAGGGCGGCAAAGTTCTTACGGCATGTGACGATGTGACATTTCCCGTATATCGTGGAGAAATCCTCGGTATTGTCGGTGAAAGCGGCTGTGGAAAAAGTACGCTTGTGCGCACGCTGATGCAGCTTCATGCACCATCTGAAGGACAAATTTTCTTCAGAGACAAGGAAATTACGGGGCTGAAGGGCGAGGATGCCCGCAATATGCGGCGCGATATCCAGATGGTCTTTCAGGATCCTACAACATCCTTCAATCCGAAAATGAAGATTAAGGACATCATCTGTGAACCGTTGCGGAACTTCGGACTCCTCAAAGGGAGCGCACATGACAAGGCAGCTGAGCTACTGCGTCTTGTCGATCTGCCCGAGGACTTTGCCGAACGCTATCCCGCAAATATGAGCGGGGGACAGCGTCAGCGTGTAGGAATTGCACGCGCACTGGCATTGGAGCCGGAGATTCTGGTCTGCGACGAGGCAACGAGTGCGCTTGATGTTTCTGTGCAGGAGACCATTGTTGAACTGCTTGTCCGTATTCAACGGGAACGAAATCTGACAATTCTGTTCATCTGTCATGACCTTGCACTCGTGTCGCGTTTATGCACACGCGTTGTCGTCATGTACTTTGGAAAGGTTGTAGAGCAGCTGGATGGACAGGATCTTGCTCATGCAAAGCATCCCTACACCCAAAAACTCCTCTCGTCCGTATTTACACTCCTGCCGAAAGGGAAAGCTCCGCGCATCGTCGTTCCGAATGCAGAGATTCCCGCATAGGCATCTTGTCAGATAGTAAATAGATCATCATACATGGTAGAAGAGCAGTGGGCAGACACTGCTCTTTTACATTGCAATCATTCCATTGCAAACTGCATAAATATTCCTAAATTGCAATATCAAATCGGACAGTAGCACACAACAGAATCAGAAATTATGG
>CAUVVR010000013.1:0-80020 GCA_963555475.1 uncultured Selenomonas sp.
TATCAAATAAATCCCCATTTCCCCCCCTCCCCCATTCCCATATTTTCCCCTTCCAAGACCGTCACTTTGTGTGACGGTTTTTCCTTTGCTTTGGATTGAAAAATATATTTTACAATATATTTATGATTTTACTTGACAGAAAAAGAATTTATCCGTATTCTTTCTTTATAGTCTGAAGATTAAGAAGTGGTTTTCTTCGTTTTTCGTTGTGCTTGTCACAGCACAAGAGAGGCTGTCTTTGTTATGGATCGATATCGGATCAGTTATCAAAAGCGATTGCTGACATATTTGTTCTTCGGCGGTCTCTTTCCACTCCTGCTTGCTTCTGCGATGATTCTCTATGCTGCGGATCGTGTCTATGAGAATACGCAGGCAAAGAGCGGACGCGCAGAGGTGCAGCGCATCTCGCGTGAGATCGACAATCTCGTCGCCGGTTACGAGCGGCTGATGAGCCCTATGCTCGTACGTACGGAGACACTCGCATTTTTGCGTGGCGCACGCGATGATGTAGAGAATATCTACGGTGATCTCTATGCGATTCTCGCAGGGCGTACGGGGGAGGCGGCGCTTTATCTGCTTTCAGCGGATGGACATCAGATCATCGCAACGGATGATCTGCCGCAGGGCTATCGTTTGCCGGAGAATCTGCACTGGGGGCTTCTTGGGCGTGCAGTGGATCGACAGGACTGGGTGATTGCGTCGGCGGACCGCTATGAGATGGATCGCACGGAGACGGTATTTTCAATGGTGCGTGCCATTCGTGAGGGGGATGATTTGCTCGGATTTGCGGTTGTTGATGTGCGGCGCGAGGCTCTTGTTCCTCTCATTCAGCGTGTACAGGATGGCAATGAGGGGCAGATTATCCTGACGGATCGTTATCACTATGTGATGATGGATATGCTCGATCATCACCGCGAGGGCTTTTCCTCGACTCTCTTGGAGCAGGCGGGCGCAGAGCCGATGGAGTCCGTATTTCGTGATTATGCGTATGCTTCGCCTGCTACGGGCTTTGTCGTACATCTGCGCCAGCGTCTGGATTCTGCACCGTTGGACTATCTTTTTCGGCTGGTGCTGATGGTGGATGCGATTGCGCTCGGTGTGACGGCGTATCTTGCATACCGCTTGAGCCGCCATCTCTGGCAGCCGCTGCATACGCTCGCGACAGCTATGCGACACGTGCGCAGCAGTGATGACTTTTCTGTACAGGTGGATGTCCGACGTACGGACGAAATTGGGGAGCTTGCACTGACGTTCAACAGTCTGATTGAGCATATTCGCACGCTGCTCGCGGAGAACAGAGAACGTGAGCGGACGCTGCGCGTGGCACAGGTGAAATCGCTGACGGAGATGATTAAGCCGCATTTTATGTATAACACGCTCAACCTCATCAAGTGGAGTGCAAAGCTCGGTGACAGCGAGGGCGCAGCCGATATTGCTGTGCAGCTCGGAAAACTCCTGCGCGCCTCGGTGAGCATGAAGGAGTTCGTAACCGTGGCGGAGGAGCTGAGTTTCCTCCGTACCTATCTGAAGATACAACAGCGTCGCTTCGAGGGCAGATTGAAGGTGACAATACGTGTGGAAACAGGTGCGTACGGATGCTATGTACCGAAGCTGATTTTGCAGCCGCTCGTGGAGAATGCAATCCGGCACGGCATCGAGATGGCAGAGAGCAGTGGACGTATTACGATTAAGGGGATGCGGGAGAACGGACATCTCGTCTTTCGCGTGAAGGATAACGGACAGGGAATGTCGCCGCAGCGACAGCAGGAAGTGCTGGAGCGGCGCGACGATAATCATTTTGGCCTTTACAATGTGCATATGCGTGCGGTACTGAACGGGGATGAGGACTGCGGAATAGCGCTGCACTCTATGGAGGGGAAGGGAACGGAGGTAATATTGACACTGAAGCACATGGAGGAGGCTCCTCATTATGATTAAAGTACTCATTATAGACGATGAACCCATGCAGCGACAGGGCATTGTGCGCCTGACACCGTGGGGGGATTTTGGTGCGGAGGTAATCGGGGCGGCGGGCAGCGGAATGGAGGGCATTCTCCTCGCGCGTGAGCGACGTCCCGACGTGCTGATTGTGGACATCAAGATGCCGGGGCTTTCAGGTCTGGACGTGATTGCACGTCTGCGTGAGGAGCTGGATGCGGAGTACATCATTCTCTCAGGATATAGCGAGTTTGAATATGCCCAGCAGGCGATCTCTCTCGGGGTATGCGCCTACCTCCTGAAGCCGCTCGACGATGAGGAGCTGGCTGCTGCCGTGCGTCTCGCGGCAGATCATATCGCGGCGCGGCGTCTGCACCTGCGATCACCTGATGCAGCGGATACGGGCTGCGTACATCTCGATCTGCCTGTAGAGGAGCCGATTCGTGGCTATCTGCTCCATGCCGTGCGTCACATGGAGGAGCATATGGCAGAGCCGATCACCGTTCGTGAGGTCGCGGATGAGCTCGGTCTCAGTGTAAGCTATGTTCACAAGCTTTTTGCGCGCTGCGGAACTTCGTTCAGTGCATATCTGACGGACTGTCGTCTGCGCCGTGCGGGGCAGCTGCTGCGCGAGAGCGATGAGAAGATCTACGCGGTAGCTGCGGCGTGCGGCTATCAGGACACACGTTATTTCAGTAAAATTTTTCAAAAACACATGGGGGTCAAGCCGACGGAGTATCGTCACAAAAATTTTTTCAAAACCCCTAGCCAAATTTAAAAAAATGATGTAATATAATAATTGTTATTGGGTAGTAACTCTTTGCGAGGAAAATCTCCCGATACGTTTGTGTATTATAATCAATGCTGTGTATGATAGTCAAAGGAGGGCTTCCCATGAAGACATGGGTCTGTTCGGTGTGCGGCTGGGTCTATGATGAGGCGGCAGGAGATGCCGACTACGATCTGGCAGCAGGTGTAGCGTTCGAGGATCTGCCGGAGGATTTTGTCTGCCCGCTTTGCGGCGTGGACAAGTCTCTGTTCGAGCAGCAGGAGTAGTGTTCCATTAGGAGAGCGACCCCGCGTATGCGGGGTTTTTTCGTGTCAAGGCATGGGACTGTTTTGAAATGTCTTTGCTTTTCGGCAGAAAATCCCGTATAATAAGCGACATATTGTTTTTTGGAATTGCTGAATTTATCAGGGATTCCTTTATAAGGGGTCGTACATTTGGCAGAAAAAATTGAAATCAGTGTGATCTTCCTTGTCTATATGCTCGTGATGATGGGGATCGGTGTCTACTATTATCGGCGGACACGCAATATGAGCGACTACTTCCTCGGCAACCGCAAACTCGGTGCATGGGTCACATCGATGAGCGCAGAAGCATCGGATATGTCGGGCTGGATGCTCATGGGGCTGCCCGGATTCGCCTATGTGGCGGGGCTGAATGCAGGGTGGATCGCCCTTGGGCTTGCGCTCGGGACGTGGGCGAACTGGCAGTTCATCGCTGCACGTCTGCGCGTCTATACAGAACTGGCGAACAACTCGCTGACGCTGCCGGATTTCTTCGAGAACCGTTTTTTTGCGACATCGGGGGCACTGCGCATTGTGCCGGCGATCTTCATTCTGATCTTCTTTATCCTCTATACGTCCTCGGGCTTCGTGGCTGCCGGGCGGCTCTTTGAGACGATCTTTGCCCTGCCATATCTGACAGCTCTGTTTGCGGGGGCGGGCGTTGTTGTGTTCTACACGCTTGTCGGCGGGTTTCTCGCCGTCTCGCGCACGGACTTCATCCAGGGTGTGATGATGTTCTTCGCGATCCTTGTTGTGCCTGTGGGTGCGGCAATCATGCTCGGCGGCTTCGGTGCGACGGCGGATCTGATCTACGCGGAGCATGCCTCGTTTTTCTCGCCGCTCACGAAGGTGGACGGCTCTACGCTCGGGCTCATCGAGTTTGTTTCGCTCATGGCATGGGGCATCGGCTACTTTGGACAGCCGCATATCCTCGTGCGCTTTATGGCGATCCGTCATGCGGAGGAGCTGCCGCAAGCGACACGGATTGCAATGGCATGGGTGGTGATCTCGCTCTCCGCCGCGATTCTGGTCGGTATGGTCGGCGCGGTCTATCTGAAAACTCCACTTGAAGGAACGGCGGCAGAGACGGTTTTTCTCGCGATGGCGGGGGAACTCTTCCCACCGATCGTCGCCGGACTGATTCTCGCGGCGGTGCTCGCGGCGATCATGAGCACAGCGTCCGCGCAGCTGCTTGTGGCAGCGTCTGCGTTTGCGCAGGACATCTATCGGCGCAGCTTCCGTCCGCACGCACAGCAGGTAGAGCTGGTCTGGGTGAGCCGCCTCTCGGTGCTCGCGATTGCAGCGGCGGCGATCTATCTCGGCATGAGCCCTGACAATTTTATCCTCGATATGGTGGCGTATGCATGGGCGGGGTTTGGTGCTGCGTTCGGCCCGGCACTCCTCATGTGCCTGTTTTGGCGGCGTACGACGGAGCGCGGCGTACTCGCAGGGATTGTCACGGGCGGCATGACGGTGCTGATCTGGAAGCAGTTCGCACTGTTCGGGCTCTATGAGATTGTACCCGGGTTCATTCTTGGCCTTCTTGCGATTTACATTGTCAGCAAGCTGGACGCAGAGCCTTCGCGTGCGGTGACGGAGCTCTTTGACCGCGTGAATCGCGCATAGTTTTGCATTTGTTACTGCATTTGCATTTTTTCCGTAATACAATGTTTTTGAGGAGGAGAACATGGCATTTACATTTACGCATGTGAACTTTAATGTGCTCGATCTTGCGCACAGCATGGATTTCTATGCAAAGGCGTTTGGCTTTCGTGAGAAGCGGCGGCTTGAGGCGGAGGGATTCACGCTTGTCTATCTCTGGGACGGGGCGACGGATTTTGAGCTGGAACTGACCTATCTGCACGAGCGGACAGAGCCGTACAATCTCGGGGAAAAGGAGTTCCATCTCGCACTCTATACGGACGATTATGCGGCTGCGCGGGAAAAACATGCAGAGATGGGCATCATCTGCTACGAGAATGCGGCAATGGGGATTTACTTCGTCGAGGATCCGGATGGATATTGGGTTGAAGTTTTACCAAAAAACATGTGACGAAAGCCATTGTTTCGTGCTATAATAACGGATGGATAAAGTGAGCCGTAGAAGAGGGTGAAGTTGTATGGGGAAATTACGGGTGCTGATCGTGGATGACTCCAAGATCAGCCGCGTGATGATTGCCGAGAATTTAAGGGATACGGATTTCGAGGTCTGCGGCATGGCGGCGGATGCGGTGGAGGCTCTGCGTCTTTACACGGAGCTCCGTCCGGATCTCGTGACGATGGATATGAATCTGCCGGATGCGAATGGTCTGGAGTGCAGCAGACGGATTTTGACCATAGATTCCGATGCGAAGATCCTGATGATCAGTGCGATGAAGGATCTGAACCTCATCACGCAGGGAAAAGCGATCGGGATTCGTGCGTTTTTGCAAAAGCCGGCGGCCAAGTCCGATCTGGTGGATACGCTCCATCTGCTCTGTGAGTCGGCGGCAAGCCAGGAGTCGGTCTTTCGTGAGCTTTATGCCAAGCCGTTTGCACGCGGCCTCCAACAGGGAATTGCGGGGCTTCTCCGCATGGAGGGAGAGACCGAGATCGAGCCGTATGAGCCGCGCTCGCTTGATGTGAGCGGTGCGGCGGTCATCATTGGCATTACGGGATTCACGACGGGGCGCGCAATTCTCTACGTGGATGAGCCGATGATCAAGCTGTTTGCGATGCACATGCTCGGGCGCGCGTCTGTGGAAGAGCTCGATGACGATGAGGCCGTGGATGCCGTAGAGGAGGCTGCGAACATCTTGGCAGGGCGCGCCGTCTCGAAGATTAACAACGTGCTTGAGGGAAAGGAACTGCGCTTGACGCCGCCGGGGACGATACGCGGCTCCCAGGTGCATATTGTCAGCCCCCGTATGACGACATTCTGTATCAGTATACGTCTGCCAATCGGAATGGTGCGAATGAATGTGGGCTTTGCAGAGGGAGAGTAATCAATGGATGCAAAACTGATCAATCCTTTTGTGGATGCCTTCACAACGGTGATGCCGATGCTGGGGTTTCCGGAGCCGACACGAACGAAGCTCTACGCCGCTTCGACGCGGGTCAAGAGTCTCGGTGTGTCGATGCTGGTCGGGTTTACAAAGCAGATCCGTGGGAATGTCGTCTACAATATGAGTGAGGATACGGCACGGTTTATCGCGTCTCAGATGATGATGGGGATGCCGGTCGAGACGTTCGACGAGATGGCGCAGAGCGCGATTTCGGAGCTCAGTAATATGCTGACGGCGCACACGGCGACGAACATCACGGGACTTGGTCTGGATGTGGATATTTCTACACCGTCACTGACGGTCGGAAAGGACTTCGAGGTCAAGATCAGCGACGGGCAGTATCTCGTCGTGGAGATGAATCTGAGCGGTCAGCTGGTGGATTTGGCGATCGCTGTTGACCAGAATTAGGGAACCACTGATAAAATGAAGTCCGTCGGATTGGTGCAGATTTTTTGTCCTGTCAAGGAGACAAACCGGACGCATAGCAAAAGCTATGTGGAGGATTTGTCGACATAGACAGGGCGAAAAAGATGTGCTAAGACGGCGCGGCTGAATTTATCAGTGCTTCCCTAGGCTGTGCAGGACACACTTTTTATCGGAGGGAGTATTCGATGAAGGGTGCGGAGCAGGTGCGTGTCTTCCTAAAGGGGAGACAGGTGGATGCTGCAGGCGAGGAGAGCCGCATTGCGCTGTCCGTTACCGGACGGCGTTTTTTGCGTGGAGAGAGCCGTTATGTGAGCTATGATGACAGTGAGCTCATCGAGGGGGCAGTCGTTCCCTCTGTCTTGCGGATCAGTGACGCAGGCATCATGCTCCAACGGCGCGGTGTCGTGCGCTATGCGCAGCATTTCGCCGCAGGGGAGGAGCGTACGAGCAACTATCGTACGCCGTACGGCACGTTCCTCATCAAGACGCTGACGCGCCGCCTCCGTCTTCGCGTGTTCCCGGATGGGCGTGAGGAGGCGTATATCTTCTATACACTCTACGTGGACGGTGTGCGGCAGAGCGACAATATGCTGGAAATACGAATTGAGCCGATGTAAAGGAGAATCAATCAAGGTGGATATAAAACAGCAGATTGAACAGGCACTCATACGAGCCGTGGACGCGGCTGTAGCGGAGGGCATCCTGCCTGAGGGCGCGGCACTGCCGCCTGTTCTTCTGGAAGAGCCCCCGGAAAAGGAACTGGGCGACTTTGCGACGAACTTTGCCATGCAGTCGGCACGTGTCTTTCGTCAGTCTCCGCAGAAGATTGCTGCGGCGATTCGGGATCGCCTTACGGGCGATTGGCTCGATCATGCGGAGGTCGCAGGTCCCGGCTTCCTCAATCTCTACCTCAAAAAGACGGTGCTCTCGGACACCCTGCGCGCTGTGCTTGCGGCGGGGGAGGAATTCGGCACACTGCTGCCCAACGGCGCGCCGCGCATTCAGGTGGAGTATGTCAGTGCGAATCCGACAGGGCCTCTGCACGTCGGGCATGGGCGCGGGGCAGCAGTCGGCTCGGCACTTGTGAAACTCCTGCGTACGGCGGGGTATGCCGTGGACAGCGAGTACTATGTCAACGATGCGGGCAATCAGATGAATCTGCTTGCCGTGTCGGTGAATGCGCGCTATCTGGAACTGCTGGGAAAGCCCGTGGAGTTTCCCGAGAACGGCTACCACGGGGCGGACATTGTGGAGACGGCGCAGCGCATCATCGACCGTGAGGGGGACAAGTATCTTTCCCTTCCCGAGGAGGAGCGTCTGAAGCTGTTTCAGGATGTCGCCTATCGTGAGAAGCTCGCGGCACTTGAGGAGGATCTTGCGGATTTCGGCGTGACGTTCGATCGCTGGTACAGCGAGCGCACGCTGCATCCCGATGCTGTGCGGCGCGTTGTGGACGTGCTCCTCGAACGCGGCACGGCATATGAGAAGGACGGGGCGGTCTGGCTGCGCTCGACGGACTACGGCGACGACAAGGATCGCGTCATTTTCCGCGACAACGGTGTCCCGACCTATCTCGCGGCGGACATTGCCTACCACGATGATAAATACAGGCGCGGGTACGGCCGCCTCATCAACATCTGGGGCGCAGATCACCACGGCTATGTCGCGCGCGTCAAGGCATCGATGGCGGCACTCGGACACGATCCCGAGGAGCTGACGGTGCTGCTCCTGCAGATGGTGAGCCTTTATCGGGACGGTGCGCTCGTGAAGCTGAGCAAGCGCACGGGCGAGACGGTCACGCTGCGTGAGCTGATGGAGGAGGTTGGCGTCGATGCGGCGCGCTATTTCTTCCTTATGCGTTCACTGGACAGCCAGCTCGACTTCGATCTTGACCTTGCGACGAAGAAGTCGAACGAAAATCCCGTGTACTACATTCAGTACGCACACGCGCGCATTTCCAGCATCTTCCGCCAGGCGGACGAGGCGGGAATTGCCGTGCGGGACGGAGCGGAGCTGGAACTTCTGACGGACGAGACGGAGATCGCACTTATCAAGAAGATTGCGGCCTATCCCGAGGAGATTGCACGCGCGGCGGCAGAGTTTGCGCCGCAGCGCATTGCGCGCTACAGTCACGAGCTGGCGGGTGCATTCCATTCGTTTTACAATAAATGCCGCATTGTCGGACAGGAGCCGTCACTCGCCTCGGCGCGTCTCGCCCTCGTGCTGGCAACGGGGCGCGTGATCCGTCACAGCCTCAGTGTACTCGGTGTTTCGGCGCCGGAGAAGATGTAAGGATTCGCTGATCATCAGTGCTTCCGTAACTCTCTGAAAGGAGCGTATTCATGGATTTTGAACAAATGGCGGAAATGGACATTGCCCATCATATCCTCACGCAGAAAAAGATGCCGATGCACTACAAGGAACTCATCACTGAGGTCATCGAGACGAAGCACAAGCCTGTGCAGTCACTTGCAATGGCAATTTCCGAGATCTATACAATGATGAACATGGACAGTCGTTTTCACTATGAGGGCGAGGGCAGATGGGGGCTGACCGAGTGGATTCCGCCCGAGGTCAAGCGATCGTCGTCCCGCTCGTCCGGAGGGACGGCAAAGACCGCCATCACGAAGGAGGCGGCACGCAAGAAGAAGCTCGAGAGTATTCAAAACTAACGTGCGGAGGAACGGCATGGCAAAGTATATTTTCGTCACGGGCGGCGTGGTCTCATCGCTCGGAAAGGGCATTACGGCGGCATCGCTCGGTCGTCTGCTCAAGAATCGCGGGCTGAAGGTCACGATCCAGAAATTTGATCCCTACATCAACATCGACCCGGGCACGATGAGTCCCTACCAGCACGGCGAGGTGTTCGTCACCGATGACGGCGCGGAGACGGATCTCGATCTCGGTCACTACGAACGCTTCATTGATATCAACCTCACGAAGCGTTCGAACATCACGAGCGGCAAGGTCTACTGGTCGGTACTCAACAAGGAGCGTCACGGTGACTATCTCGGCTCGACGGTGCAGGTGATCCCGCACATCACGAACGAGATCAAACAGCGTGTCTACGATGTGGCAAAGGCGGACAACGCCGATGTCGTCATTACGGAGATCGGCGGTACGGTGGGCGACATCGAGAGTCTGCCATTCCTGGAGGCGATCCGTCAGGTCAAGAAGGAAGTCGGCAAGAACGACGCGCTCTACATCCATGTCACCCTGCTGCCCTACATCAGTGCGGCGGGCGAGCTCAAGACGAAGCCCACCCAGCACAGTGTCAAGGAGCTGCGTGCCATCGGCATTCAGCCGGATATTCTCGTCTGTCGTACGGAGCAGCCGATCCCGCGCGACATGAAGGAGAAGATCGCACTGTTCTGCGATGTGGATGCGGATGCGGTTATCGAGAACCGCACGGCATCGACGATCTACGAAGTCCCTTTGATGATGCAGCAGGAGGGACTTGACCGCATTGTTCTTGAGAAAATGGCAATGACCTTCGATCCGTCCAACATGGAGGCGTGGGAGAAGATGGTCTTTAAGATCAATCATCCCGCGAAGAAGGTGAAGATTGCCGTCGTTGGAAAATACGTTGCTCTGCCCGATGCCTATATGTCGGTGACGGAGGCGCTGCATCACGGCGGCATTGAGAACGATGTACAGGTCAAAATTGCATGGGTCAATGCGGAGGAGCTCGAGAATCCGAACGTAGATCTCGACGAGCTCTTCGTTGGGTGCAAGGGCATCCTCGTGCCCGGCGGATTTGGTGACCGCGGTGTCGAGGGAAAGATCCGCGCCATCCAATATGCGCGTGAGCATCAGATCCCGTTCCTCGGGCTCTGCCTTGGAATGCAGTGTGCTGTCATCGAGTTTGCGCGCCATGTCGCGGGGCTGACGAACGCGCACAGTACGGAATTTGTACCGGAGACACCGCACCCTGTCATCGCGCTGATGGAGGATCAGCAGGATGTGGAGGAGAAGGGCGGCACGATGCGCCTCGGTGCCTATCCCTGCGTCCTTGCCGACGGCTCGCGTTCGCGTGAGGAGTACGGTGAGGGGGAGATCAGCGAGCGTCACCGTCACCGCTTTGAGTTCAACAACGCATTCCGCGCACAGCTTGAGGAGAAGGGGATGGTCATCGCGGGCACGAGCCCGGATAACCGTCTCGTAGAGGTTGTGGAGATTGCGGATCATCCGTGGTTTGTCGCCTCGCAGTTCCATCCGGAGCTGAAATCGCGCCCGAACCATCCGCATCCGCTCTTTGCGGGCTTTGTACGCGCGGCACTTGCCGCAGCTCCCAAATGAACGCACTCTTTTCTATCCTGTGTGCGGATCGTGCGGTTGGGCAGCTCGTGGAGACCCTGACCGCTGCTCCGCAGCAGACACTCGCATACGGCTTTGCCGGCTCGATGAAGCACGCCGCCGTTGCAGCTGCCTATGACAGCACCCCGCGCCCGCTCGCCATTGTTACGAGCGGGCGCGAGGCGTTGCGCGCGTGGCAGGAGGATCTGACGGCACTGCTGCCCGAGGCGGATATCTATGAGCTGCCCGAACTGGACCGCATGGACTTCGCTGCACCGGGTGCGGCAAAGGGATTGGAACGTTCGGCGCAGCGCATGAACATCCTCGCGCGCCTTCTGCGCCGCGAGCCGATCATCGTGCTTGCGGAGATCGGGGCGGCCGTGCAAAAGGGGCTGAGCACGGCGGAGTTCTCGCGTGCGGCACTCTCTCTGCGGCTTGGGGAACAGCTGCCGCGTGATGTGCTGATCGAACGTCTTTCGGCTCTTGGCTACGAGCACGCGCCCGAGGTAGAGCACGTTGGGCAGTTCAGCGTACGCGGCGGCATTGTCGACATCTTTCCGATCAATGCGCTCTCACCCCTTCGCGTGGAGCTCTTTGATACGGAGATCGACTCCATGCGCGAGTACGATCCCCTAACGAAGCGTTCGATCAAGAACATTGGCACGACTTCCGTCATGCCGCTGCGCGCAGCGGACGACGAGGGGGAGGCGTGCTTTTTGTCGTACCTCGGGGCAGAGGGGGTGACGGTGTTCGATGAGCCGTCACGTCTCATTGCTGCGCTTTCGGATGTGGTGCAGGAAGATGAGGAACGGGCAGCGCGTCTGTTCTCGTGGGAGGAGATCGTTGCGGCGGGCATGGCGGGACACGAGGTCTTCGCCGCGCTGATGAGCCGCTCCTTTCCCGCGTGCACTCCCGCCGATCTCATCGCCTTTCAAATGGTTCCGATGACGGCATTCGGACGGCAGTTCCACCTCCTTGAGAGTGAGCTGCGCCGTTATCTGTCGGATGGCATGCAGGTGCTCGTGCTCGCGGGCGGGGTGGAGCGGGCGAATCTCATCCGCGACATGCTGATGGGATGGAAGCTCCCCACCGTCCTCGTGCGCAGGGAGGGCGATGCCCAGGACGGTGCTGTCGCCGTTGCTTCGGGCAGTCTGCGCGCAGGGTTTGAGCTGAGTGCGGCACGGATCGCCGTACTCACGGAGCAGAATATCTTTGGACGGCACAAGGCAAAGCTGCGCCGTACAGCATCGGTGGGGGAGCGCATTCGCCACTTTCGCGAGATCGCACCCGGCGACTACGTTGTCCATGTTTCGCATGGCATCGGGAAATACCTCGGCGTAGAGACGATTGAGGTGGCAGGCGTTCACCGCGATTACCTCCGCATTCTGTACGGCGGGGATGACAAGCTCTTTGTGCCGACGGATCAGGTCGGACTGCTGCAGAAATACATCGGGTCGGAGGGAACAGCGCCGCGCCTGCACCGCATGGGGACGGCGGACTGGGCACGCGCCCGTGCAAAGGCACAGAAGTCCGTGGAGGACATCGCTGATCATCTGCTTGAGCTCTATGCTGCGCGTCAGATGGCGCAGGGGCATGCCTTTACGCCCGACGATGCCATGCAGCGTGAGTTCGAGGAGGCGTTTCCCTACGAGGAGACGGAGGATCAGCTGCGTGCCATTGCGGAGATCAAGCGTGACATGGAGCGGGCGAAGCCGATGGATCGCCTCCTCTGTGGCGATGTGGGCTTCGGCAAGACCGAGGTTGCCGTGCGCGCCGCATTCAAGGCGGCGATGGACGGTTTTCAGGTGGCGGTGCTCGTACCAACAACGGTTCTCGCGCAGCAGCACTATCAGACGTTTGCCGCGCGCTTTGCGGATTTTGCGCCGAAGGTGGATGTGGTCTGCCGTTTCCGTTCCGTGCGTGAACAGGCGGCGACGCTGCACGAGGTGGCGCGCGGACGTGTGGATATCCTCATCGGCACGCATGCGATTCTGAACCGCAAGCGCGTACGCTTTCAGAATCTCGGTCTCTTGATTGTGGACGAGGAGCAGCGGTTTGGCGTCACGCAGAAGGAGAAGATCAAGGAGTTCGCAGCGGGAGTCGATGTGCTGACCCTCTCGGCGACACCCATCCCGCGTACGCTGCATATGTCGCTTGCGGGGGCACGCGACATGAGCATCATCGAAACGCCGCCCGCCGACCGTCTGCCCGTGCAGTCCTACGTCGTGGAGAGCAGCGATGCGATGATGCGCGGCGCGATCGAGCGCGAACTGGCGCGTGGGGGACAGATCTACTTTATCTATAACCGCGTGGAGAGCATCGACCGTATGCGCGAGCATCTGCTGCGTCTCGTGCCCGAGGCGCGCATTGCCTCGGCACACGGGCAGATGAATGAGGACATCCTTGAGCAGGTCATGATGGACTTCTATGAGGGGCATTATGACATCCTGCTCGCGACGAGCATCATCGAGAACGGCATCGACGTCGCCAATGCAAATACCATCATCATTTACGATGCCGACCGCTTCGGTCTCTCGCAGCTCTATCAGATGCGCGGGCGCGTCGGACGCTCGGCAAAGATGGCATTCGCCTACTTCACCTATCGGCGCGACAAGGTGCTCAGTGAGACGGCGGAGAAGCGTCTGCAGGCGATGAAGGAGTTCGCGCGTCTCGGCTCGGGCTTCAAGATTGCGATGCGAGACCTTGAGATCCGCGGGGCGGGCAGCCTCCTTGGTGCGCAGCAGCACGGACATATTGCAGGTGTCGGCTTCGAGATGTATGTGAAACTGCTCGAGGAGGCGGTCGCACGCAAAAAGGGCGAGGTGCCTGCGCCTCCTCCTGTGGAGACAGTCATCGACCTGCCTGTGGAGGCATATCTCGATGGCGGATACATCGACGATGCGATGCACAAGATCGAGATCTATCAAAAGATCGCCGCAGTGCGCACAAACGAGGATTTGGAGGTACTGCTCGACGAGCTGATCGACCGCTTCGGCGAACCGACGAAGCCCGTACTCGCACTCCTCGACATCGCACGCATTAAGAACTATGCGCGCAGTTTTGGCGCACGCAGCATTGCGGCGAAGGGAGATGCTCTGGATATCACCCTGGGAGAGGGCGAGAAACTGCCGCTGCCGGCACTTATGCGTCTGGATCGTGCATTCGGCCGTCGTGTCGGGCCTCTGCCCGAGGGCGACGGTTACCGCATCCGCCTTCAGCCGAAGGAGCGCAGAGAGATCTTGGATACCGCATTGGAAGTTGTGAAGATGGCAAGTGGAGAGTGAGATATGGCATATCAATTGACGGTGGCGGGGCTTGGTCCCGCAGGTGCGGAACTGATGACGCGCGGCACATGGGCGCACATTGAGGCGGCAGAGCAGATTCTCCTGCGCACGCGCATTCATCCGACGGTGGAGGCATTGGATGCGGCGGGGATTTCCTATGAGACCTACGACGATTTTTACGAGCGTGCGGACGATTTCGACGAGCTCTATGAGGCGATTACGGACGATCTCTTTGCGCGTGCCGCGAAGGGCAATGTGCTCTATCTCGTTCCGGGCAGTCCCTTTGTTGCCGAGCGTACGGTTCAGCTGCTGCGTGAACGTGCAATGGCGGAGGACGTACCGCTCGAGATCCTGCCCGCGATGAGCTTCTTGGAGCCGCTTTTTGCGGCACTTGGCATCGATCCGGCCGACGGCCTTTCCATCATCGACGCGATGGATGAGGATGCAGTTGCGGATCCGCCCGCGCAGGATCTCATCATCACACAGATATATTCGCGCGAGCTTGCTTCGGATCTTAAAATTCTGCTCATGGAGCATTTTCCTGATACGCAGGTGGTGATCTATCTGCATCATCTGGGCCTTTCCGATGAACGGGTCGCGCGCATTCCTCTTTTCGAACTTGATTGGCAGGAAGATATCGACCATTTGACCACACTTTTCATTCCATACACTCCGGTTTTTTGGGAAAATGGGTAAAAAATCACAGGTTTTTAGGGAAAAAAGAGCTTTTTTTTATTTTTGGGCTTGATTTTTCTAGGTAATTCTGTTAAATTCTCTCATGACAGCGCGGCCCTAGGGTCGTTGGGAAAATGAACAATATCTAAAGGAGGATGCTACTTTGAACAAGCAGGAATTGGTCGCAAACGTAGCAGAGCAGGCAGGTCTGACGAAGAAGGACGCGGAGAAGGCGGTCAACGCCGTATTTGAGACGGTCAAGAACGCACTTGCCGAGGGCGACAAGATTCAGCTGATCGGTTTCGGTACATTCGAGGTGAAGGGGCGCAAGGCTCGCAAGGGCCGCAATCCGCAGACGGGCAAGGAGATCGACATTCCGGCTTCCAAGTCGCCTGTGTTCAAGGCTGGCAAGGCTCTGAAGGATTCTGTGAACTAAGCGAGGGTTCTCTTGAACATGAGACCGGGCTTCCGATGGGGAGTCCGGTTTTTTTATCTGTTGGTGTGATGAATATGGAAAAGAATATTTTCGCCGCCGATGCCTTTGCAGGGAAAACGGCTCTGATCTCAGGCGGCACGTCGGGAATCGGGCTTGCCTGTGCAAAACTCTTCCTTGCAGGGGGGGCACAAGTTGTTCTTGTGGGGCGTGGCGAGGAACGCGGACGCGCCGCGCTCGTGGAACTTTCGGCTGGGAAACACGCACACTTTGTATCCGCCGATGTACGCAGACGTGTGGACTGCGCGCGTGTGTTGGAGGAGACGGTACGTGTGTTTGGCACGCTCGATGTACTCATCAACTCTGCCGGAATCTATGCGGAGGGGGCACTTGATGATCTCGCGGAGGAGTTGCTTGAGGATCTGCTTGCAACGAACGTCAAGGGGAACTTTTATCTGACGCAGGCAGCATTGCCGCATCTGCGGGAGACGCACGGCAATATTGTAAGTGTCGCTTCGGATGCGGGGCTGCATGGCAACTATTTTTGTGCGGCGTATGCGGCGACAAAGGGGGCGGTCATTGCCTTCACCCGTTCGCTTGCCTTGGAGCTTGCGTGCGACTATGTGCGCGTCAACGCCGTTGCACCTGCCGATGTGCTCACGCCGCTGACGGAGCGGCAGTTCTCACCACTCCTGCCGCGTGCGGAGCAGCTGTGCGAGATGGCGGCGTACTATCCGATGGGGCGCATCGGGAGCCCCGAGGAAATCGCTGCTGTCATTGCATTTCTCGCCTCTCCTGCGGCATCGTGGGTGACGGGGAGTATCTACTGTGTCGATGGCGGGCTTACTGCGTAAAATTTTTTTGTTCACAGAGCAAAATTGTGATAGAATAAACATAACTGTGTGAGGAGGTGGGGAATGGAGCGCGTCCGCATTCTTATTCTGACGGCATCCATCGGCTCCGGGCATACGCGTGCAGCAGAGGCGATCCGCGCAGCACTCGCAGCGCACCCTGCGGCGGCGAAGATGCAGGTGGATGTGGTGGACTTTATGGCGCGTGAAGTCTCCGCTATTCACTATCTGATGAAGCGTATCTACCTCCTGATGCTGCGCTTTGTTCCAGACCTCTACGATGTGTTCTTTCGCATTGCGGGCAAGAATGCGAGCGGCGGACTTGTGCGCGGCGCGTTCGCGCGGGTAATGGGGCGTACGGTGGGACGTATCATACGGACGTACACCCCCGATCTCATCATTGCCACGCATCCGTTTCCCGAGGGGGCGGCAGCACTCTGGCGCAGGCGGCATGGCGCGGACTTTGTGCTTGCTGCACTCCTGACGGACTATGCCCTGCATGCAATTTGGCTTGTCCCCCATGTGGATGTCTTCTTTGTTGCGACGGAGGCGATGGCGGAGGGAATGGCAGCACGCGGCTTTGATGGGTACATGGTGCACGCGACGGGCATCCCGATTGCGCGTGCGGACTATGGACTGGATCGGCGTGCGGCGCAGGAGCGCGCAGGGCTGACTGGGGATCTGCCGACGCTCCTTCTGATGGGAGGAGGACTTGGGCTCGGCGGTATGGACCGTACGCTCGCGGCACTTGAGCAGGTGGAGCAGAGACTTTTGATTCTCGTTGTGGCGGGGCGCAATGCCGTGCTCGAGGAACACGCGCGCGCCGTGGCATGCACATCGCGTCATGCGATCCGCGTCTTTGCCTACACCGATGAGATTCCAACGTTGATGTGTGCGGCGGATCTCCTTATCACGAAACCGGGGGGGCTGACGATCAGTGAGGCGTTTGCGGCAGGGCTGCCGCTCCTTCTGCATGACCCCATTCCCGGGCCTGAGACGGAAAATGCCGTCTATGCGACCCGGCGCGGAGCTGCCGTGTGGCTGCATCCGGGAGAGGAAATGGCACCTGCGGTAGAGGAAATCCTTGCGTATCACGTTCCAGAGATGCGCAAGGCTGCACATGACTGCGCGCGCGTGGATGCGGCGGAGCATGTGGCGGAATGTCTGACAGAGATCCTGACAAGGAAGAGAGGGACAGTACATGACACGGAAAAGAACGCCTAGAAGACCGCGTTGGTTTGTCATCACGGTCTTGCTCATACTTGGCTATTTTGGCTCGATGATTGTCTCGCAAGGGCTCTACCTATCCCATGTGCACGAAGATCAGGCACTTGCGACGGAACGGTTTGCGGCGGCACAGGCGGAGAATGATCGACTGCGTGCGGAGAAGGAGCGACTGGGTGAGTTGCCCTATATCGAGAAGTTGGCGCGCGAGGAACTGGGGATGACGGGGGCAGGCGAGCTTCCGTATGCGCCCGGAAAGCGTGCAAACAGCAACTGAGAATTCCTTGACATAGTGTACGTCTCCCCTGTATAATGAGCGGGTAATGATACTGGGGGCGACCCCGACGGTTTGAAGTTGAAGGGAAGAGTTGTATTGGCCATCGAAGTTGGCAGTGTAGTAGAGGGCGTCGTAACGGGCATCACGAATTTTGGCGCTTTTGTCGAACTCCCCGAGGGAAAGACGGGATTGATCCACATCTCAGAGGTTGCCGATGTCTATGTGAACGATGTGCACGATTTCCTGCGTGAGCGGGATACGGTCAAGGTCAAGGTGCTGACCGTGGATGATCGCGGGAAGATCGGGCTTTCGATCAAGGCTCTTCAAGATAAAACGGCAGTATCGGCACAGTCGGCTGCCGCTCCTGCACGTCCGCCGCGCCCTCCACGCGATCCGCGCCGCACCGCCGCTTCGCGGCAGATGGGCTCTCCTTCCTTCGAGGACAAGCTGTCGCGCTTCCTGAAGGACAGCGATGAGCGGCTTACGGATCTGCGCCGCAAGACGGATTCCAAGCGCGGCGGACGCGGTTCGCGCCGCGGCTGAAACAGGGATGTGCTGATGCCAAAGGGACTGTGCGCGCAGCGCACCTGTCGATATGAGGATAACAAAGGGCACTCCGTTTGGAGTGTCCTTTTTCATGGAGCTGATTGTGCAAAAACTTGTGGAACGTGTTCTGCGTGCGCATGATCTTTTCCGCCCTACGCGTACACTCCTTGTTGCCTGTTCCGGCGGGACGGATTCGCTTGCTCTTCTGGATGCTCTGGATGTCCTGCGGGCGGCGGGCGGGACACAGATCATCTGCGCACACTACGAACACGGGATGCGCGGCGCGGATTCCCTTGCGGATGCGCAGTTTGTAGAGGAGTTCTGTCGGGCACGGGAAATTCCGTTCGTCTGCGGCGCAGGCGATGTGCCCGTCTATGCGCGTGCACATAGATTCTCGCCTGAGACGGCTGCTCGTGTCTGTCGGTATGACTTCCTCCATCGCGTGCAGACGGAGCGCGGCTGTGACGCGCTCGTCCTCGCACACCATGCGGATGATCTTGCGGAGACGGTACTCATGCGCATCCTGCGCGGCACGGGACCTGCGGGGCTTGCGGCAATGCGGGAATGGGACGGTCGGCATCTGCGGCCGCTCCTTACTGTCACGCGTGCACAGATCGAGCAGTATGCAGCTGAGCGGGGACTGATGCCGCGCCATGATGCGACGAATGACGCATTGGACGCACGGCGTAACCGCATCCGCCATGAGCTCCTGCCGCAGCTTGTACGTACATACAATCCTGCCGTGCGCGATGCACTCACGCGTCTGAGTGTGCTTGCCGCCGAGGAGGACGACCTCCTCAGTGCGCTTGCACGCACGGGATTTGAGTGTGCCGCACATCCCGAGGGGCTTTCACTTGCTGTGCTGCGTACGCTTCATCCCGCCATGCAGCGGCGTGTTCTGCGTCTCTTCTGGGCACAGAAGACAGGCGCGGTGCGGGATTTTTCCTATCTCCACGAGGAGCGGATGCGTGCGCTCATCTTTGCCGAGGGCGCGGCACGCGCCGAGATGCAGGGCGGATGGTATGCAGCCGTGCGCCGCGGTGCACTGACGTTGATCCGCCCCGTACAAGCAAGCGCACAAAATAAAGAAATTAGGCTTTCTTTCACCGGCGAATATGGTATAATAAATTTTCGGGGCATACAGTTTGCGTTCAGACATCTGTCCTGTATGACGGCGGATGATTGGGGGCGGATGGAGAACCATGCAGCTGTCTATGCTGATCGTGCGCAGCTGCCGCCGCTCGTACTGAGAACCCGACGCGCGGGGGATTTTATGCAGCTCCCGATCGGACGAAAGAAGCTCAAGGATATTCTGATTAACGATAAGGTTCCGCGTGAGGAGCGGGATGCCATTCCCCTGCTTGCGCTTGCGGACACACACGAGATTTTCTGGATTGCAGGCGGTCGGCGCAGTACGCTTGCGCCCGTGACAGAATCCAGTGCAGATATTTTACGTATTGTATATGTGAAGGAGACGACAGTCGAATGATGAACACGGATATTGAGTGCATCACCTTTTCTGCCGATGAGATTCGTGCGCGTGTGCAGGAACTCGGTGCGGAGATTGCACGGGATTACCGCGATGCTGCTGAAACAGTCTATTGTGTTGGTATACTCAAGGGGGCTGCGGTCTTTTTCACGGATCTCGTTCGTGCTATCGACCATCCCGTCGCTTTCGATTTCATGATCGTCTCCAGCTACGGCGATGCCGCCATCTCAAGCGGACAGGTCAAGATTCTGAAGGATCTCGACTTTTCGATCGAGGGCAAGCACGTCATCATTATCGAAGATATCATCGACTCGGGAACAACCATGCACTATCTGAAGCAGATGCTCATGGGACGTCACCCGAAGAGCATCAAGATCTGTGCGTTCCTGTCGAAACCCTCGCGCCGTGTTGCACCTGTGGAGATCGACTATCTGGGGTACGAGGTTCCGGATGAGTTCCTCGTGGGATACGGACTGGACTATGCGGAGAAATATCGGAATCTGCCCTACATCGGGGTGCTCAAGCGTTCTGTGTACGAATAAACGGGAGGGAAGAATTGAATCAATCAATCCTTAGAAATCTTGCGTTTTATGCGCTCATGTTCTTTGTTGTGTGGACGGTCGCCGACTATATGTCGGGCAGCCATCAGCCGGCGCAGGCGACGGCACTCAGCTACAGTGACTTCAACGCGAAGGTGAAGGCGGGTGAGGTGGACAAGGTCGTCCTCGTCCAGAACAACATTCGCGGCACCCTCACGGATGGGACGGAGTTCACGACCATTGCGCCCGATGCGCCGAACAGCGATCAGGAACTCTATGCGCGTCTCGCGGACAAGGGGGTCAATATCTCTGCGGAGAATCCGCCCGAGCCACCGTGGTGGCAGACGATGCTGACATCGCTCATCCCGATTGCGATCCTTATTGGATTCTGGTTCTTTATCATGCAGCAGTCCCAGATGGGCGGCGGGCGCATGATGAACTTCGGAAAATCTCGTGTACGCCTGATGGTGAGCGACAAGAAAAAGGTGACGTTCGCCGATGTTGCGGGGGCAGATGAGGCGAAGCAAGAACTCGAAGAAGTGGTCGAATTCCTGAAGACGCCGGATAAATTCAACGAACTCGGGGCACGGATTCCGAAGGGGGTTCTGCTATTTGGGCCTCCGGGCACGGGCAAGACGCTTCTTGCAAAGGCAGTTGCCGGTGAGGCGGGCGTGCAGTTCTTTACCATCAGCGGATCGGATTTTGTTGAGATGTTTGTCGGTGTCGGCGCATCGCGCGTGCGTGACCTCTTTGAACAGGCGAAGAAGTCTGCGCCGTGCATCGTCTTCATCGATGAGATCGATGCGGTCGGACGCCAGCGCGGAGCAGGGCTCGGCGGCGGACACGACGAGCGCGAGCAGACGCTCAACCAGCTGCTCGTCGAGATGGATGGCTTCGCTTCAAACGAAGGGATCATCATTATCGCGGCGACGAACCGTCCCGACGTGCTCGATCCCGCGCTCCTGCGTCCCGGCCGCTTTGACCGTCAGATTGTCGTGGACAAGCCCGACGTGCGCGGACGCGAGGCGATTCTCAAGGTGCATACAAAGGGCAAGCCCATCGCGGAGGATGCGAATCTGGACGTGCTCGCACGCCGTACGCCCGGCTTTACGGGCGCGGATCTCAGCAACCTTGTGAACGAGGCGGCTCTTCTTGCCGCGCGCCGCAACAAGAAAAAAATCTTTATGGCGGAGATGGAGGAGGCGATCGAGCGTGTGCTGGCAGGCCCCGAGCGCAAGTCCCACGTCATGACGGACGAGGAGAAGCGTCTCACGGCGTACCACGAGGGTGGACACACGCTCGTCGGGCTGCTGCTCGAGCATGCCGATCCCGTGCACAAGGTTACGATCATCCCGCGCGGACGTGCGGGCGGCTATATGCTGTCTCTGCCGAAGGAGGATCGTTCCTATCGCACGCGTTCCGAGCTGTTTGACCGTATCAAGGTCGCACTTGGCGGACGCGTCGCAGAGGAGGTCGTGCTCGGTGAGATCAGCACGGGCGCATCGAGCGACATTCAGCAGGCGACACAGATCATCCGCAGCATGATTATGCAGTACGGTATGAGCGAGACGATCGGCCCCATTGCCTACGGTGAGGAAAATCATCAGGTCTTCCTCGGGCGTGACTTCAACCGTGACCGCAACTACTCCGAGGAGGTCGCAGGTGAGATCGACCGCGAGGTACGCCGCTACATCGAGGAGGCGTATGAGGCGTGCCGTGTCCTCATCACGGAGAATCGCGAAAAACTCGATCGGATCGCCGAAGCCCTCCTTGAGCGTGAGACGCTGAATGCGGCCGAGCTTGAGGAACTGATGACAAAGGGCTCGATCAGCGACAAGGACACGAAGAGCGACGAGCCGGGTGATACAGGAAAGCCTCTGCCGATCCCTGTCGATGTCGTGATTGACGACTCCACGCAGACGAGCGAGGAGGCGGAGCGTGCTGCTGAGGAACGCCCTGCGCCCGTTCCGACGACGGAGCCGAAATTCAACGTGACCCAGTGGAATAAATAGGAGACAAGAGGAAGGCTCTGATGCAGGAGTGAGAATGCGTCAGTGCCTTTTCTTTAGGGACAGCAATCTTTTGACGATATGATTAAGAGATTTGTTGTGTCATACAGGACGATCAGAGATGCAAAGAGGAGTTCCTATGCAGTGGTATGAGGGGATCATGGAGACGGCGCAGACGGCGGTTGACTATGTCGGCTCCGTACTGGACGTTGGGACATTTACAGATGAGGCGCGGCAGGTGCTTTCCGATTTTGGTGCGGTGATGGACAGCATTGCTGACTATCTGTCACGCGAGGAGGGAACACTCGTCGAGAAATGCCGCCGCTACGCGCTGAACGCTGCACATTCGGCGGACAAAACGCTCGCGGCGCATACACTGGAAGAGGCGCGACAACTTTTTTCCTACGAAGTGCGCCCGCTTGTTCTCGATCTGCGCATCCAGCTTGATCTCGAATACAATATCCTGCGCCATCCGGAGCGGGAGGAGGAACATCTTGCTGAGACATTGGCGGCATTCGAGGCGGCGCGCAAACGTCCGCGCCGCACAGACTTTAAGTACCGTGTCTCGATCATTGTACCCGCTTACAACAAGGTGGAGTTTTCGCGCTGTGCGATTGAGAGCTTGTTTCGACATACGGATTTTTCACGTGGGGACATTGAGCTCATCACGATCAACGACGGCTCGTCCGACGAGACGGAGGCGTATTTTAACAGCCTCTCGCATGAGAAGAAAATCAATCTGAAGTACAACGTATACAACCATCTCGGCTGGGGAATTGCCCGTCACATCGCCGAGGGAGAATACGTCGTCTATTTCTCGAACGATGCCGTTGCGACGGATCACTGGCTTGAGAATCTGCTTGCCGTTCACGCGGCGGAGCAGGATGTATTCTGGGTTGTGCCGACCTGCAACGAAGACTGTATCTCCAACGGGCAAGGGATTCCCGTCGACTACGCAAACACCTTTGAGGACATGGAGAAGATGCAGGTGTTTGCCGCCCGAAACAATGTGTCAAACCCGCTTCTCTGGGAGGAGCGGGCGGTTCTCATGCCGTTTGTGAGCGTTGTGCCGAATCTCTTCGACGTGCCTGAAATCCGTGCGGACTACCGTTATGTCATGTGCGACTTCGAGGACGATGATTTTTCTGCGATGCTGCGCCGCTCGGGCTTTCGACAGATCCTTGCGAAGGACACCTTCGTTCATCATTTCGGTGGTGTGACGTTGAATGAGGTGCGCACGAAGCGCGGTAACTATAAGAGCATTGTCTCTATGCGTCCCGTCTTTCGCGCAAAGTGGCAGGTCGATCCGTGGGAGTCACGCGGGCATCTTACCTTTTTGGAGAACTTTCTGAGGGAGCAGGATATACGGGATTCTCACGTTCATGTACTTATGATTGAACCGATGTTTGGCGAGGGTCTTCTAGCTGTCCGCAATTATTTCCGCAAGCTGCGGCAGCGTGTGGTGATCGATGCCGTTGTGAGCGATGTCCGCTATCTGTCCGATGTTCGCTCCATGGCAGACAATATCGTGCATATGAATACATTGGATCATCTCACGGAGGAGATCCATGAGCTCTATGACATCATCATTATTGCCGCCCCACTCAACAATCTGCCGATCACGCATATTCTCCCGTTCTTCCACAGTTGCCATGAACACCTGCGTCCCAACGGCTTTGTCTACGCTTTGATGCGAAACTACAACAGTTTTAAGCATACCATGGAAAGCCTTCCAAGTCAGGTGCCGTATCTTGTTTACAACACCGTTATGCCTCTTGATGGGCGGCGGATATACCCGGTGACGCGTCTTATTGCAGCACTGCAGGAACGGTTTACTGAATCCGCAGTGCAAATCGGTTATATAATAGAAAAGCACGCTTTT
Organism: uncultured Selenomonas sp.; assembly: GCA_963555475.1. Taxonomy (GTDB): domain Bacteria; phylum Bacillota; class Negativicutes; order Selenomonadales; family Selenomonadaceae; genus Centipeda. Next base: position 23,985 of record CAUVVR010000013.1, read on the forward strand.
TCTGATGCCGAATCTTTTGCTCAAAGTATATACACTGCACTGAGGATACCAGAGGCTAGTAGAGATTATTTGTGTCAGCTATTATCTGGGGATGTCGTTCTTTTTTGTATACGTAAGGTATAGAGATAGACCGCTTTGCTGTCATTTGCGAAGCATTCTAAGGTGAAGGGAGCAGGTGCATGAAAGTCGTTATTTTGGCGGGTGGACTTGGTACGCGGATTAGTGAGGAATCTGTACTCCGACCAAAACCCATGATCGAGATCGGGGGAAAGCCGATCCTCTGGCATATCATGAAGATCTATTCGCACTATGGTTTTCATGAATTTGTGATCTGCCTCGGCTATAAGGGGTATATGATTAAAGAGTACTTTGCCGATTACTATCTGCACACGTCGGATGTCACCTTTGACTTCACGCAGGGGAACAGCATGACAGTGCACAACAATGTCTCGGAGCCGTGGAAGGTGACGCTCGTCGATACGGGGCTCAATGCGCAGACAGGATGCCGCATCAAGCGTGTTCAAAAGTACATCGGTGATGAGCCGTTTATGCTGACGTATGGCGATGGGGTGAGTGATATCGATCTGCATGCACTCATTGCAGCGCATGAGGAAAAAAAGGGGCAGGCACTTGTGACAATGACGGCGGTTCAGCCGGGCGGCAGATTCGGTATGTTGGACATCGAATCTTCGACCAATGAGATCAGCCGATTTGTTGAAAAGGCAAAGGAGGACGGCGGCTGGATCAACGGCGGTTTTATGGTGGTTGAGCCGGCGGTATTCAACTATCTGTGTGACGATGATACGTGTATTTTTGAGAAGGAGCCGCTTGAGACGATCGCGCAGAGAGGCGGGCTTCATGCGTATAAGCATACGAGGTTCTGGCAGTGCATGGATACACAGCGTGATAAGGGACGGCTGGAAACGCTATGGGCGAGTGGTGATGCTCCGTGGAAGATCTGGTAGACATCAAACAGCAGCGTGGAAATTTCGCCTGCACATTGTAGAAAGACGAGAAGAGTATGCCAATGCGTGAATAGAAACTATTTTTATTTTCAATTTTTGTGGCGGCAAGCCGTTATCTGCGCTATAATGGGGCGGATAACGGCTTTTCGATTGGATGGTGCATATGAGCAGCGATGTGTTGGAGCTCCTGCGGGCGGCGGGCGGCTATATCTCGGGCGAAAAGATGGCGGAGCGGCTCGGCGTGACGCGTGCGGCGGTGTGGAAGAAGATTGCAGCACTGCGCGACGCGGGCTATGATATTTCGAGTGCGCCGCGCAGCGGCTATGTGCTGCGTTCGTCTCCCGACCGTCTGATCGAGACAGAAATCACACGAGGGCTCGCGACACGGCTCATCGGGCAAAAGGTGATCTGCTATGATGCCGTGAACTCGACAAATCTTGTCCTCAAGGATCTCGCGCGTGCGGGAGCGGAGGACGGGACGGTGGTGGTCGCCGACAGTCAGGGGACGGGGCGCGGGCGCATGGAGCGTGCATTTTTTTCGCCCCCCGGCAAGGGGATCTGGGTGAGCATCCTCCTGCGTCCGATATTCCTGCCGCAGGATGCGCCGAAGTGTACGCTGATGGCGGCGGTCGCGGTGGCACGTGCGATGGAGAAGTTCGGACTGCGCGCGGCGATCAAGTGGCCGAACGACATCATGTACGATGGGCGTAAGCTGGTCGGTATCCTCACGGAGATGAGCGCGGAGATGGATCGCGTGAACTACGTTGTGATTGGCATCGGTATTAACGTGAATATTGCACCTGAGGATTTCCCCGAGGAGCTGCGTTCAGTTGCGACTTCGCTGATGCAGATGAAGGGCGAGCCGCTGCCGCGCGTGGATTTTTTGCAGGAACTCCTGCGTGCACTGGATGAACTCTATGCGGCCGTGCAGTGCGATGGCTTCGCTTCCGTGCTCACAGCGTGGCGGGAATACGCTGTGACACTTGGTCAGACCGTCCGCGTGATTGCGCCTGCGGGCGAGGAGTTTGAAGGAGTCGCGGCAGACATCGATGCGGAGGGCGCACTGCTCATCGATACGGAGCAGGGGCAAAGACGTGTGTTGGCGGGGGATGTGTCCATCCGCCCGAAGAGATAGTACGGAGGAAAGAACTTGCTGCTAGTATTGGACATTGGCAACAGCAACATCGTCATGGGCGCGTACGAGGGGAAAAAACTTCTGCGGCACTGGCGCATCTCGACGGATCGGCAGAAGACGGGCGATGAATATGGCATCTTATTCAATGAATTGTTTCGTTATCAGGGCATTGAGATGTCCGATATCAAGGCGATCATTATCTCCTCGGTTGTGCCGCCTCTTGTCGTTCCCCTGCGCAAGATGTGCGAACGGTATTTCCGCATTCGCCCGTTGATCGTAGGCCCCGGCATACGTACCGGGATACGCCTGAACTATGAAAATCCGCGTGCGATTGGTGCGGACCGCATTGTGAACGTCATCGGCGCGCATGAGCAGTACGGCGGGCCGCTCATCGTCATCGACATTGGGACGGCGACGACGTTCGATATCGTGGCGGAGAACGGGGACTTTCTCGGCGGTGTGATCGCGCCGGGGCTCGGCTCAAGTGCGGAGGCGCTCTTTCAGCGTGCGGCGCAGCTGCCGCGCATCGAACTTGTACCGCCGAAAACCGTGGTCTGCCGCAGTACGATCCAAGGCATGCAGGCGGGCATCATCTACGGCTACGTCGGGCAGATTGACGAGATCGTCCGACGCATCAAGGCGGAGCTTGCGATGGAGATGAAGGTGGTCGCGACGGGCGGCTTTGCACGCATGGTAGCAAAGGAATCGCAGACGATCGACAAGGTCGATCACTTCCTGACGCTCACGGGGCTGCGTGTTCTCTATGAGCGAAACCAGCCGTGAAGCCAATGAAAATAGGAGCGTTCACGTTCGATGCTCCCGTCTTTCTCGCACCGATGGCAGGGGTGACGGACACGGCATACCGCGTGATCGCACACGATATGGGATGTCCACTCGCGTTTGCAGAGATGGTGAGCAGTCAGGGCATCCACTACCGCAACGAACACACGATGAAGATGCTCCGCACGGAGGAGGGCGAGCGTCCGATTGCGATGCAGATTTTTGCCAAATCTGCGTCGATGGCGGCGGAGGCTGCCGCCTACATCGAGGAGATCGGGACAGCGGACATTCTGGACTTCAACATGGGATGTCCCGCGCCGAAGGTTGTGAAGAACGGTGAGGGCTCGGCACTGATGCGCGAACCGAAAAAGGCGGAGGAGATACTCACAGCAGTCCGTCGGGCAACGAAGCTGCCGTTTACGGTGAAGATGCGGCTCGGTTGGGATGATGCCTCGCGCAATGCCGTGGAGATTGCGCGGATGGCGGAGGCGGTCGGTGTCGATGCCGTTGCCGTGCACGGGCGCACGCGCGAGCAGTTCTACAGTGGCAATGCGGACTATGCGGCGATCGCTGAGGTGAAGCGTGCCGTCAATATTCCCGTGATTGTGAGCGGTGACATCCGCCGTCCCGCCGATCTTGCGCGTGCGCTCGACATCACAGGTGCAGATGCGGTGATGATCGGTCGTGGCGCGCAGGGGAATCCGTGGATTTTTCCGCAGCTCATTCACTGGCTGCGTACGGGGGAGGAGCTGCCTCCGCCGACACTCGCGGAGCGTGCACAGGTCATCCTGCGGCATCTGGACCTCCTCGTCGGCTATAAAGGTGAATACATCGGCATCCGTGAGATGCGAAAGCATGCGGCATGGTACACGCGCGGTCTGAAAGGCAGTGCAGAGCTGCGCGAGCGATTCAATCGCGCGGCATCGCGTGAGGAGTTTGTGAATATTCTGCGCGAGGCGTGGGAGATATAGAAAGGAACCATCATGAGTGATGATAAGAAGACATCGGTCTGGTCGAAATACACAATGGAGGAACGTGCCGCAGTCGATGTACTTGCGCACGGCTACATTGATTTTCTCTCGGACTGCAAGACGGAGCGCGAGAGCGTGACGGAGGCAGTCCGTCGCGCACGCGCAGCGGGCTACCGTGACCTTGTGGATGTCATTGCGAAGGGGGAGACACTCGCGGCGGGGGACAAGGTCTACGCCGTCAACATGAAGAAGGCAATTGTGCTCTTCCACATCGGGACGGAGCCGATGGAGCACGGCATGAACATCCTCGGCGCGCACATCGACACCTGCCGCCTTGATGTGAAGCAGAACCCTCTGTATGAGGACAATGGTCTGGCATATTTCGACACGCACTACTACGGCGGCATCAAGAAGTATCAGTGGGTGACGATCCCGCTTGCACTCCACGGTGTTGTCGTGAAGAAAGACGGCACGGTTGTCGAGATCACCATCGGGGAGAAGGCGGACGACCCCGTCTTTTGCGTGACGGACCTCCTCGTGCATCTTTCGCAGGAACAGCTTGAGAAAAAGGCATCAAAGGTCATTGAGGGAGAGAAGCTGGATGTGCTCATTGGCGGCTATCCGCTGAAAAAAGACGACAAGGAATCCGTCAAGGACGGGATTCTCGCGCTCCTCAAGGAGCACTATGACATCGGCGAGGAGGACTTCAACTCGGCGGAGCTGACGCTCGTTCCGGCGGGACGTGCACGCGAGCTCGGCTTTGACCGCAGTATGGTACTCGGCTATGGGCAGGATGACCGCGTCTGCTCCTACACGGCGCTTTGCTCCATGCTTGAGACGGAAGCAGTGAGGCGCACGGCGTGCTGTCTGCTCGTTGACAAGGAGGAGATCGGCAGCGTCGGCGCGACGGGGATGCAGTCACGCTTCTTCGAGAACATGGCTGCAGAGGTTCTTTCCGCCTGTGGGCAGTATACGGAGATCGCTCTGCGCCGCACACTCGCACGCTCAAAGATGCTTTCCTCAGATGTCTCAAGCGCATACGACGGCCTCTATGCGGACGCGTTCGAGAAGAAAAACGTCGCCTATCTCGGGCGCGGTATGGTGTTCAATAAATTCACGGGTGCACGCGGCAAGTCGGGGTCGAGTGACGCGAGTGCGGAGTACCTCGGCGAGCTGCGCCGCATGATGGACGTGAACAACGTCCGTTATCAGCTCGCAGAGCTTGGGCGCGTCGACCTCGGCGGCGGCGGCACGATCGCCTACATCATGGCGCGCTACGGCATGGATGTGATCGACAACGGTGTTGCTGTCATGAGTATGCACGCGCCGTGGGAGGTCACGAGCAAGGTCGATATCTACGAGATGAAGAAGGGCTACGACGTGTTTCTGCGGAACGCATAAGTGCCCCACCGCCGTTTCCGCGGCTTCCCTCCCCCGCAGCAACGGGGGAGGTTTTATTTGGAAAGGAGCATTCTATGGTCTCAGAGAAGATGTACGAACTTGGCACAAAGAAATCTACCATCCGCACGATCTTTGAATACGGGCAGAAGCGTGCGGCGGAGGTCGGCGCGGAGAATGTCTTTGACTTCAGCCTCGGCAATCCGAGTGTGCCGACCCCCGACTTCATTCGGGACGCGGCGGTGGACATCCTGACACACAGCGACCCGATGGAGGTGCACGGCTACACGATTGCGCCCGGAAAACCGCAGGTGCGCGAGATCCTTGCCGCCGACCTAAAAAAGCGATTCGACATGGAACTCACGGGAAAAAATCTTTTTCTTACGGCGGGCGCGGCGGCATCCGTGACAATTGCGTTCAAGGCCCTTGCGGAGCCGGGAGATGAGTTTGTCACGATTGCACCGTTTTTCCCCGAGTACCCTGTCTTTGTCGAGGCGTGCGGCGGGAAACTTGTCGTTGTGCCTGCAAAGACGGATGATTTTCAGATTGACTTTGCCGCTCTCGATGCAGCAATCACGTCACACACAAAAGCCGTTATCATCAACTCGCCGAACAATCCGAGCGGCGCGGTCTACAGTGGGGAAACACTTCGCCAACTTGCGGAACTTTTACGCAAAAAGGAAACGGAGTTCGGGCATCCGATTTTTATCATCGCAGACGAGCCCTATCGCGAAATCGTGTATGACGGTTTGACCGTCCCGTGTATTCCTCTCATCTACGAGAACACGATCATCTGCTACTCCTATAGCAAGTCCTTCTCCCTGCCGGGCGAGCGCATCGGCTACATTGTCGTGCCGGATAGCGTTACAGATTTTGCACGCGTCTACGGTGCGATGGCAGGGGCGGCCCGCGTACTTACACACGTCAATGCGCCCTCCCTCTGGCAGCTTGTCATTGCACGCTGTGCGGGAAAGACTGCCGATCTGAGCACATACTCACATAATGCAAACCTCCTTTACAACGGATTGACGGCAGCGGGCTTTGAATGTATGCGTCCGCAGGGGGCGTTCTACCTCTTCCCGAAGGCCCTCGAAGAGGACGATGCGGCATTCTGTGCACGCGCGCGGGAGTTTGATCTGCTGCTTGTGCCGGGAGCGGATTTCGGCTGTCCCGGGTATTTTCGCGCGGCGTACTGCGTGCGCACGGAGATGATTGAGCGTGCGCTGCCACAGTTTCAAAAATTGGCAAAAACTTACAAAGAAATACATGAATGAAGTTCGTTAATAATAGCTTCATTAAAAAAGATATATTGACAATCGGTCTCTACAGAGCTATACTTAGTATCGATTTACATTTCGTAAGGGATATCATTATCGACTGATATACTACGAACTTATAGAGGGATTACGCGCGTTTCGTGCGTTCGACGAGGAGGGTGTTCTTTTTGACCAGTGCTGAACTCTTTGAAAAAGGCGGGCCAGTAATGTATCTGCTGCTCCTGTGCTCGCTCACAGTGGTTGCGATTGCCATCGACCGCTTCATGCTCTATCGACGTGCATCGCAGGGCGCACGTGCACTTGAGGCGGATGTCGCCGCCGCACTTCGCAAGAAGAAGCTGGATGAGATCGCACCCGCCGTGAAGGGCAAGGACAACATGGTTGCCCATCTTGTGCAAAGCGCAGTCGATGCGCGTGCGGCAGGGGAGGATGTCCCCATGACGGTCGAGGCGGTCTACGGTGAGGCGGCAATGCTTCTGCGTGCGCGTCTCAACTATCTCTCGATGATCGTCACACTTGCACCGCTGCTTGGTCTCTTGGGAACGATCTCAGGTATGATCCAGTCGTTCAGCGTGTTCAACCTGCAGGCAGGGCAACCCATGGCGATTACGGGCGGCATCGGTGAAGCTCTGGTTGCAACGGCGACGGGGCTGCTTGTAGCGATCCTCGCACTCGTCGTTCACACCTACTTTACGCAGCGCATGGACACGATGCTGACGTTGCTCGAAAAGACAATGAATACCCTGCTCGCGGGTTTTGCAGCAAACGATGGAGGGCGTTCCCATGCGTCGTAATTTTCATGATGTGCGCGAGCCGCGTGTCATGATTATCCCGATGATCGACATCATGCTCTTCCTGCTCGTCTTCTTCATGCTGAGTACGATGTATATGGTGAATGCGAGCACAGTGCAGGTCAATCTGCCGCAGGCAGCGACCGCGCAGCAGGATACACGTCCGCACATCGTCTCCATCACGGTGACGGAGGACGGAAAGGTCATGTTTGACCGTGATGAGGAGCCGACGCGCGAACTCACGACGCGGGTCAAGACGCAGCTCGAAGATGATCCCGATACGGTCTTCGTCGTACGCGGCGACCGCAAGGCAGATTATCAGTATGTCGTCGCTGTCTTTGACGCACTCAAGGAGGCGGGGACGCGCCACGTATCCATCGCGACGGAGACGGGAGGGGTCTGAGTGCAGTATCAGACACATTGGCGGCTCGCCTTTGTCCTCGCGTTCTTCTTTCACATCATTGCGTGGCTCTTTTTGATGGTACTCATCCCTCATGTATTCAAGGCACTAGAAACACCTCCGCAGGAGGAGCCGATGGAGTGGGTCGAGCTCACAGATGATATGGGTGTCCCTGAGGAGGAACAGCAGGAGGAGGAACCTCCTCCGCCGCCGCCGGAGCCGGAACAGGTCGAGGAAGAACCTGCTGTGGTTGAGGCGGAGGTACCTGAGGAAGCCATCACGGAAATTCTGAAGGAAGTCGAGGAAACACCGGAAAAGGAGGAGCCTAAGGTTCTTCGATCCGGCGAGGGGAAGCAGATTGGTCAGCCCGGCAAGATCCTCCATGCAGAGCAGCCGCCCTACGGCGTCATCCAGTTCAAGGGTCGCATTGCAGTATCGGCGCACATCGGCACGGACGGCAAGGTCATGTGGACGAAGATACAGATCTCGTCGGGGAATGTACTCTATGACCGCATGGCACGCCGCATTGTCGAGAAGCAGTGGAAATTCGAGCCTGCAAAGGATATGAACGGACAGCCGATGGAATCCGATATGCAGTGTCCCGTTTATTTCAACACGGAGCCAAAGCGCAAGATCAAATAGTGCGCAGTACTATGGGGAGGAAACAGGCAAAAAGATGAGAAAACTCTTTATGTTTATTACGGCACTCTTTCTGCTCCTGCCTGCAGCATCCACGAATGCTGCGCAGACGTGGCAGCAGATCCACGACCATATTGCCGCTGAGATGAATAATGTCTACACGATCTACCAATCAGGCAATGCGGAGGGGGCAAAGGATGCCGTCAATGATATCTACTACGGCATCTATGAAAAGGACGGTCTGGAGAGTGCTGTGCGCAGTGGGATCTCCTCCAAGAGTGCGAACCTCACGGAATACCAGTTCTACACGCTGAAAAAGGCGATCCGCTCGGGTGCACCGCAGTCTGAGGTAGAAGCCGAGGGAAAAAAACTTCTCGACATGGTTCAGGCAGAAGTGACAACCCTCGAGACAGCGGGCGTGCAGTCGGGCGGCTGGGGCATGTTCCTGCAGGCGTTTCTGATCCTTCTGCGTGAAGGCGTTGAGGCGATTCTCGTGCTCGTCGGTATCATCGCCTACCTTGGGCGTGCCGGACACGAGAAGGAACTCTCCACGGTCTATAACTGGGCGATTGCAGGCGTTATTGCAAGCTTTATCTCGGCTTATCTCTTCGTTGAAGTTCTTGATAATACGGCGACGACGGGCTCCGGACGTGAGATCATCGAGGGCTGTACGGCACTCTTCGCCGTGCTTGTCCTCCTCGGCACATCTGCATGGATGGGCGGCAAGTCCAACGCGAAGGCGTGGAAATCCTACATTGACAAGCAGGTGAAGCTGACACTCTCGACGGGGAAATCACGAGCGCTCGGTTTTGCCGTATTCCTTGCCGTCTATCGTGAGGGTGCAGAGGTCATTCTCTTCTATCAGGCGCTCTTCAACAACGCCATCGGCGATGTCGATATGATTTGGGGCGGCTTTGTCGCTGCTTGTGCTGCGCTTGCCCTGATCTTCTTCCTCATGCAGCGCGGTGCGCTGCGCATCCCGATCGGTCCGTTCTTCAAGGTGACGAGCGCGTTCATGTTTATTCTCGCCGTTACGTTCCTTGGCGGCGGACTCAAGGAACTGCAGGAGGCCGATGTGATCTCCACCTCGGTCATCGAGGCGGTTCCCGTGCCGAGCATCGACTTGCTCGGGCTTTATCCCACCTATGAAACCATTGTGCCGCAGCTTTTGCTGATTGCAGCGGCGGTCGCGATGGTATCATATAGAAAGCGCTCTGCTGCGGCAGAGGCGTGAGTTTTTCCTCGTAAGAGGGAGCAGTGTTTCATCTTTGTAAGGAGGATTATCCCATGAAGAAATCCGGTCTCAGCATGCTCAAGAAGGCGCTCGCAGTTGGCGCCATCGCATTCTCCACGTTTGCGATCAATGCGAATGTCAGCGAAGCTGCATTCGAGGAGTTCCCGATCGGCGACGAGATTGAGAATACGACGAACCACTTCAAGGTTGCGCTCGTGTACTTCCAGCCGGTTACGATGGAGCCTGCCGGCATGAGCCTCCCGGCGGATCAGGCGGATATCCACATCGAGACGGATATCCATGCAACCGAGGGCAACGAGTGCGGCTTTGGTGTCGGCGAGTGGATTCCCTATCTGACGGTGCACTACAAGTTCACGAAGCGTGAGACGGGCGAGAGCCTCGAGGGGGTATTCATGCCGATGAGCGCAGACGATGGTCCGCACTATGGCGCGAATGTCAAGATGCTTGGCGCGGGCACCTATGACTGCGAATTCTCGATCGACAGCCCTGCACGCCAGAACTACATGCTCCACACCGATAAGGAGACGGGCGTTCCGGGTCATTTCTGGACCGAGCCGGTCAAGATGAGCTGGGTGTTCAACTACGTTCCGCGTAAGTGGTAATTTCAGCAACTCCCGGACGATGATGGCATGGGATTCCTGTGCCGCACATCGTCCTGCCGGAATTAGAATGGCTGCCGTCCTTCGGGGACGGCGGCTTTTCTAGTAGGAAAGGGTTATTACAATGTTACAGGCGTTTCTACAACAATTGGTACCGGCGCTCGAAGAGAGCATCAAGCTCGCCGTGCCGCTCGGTATTCTGCTTGCAATCATTCTGCCCCTGCCGAATCAAAGCATTCGCCATACGTTTGTGCGCGTTTTGAAATGGGGCTTTTTCCTCTCGCTCTTTATGACTGCCGTACGTGTCGGCACAAAGTCCGCAGTCAATCGCGAGATTTTCGAGAGCATGGCAATCGGTGTCGATCTCGTGGGCGCGCTCGTTCTATGTACGATCCTCCTGCGCAGCCTGCATCGTGAATGGACGGCGGGGGAGGAACGTGTCTTCCGCCTTGGAACCGGGGCTCTCGCGCTTGGCATCTTCCTCTATCATGGTTTGGAGCTTTGGCTGATTCCTGTTGCTACGGTTCAGGTTGCGATGGGGGATTATTTCACACTGACCTTCTTCGTGAAGATGCTCGGCTTTTTCGGCGGCATCTTCCTCGGCTTCCTATCAGGGTATCTGGCATACCATGCGGCTGCAGCACTCAACCACGGACGTCTCGTCTTCGTCTTTACCGTGCAGATTGCGGCGACTGCCGTGCAGCAGGTTATATTTGTCATGACGGTCCTGATGGCGCGGCAGGTGTTTGGTGCAGAAAGCCTCATCTCCTTCATGGCCTCGTCCATTGACAATCAGAACAAGATTATCTACGCGATTTACTTTGTGTCGATTCTCGTTCCTGTCACGCTCTTTCTGCAGCCGCGCCCCGAGCGTCCCGCTTGGGCAAATCCCGCGCAGTACCGTCAGCTGCTCGCTCGCGCGATTCGGCGCAAGCGCTGGGGATCGGGACTTCTTGCAATGCTCGTCCTGACAATCCTCATATCGAGCGTCGGCGGCTGGTATGCGAACAAGAAGGAGCAGCTTGTCCCTGCCGTTGCAGTCAAGGCGGAGGACGGCCTTGTGCAGATTCCGCTCGAGGAGGTTTCGGACGGACATCTCCACCGTTATGCCTTCCGTGCCTCAGATGGGACGGAGGTGCGTGTCATCATCGTACAGAAGGGCGGCTCTGCATTCGGTGTGGGTCTTGATGCGTGTGAGATCTGCGGACCGACGGGGTACTTTGAGCGTGACGGACAGATCGTCTGCCGCCTCTGCGATGTCGTCATGAACAAGGCGACGATCGGCCTTCCCGGCGGGTGTAACCCGATCCCCGTGGAGTACCGCGTGGCAAACGGTGCGGTGCAGATCGCAGGGGATACGCTTGAAGCGGCGCGCATTCACTTCCGCTGACGGCATGAGAGGAGGAAAGCCATGTTTTGGCAAATGGTAAAAGGGGCGCTCATCCGTCAGCGCGGGAGGTTCATCCTCATCGCCCTGACGGTCGCCCTTGGCGTTTCGCTCGCGACTGCCATGCTGAATGTCATGTTCGACATCGGCGAGAAGGTCAATCAGGAGCTGAAGGCATTCGGTGCGAACATCACGGTAACACCGCGCAATTCGATGGTGCTCAAGGATCTTTACGGCGTGGAAACCACGAAGAGTACACATCGTGAATACCTCGAAGAATCGGATCTCGGCAACATCAAGACAATTTTCTGGACGAACAACATCGTCGCATTTGCACCATCACTGACGACGAATATGACGCTTGCGGACGGTGAGACCGTTCCGCTCTTCGGCACGTGGTTTGAGCATACGCTCACGCTGCCGACGGATGAGGTCTACACCACGGGCGTGAAGTTCATGAAGTCGTGGTGGCACGTCGACGGTGACTGGGCGGACGATACGCAGACGGATCAGGTGCTCGTGGGCACGAAGCTCGCGCAGAAACTCGGTGTGTCGGCGGGCAGTACACTCTCGTACAAGAAGCCGGACGGTTCGGATGGCACGCTGACGGTCACCGGCATCCTTTCGGGCGGCGGCGATGAGGAGAACCAGATCGTCGGCTCACTTGCTCTTGCACAGAACCTTGCAAACGCTGCAGGGAAGATCGATCAGGTCGAGGTCAGTGCGATGACGACACCGGAGAATGATCTTGCACGCAAGGCGGCAGAGAACCCAAAGTCGCTCTCACAGGCGGAGTATGACATCTGGTACTGCACCTCATATGTCGGCTCGATCGCCTACCAGATCGAGGAGGTCATGCAGAATGCAGCGGCGCATCCCGTGCGCCAGATCGCAGAGTCCGAGGGCAAGATTCTCGGCAAGACCCAGCTCCTTATGCTGCTGATTACGGTTTTGTCGCTGCTCTCTTCGAGCCTCGGTGTCAGCAACCTCATCAGTGCGAACATCATGGAGCGCAGCCGTGAGCTCGGACTTCTCAAGGCCCTCGGCGCGACGAATCTCGCGGTCGTGCTCTCCGTGCTTGCGGAGATCTTTATCGCGGGGATTATGGGCGGCATTCTCGGCTATGTCGTGGGGCTTGGCTTTGCGCAGCTCATTGGCGAGAATGTCTTTGGCTCGGGCATTGCGGTCAATCCGTATGTCATTCCGATCATTGCTGTGCTCATGTCGCTCGTGCTGATCATCGGGAGTGTGCCCGCGATTCGTATGCTTCTGTCGCTGCAGCCGGCAGAGGTTCTCTATGGCAGGTGATGAATGATGAATCGATATAAAATGTTCTTTATCATGGTCGCCAATTCCCTCTTGCGACGGCGTGCACGCATGGCAATCGCTCTGCTCGCCGTCGCCATTGGGGCGACGATCATCTCGGGCATGATTACGGTCTACAAGGAAGTCCCCGAACAGATGGGCCGCGCATTCCGCGCCTACGGTGCGAACCTCCTCATTCTGCCGGGGACGGACAAGGGCGCGATTCAGGAGGATTCGATTGCCGCCGTGCGCAACTCCCTCTCAGGCTATGAGATTGTCGGTATCACACCGTTCCTGTATGATACCCTTCTCATCAACCATCAGACGGTGATGGCGGGCGGTACGGATTTTTCCGTCCTGCAGGAGGTCAGTCCGTATTGGCAGATTCGCGGTGAGTGGCCGACGGCAGGGGAGAAGGAGATCCTGCTCGGTGCGGAGTTTGCGGCAAAGCTGCGTGTGAACCCCGGTGATACGATTACCGTTTCGGGCGGCGAGGGCACGATCGTGAGCGATTACCGCGTGTCCGGCATTGTCCGTACGGGCGGAAACGAGGAGAATTTTGTCTTTGTCTCCCTGCCCGATATGCAGAGCATGAAAGAACGCCCCGGTGAGTTGAGTCTCGCGCAGGTCTCGGTCGTTGCGGGGCAGGATGAACTGACGCGTGCGGAGGAGAAGATCCGTGCGGATGTGCCCGGCGTTGAGCCGCAGCTGGTCAAGCAGATTGCCCAGTCCGAGGGCACGGTGCTCGGGAAACTTCAAGCGCTCGTGCTCATCGTCACCGTCGTTGTCCTCGTCTTGACGCTGATCTGCGTCTCGACAACAATGATGGCGATTGTGACGGAGCGTCGCCGCGAGATCGGTCTGAAAAAGGCACTCGGTGCAGATAACCGTCACATTGTCATGGAGTTCTTCGGCGAGGGGTGCCTCCTCGGTGCGCTCGGCGGCGTACTCGGCTCGGGCTTTGGCTATCTCTTTGCCCAGAGTGTCAGCGTCAACGTGTTTGGGCGCGGCATCGAGTTCTCGGCGACCATCGTTGTCGTTGCACTCGTCATGTCTGTCTTTGTCACGGGGCTTGCATCGCTCCTGCCCGTGCGCATTGCGACGAATGTAGATCCCGCGATTATCCTGCGCGGCGAATGAGGAGGTATAACGAATGAGTCTGCTTGAACTGCGGCACGTTTCCAAGGCATACAATGAAAAGGTGCTTGCTCTGGACGATGTCAATCTCAAGGTTGAAAAAGGCGAATGGCTTGCGGTCATGGGCCCCTCCGGCTCGGGCAAGTCGACGCTCATGAACATCATCGGCTGTATGGACAGTGCGACGAGCGGCGAGGTCATCCTCGACGGCGAGGTGCTGACGGATGCGACGCCGGAGGAATTGACGCGCTACCGCCGCGACAAGATCGGTATCGTCTTCCAGCAGTTCCACATGATCCCGTATCTCACGGCGGTCGAGAACATCATGGTCGCGCAGTACTACCACAGCATGCCTGACCGTGACGAGGCGATGGCGGCACTCGAGCGCGTCGGACTTGCCGACCGCGCGAGCCATCTGCCGAGCCAGCTCTCGGGCGGTGAGCAGCAGCGCGTCTGCATCGCGCGTGCCCTCATCAACTATCCCGTCCTCATCCTTGCAGATGAGCCGACGGGCAACCTCGACGAGCAGAACCAGAAGCTCGTCATGAAGATCTTCCATGAGCTGCACGATGAGGGGCATACGATCCTGACTGTTACCCACTCCGCCGAGGTCGGCGATGAGGCGCAGCGCTGCGTCATCATCGAACATGGTCACATGCGTGAAAGGACGGCGTGACGATGAAGAAAAGCGTATTGGGGCTTGCTGTACTTCTCTCGATCGGGGTTATGATCACAGGCTGCGGCGATGAGAAAAAGGAAGCACCGAAAAACGATACGAAGCCTGCCGCACAGGCGGTGTCACTCGATATGACGGGGGTCAAGGACGGTACGTTTGCGGGGGATAGTTCCAAGCACGAACAGCTTGGCCACTCGCATGTCGAGCTGACGATCGCAAACGGTGCGATCACGAAGGTCATTCATACGGGCTTTGACAAGGATGGCAAGGTAAAGGACGAGAATTACGGCGCGGATAAGCCCGAAGGTGTGCGCAAGAAAGCGCAGAACGCCTACAAGGCAATCGGCTCGTACGCAAGCCAGCTGGAGAGCAAGAAGGATCTCGCGAAGGTCGACGCCATCGCCGGCGCAACCGTCAGCTACGACCAGTTTAACGAGGCTGTCGCAAAGGCGGTTGAAGCGGCGAAGAAGTAAATATATGGGGAACGCCCCTATCGGCTCACTGCGTTCGCCACTTCCCCCGCTTCGGCGGGGGAAGCTAATATAGCAAGCCCAAGCCTCCCCCGTCGCAACGGAGGAGTGGGACCGCGTGAGCGGTGGAAGGGGATTTCATATAGGTTTCGGTACTAGGTTTCCTTTGTGCCGAAACCTATTATTTTTATATATTGCAGGAGAATAATTGCATGTGTCGAAACGGAACAATGTTGGAATGGACTCAAAGCAGAGAGAAAGGATTTTGTAAAATGAAAAAGAAAAATATGCTTTTCGTATGCGGGACTGCGTTGGTGCTCGCTCTTGGTTCTCCTCAGATGACTGAGGTTGGTTTTGCAAAAGAAAAACCTGTTCCTATTTATAACCTTTTTGATGTTGTCGGGAAGAAAGAATATATTGTTTTGGAATCTCTATACGAAAGCCCGTATAGAGGCGGTTATTTATATGGATATAGGGTGTTTGAGCCAAATCGAATAACCGTGATAACTCAAGGAAACAAAAAGCTTATTTGTTTTTATTTCCATTTTTTAGACGGTCCTAAACTTAAAGATTATGGCGCTTTTGGAGTGGAAGTAGACCTTTCTAATAGAACTTATCGTGATTTTGATGAAACCGAATGGAAGTCATTAGACCAAGAAGTTAATAATTGTACAGAAGAAGAAATAAATGATGGTTGTTGGAATAGAGAACTTACACCAGCGGTGAATTCTTTTGTTGAATATATAAAAACAAATCGACCTGAAATCTATAATGATGTAATGGAATCGGTGCGTAAAGCCGAAGAAGACGCTGCTGCCGCTGAACGTAGAAAGTTTGAGGCTCATATGGATTCTGCTGTTCAGCGAGCTGAAAATGAAGTTTCACTCTTTGCGCAATACGGCAAGCAGATTGATTGGGCGGAGTTTACACAAGATTCTGTGGACTATTCAAAATCTCCCGCGCTGTCGGATCTTATCGGGCATGTATTCCAACTGACGGACACGTACGGATTCCAGACACAGCGTGGAGACAACGGCACACCTGTCATAAAGACAGACCGTCGCAAGTCTGCACTTGTCCACTTTACCATACTCCAAAACTCTAATGGTACGTATCAGATCGCCCTTATGGATGATACAGGAGATTTTGTTGGACGCGACAATGTGAATCGCATGCCGCTTATGACAGATTTTAGGGCGTATCACGAAGAATTTGGTTACTACACAGGCTTAAATGATGTTTTCCACAAAACAGGTTCATTTCATTCCATGGGCGAAGTGATTGGTTTTCCGAATCTTTCAAACGGGCTTGTCTCCGACGGGTTTGTAAAAGTTGGCTTGGAAAAAACAGATGAAGTTGGAAAATATCGTCTTGTTTATTATGTGACAAAAAATAGTTTTGATTCTTATGGTGGAATGAGTAAGGCTTCTACAAAACATGATGGATATTATGCAACATTGACGCTTGTAAAATAAGCGAAAGAAAAATGATGGGTGCGGTGCGGAGAGATTTTGACTCCGCATTGCACCCAAATTTTTATACGTGTGGTATAATATGGAGCAGAATACAGTCAGGAGGCAATACTATGATAGACGATGCAAAATTATTGGAGACGGTCATTTCAGAATTTGAGGCACTGACGCACATTCCGCGTCCATCGGGACATGAGAAAGCCGTCAGCGACTATCTGAAGAAACGGTTTGAGGAGATCGGCTGCACGGTGACGCAGGACGAGGCGCTGAACATCATCGCGGAACTCCCCGCGACGAAGGGCTGTGAGGCTGCGCCGCGCACGATCCTGCAGGGGCACATGGACATGGTCTGCGTCGCGAAGCCGGGCGTAATCTACGATCCGCTCAAAGATCCAATCAAGCTCGTCCGCACGGAGGCGTCTCTGACGGCAGACGGTACGAGCCTCGGTGGTGATGACGGCATCGGCGTTGCGGAGATTTTGACTGCGATGCAGCATACGGAGGAACACGGACCGCTGCGCGCCATCGTTACGGTCGATGAGGAACAGGGGATGTCGGGAGCGCGGCATCTCGCTGCGGATCATCTGAAGGAAGCTCGTTTCCTCATCAACTGCGACTCCGAGGACTACCATATTATGACAGTCGGCAGTGCGGGCAGTGTCAACCTTGACTTCTCACGTACACTCTCGCGCAGGGAGTCGGAGCTGCCCGCCTATCGCATCGCGGTGGAGGGCTTGCTTGGCGGGCATTCGGGGGAGCGCATCGGCGATGGGCGCGGCAATGCGATTCGTACGCTTGCCCTTGCACTGCAGGCACTTGAGGCACATGGTAAAATTGAGATTGTCACGTTCATGGGCGGTACGGCACGCAACGCCATTCCACCGACGGCAGAGGCGGTCATTCGGACAGGCATTAACGAGCGTGAGATTGTCAACGTCCTGGTTGCGGAGGAGAAGCGTTTTCATGCGCTCTATGGCACGGCCGATCCTGCAATGAAGTTTGCATTTACTACGGTGGAGAATGCAGGGCGCGTCATCGGCGACGCAGAGGAGCGTGACCTCATCGACCTGCTCACGCTCCTGCGCACGGGCGTGCATGATATGTCGCGTCTGCACGTGGATAAGGTGGAGACCTCGGCGAACCTCGGCGTTCTCCGCATGGACGAAAATGATGTGCGCGTCCAGTATTTCCCGCGCTCCTCGGTGAATGAGCGTCTGGATGAAATCGTCGTGATGGGGCGGACGATGGCGGAGCGCATGAACTTCAACCTCACCCTTGGGGCGCAGTCGCCGGCATGGCGCGAGCGCGAGAACAGCAGGCTTGCGCAGATCATGGGCGAGGTCTATGCTGCGCAGAACAGCGGTGCACAGATGACGGTCGAGAGTATTCATGCAGGACTTGAGACCAGCTGGCACGCAGCGAAGAATCCGGAGCTGGACATGGTGTCCATCGGTGTGACGACGACGGGTATCCATACGCCTGACGAGCGTGTCGATGTTACGACGATTGTTCCGGAGGCGAAGCTGATGATGGAGACGCTGCGCCGCATTGCACAGGAGAAGGAATAAATGGATATTCTCAATTAGTTTTTCATCTCTATAGAAAAAAGTTGTGGACTGTGCTATACTATTCTCATTGATTGTGATTATATATTGGAGAGTTATCTTACAATAACACATGGAGGGTAAGAGTATGGCAGAGACCTACACAATGGAGGATCTGAAAAAACGTCTGCAGGCAACGCAGCGCAAGATGACACCGCAGCGTCAAATCGTCCTGCAGGTGATCCTCGATCATCCGAGCGAGCATCTGAGCGCGGAGAAGATCTACGACATCCTGCGCGGCACGGAGTCGGAGATCGGGCTTGCGACGGTCTACCGCAGCCTCGAGATCCTCGTATCACTCGGGATCCTGCAGAAGATCGAATTCGGCAAGGAGTTCGACAAGCGCAATAAGGGGTCGTACTCCTACGAGCTGAACCCGATTGATCCGAACCAGCACTTCCATCATCATCTGATCTGTACGGAGTGCAAGGAGATCTCGGAGTTCGAGGAAGATATGCTCGATCATCTGGAGGAGGATATCTTCAAGAAGACGGGCTTCAAGGTCGAGAACCATCAAGCGAAGTTTTTTGGCATCTGCAAAAACTGTCAGGAGAAGCAGAAAAAGTCGTGAAGATTCGGTCTCTTACGATCAACAGCAGAGCCGAGGTCATAGTCAAAATTGTCCGCGAGGTATTGACGCTCTTCAAGGTGGAGATCGTCGGGCGGGCAGGGGAGGCGGATTACGCCCAGCTGTCGGTGGTGAACCGGCAGTCGGGCTGTGAGCCGCCTTCTGTCATGACCGAGGTTTTTCTTTTTGCGCATGATGGCGCGTGCGAAAAATTTTATTTTGTTTCGGATGGCAAGGCGGATGAAGTGTCGCGTGCCGCCGTTCATCGCGCCATCAAGCGGAATGTCTACGCATTCTTCCGCACACGTTTCGCCGTGCCGCCCGCGCCGTGGGGCATCCTCCACGGGGTACGTCCGACGAAGATCGTGCATCGTTGGCTGCGCAGCGGCATGAGCCCCGAGGAAATCGTTGCGCGTCTCGGCGAGGATTACGATTGCAGTGCGGACAAAGCGCGTCTTATCACGTATGTTGCCGTGCGTCAGCTGCCGTTTCTCGCGCAGGGGGATGCGCGAACCGTGAGCATCTACGTCGGCATTCCATTCTGTCTCTCGCGCTGCCTCTACTGCTCCTTTCCGTCGAATTTGCTTCCCTCGGAGAAGAAGCTCCGCGCCTTTATGGATGTGCTCGCACGCGACCTCGATGCGGCGGCAGAGGATGTGCGTGCTTTGGGGCTTACGGTGCAGAGCATTTACATCGGCGGAGGAACGCCGACCAGTCTTCCAAATGATTTTTTTGCCGAAATGCTCAAAATGGTATATAATGCGTTTTATGGAGCGCATATCGCGGAGTTCACGGTGGAGGCAGGGCGTCCCGACAGCATGAGTGTAGAGAAGATTGCTGCGATGAAAGAGCACGCGGTAACGCGCGTGAGCGTCAATCCGCAGTCGATGCAGGAGGCGACGCTGGAACGCATCGGCCGCCACCACAGCCCCGAAGACATTGTGCGTATGGTGCATGAGATTCGCGCGGCAATGAACGTGCACATCAATATGGATGTGATCCTCGGGCTGCCGGGAGAAACGGCAGAGGATGTGGAGCGGACGATGGCGGCGGTGACAGCACTTGCGCCCGACGATATCACGCTCCATGCACTTGCCTTGAAGCGCGGTTCGAATCTCCGTCTGAAAATGGAGACGGAGCACGTCGAGCTGCCGTCCGATGCTGAGACGAGGCGCATGAGCGAAGCCGCTGTACGCGCGGTGGAGGAGGCGGGCTATCGTCCGTACTATCTCTATCGGCAGGGCTATATGAGCGGCGATCTTGAGAACGTCGGCTATGCCCGTGCAGGTGCCGAGAGCATCTACAACATTCAGATCATGGAGGAGCACCAGACGATCATTGGTATCGGCGGTGCCGCCACGACGAAGGTACTCGGGATTCGCAGCGGACGGATGCGCTCTGTATTCAACGCAAAGGACCTTGTGACCTATCTGCGCGATATTGACATCTACATTGAAAAACGCCGTGCGCTTCTGCGCGCGGAATACGAGGAGGAAACACCCTGATGCTGACGAATGCGCCACGGGGGACAAAGGATATACTGCCCGATGCGGTAGAGGCGTGGACATACGTGGAGAATGTCATTCGCGAGCTCTGCGCCCGCTATGGCTATCATGAGATCCGCACGCCTGTCTTCGAGCACACGGAGCTCTTCCAGCGCGGCATCGGTGACGGCACGGATGTCGTGGACAAGGAGATGTATACCTTTACCGACCGTGGGGAGCGTAGTCTGACGCTGCGCCCGGAGAATACGGCATCCGCTGTGCGTGCCTACCTGCAGAACAAGCTCTATGCGGATGGAGGGCTGCAAAAGCTCTTCTACATCGGCTCGATGTTCCGTTATGACCGCCCGCAGGCGGGTCGTATGCGCGAGTTCCACCAGTTCGGTGTGGAGGCAATCGGCGGGGAGAGCCCTGCCGTGGATGCCGAGGCGATTCTCCTCGCCTATGACTTCCTCACGGCACTCGGGCTGCAGAGGCTGACACTCAAGCTGAACTCGGTCGGCTGCCCGAACTGCCGCCCCGTCTATCGGGCGCGTCTGCAGGAGTATTTCAAGGAGCATCTGGCATCGCTCTGCGATGACTGTCAAAGTCGCTATACCGTGAGACCCATGCGGATTCTCGACTGCAAGGCGGACGCGGAGAAGCCGTTTATGGCAGGTGCACCTGCGATTACGGACTGCCTCTGTGAGGAATGTTCCTCACATTTTGAGGCGGTGCAGAATCATCTGCGGGCGGCCGGCGTATCCTATGAACTCGATTCGCGTCTCGTGCGTGGGCTCGACTACTACACGCGGACGGCGTTCGAGATCGCCTATCCGCCGCTTGGTGCACAGAGTGCCGTTGCGGGTGGTGGACGCTATGACGGTCTTGTCGAGGAGCTCGGCGGGAATCCGACCCCTGCGGTCGGGTTTGCGGCAGGGCTTGAGCGCGTTCTGCTCGCGCTCGAACAGCAGAATCTTCTGCCTGAGCGTCCCCCTGCGGCGGATGTCTTTCTCATCGCACTCGGGGAGGCTGCGGCAGCGGCTGCGTTTCCGCTGCTCCACGAACTGCGGCAGGGCGGTGTGCGTGCGCTGATGGACTATGCGGGGCGCAGCATGAAGGCGCAGATGAAGCAGGCGAACAAGTCCGGTGCGCGCTATGCCGTCATTCTCGGCGAGGACGAGCTTGCAAGGCATGAGGCAGTCGTGCGAAACATGGCTGAGAGTACGCAGGAGACATATTCTCTTGACGATATGGTAAAACGATTGATTTCTGAGGTGAAGGGCTGAGATGGAAACGATGCAGGGACTTAAACGGACACATGACTGCGGCATGCTCCGAAAGGAGCAGGTTGGCGGAGAGGTAACGCTGTGCGGCTGGGTGTCGCGCCGCCGTGACCACGGCGGGCTGATCTTTGTCGATATGCGCGACCGCTCGGGATTTGTGCAGATCGTCTTTGACGAGGCAGCGATGGCAGCGGGGACGTTCCACGAGGCGGAGACGCTGCGCTCGGAGTTCGTCATCTGTGTGCGTGGTACGGTGCGCGCTCGCAGCGCGGAGACGGTGAACCCGAACATGGAGACAGGTGAGATTGAGGTCGTTGTCAATGAGCTGCGGATTATGAACAAGGCGAAGACACCGCCGTTCTATATTCAGGACGGCATTGACGTGGATGAGATGATCCGTCTGCGCTATCGCTATCTCGACCTGCGCCGTCCCGAGATGCAGGCGAATATCATGCTGCGCCACCGCGTGACGAAAATCATGCGTGATTTCTTCGATCGGAACGGCTTCCTCGAAATCGAGACACCGATGCTCTGCAAGAGTACGCCCGAGGGCGCACGCGACTTCCTCGTGCCGAGTCGCCTCAATGCGGGCGAGTTCTACGCACTGCCGCAGTCGCCGCAGATCTTCAAGCAGCTGCTCATGGTTTCGGGCTTCGAGAAGTATTTCCAGATTGTACGCTGTTTCCGCGATGAGGATCTGCGTGCCGACCGTCAGCCCGAGTTCACGCAGCTCGATATTGAGATGTCCTTTATGGATCAGGACTCCATCCTCACGCTGATGGAGGAGATGGTAAAGGAGCTCTTCGACAAGAGCATGGGCATCAAGGTTGAAACGCCGTTCCGTCGTATGGGCTGGGACGAGGCGATGGAGCGTTTCGGCTCGGACAAGCCCGATCTGCGCTTTGGCATGGAGCTGCAGGACATCACGGACTACGTCGGCGGCTCGGAGTTCAAGGTCTTCAATGCCGTCATGGAGGCGGGCGGTCGCGTCAAGGTCATCAACGTCGAGGGCTATGCGAACATCCCGCGCCGTGAGCTCGACGAGCTCGTCCTGTATGTACAGAACTACGGTGCGAAGGGGCTTGCGTGGATTCAGTACACGGAGGAGGGCGTAAAGTCGCCCTTCAAGAAGTTCTATTCGGATGAGACGTTCGAGACGATCAAGAATGCCGTCGGTGCAAAGACGGGCGACCTCCTGCTCGTTGTCGCCGACCAGCCCGCCGTCGTGGCACAGGCACTCGGCGAACTGCGCCTTGAGATGGGCCGCCGTCGCAATCTGATGAATCCCGATGAACTGTCCTTCCTCTGGGTCGTGGACTTCCCGATGTTTGAGTACAGTGCAGAGGAGAAGCGCTACAAGGCGATGCACCATCCGTTCACCGCACCACGTGACGAGGACATTCCGCTGCTCACGACCGATCCCGGGCGTGTCAAGGCGAATGCCTATGACATGGTGCTGAACGGGGTCGAGATTGGCGGCGGCAGCCTACGTATCTATCGCAGCGATCTGCAGGAGCAGGTCTTTGAGACGCTCGGTTTTGCACCGGAGGAGGCGCGCGAGCGTTTCGGCTTTATGATGAATGCATTCGAGTACGGCACACCGCCGCATGGCGGACTTGCGTTCGGTTTGGATCGCCTCGTCATGATTATGGCGAAACGCCGCAGTATCCGCGATGTCATTCCATTCCCGAAGACGCAGAGCGCGTCGGATGTCATGTGCGAAGCACCGTCGTCGGTCGACGAAAAGCAGCTGCGTGAGCTCTATATCCGTACGGCTGTGCCGAAGAAAAAGGCGGAGAATCCTGCACAGTAAGAATTGAAAAGAGGAGGGCGTCCGTTGAAGGCGCTCTCTTTTCACGATATTTGGAGGGAATACTCCTTGAGTGAACGGGTTAATATACTGGGCGTGCATGTCGATGCGGTCACGATGGCGGAGGCGGTCGCCGCCGTGCGCTCCTATATGGACGAGCGTGCGGGCGTGATGATCGCCACGGCAAACGCGGAGATGATTATGCGTGCGACGCATGACCCCGAACTGTGCGACATCCTCAATGCTGCGGCACTCGTCGTGGCGGACGGGGCAGGGACGGTCTGGGCGGCGTGCCACCTCGGTCATCGAATGCCGGAGCGCGTGGCGGGCTATGATCTCGCGCAGGAACTGCTGCGTGCAGCGCCTTCGGAGGGGCGGCGTATCTACTTTTTCGGCTCTGCGCCCGGCGTTGCGGAGAAGGCAAAGGCAAAGGCGGAGCAGCTCTACCCCGGCATCGAGATTGTCGGCGTGCGCGATGGCTACTTCAAGCCGGAGGACAATGCGGCAATCATCGAGGAGATCAAGGCGGCGAAGCCTGACCTCCTGCTTGTCGCACTTGGCGTGCCGAAGCAGGAGAAGTGGATCGCCGCACATCTGGCGGAGCTTGACGTGCCCGTTGCCATCGGTGTCGGCGGGACGCTCGACGTAATGGCGGGCGTGATGAAGCGTGCGCCGCGCTGGATGCAGAAGGCAAAGCTCGAATGGCTCTTTCGCGGGATGCTTCAGCCGAAGCGTGCGGGGCGATTGCTTGCGCTGCCGAAATTCGTGCTGAAGGTGCACGCCTCGCGAAAATAAAAGTCGTATCTGTGGACAAAGAATAGGCTTTCCATTATAATTGATGGAAGTATAATGTGCAGGATTGTACTCCAAAAGCAAACCCTAGTGAAGCAAGCGGGAAAAGTACACGTTCTGCCCCCTGCGGATTTCTTTCGTTCAAGCGAAGCGCGTTTAAGAAGTCCGCAGGTATTTAGGCAGATAAGTGTACGACCGCTTGCGTAACGAGGTGTTTGCGTGGAGTACAATATGAAACATGAAAATCCTCAGAGTTTTTATAAGGAGGCGGATGCGCATGGTCATTGTAAGCGAGGGCTATAAGTTTATCGGCGCGGCGCTTATTTTGGCTGTTATTCTCGGATTCTTTGCACATCCGTACGCGGCGATTCCATTTGTCGTGCTCGCGTGCTACTTTGCATATTTCTTCCGCAGTCCTGCGCGCGAGATCGTGCAGGACGCACATCACATTCTCTCCCCCGCGGACGGAATGGTCACGGAGATCTCATCTGTCGGGATGGACGACTTCGTAGGGGAGAAGTGCAATAAGATTGTCATCTTTATGTCGGTGTTCAACGTCCACGTCAACCGCAGTCCCATCAATGGGGAGATTAAGCTCCAAAAATACTACTGCGGACGCTTTCAGCCTGCGTATAAGGACGAGGTCGGCTTTGAGAACGAGCACCACCTGATTGGCATTGACCGCGGTGATCTGCGCATCACGGTGAAGCAGATTGCGGGCATCCTTGCGCGCCGCATCGTCTCGTGGGTGACGCTCGACGACCAGCTGCGACAGGGGGATATCTACGGCATGATCCGTTTTGGCTCATGCCTTGAGATCGTCATGCCAGAGCGTGCAGCAATCTTGGTGAAAAAGGGCGAAAAGGTGCAGGGCGGCAAGACCGTTCTGGGGAGGCTCGAAAGCGAATGAATTACAGACGGTTTCTGCCGAATCTGTGTACGGCGATGAATCTTGTCTTTGGAATGTGCTCAATTCTTTCGACGGTCGAGGGGTATCTCGACTGGGGTGCAATCTTCATCTTCTGTGCGCTCGTCGCAGATGGTCTCGACGGCCGTATCGCGCGCGCGTTCGGCGTGTCCAGCGAGTTCGGAAAGGAAATGGACTCGCTCTGTGATCTCGGCTCGTTCGGCGTTGCACCTGCGATTCTTGCATGGACGCTTGCCCTGCATAGCTACGGCTTTCCCGGCATCGCCGTGACGATCTTCTTTGCCGTCTGCGGCATGTGGCGATTGACGCGTTTTAACGTGAATGCGAGTGTTGTGCATGGCTACTTTATGGGGCTTGCGATTCCGGCGGGCGGCAATCTCGTCGCCATGTCGACGTGGCTCTTTCTCGAGCTCAAGGTCGATCCGACCTCGTTCGGACTGGTCTACCCGCTCGCCGTTGCTGTGACTGCATATCTGATGGTCAGTCATGTGCACTATCCCGATTTCAAGGGGGGCGGAGAGAAAATCTATATGGCCTCCAAAATTTTTGCGCTTCTCGTATTCGTTGCAATCCTCTATTTCGGCAGCGCAGCGATCCTGCCCGCCGTATTTGCAGGGATCTTTGCGACATATGCACTCTTTGGGATTGTTAATCATGCGATTGCCGTTATGGCGCGTGCAAAGGAAGGCTGAACCCACATGACTGAGTTCGTTCAATTTGTTTCGCCCTATCTTCCGGCACATATCTTCGACATCATCATGGTGCCGATGCAGATTATTCTTCTGCTCTTTACCCTCTATTTTTTCTTTATCGGCTTCTGCTGCCTCTGGCGGCGGAGGGAGCAAAAGATTCTGACCCCCGAAAAGACTTTTGCCGTTGTGGTCGCCGCACACAATGAAGCGGCGGTCATCGGTCAGCTGATCGAAAATCTGAAACGCCTCGACTATCCCGAGGAACTCTATGACATCTATGTCATTGCGGACAACTGCACGGACGAGACGGCACAGATTGCGGGGAACGCGGGCGCGATTGTCTGCGAGCGTACGCATCCGACAAAGAAGAGCAAGGGCTTTGCACTCGAGTGGATGTTTGAACGTCTCTTCGAGATGGACAAGGAATATGATGCGATTGCGATCTTCGACGCAGACAACCTCGTTCATCCGAACTTTCTCAAGGAGATGAACAATCGCCTGCTTAAGGGCGACAAGGTCATTCAGGGGTTTCTCGATGCGAAGAACCCTTATGACACCTGGGTTGCGGGAACATTTGCAATTGCGTTCTGGGTCATTGACCACATCTCCCATCTCGCCAAGACGAACATCGGACTTTCTGCGTGTCTCGGCGGCACGGGGATGTGCATTACAACGGATGTGCTGAAGCGGCATGGCTGGCGTGCGACCTGTCTCACGGAGGACATGGAGTTCACGATGAAGCTGCTCGCGGAGGGAATCAAGACGACGTGGGCACACGATGCCATCGTCTATGATGAAAAGCCGCTGACGTTCAAGCAGGCGTGGAATCAGCGCCGCCGCTGGGCACAGGGGCAGTTTGACGTGGCGCACCGTTTCATTCCGACGATGATCCGCGAGGGCTGGAAGCGTCGCGACATCCGCATCTGGGATGGCTGCATCTATCTGCTGCAGCCACATTTCCTGATGATGTCGACGTTCTTCATCATCATCAGCTATGTGCAGATGGCATTCCCACCGTTCTATACGAGCATCTACAAGTTCCTGCCGTCGCAGCTCATGACCGCGATTATGATCGGGCAGTACGTCCTGCCCATGATTATCCTCATCAAGGTGCGTGCGAAGCTGAAGGCATGGTTTTATCTGCTGCTCTACCCGGTGTTCATCTATTCGTGGATTCCGATCATCTTCCTCGGATTCATCCACCGCAACGAGCATGAGTGGAGCCATACGAAGCATACGCGTGCCATGAGCATGGATGAGGTCATGAGCGACGTGAAATAACAAAGGGGCTGCTGCATGAGTGCAGCAGTCTCTTTTCAATAAAAGGAGAACATTATGTATACATTACGCGTCGAGGGCGCATTCGAGGCGGCGCACCGCGTCGTGAACTATCCAGGCAAATGTGACCGCCTGCATGGGCACAACTGGGTGGTCGAGGCAACGTTTCAGGGAACGCAGCTCGATGAACTCGGAATGCTGATCGACTTCAAGATTGCGAAAAAGGCACTTGCCGAAATATTGGACGAGTTCGATCACTATTATCTGAACGATCTTCCTCCGTTTCACGATGGGGTGAATCCAACGGCAGAAAATCTGGCACGCATCATCTTCGAGCGGCTTGCGGCATGTGAGGCGGTTGTGGCATCCCCTGCGGAGCTGACCGCGCTGACCGTTTGGGAGTCGCCGAAGTCCTCTGTCACCTACACGAAGGACTGATATGCGCGAGAACATCATCGAAATCTTTTCCTCCATACAGGGCGAGGGAAAATACGTCGGCTGTCGTCAGGTATTTGTGCGGCTTGAAGGCTGCAATCTTGACTGTACCTATTGCGATACAGAGAACGAGATCGGTCGGCATCCCACCTGCATGGTCGAGGCGCGGGCGGGTACGCATGAACTCATTCCATACGAAAATCCTCTTTCGGTGGAGCAGGTGGCGGAGATTGTCGCGGGGCTTACAGGGGATGTCCCGCATCACTCCCTCAGCATCACGGGCGGGGAGCCACTGCTTCATGTTCCCTTTATCAAGGAGCTTGCGGCACATATCGACCTGCCCATTTTCCTGGAAACAAATGGAACGCTCGACAGAGCTCTTGCAGAGTGCATTGACTGCATTTCACATATCAGCATGGATCTGAAACTGCCCGATGTCCTGTCTACACCTGTCTGGGATGCGCATGCACGCTTTCTTGAGATTGCGTGCACGAAAGATGTCTACGTCAAGGTTGTCGTCGCAGCAGAGACGCGCGCAGAGGATGTGGAGCGTGCGGCACACCTCGTCGCCGACATCGCACCCGCGACGCTCCTTATCCTTCAACCCGTCACGCCCTACGGCGGCTGCTCCGCACCTACACCCGCACGTCTCCTTGAGCTCCAACACATCGCCCTGCGCCATCTGTCCGATGTCCGAATCATCCCGCAGACCCATCGGATGATGGATTTGCTGTGAAACATTGTCTCATTTATCACGAAAAACTATTGACGGATATGTTAAACTAAACGGATAGTTAATTGTTTTTAGAAAGCGAATATACATGAAGATCATTGATGCCCACCTGCACTTTGGCAGAGGGGAGTATTTTGATACCGTGGCGCGGGCAGCGGGGCACGAGAATACGGAGGAGGCTCTGCGCCGCGACTTTCGTGCGTCGAACATTGTCCACGGCATCGTGATGGGCAATCTGCCTGTGGAGGAGACGAATCCGAACTATCCCGATATCTTTCATTACTGCGTTGGCATCGGGGGCGACGGTGTAACGGAGATTGCGGAGGGGCGCATCGAAAAGATTTTGCCCGCGCTCGAACAGCACCTAAAAAGCGAGCGATGCGTCGGCATCAAGCTCTATCCGGGCTATCATTATTTCTATATCTATGGCGATATGCTTGCGCCCGTCTACGAGCTTGCCGCGCAGTACAAGAAGCCTGTTGCCGTGCACACGGGGCTGACGGCGACGGAGAAGGCACTGCTCAAATACGCCCATCCGAATGTGATGGATGAAGCGGCGACGAAGTTCCGCGCGGTGCATTTCGTCATGTGTCATTTTGGGGAACCGTATTTCACGGACGCGGTCGCCGTGATGGAGAAGAACCCGAATGTGAGTGCCGATCTCTCGGGGATGCTTGCGGGTAAAATTCAGGATTTTGAGCTATTCTGTACGCGCAAGAAGTTCTACATTGAGCAGCTGCACGGCTGGCTCGCATATCTCAATGCCTATGACCGTCTCATGTTCGGGACGGACTGGCCGCTTGCGAATTTCGACGATTACATTGCGTTTACGAAGCTGCTCATCCCCGAGGAGCATTGGAATGCAGTGTTCTATGACAATGCCGTGCAGATTTATCATCTGCACTTATAAACGAGGAAAATCTATGGCAATACTGGAAATCAAAAAGGCGGGCGATCCCGTTCTGAAACAGGTGGCAGAACCGATTGAGCGGCTCACGAAGTGGCATCGGCAGCTGCTTGACGATATGGCGGAGACGATGTACTCCGCCGATGGCGTGGGGCTTGCCGCGCCGCAGGTGGGGAAATCCCTGCGCATCGTGGTGATCGACGTGCAAGACGAGCACGGGCTATTGGAGCTTGTGAATCCCGTTATCACGATGCGCGAGGGTTCTGTGGTGGACTCGGAGGGGTGTCTCTCCGTGCCGCAGGTCTACGGGGATGTGGAGCGTGCAGAGCGGGTGACGGTGGAGTATACGGATCGGCGCAGTCGGCGGCGGACTCTGACGGCAGAGGGGCTCTTGGCGCGCTGTATTCAGCATGAGTGTGACCACCTCGACGGCAGGCTCTTTATCGACATTGCCGTGAGTCTGCGCAAGGCGGAGGAAAAGGAGTGACGAGGATGCGTGTCGTCTTTATGGGGACGCCGGATTTCGCCGTGCCGACACTTGCGGCGATTGCGGCACGGTCCGATCTCGCGGAGGTCGTCGCCGTTGTCACGCAGCCCGACCGCCCGCGTGGACGGGGTAAGAAGCTCAGTCCGTCGCCCGTGAAGGCATGGGCAGTGACGCATGATATCCCCGTGCTTCAGCCCGTGCGTGCACGCGATGCGGCGTTTGTCACCGCATTTCGAGATTTGAAGCCCGATGTGGCGGTCGTCGTCGCGTTCGGTCAGATCCTCTCGCAGGAGGTGCTGGACGTGCCCGTTTACGGCTGCATCAATGTGCACGCATCCCTCCTGCCGAAGTATCGTGGCGCAGCACCGATTCAGCACGCGATCATGGCAGGGGAGCATATGACGGGGATTACGACGATGCAGATGGATGCGGGGCTTGATACGGGCGATATGCTCCTGCGGAGAGAAGTCCCCATCCATACGGATACAACGTATGGTCAGCTTCACGACACACTGATGGAGACGGGGGCAAGTCTTCTCGTCGAGACGCTTGAACGGCTTGCGGCAGGGATGCTTGTGCGCACGCCGCAGACGGGTGCATCTTGCTATGCTGCGCGCATCACGCGCGAGACGACGGTGATGGACTGGTCGAAAAAGGCGCAGGAGCTCGATGCTCTTGTGCGCGGACTGAACCCCGTACCCTATGCGCAGACGAGCCTTGACGGCGCAGTCTACAAGATCGGTGCGCTACGTTCGACGGGACATGCGGCAAGTGTGCCGTCGGGGACGATTGTCGCCGCCGACCGCAAGGCAGGGCTTATCGTTGCCACGGGGGATGAGGATGTGGAAATCACAGAGATTCAAGCTCCCGGCAAGAAGATGATGGAGGTGCGTGCCTTTTTGAACGGTTATACGCTTCCCGTTGGCGGAAGGTTTTCATCATGAGTACGCAGACATTGACAGTGAACGGGAAGACAGCCGGCGAGAAAAAGACCATCGCACTGCCGTCCCGCCCGAAAAAGCGCCTCTTTATAGGCATGCTGCTCCTTGTGACAGTGCTTGCGGCGATGCTCCTCTTTGGAATCTGGTACATCGGCGTGCCGGGGCTCGAGCGGATCCAGCCCGCGCTGCCGTGGGCGATCGGGGGCGTGCTGACGCTCCTTGTCCTCGCTTCCTTCTTTGGTATCTTCAACATTGTGCTCGCGATTGCGGGGCTGCCCTATCTGCCGTGGATGAAGCGGCAGACGTACGAGCTCATCAATCTGCTCTTTCCTGCCGCCGTGCGCATCGGCGCAGTATTCGGCGTGAAGCGGCGGAAGCTCGAGGGATCGTTTATTGCGGTGAGCAATCTGCTCTTTCACCGCATGCACATCCGCGTCCCTGCGAACCGTCTGCTCGTCGTCACGCCGCACTGTCTGCAGCTTGCTAGCTGCCCGCACAAGGTGACGCGCGACCCAAACAACTGCAAGCGATGCGGCGGCTGCAACATCGGTGATCTCGTGGCACTCGCGGAGGAGATGGGATTTCACTTTTTTGTGGCGACGGGCGGCACGCTTGCCCGCCAGATCATCTACAATATGCGCCCGAAGGCGGTGCTTGCAATTGCGTGCGAGCGCGACCTGATGAGCGGTATACAGGACGTTTTTCCGCTGCCGGCGGTGGGGGTACTGAATATCCGCCCGAACGGCCCGTGCTACAATACAAGCGTAGACATGGGTGAGGTGCGCCGCCAGTTGGAAGAGATCATTGAACCGCCATCGGACGACACGAGGAAGGGCGCATGATGCAGAGGTATCGTGAGGAAAAAATCGACCGCGTGCGTGAGCTTGCGATGCAGGTGCTCCAACGGGTACACGTTGAGGATGCATACGCCAATGTCGCACTCGCAGAAGTGTTGCGTGAGGTGCAGCCGCCGGAGCGCGACCGCCGTTTTCTGACGGAACTCGTCTACGGTGTCACGAAGGCGGGCGCATCGCTCGACTATATGATCGGGTGCTACGTCGCTGACATCCGCAAGGCGCAGCCCGCCATTCGCGAGCTCCTGCGTCTGGGATTCTACCAGATCTTCTGCATGGATCGCGTGCCGCCCTCTGCTGCGTGCAATACGGCGGTGGAGCTTGCAAAAAAACATGGGCGCAGGGGGGCGGACGCGTTCGTCAACGGTGTTCTCCGCGCAGCACTGCGCGAGCCGGAGCGTGCGGCATTCCCCGAGGGGAGGGATGCACACGCACTTGCCCTGCGGACATGGCATCCGAAGTGGATGGTGGAACGATGGATGCGTACCCATGGATACGAGCGGACGGAGGAGCTCTGTCGCTGCAACAATACGAGTGCGCCGCTCTCCGTGCGTGTGAACACACTGCGTACGAACCGCGACGCGCTGATGGCGCAGCTTGCGGCGGCGGGGGCGCAGGTGCGTGGCTCTGCATGGGTGCCGGACGGCATTGTGCTCGCTGCGCATGGTGCACTCGATGAGCTTGCACCTCTGCGCGAGGGGCTGGCGCAGGTGCAGGACGAGAGCTCGATGCTTGTCGCGCATGTGCTTGCTCCGGAGCCGGGCATGACGGTGATCGATGCCTGTGCCGCACCCGGCGGCAAGACGACCCACATTGCACAGCGCATGGAAAATCGCGGGCGCATCCTCGCGTTTGACATCTACGAGGAGAAGATGTGCCGCATCGAGCGCAACGCGAAGCGTCTCGGCATATCCATCATCGAGACACAGATGCGCGACGCACGCGAGATCGGTGCGGCATATGCGGAACAGGCAGATCGTGTGCTCGTCGATGCGCCCTGTTCGGGGCTGGGTGTCCTCAGACGCAAACCCGATGCGCGCTGGAAGAAAAGCGTACGGGATGCAAAGACACTGCCGTCTCTGCAGCGCGATATCCTCGCGAGCGCGGCACGGGCAGTGAAACACGGCGGAATACTGGTCTACAGCACCTGTACTATGGAGGAGTGTGAGAATGCCGCCGTCGTCCGCGCCTTTTTGGAGACGCACGCAGATTTTTCGCTTGAGGAGACGGGGGCGTTTCTTCCGATGCAGAAAACGGCGGAGCGCATGGTGCAGATCATGCCCGAGACGGATGGCCCTGACGGCTTCTTTATCGCACGCATGAGGCGACTATGAATATCTTTGGATGGACAAAGGAACGGCTTGCCGAAGCCCTCAAAGAGCATGACATTCCCCGTTTCCGCGCAGATCAGATCATTCGATGGATGTATCAGCGCGGTGCGGTTTCTTTTCATGCGATGGATAATTTGTCCAAGTCTCTGCGTGCACAGCTTGCGGAACAGTTCTCCATCGAACGACCAAAGGTCGTTTCGCGTCTCCACTCCGCTGACGGTGCGACGATCAAGCTGCTCTATGAGTTCGCGGACGGACAGACGGCGGAGACGGTGCTGATGCGCCATTCGTACGGCAACAGCGTCTGTGTCTCGACACAGGCGGGCTGCCGCATGGGCTGCGCATTTTGCGCGTCAACACTGCACGGGCTGCAGCGCAATCTGACGGCGGGGGAGATCGCGGCGCAGGTGATCGGTATTGCGGACTTCCTGCGGCAGGAGGGGGCGCGTGTCGATACAATCGTCGTCATGGGTTCGGGCGAACCGCTCGAGAACTACGACAATGTGATTGCGGCATTGCGTCTTCTGCACGAGGACTATACCATCGGACTGAGCTATCGCGGTGTGACGCTCTCGACCTCGGGTATTGTGCCCGGGATCGAGCGGCTGGCGGAGGAGGGCATCCCCATCTCGCTCTCCATCTCCCTGCATGCGCCGACGGATGCACTGCGCTCTGAGATCATGCCCGTCAACCGTATGTACCCGCTTGCGGATGTACTGTATGCAGCCTGTATGTATGCGAAGCGGACGAAGCGGCGCGTCACCTACGAGTACATCCTGATCCGTGATCTGAATGACGGTGTGCGTGAGGCGGAGCAGCTTGCCAAACTCCTGCGGGGACAGCTTGCAAGTGTGAATCTCATCCCCATCAATCCCGTTACGGAGCGCAATCTCTTTCGTCCCGACAAGGTAGTCATCCGTCGTTTTCAAAAAACTTTGGAAGAGCGGCACATCACAGCGACACTGCGGCGCGAGATGGGAACGGACATCCAGGCGGCGTGCGGACAGCTGCGCAACCGTCTCATGGAAGCAGGACTATAAATATTTGTACTTTTATGGTATGATATAGAAGTTCGCGAAAACGATTTAGTTTGTAACCAAAGGAGAGTATTGCACGATGATGGATCGCGTGGAATCTTTTCTGGGAGATCATATCGAAGGTTTTTTCAACCGTAAGTTCAGCAGTCATCTCGAACCGGTCGAGCTCATCAAGGGGCTTGAGAAGGAGGCAAAGAGGCAGGGCGCGGGCAAGGGGCTCGCGAACGCCTATGTCATCTCGCTCGGGACGGAGGATTACCAGCGGCTCTGCTCGCATCGTGTGGCAGATGAGCTGGGGGTGGCACTCAAGAAATACATCATTCGTGCGGATCTCACGATGGATGGCAAACTCAGCATCTGCTTCGCGCTGGATGAAAGTCTGCGCGCAGGCTCTTATCATATGGAGTCACGGATGCAGCACGCGTGCGTTCCCGTGTCGGAGACACCGGTCTCCCATGATACGATGGCGCAGACGATCGTGCTTGAACGTCCGTCGCTGATGGATGCGCGCTGTCTGAACCTACCTCCTGTGCATGAAATCGCGACGCTCACCGTGCTCAGTGGTTCCGATGAGGGGATTGCAATGCGCCTCGGTGAGCGCAAGATCTATATGGGGCGTATGGCGCAGAGTGAGTTTATCCTGACGGATACGAATGTCTCGCGCGTTCATGCGTGGATTGCGTACGAGCAGCACCGCCATGTGCTCTACGATGCCGAGAGCCGTAACGGCAGCTTTGTGAACGGCGTGCGCATCACGGCGCAGCGGCTGCGTGACGGTGACGAGATTCGTCTCGGTACGACTGCTCTGCGTTACGGGGTGCTCTGATGCCTGCACTTGCATTGAAAGTCCTGCGCGTGCTGCTCGAATACGGTGCGCTTCTCTGGCTCGCCTACGTTGTCGTGCGGCTCGGGCGTATGATGTTCGGCACGCTGCATGCGGATCTCAGGGCGGCGGCACGTCCGCCGCAGCCGTCTGCCGGAGCGGCGTCTCTCGTCGCCGTTGCAGGCGAGGGGCTGGTCGGCCGGCGTTTTCCTGTGGGGCATGGGCTTTCCATCGGACGCAGTGCAGACAACGATATTGTACTTGCGGATAATTTTGTATCTCATCATCATCTATCCATCTATCAGAGAGAAGATGCGTATATTGCGGAGGATCTGGACAGCCGCAACCACACCTATCTGAACGATGGGATTCTGACGGGGCGGGCGTATCTGCGCGCGGGCGATGTCCTGCGGATCGGCGCCGTTGCCCTGCGTTTTGAGAGGTAAGCACATGATAGAGGTTTCGAGTGCGTCGGATATCGGACGCGTGCGGACATCGAACGAGGACAGCTACGGCGTATTTTCTCCTGCCGTCTACGTTGTCGCCGACGGGCTTGGCGGTCACGCGGCGGGGGAGGTGGCGAGCCGCATGGTGGTCGCCGCTGTGCACGACATGGCAAACGAAGGGGCACCGATGGATACGGCGGCACTGAAATCCGCTGTCCTGCGTGCGAATGCACAGGTGCTCTCTGCCGCTGCGGGCAATTCTTCGTACGAGGGGATGGGCTCGACGGCGACCGTCCTCCACATCGATGAGAGTGCGGGCATGGCGTACTATGCACACGTTGGGGACAGCCGTCTCTATCTTCTGCGGCGCGGTGTCTTTCGGCAGGTCTCACGTGATCACTCCTATGTGGAGGAGCTCGTCGCACGAGGGGAACTGAGCGAGGAGGAGGCGCAGCACCATCCGCGCAAAAATCTCCTCCTGCGCGCTGTCGGTATTGAGGAGCATCTCCATGTGGACGGGGACTCCTTCCCGCTCGAGACGGGCGATCGTCTTCTCCTCGCGACGGACGGGCTGACGAATATGGTGGATGACGATGCGCTTGCCTCCCTGCTCGGGGGTGAATTCTCCGATGTCGCAAAGCGCATGGCGGAGCGGGCGCTTGCAGGGGGCGGCAGTGACAATATCACGGCGATTGCCCTCGCGTACGAAATGCCATGACCGGCGGATTGAAATTTGCGCCCGTGGGGATTCTCGTCTGCGCACTTGGCATTCTGTTTCTAAAACAGGGGGCGGGACAGCCTGGTTGGTCGTTTGACTGGCATACGCAGCTCGCGTATCTGCCGTGGCTCGCACTCCTCCTCTGTGCAGGGGCGGCGAGCTATGTGCTCGCTGCACGCTGCAAGCTGGACTGTGTTCCGCTCGCGCTTGCCTATGTGCTTCTCGCTGTCGGGCTTGCTGAAATTGCGCGGCTGAAACCGGAGCTTTTTGTGCCGCAGCTGCGTTGGGCATGTGTCGGCATTGCAGCTTGGACACTCGTCGTGCTCCTCTGGACGCGCCTTCGACGGATGCTCGACTATCCCTATGTGCTTGGGCTTACGACAACGGTGATCTTAGTGCTTCCGCTGATTTTCGGCGTGAGCATCGGCGGCAATAAGAACTGGATTGCGTTTGGCTCCTTTTCGATGCAGCCATCGGAGTTTGGCAAGATTCTGCTCATTTTCTTCCTTGCGGCATATCTTGCCGACCATCTCGCCGTGCTGACCCTCCCAGCACGCCGTTTTCTCTTTCTTCATCTGCCGCCCGTGCGGTTTATCGCACCGCTCGTCGCACTCTGGGGGCTCGCCGTGCTCATGTTCGTCATCGCGCGTGACCTCGGCTCTGCACTGCTCTTTTTCGGGATGGCGGTGCTTATGACCTATATGGGGACAGGGCGCAAATCCTACGTCTTCCTTGCGGGGCTGTTCATCGTCATTGCAGCGGCACTCAGCTATGCGCTCTTCGGACACGTTCGCGTGCGCTTCGACATCTGGCTGCATCCGTGGGCAGATCCGAACGGCATGTCCTATCAGGTCGTGCAGTCGCTCTTTGCAATTGGTTCGGGCGGCATCTGGGGCACGGGCTTTACCGAGGGGCATCCGCTGCTCATCCCCGAGGTGCATACGGACTTCATCTTTGCGGCGATTGCCGAGGAGTTCGGGCTGATCGGAGGAGTGCTTGTGCTTATGGTTTACGCGCTGATCTTCTGGCGGGGGAGCCGTATTGCGATGGGGCTGCCACGCGTGCAGGAGTCGCTGCTCGCTGCGGGCTGCGCCGCAAGTCTCCTCCTGCAGGCGTTCATCATCACGGCGGGTGTGACGAAACTCCTGCCGCTCACGGGGATTACACTGCCGTTTGTCAGCTACGGCGGCAGCTCGATGGCGGCGAGTTTTATCCTGGTCGGCATCTTGACGGCACTCTCGGGGGAGGTTAAGGCAGCGGATGACTGATCGGAAAATCCGGAAACATATTGCTGTTGCGGCATCCTTCCTGCTCGTACTCATCGGTGTTCAGATCCTCTACCTTGCGAAGCTGAGCGTTTGGGACGGCGATGAGCTTGCCGCGCACCCACTCAATACGCGGTCGGCACTCATGGAAAAGGACATCGTGCGCGGGCGCATCCTCGATCATGGGGGGCGCGTACTCGCCGAAAGTGCGGCAGATGGCGTGCGCTCCTATCCCTATGGCAGGATTCTCGCGCCCGTGACGGGCTATCAGACGGAGCGTTATGGTGCGACGGGCGTGGAGCAGGTCGCGGGTTCGGCGCTCAGCGGTGTCACAACGGATGCTGTGCACATGGGGCCTCTGCGCACCCTTCTGCGTGCGGATGCGGGCTATGATGTCCGCCTGACCGTCGACGCAGAGCTGTCGGAGACGGCATGGCATGCGCTCGGGGCACGGCGTGGTGCGGTCGTCGTCATGAATGCGGAGACGGGAGCGATACTCACGGTGGTGAGTGCGCCCTCGTTCGATCCTGCCACGGCGGAGCAAAACTGGGACGAACTCACAGCGCGCGCAGACAGTCCACTGCTGAACCGTGCGACACACGGGCTCTATCCGCCGGGCTCGACGTTCAAGACACTGATCGCGGATGCCGCGCTCGAGGCGGGCGTGACAAATCCCGATGAGGTGTTCAACTGTACGGGAGAACTTGCCATTGGTACAGACTACGTCCTGCATGAAAGTCATGGAGAGGTGCATGGCAAGCTTCACCTTGCAGATGCACTGCGTGAGTCCTGCAACGTCACCTTTGCGACCCTTGCCCTGCGCCTCGGTGCACGAGGTCTGTCATCCGCGTGCGAGCGCTTCGGCATCGGGGCGGAACTCACCGCACCCGAGATTCCGATGGCGGCGGCGCATGTGCCGGAGCTAAAGAACCTCAGTGACGGAGAGCTTGCACAGATCGGCATCGGTCAGGGGGAACTCCTCGTGACGCCCCTGCAGATGGCACTCGTTGCGGATGCGTTCGCGAACGGCGGGCGTGTGATGCAGCCGTACGTCGTAGATGCCGTGCTGACGAAGGACGGGATGCCGCTTTACGAGGCAAGTCCCACCGCATGGCGAACGGCGACAACGGCGGCGCGTGCGGCAGTCATCGATGGCTATATGGCGGATGTTGTTGCAGCGGGGACGGGTACAGCGGCAGACGTCGCGGGCGTGCGCGTCACGGGCAAGACAGGGACAGCAGAGAATGCGAGCGGCACGGATCATGCGTGGTTCATCGGCTCGGCGGAGCGCGGCGGACAAAAAATTGTCATGGCGGTCATCGTGGAAGAGGGCGGCTTTGGCGGACGTGCTGCGGCAGGGATTGCGCGCGCGGTGATACAGACATATTTTGAAGGACTGCGATGAAATGCAGGATAGCCTTTCTGAGATAGAGACCTCGGCAGTGCATGGCAGAGGCGTTAGGAGGAACGAACATGGTTGAGCGTGTCTTGGATGGACGCTACGCGCTGGAAATGCTTGTGGGCAGCGGCGGCATGGCGGATGTCTATCGGGCAAAGGATCAGCTCTTGGAGCGCACCGTCGCCGTCAAGATTCTCCATCAGCAGTATGAGAACGACACGGAGTTTATCGCGCGGTTTCAGCGCGAGGCAAAGGCGGCTGCGCGCATCACGCATCCAAACATTGTCAACGTGTTTGATGTCGGTATTGCCGAGGGACGGCACTACATCGTCATGGAGTACGTTCCGGGACGCACGCTGAAGGAGCGGATCAAGGAGGAGGGGCCGGTGCCCGCCGCGCAGGCACTGGAGATCGCTCGCCAGATCGCGGGGGCACTTGCACAGGCACACGCAAACAACCTCGTGCACTGTGACATCAAGCCGCACAACATCCTCGTCATGCCCGACGGCAATGTGAAGGTCGCGGACTTCGGCATTGCACGCGCCGTCACAGAGTCCACGATGACCTACAACGACAATATCATGGGCTCGGTGCACTACTTCTCGCCCGAGCAGGCACGCGGGACGATCATCACGCCGAAGTCGGATGTCTACTCCCTCGGTGTCGTCCTCTACGAGATGCTGACGGGTCGTATTCCGTTCGACGGCAACACGGCGGTCAGCATCGCGCGAAAGCATCTGGAGGAGGAGGCACCGTCCGTGCGCTCCATTGTTCCCAACATCCCGCCCGTCGTGGAAGCTCTCGTGACGCGTATGATGGCAAAAGAGCCCGCGCTGCGTCCCGACAGCCGTATGCTCGTGCAGGATATCACACGCACGGAGCAGATGATGCGCGGCGATACGGCTGCGATGCCCGCATTCGATCCCGATGCGACACGCGTGCTCTCGCCCGTGGAGGCACAGGAGATCAGTGCAATTGCCGAGGCGGAGGAGGTAGAAGCACCGGCCGTGGAGGAGAAGTCCTTCTTCCGCACGAAGAAATTTAAGTTTGGCCTTGTGCTCATCCTCATGCTCGGCTTCTTTACGGGATTTTTCCTAAGCTTTGGCAAGTTTTGGAGCTCGGTGGAGATCACCGTACCCGATGTGACGGGCAAGCAGCTCACACTCGCGCGTCAGATCCTCGAGGATCAGCATCTGCGCGTCACCGTTGCGGAAACCTATGACGCTTCCGTCCCCGTGGGCGTTGTCGTCTCGCAGACACCGGAGGCGGGGACGAAAGTCAAGGAGGAGCGCGCGATCACCATCTACGTCAGCAAGGGCGGCGAGGAGCTGGAGATGCCGAATCTGCGCGGGCTGAAACAAGCGGATGCAGTTGCGAAACTGCAGCAGATGGGACTGCGGCTCGGCTCTGCTTACGAGACGTTCTCCGATGAGGACAGCGGTACCGTCATCTCACAGGATCCGCGCAGCGGAACGCGCATTACCAAGGGGCAGTCGGTGGACATCACCGTCAGCAAGGGGCAGAAAGTCAAAAAGGTCACGGTTCCCAATGTGAAGGGCGTGCCTTCCGACCGTGCGCACACAATGCTCGAGGGCAGCGGCTTGAAGGTGGGCGGCAGTACCGAGGAGGCAAGTACACAGGCGGCGGGAACGGTTGTCAGCCAGTCTCCTGCAGCGGGCACCGAGGTCGATAGCGGCACTGCTGTGCAGCTTGTCCTATCGAGTGGCAGTAAGTCCTCCGGTGCAAAGGATGACGCGAAGGGCGGCGGTACGAAGAAGAACGATAAAGATCCTGCCGGCCGACGGATCCAGACGGAAAAGACGGAATAGGGAGTGCATGGTGGCAGAGCGCGGACGTATCCTGAAGGTCTACAACAATGTGCTCCACGTCGCGGCAGAGGATGGTATCATCCTCTGCAAACTGCGCGGCAGGGTCAAGAAGGGGCGCAGCGATATGGGGCTTGTCCCCGGCGATCTCGTTGCCTTGGAACGCATATCGCCCGAGGAGGGCGTGATTGAGCGCATTGAGGAGCGTACGAACCTGCTGCAGCGTCCGCGCGTGGCGAATCTGACGCAGATTGTCATCACTGTCGCGGCGGCATCGCCCGATCCGCATCCGATCGTCGTGAGCCGCTTCCTCGTGCTTGCAGAGCTCTCTGGGGTGAAAAAAATCATCCTCTGTGTGAACAAGATGGATCTTTGCACGGGCGATCCTGCGGCATTTCTCGCGGAATACGAGGCAGCGGGCTATCCCGTCCTGCGTGTCTCGGCGGAGCATGGGGCAGGGCTTGCGGAACTGCGCGAACGCCTTGCGGGTGAGATTACCGTCCTCGCGGGGCCGTCGGGCGCGGGGAAGTCCTCCCTGCTCAATGCGTTCGATCCGTCGCTTGCCCTTGTAACGGGAGCGGTCAGCGAGAAGATCGGGCGTGGGCGGCACACGACGCGGCGCGCGGAGCTGCTTCCCTTTATGGGGGGCTATGTGGTCGACACGCCGGGCTTTACGCAGCAGGAACTCACGGAGCTCGCACCCGAGGATTTGACGCATTGCTTTCCGGATTTTGCCCATTATACAGGCTGCCGCTTTTCCCCGTGCAGCCACAGTCACGAGCCGGACTGCGCCGTCAAGGCGGCGGTGGAGAGAGAGGCACTCTCATGCGAGCGGTACGATGCCTACATCGCATTGCTCAATGAACTCAGAACAAAGAAGAAATAGGAGAACCCAATGGCACACGAACATGAACACGAGTACGAAGAGGAAATGATGGAAGAAGAGCACGTTCACATCGAGCGTCCAACCATCATTGCGCCGTCCATTCTCTCGGCGGACTTTGCAAACCTTGGCGCGGATGTGCGCCGCGTGGAGGAGGCGGGCGCGGAGTACATCCACATCGACGTGATGGACGGGACGTTTGTGCCGAACATCACCCTAGGACCCTGCGTCGTGGAGAGCCTGCGCAAGGTGTCCAAGGCGGTCTTTGACGTGCACCTCATGGTCGAGCATCCCGAGACGCATATCGAGCCGTTCGCAAAGGCGGGAGCGGACATCATTACGTTCCATGTTGAGGCGACACGTCACGCGCACCGTGTCATTCAGCAGATCAAGGCGGCGGGCTGCAAGGCGGGCATTGCACTCAATCCGGGCACGTCGATCTATACCCTTGAGGAGCTGATTGACGATGTGGATATGGTGCTTCTCATGACAGTCAACCCCGGCTTTGGCGGGCAGAAGTTCATTGAGAACACGCTCGGAAAGATTCACGCGCTCTATCATACGGTCATGGACAACGAGCTGGATGTTGACATCGAGGTCGACGGCGGTATCAATGCGGAGACGGCGGAGTCCGTGCGCTCGGCAGGGGCAAATGTCCTCGTTGCGGGCTCGTACATCTACGGCGCGAAGGACATCGCCGCAGCCGTCGCCTCACTGCGCGGATGAGAGGGAACGTATGGGGGGAAAAGCGGTAATCCTGCTCTCGGGAGGCCTTGACAGTTGTACCTGCATGGCGGTCGCCCATGCAGCGGGCTATGAGCTCTATCCGATCAGCTTCGACTATCACCAGCGGCATGACCGTGAGCTGGAATGTGCAAAGCGGATTGCTGCGCACTATCATGCGGCAGAGCATCTTATCATCGAGACGAATATGGATGCGGTCGGCGGCTCTGCGCTGACGGACGATGTAATTGATGTGCCCGAGGGAGATGCAGAGCGTACGGAGATTCCCGTCACCTATGTACCCGCACGCAATCTCATCTTTCTGAGCTATGCACTTGGCTATGCGGAGCGCGTAGGGGCGGCACATCTCTACATCGGTGTAAACTCCGTCGACTACTCGGGCTATCCCGACTGCCGACCCGAATTCATCGCCGCATTTCAGGGGGCGGCGGATGCGGCGACGGCGGCTGCAACGGAGCGCGGACGACGTATCGTTGTGGAGACACCGCTGCAGCATCTCTCGAAGGGGGAGATTGTCGAACTGGGGACGAAGCTCGGTGCGCCGTATGAGCTGACGACGAGCTGCTATCGTGGTGGAGCGGAGGCGTGCGGTGTCTGCGACAGCTGCATCCTGCGTCTGCGCGGCTTTGCCGAGGCGGGGCGACGCGACCCGATCCCGTATGCAGCAGGAGCACGATGATGTTGGACGTACAGAACCGTGAGGACGAGCGCGGCATTGCAATTCAGCGCGTCGGTGTCAAGGAAGTGCGTCTGCCCTTTCTCATCAAGAAA
Organism: uncultured Selenomonas sp.; assembly: GCA_963555475.1. Taxonomy (GTDB): domain Bacteria; phylum Bacillota; class Negativicutes; order Selenomonadales; family Selenomonadaceae; genus Centipeda. Next base: position 66,681 of record CAUVVR010000013.1, read on the forward strand.
CAGGCGGGCGGCTATCAGCAGGTGCTCGCGCGCATTGCATTCACCGTGTCCCTGCCGATGGAGTTCAAGGGGACGCACATGAGTCGCTTCCTTGAAATCCTCCTGCCGTGGAGAGAGAAGCCGCTCGCCGAGGAGGAGATGGACGCGATGCTCACGGAGGCTCTCGACCGTCTTCATGCCGAGGCGGCGGAGGTCTCGCTCGCGTTTACCTATTTTCTCGAAAAAAAAGCACCCGTCAGCGGACGTACATCGCTGCTCGATGTGGATGCCTCCTTTACGGGGCGGAAGCGGCGCGGAGAACCGATGCAGTTTGAGCTTGGACTCTCCATGCCGTTCACCTCGCTCTGCCCATGCAGCAAGGAGATCTCTGCGTACGGAGCGCACAATCAGCGTTCCACAGCACGCGTACGGCTTCGCTATCACGAGGGTGTGCCGTGCATCTACATCGAGGAACTGGCAGAACTGCTCGAGCAGCAGGGCTCTGCGCCCATCTATCCGCTGCTCAAGCGTGCGGATGAGAAGTATGTCACCGAGGCTGCGTACGAGAATCCGAAATTTGTCGAGGACATTCTGCGCGATAGCGTACTTGCCCTGCGTGCACTGCCGGGGCTTGCATATTTCTCGCTCGCATGTGAAAATGAGGAGTCCATCCACAGCCACAACGCCTTTGCGGCACATGAAGAATATTTGTCTGAGTAGAAAAAGGGGGAGAGCGTAGAGCATGAGTAAATTTGCGCGGCGCTTTCTCCTTCTTTTTGTGCTTGTCGTGGGTATCTCCTTTGCCGTCATCTACACGACGGTGGATATCAATACACTTCATAACCTGACACGTTTTCATTCGTGGTCACTTCTCCTCGCACTCCTTGCCGTCGGGCTTGGGATGTTCTTTGACGGCAGCCGTCTCATGCACCTCGTCAAAATCTCCAATGAAAAAATCACCTTGTACCAAGCGGTACAGGTGATCTTCGGCAATTATTTTCTCGCACTCCTTACACCGGGAGCGACAGGCGGCGCGGTCGCACAGGTCATGTTCCTGCGCCATGCGGGCGTACCTACAGGCAAGGCTGCGGTGCTCGTCATCGTGCGGACACTGCTCTCGATCTTCTTTCTTGCACTCTGTATGCCGTTTATCTTTCTGCACGATGAGGGCATCGTCCCCGGTGTGTCGAACGATATTTTGATGGCGGTGACACTTGCGGCGTTTCTCAGCATCGTATTCATCGTTGTGGGAGCGCGGCGCGGCTTTCTCGACTACATTGTCGTCTGGATTGCACGCCGTCTGCGGGACAAGAAGCGGCATCAGCTCTTCGGTCTCTACCGCGACACGAAGAGCGCGATCTCGCTCTTGCTCGGTGCGCCGCGTCAGATGCTCGTCGTCTTTGCCGAGTCGGGGCTGAACCTCCTCTGTATCTACGCCGTCGTTCCGTGCCTCCTGCTCGGGCTCGGCGTGACGGATGCGGACTGGTATACCGTCATGGGGCGTATGATCTTCCTCAATATGCTCCTTTACTTCAGTCCGACACCGGGCGGCTCCGGCATTGCTGAGGGCGGCTTCGTCCTCCTCTTTGCGGCGACCGTTCCCGCAGGTACGGTCGGTATCATCGCCGTCTGCTGGCGGCTCATCGCCGAATACCTCCCGTTCCTCATCGGTTTCTACTACACCGTCACCGTCTTCGGCCGCGAATTTTTGCGGCGGTACTAATATGCTCCTCGTCGCGCCGCTTATGACGGCGCTTTTTCTTTGAGCAAATGTCGCATCAAGTGTAATCTGCGGAATCTCATGAGGATAGCAAGATTGAAGATTCTCGGTTTGCAGTATGCCATATAAAAATATCGTAAAATATATTTTCCCCTTGATATAATTGGTACTTGATAAAAGTCAAAAAAACAAATATAATAGAGAAAAGCACAATTACCAGTGCGGCATCAAGCAAGTACCGGAGAAGGTGATACGATGAGCAACATTGCCGATATGATCGAGTCCTATATCCTACGTCAGCTTGCCACCCGACAGGATGGACAGGTGGAGCTGCGGCGAACGGATATTGCGGATGAGATTTCATGCGCACCATCGCAGATCAGCTATGTGCTCTCCACGCGTTTTACGCAGGATAAGGGATTCGTGGTAGAGTCGCGGCGCGGCCTTGGCGGCTTTATCCGTATTGTGCAGGTTCCGCTGCGCGATCTCGTCTATCAGGATATGCTGTCAAAGATCGATGAGAACACCGATATGGAGACGGTGCAGTCGATGGTGCGTTACCTCGCACAGCATGGGATGGTGGAGACGCGTGAGGCGGCACTCCTCATGCAGATGGTGACAGGGCTCTTTCGTTCCGAGACGCTTGCGGCAAAGGAGCGAGTCCAGATGCTGAAAACAATGATATTGACACTGGAGAATTTTAGATAGTTATTCGATATATAAACAGAAAATCCAATTACACGGAAGGAAATACAATGATTTGTGAGGAATGCGGCCGCAACGAGGCGATTGTGCACATTGTGCAGATCGGTCCCGATGGTCGGAGTGAGAAAAATATCTGTATGAGCTGTGCGGCACGCTATGGGGCATCGATTTTTCGCGCACAGCAGGAGAACGTGTCGGCAGAGGACTTCCTCAAGGGTATCTTCAGCAGCAATCAACAGGAGAGCACTGCCGAAGAGGATGCACCACACATCACCTGTCCGAACTGTGGCATGAAGTTTCAGGATTTCCCGCAGACGGGGCAGATTGGCTGCTCGGTCTGCTATGAGACGTTCCATTATGAACTCACACCGCTTCTGCGGCGCATTCATGGTTCGAGTGTCCACCGCGGTAAGATTCCGCGCCGTTCGGGGTCTTCCATCATCCTCCGTCAGGAGGCGGAGCAGCTGCGTACCCGTCTGAAAGAGGCGGTGGCGCGCGAGGAATACGAGAAGGCGGCAGAATATCGGGATCGGATTCGCTGTCTGGAACGTCAGATGGAGGAGCAGACATATGGCAGTTGACGAGCTCCTGCAGAGCAGCCGGCTCTCATGGTTTGGTACAAAGGGGAAGGATACCGATGTTGTGCTCTCGAGCCGTGTGCGTCTCGCACGCAATTTGGTGGGGGTGCCGTTCCCTGGGCGTGCCGATCTTGGACAGCTGGCAGAGATTGTGCAGCAGCTCAGCGATGCTTTTGCAGACATTGACATGGCGCTTGGACAGCCGTTTGACAGGATCGAACTCGACCGTCTCAGCACCCTTGAGCGCGCGGTTCTGATCGAGAAACGTCTCGTCAGTGAGAAATTTGCCGAGGCACAGCCGCACCGCATGGCATACATCAGTGCGGATACATGTGCCAGCATCCTAGTCAATGAGGACGATCATCTGCATATACAGGCCATGACACCGGGGCTCTCCCTCTCGCAGGCGTTTGAGATGGCATCGCGTGTGGACGACTACACTGAGGCGCGGCTGGATCTCGCGTTTGATGAGACGATGGGGTATCTGACGGCATATCCGACAAACCTCGGGACGGGGCTGCGTGCCTCTGCCATTCTTCATTTGCCGGGACTGGTCTACACACGCAATATCGAAAACATTGTCAATACATCTCCACAGCTTGGACTTGCCGTGCACCCGCTTGAGGGGATTGGCGAGGGTGCGCATCTCTACAAGGTATCCAATCAACTCACGCTTGGTTACTCCGAAGCGGAGATGATTGAGAACATCCAGACGGCTGTGGGGGAGATCACAGCACATGAGCGACGTGCCCGCAAGGCTCTGTCCTGCCTAGGAAAGGAGGGCGTCGAGGACGGCGTATGGCGTGCCTTCGGCATCCTGTCCTACGCCCGTGCGCTGACGGAGCAGGAGCTGTTTGCACTCGTCTCACGTGTGCGCTACGGCATCGATCAGGGGATCATCAAAGAGGTGACCTTGGACTGCTATGCGGAGCTCCTCGTCGCTACACGTGATGGGTATCTGCGGTATCTGGCAGAAAACGAAAATTTATCCACGGGGGAAATCAGCACCATGCGCGCCTCGCGCGTGCGTGCGATCTTACAAAAATATCGAATACAGGGATGAGGAGGGGGACAGCTTGAACTACCGTCAATTTTTCACACAGACGGCGATTAAAGCCGTAGAGTTTTCACAATACATCGCGCAGCGGCGCGGCAAGGGGTATATCGGAACCGGACAGCTTCTGCTGGGGATTCTGCATATGCGCGATACCATTGCTGCACAGGCTCTGGATAAATTCGGCGTAGACTATGACGGTGCGGAGCAGGTAATTCGCGGCTCGGACGGATTTCAGGATGTCCTGCACCCCGCCGAGGATGTTCCATACTACACGCGCCGTGCCCAGCGTGTCATGCAGGGGGCCATTGATACCGCACGCGAAGAGCGTTCCTTTGTGACGACAGAGCACATCCTGCTCAGCCTCCTTACGGAGGCTGACGGGACGGCAGTCCATACGATTGAGGAGATGGATGTTGACATCGAAGCACTGCAGAGCGAGGTACTCGAGCGCATGAGCGATGCGGAGGAGTCGAAGGGGAAGTCTGCACGCCGAAAGCCTGCCAAGGGGGAGGGCAAGGGGCTGCCCGCTTCGCTCAAAAGGTTTGGCCGTGATCTGACGGGTGCCGCTCGCAGCGGCGACCTCGACCCTGTCATCGGGCGGGGGCAGGAGATTGACCGCGTCATCCAGATCCTCGCACGGCGTACGAAGAACAACCCGCTCCTTCTTGGAGAGGCGGGGGTTGGGAAGACGGCCATTGCCGAGGGGCTGGCGCAGCGCATTGCAGACGGTGAAGTACCGTTCCTGCTTGAGGATAGGCGTGTCGTCACGCTCTCGATGACGGCACTGGTTGCGGGGACGAAGTATCGCGGTGAGTTCGAGGAGCGGCTCAAGAATGTCGTGGACGAGGTCATCAAGGCGAAGAACATTATTCTCTTCATCGACGAGATCCATACGCTCATCCGCGCCGGTGGTGCGGAGGGCTCGCTTGATGCTGCCAATATCCTGAAGCCCGCACTTGCGCGCGGGGAGATGCAGATTATCGGAGCGACTACGCTCAGTGAATATAAGAAGCATTTTGCCAAGGACGCGGCACTCGCCCGCCGTTTTCAGACCGTCATGGTCGACGAGCCGAGTGAGGAGGATGCGGAGAAGATCCTTCTTGGGCTGCGCGGAAAATATGAGGAATTCCACCACGCACACATTGAGGATGCTGCTGTTCGGGCAGCGGTGCGCCTTTCGAAGCGTTATATTACGGACCGCTGCCTGCCGGACAAGGCGGTTGATCTCATGGATGAGGCGGGGTCGCGCGTGCGTATGCGGAATATCGGCGATACCGATCAGCTCGCGGGGCTGCGTACGGAGATTGCGGAGATTGTCAAGGAGAAGGACGCAGCGATCAGCGGACAGGACTATGAGAAGGCGGCACAGCTGCGCGATCGTGAGCAGGAGCTGCGCGCACGGTTTGAGGCATCGCGGCGCGGTGAGGATCGACGAGCAGAGATTCTGGTGACGGAGAATGATATCGCCGATGTCGTGGCACAGTGGACGGGCATTCCCGTGCAGCGCATTGCGGCGAAGGAGTCCGACCGTCTGCTCGCGCTCGAAAAGCAGATCAGTCGCCGTGTGATCGGCCAGGACGAGGCGGTGCGTGCCGTCTCCAAGGCGGTACGCCGTGCGCGTGCAGGGGTCAAAGACCCACGCCGCCCGATCGGTTCCTTCCTCTTTCTCGGCTCGACGGGAGTCGGTAAGACGGAGCTTGCTCGTGCCCTTGCCGAATCCGTGTTCGGCACGGAGGAGGCAATCATCCGCTTTGATATGTCCGAGTATATGGAGAAGCACACGACGGCACGTCTTGTTGGCGCACCTCCGGGCTATGTCGGTTATGAGGAGGGCGGTCAGCTCACGGATGCTGTGCGCAAGAAGCCGTTTTCCATTGTCCTCTTTGACGAGGTGGAGAAGGCGCACCCCGATGTCTTTCATATGCTCCTGCAGGTTCTTGAGGATGGCAGACTCACAGATGGGCAGGGGACGGTTACGGATTTTCGCAACACGATCATCATCATGACCTCGAATGCGGGGGCAAATCATCTGCGTTCGACGACGGGAGCGATCGGGTTCTCGATCGGGCAGCAGGCGAAGGACACCGATGAGGAGCGTGCGAAGAAACGCGTCATGGAGGAGGTCAAAAAGATCTTTCGTCCCGAGTTTCTGAACCGAGTTGACGATATGATTGTCTTCAACGCGCTTGGTGAGCCGGAGCTGACGAAGATTGTCGACATCCTTTTGCGTGATGTGAAGGCGCGTCTTGCCGAGCAGGAGATCAATATCGAGATCAGCCCATCGGCGAAGCGCGTGCTCATCTCGAAGGGGACGGATGTCAAATTCGGTGCGCGTCCGCTGCGTCGTGCGATTCAGAAGAACATTGAGGACGCGCTTGCAGAGCGTATCCTCGCGCGTGACTTTACGGCGGGCGACGTTATCTCCGTGCGCAAGGCGGGCGATGGATTGGACTTCGTAAAAAAGGACACGAGCCGCAACAAGCGCGTAAAGGGAGAGAAGCAGGCCTCTTATCATGAAGTCTGAGCGGTGCCGCAACGTGCTCGCCCCGCCGACACGCGCAGGGCGTACAGCGGATTTCCTCCTCAATCTGGGCTGGTCTCTGTACTGGCTCGCACGCTCCGCTGTGCGGACGCTGAAATATTGGAAACGGAAGGGACTGTCGTAAACAGTCCCTTTTATTTGCAGGAGACTCTATGGCAAAGAAGAAAAAGACCGCATACATCTGTCAGAACTGCGGCTATGATACCTTTAAGTGGATGGGAAAATGCCCCGGCTGCGGGGCGTGGAACTCGCTCGTGGAGGAGATTGTAACGCCGCCGACGGAGGAACGCCGTGGTGTCGGTACGCTCCAATCGGAGCCGCCGCAGCCCATTGGCAGTATCGCTGTTGAGGATCTGCCGCGTTTTTCGACCGGCTCGGGCGAGCTCGACCGCGTGCTCGGCGGCGGAGTCATTCCCGGCTCGATGGTGCTCATCGTCGGCGATCCCGGCGTCGGTAAGTCCAGCCTCACGCTGCGTGTCTCAGCCGATATTGCGCGTGCGGGACATCGCGTGCTCTATGTGACAGGCGAGGAGAGTGCGCGCCAGATCCGTATGCGTGCAGACCGTCTGCGGGCGATTGCGGACGAACTGCTCGTTGTCAGCGAGACGAACCTCGACGCGATCTGTGCGCATGTGGAGCGGGAGCAGCCCGCACTCTTTATCATCGACTCGATCCAGACCATGTACCGCCCCGACATCGAGAGTGCGCCCGGCAGCGTCTCGCAGGTACGCGAGTGTGCGATGGAGCTGATGCGTATTGCGAAAAATGCTGGCATTGCCGTCTTCGTTATCGGCCATGTAACGAAGGAAGGCAGTCTTGCGGGGCCGCGCGTCCTTGAGCACATCGTCGACACCGTGCTCTACTTCGAGGGCGAGCGCAACGCCGAGTATCGCGTCCTGCGTGCGGTGAAGAACCGCTTCGGCAGCACGAATGAGCTCGGACTCTTTGAGATGCGTGATGTCGGACTGGTCGACGTTCCCGATGCGTCAAAACTCTTTCTCTCGGAGCGTGCGATGGAGAGCGGTTCGATCATCGTGCCGACGGTCGAGGGAACGCGTCCGCTGCTCGTCGAGGTGCAGGCCCTTGTCGCACCGACACCGTATCAGCCGCCGCGCAGGACGGCGGACTCCGTGGATGTGAAACGCATTCAGCTCCTCCTTGCCGTGCTCGAAAAGCGTGTGAAATTGCCCATCGGAGCCGCTGATGTCTATGTGAAGGTGGCGGGCGGCATTCGTCTCGACGAACCCGCCGCCGATCTTGCGCTCAGCGTTGCAATGGCGTCCAGCTTTGCCAACCGTCTGCCGCGTCCGCACATGGTCGTCTGTGGCGAGGTCGGGCTCTCGGGTGAGGTGCGTGCCGTCTCCCAGGCGGAGTTGCGCGTCGCCGAGGCGAGGCGGCTTGGGTTCAAATCAGTACTCCTGCCGATGAAGAACTATCGGCAGCTCGAAGGAAAATTCACGGATATGGAGCTCTTTGGGGCCGAGACGATCGGTGATGCACTCAAATGTGCCATGCCAAAAAATATTTAAGAAATGGCGGATGCTTTCCGATAAACAAGTAGAAGAGGTGATGTGTAGATGAATGCAAATAATCTCATGGCTGTATCGACAGCAGATGGGATCTCCGCAGGAGCGGGTGCGCCAAAGGGGCGTAGCAGCTCTGTGGGGAATCGTGCGCAAACAACCTCAGGGAAGAATTCGTTCAGCGATACATTTGGCGCACTGCAAAAGGGAATGGGTGCAGATGCGCCAAAGACAGAGATGCGTGAAGCTCCCGTAAAGTCAGCACAGACAAAGGTGCCGCAGACGGAAAGCCCCGCGTCGTCGCAGGACACACAGGATGTGACGGCAAAAACGCCGAAAGTTATTGCCCCGCAGACGAACGGTACAGAGAAAAAAATGCCGACTGTGGACGATGCCGCGGTGCAAAGTACGGCTGCAGCAGCACTTACAGCACTCGTGAACACGGATGCGGCATTTTCGGATGCGGATGTGAACGAGGGGCTTGATGCCGCACTCACAGAGATCTTGGAGCGATACGGACTGACGGCAGATCAGCTCGGCGATACAAAGCTGAAAAATGCCGTGCAGAATCTCCTGCAGGTCCTGCCGGAGAATGCGGCAAAGAGCCACAACCTCCTCCTTGCATTGGAGGGACAGCCGCTCACGCAGGAGAATGCAGCATCGGCGCTCGACGCACTGGCGCAGAAGATCGGTGCGGAGGGGCTTCCTACTCCGGTACAGAACGCTGATGCGTCTGTTTTGCGTCTGGCGGCACTGGATGCGTCGCTCTCCGCACAGCTGCGTGCGGCAGTCAACACAGAAGCACCTGTGGTACAGGAGGGGATGCCCGCCATCGCGGTCGATACTCTCCCCGCACCAACGGCTGCGGAGAATGCGGTACAGCGCAGCAGTGTAAATACATCGGTGCTTGCGACAGAGCAAAACACACAGATGACGGCGGAGACGGTTGCAGCTCCGCTCCTTCGGGCACAGGCAGAGCCTGTGTCGTCGGGGACACGGTCGGCAGCAGAACTTGTCGGCAATCAGCTGACAGTTGATGCTGATGTGGATGCGGCAAACCCGCTGACCGTACTTGCTCAGCGTACGATGCGCCATGATACAATGCAGGGCGATACGACGGGGCAGCAGAGCAGTGCACAGGAGGAGCAGCAGCCACCGGCAAACGGGCAGCAGGATGTGCGTATGGCATCGAGCACGGCCTTTGAGATTCCCTCGCGTACAACGGAGACTGCGCCGCAGCCTGCACAGCCCATTGCGGCGCAGACGGGAACGAGCCCGCTTCCCATGCAGGATGTCAATGCCCCCGCACCGGCACAGGAGACACAGCACCCGCAGCCGGACTATGAGATCCCACGTCAGATCGTCGAGCAGGCGCGTCTTCTGCGTACGCTCAATGACACGCAGATGGTCATTCGTCTGCACCCCGAACACCTCGGGGAACTTACTCTGCGTGTCTCGGTCGGCTCGAACGGTGCAGTGCAGGCATCCTTCCACAGCGACAATGCTCAAGTACGCAACGTGATTGAGAACTCCCTTGTTCAGCTCCGACAGGAACTGAACAATCAGGGACTTAAGATTGACCGTGTCGGTGTCTATGCGGGCCTTGCAGACGGTCAGATGCCGCAGGGACAGGGCCAGGAGGCATGGCAGCAAAGCAGCAATCGGCAGAGTGGAGCCCCGCAGGTCTACACGCGCGGCGATGTCGATGACTATATTGATGAGGTTGATGGTCTTGCATCCGCAGCGACACAGGAGAGGACCGACGGCTCGGTCGGAACCGATGGCGTAGACTATCGCGTATAGCGCGTTGAGGAGGAAATATCGTGGCAAGTTCAAATCCGCTGAATACGATCAACGTCGGCGGCGTTGTGCAGAAGCTGTCTGACTACGAGGCAGCGCAGAATCAGGCAAAAGCAAAGGACAAGAAGAACGATGCACTCGGCAAGGATGCCTTTCTCCAGTTGCTCGTCACACAGATGAAGTACCAGGATCCGCTCGATCCGCAGGACAACAGCGAATACCTCTCGCAGCTCGCCCAGTTCTCCGCACTCGAGCAGATGACAAACGTTTCCAAGGGGCTCGAGAATGTGTCGAAGATTGTCGACAACATCAATTCCTCCGTTCTCATCGGACAGCTAAGCGGTATGATCGGGCAGCCTGTTCAGTGGAACACTGTGGTCAAGGGCGAAGATGGAAAGCCCGTGAAGGACAGCGACGGCAAGGTCAAGACGCAGAGCTACGAGGGCAAGATCATCGGTGTCAGCATCACCGACGGTCAGCCGAGCGTCATTGCAGACGTGAACGGCAAGACCCATCAGGTTCAGGTATCCGAGATTGTGCGTGTCGGCCGTCTCAAGGCAGGATCCTAAACAAACGGATAGAAATGAGATACCGTCGAAGAACGACTTCGACGGTATTTTACGCTTGCATAAAGCAGCGTCATCCCTTATAATATAGGAACAACATCCCAAAGGACAGTGGGGTGGGGAATGAAATGGAGGGAACCATTATGGCAATACCGGCACTCAGAAGCGGCGGCTTCGGTTCAAGCGTTTTTCAGCGTGCGAACCGCGAGGCACAGCGTATCGGCGGACAGGTGACCCATGCAAAGATGCAGGAGGTTGCGTCCGTTATCGGCGGCTCGAATTTCGGCACCGGCACAAAACTCGGCAAGGGGCAGTTCCATCAGACGCAGAACCGCGTTGCTCAGGATGGGGCGCAGAGCACATCGCGTGCGGCGCAGAAGTCTGAGGAGTATATGGACCCAAGGCGTCTCGGCACGAGCGAATTCCAGCGCACGAACCGCGAGGCGCAGCAGGTTGGCGGACAGGTGACGCACGAGCTTATGCAGCAGGTCAAGCAGGCGTATGCAACCAGCCATCCGGTACAGAATATCGGCAAGAATGTGGACATTGCGGCATAACGAATCCACACATGAAATAACCCGTGAAGATTCTATGAGGTGAGTCTTCACGGGCTGTTTTAATTTATGGGGGAATTTTGCTCCGCATTGTCAAAGCGACGGATCAGGAATTGTTGGAAGCAGATCGCCGCAGGGGGCAGTTGTCGCTGCGTGTTCCATGCGACACCGACGGCACGCTTGCAGATCGGGAACGATACGGGGATGTAGCGCAGCTCCGGATGCTCGACACCCGCGAGTTTTGGCAGGAGGCTTACGCCAAGTCCCGCTGCGACCAGTCCTGACATCGTTGACACATCGTCCCCCTCGAACGTGATTTCGGGGTGAATGCCCGCCAGGTCAAAGAACTGGTCGACGAGGATGCGTAGGCTGTAGCTGCTCTTCATTGCGATCAGAGGCTCGTCCACCAGTTCATTCAGATTGATTTTCTTTCGCTCGGCAAACGGGTGTCCGAGCGGAACGGTGACAAAAAGCTCCTCCGACCAGAGGTAGACCCATGCGCTGTACTCCGTCGTCGGAATCGTAGAGCAGAGGCAGAGATCTGTCTCTCCGGCGGCGACCTGCTGCGCGAGTGTCGACGAATCCTGCTGGTTCAGTTGGATGCGGATATCGGGATAGAGCGCGCGAAAGTCCTGCAGGATATGCGGCAGGACATAGCTGCCGAGCGAGTGGATGAACGAGAGGCGGAACTCCTTTGAGACCTCAGCATTTGCACTGCCAGCTTCCTCGCGTGCACTGTCCACCTCGCGCAAAATACGATCCACGCGGCGCAGCAGACGCTCGCCCTCCGGTGTCAGTTCGATCTCACCCTCACTGCGTTTGAACAGTGAGACCTCCAGATCCTTTTCGAGTTTCGCCATCGAGCGGCTGAGTGCGGGCTGCGTCACATCGAGCATCCGCGCCGCCCGCGTAAAGTGGCGGATATTTGCCATAACTTGAAAGTATTTTAATTGTGCAAGTTCCATTCAGTCATTCCTTTCTGGTATTCTATTATATCTGTAGAAAGAGCAATATACAATGAAGAAAGAATAACTTTCTATATAAGTTTTTCATATGTTCTATTACTGATTGGTATACGTCTGCACAATACGATGAAGGGGCGCGGAAGGCAGCCCCTTCATTTTTTTCTTGACAATCTCTATATGTTCTGTTAGTATATCTCATGTCGCAGATGAAGCGAAAAAAGAATATGGAGTGGTACTCAAGAGGCTGAAGAGGACGGTTTGCTAAATCGTTAGAGTGGGTAACCGCTGCGAGAGTTCGAATCTCTCCCACTCCGCCATTTTTATTCTGAGCCTTATCGGGCTTTTTTTGTTTTTAAGGAGATGTTTACATGGAGATGCAGGGCACGCCGCCGTCCTTTATCGAGCGGTATTTCAAGATACGGGAGAAGGGCTCGTCCGTCCGCACGGAACTTATTGCGGGTCTGACGACCTTTATTGCAATGGCATACATTCTCTTCGTCAACCCGAATATTCTTGCCGACGCGGGGATTCCGAAGGATGCGGCGATTGCCTCGACGATCTGGATTGCGGCACTCGCCTCGATGGCGATGGGCGTCTTTGCGAACTATCCCGTTGCACTCGCGCCCGGCATGGGGCTCAACGCCTTCTTTGCCTACTACGTTTGCGGCGTTCTCGGACTGCACTGGACGGTCGCGCTCGGTGCGGTTTTCTTCTCGGGCGTGCTCTTCCTCATTCTGACGGTCGGCGGGATTCGGCAGGCGATCATCAATGCCGTTCCGCGCGATCTGAAACTCGCAATCAGCGTTGGCATCGGTCTCTTTATCGCATTTATCGGCCTTAAGGGGACAGGACTCATTGTGGAGAACTCCGCGACCTATGTCGCGCTTGGACATGTGACGTTGCCGACGACGCTGCTCTCTCTCTTTGGTCTGCTCTTTACAGCGGCGCTGATGGCGCGCAATATTCACGGCGCGATTCTCATCGGCATCTTTGCAACGACAATCCTTGGGATGGCGCTCGGTATGACACCTGCGCCACACGGCATCGGGGATATTATCAGCACTTCGTTTCCGCATATGGGAGAAACGTTTGGACAGTTGGACCTTGCGGGTGCATGGCATTACGGTCTTGTCTCGATCATCTTTACGTTCACGGTCGTTGAGCTCTTCGACAATATGGGAACGTTGATCGGCGTGACGACGAAGGCGAAGATGGTAAAGCCCGACGGGCATATTGAAAACATTGATAAGGCGCTGACGACAGATGCCGTCGGCACGATGGTCTCGGCCGTGTTCGGAACGTCCACGGTCACCTCCTATGTCGAGAGCGCAGCGGGCATTGCTGCCGGCGG
>CAUVVR010000014.1:0-77769 GCA_963555475.1 uncultured Selenomonas sp.
CGGTCTTGGAAGGGGAAAATATGGGAATGGGGGATGGGGGGAAATGGGGATTTATTTGATAACCGCCGCGCGCCATTTGCTTAGGAACTCGTCCCGAAAGGAGACGGCGCGCTGCGTATCAAACCGAATGTGATGAATCTCCGACAGAGGTCGAAGATTCGGCGGTGCCGAAACGTCGGCACGCGTTGAGCGAAATCCATAAGCACCGAGACGCTCATGAACTTGACGGCTCATTGCGAAATCAAGAAACCTCTTCGCATTCTCTGTGTGCGGGGCATTCTTAATGACCGCAATCCCCGTTGAGGAAATAGCAGTCCCCTCCTCAGGATAGACAATCTTGATATGTGCACCGCTTGCAATATATCGGAGTGCCGACTTTTCATATGTCGCCGTGACCGCATACTCTCCGTCAGAAAGAGCTTTGATCTGCGCCGCCGAACTTCCGAGGATACGCCCGTCCAGCTGCGCTGCCATGCGCCCAATGAGCTCCGAATCGCCGCCAAGAACATTCACCATTGTGATGAGTGCGGCATAAGAGGATGTCGATTTGGTTGGATCTGCAAGAGCAATGCGTCCACGAAACTTGGGAGCGAGAAGATCCCGCCACCCCTTCGGTGCATCTGCCTCACTCACGAGATCCGTGTTGTAGGCGATGACGTAGGGTCCCATCGTCATATGATAGAACGTATTGTTCGTGCATACGAAATTAGGTAAAATTGCAGCTTTCTCAGGAGACACATAAGGCTCCAGATAGGATTCGAGTGAGACGTACGCAATCGCAGTCCCGCCCCAGATAACATCGCCGTGCGGGCATTCCTGCTCCGTACGAACACGTGTCATGAGTTCATCCGAACTCCCGCTGGTAAGGCGTACCTGTATGCCTGTCTCCTCCTGAAACTCTTTGGCGATGGAAGCCGCCCAGTCTTCTGCGTTGCAGTTGTAGACGACAACGATATTCTCATCCGCCTTTGTGTTCTGCACGGCATCGCCGCAGGATGTAAAAAGGATCCCTACTGTCAGAAGAAGCGCCGCACCCCATATCTGCATACGCTGAAAGATGATCATCGTGCGACACCTCCTCAACGAGATGTCATCAATTTCAAATCTTTTCCATTATTATAGAATTGTCTGAACTAATCTGCAATTAGGCAATTCATCAATTTAGTATGATAATCCTATCTTCTATTGTTTTCCACGCAATTCGCGCTGTGCTTCAAAGAAATGGCAGACCGCCTCCGCCGAAGGGCGATTCATCCCGGGGACATCGGCGAGCTCGTCGACCGAAGCCGCCTTAATCTTGTCCAGCGTTCCAAAGTGCGCCCAGAGTGCCTGCCGTCGCTTCGGTCCCACACCGACAATGTGATCGAGTACAGAGACAAGGTTACGCTTACCACGCAGCTTCCGATGGAAGGTAATGGCAAAACGGTGCGCCTCGTCGCGGATGCGTTGGATGAGATAGAGCGATTGACTGCGGCGCGGCAGTTCGACCGGCTCGGAGTTTCCCTCGGTAAACACCAGTTCAAACTGCTTGGCGAGCCCGACAACAGGCACATCCTTATGCCCTGCCGCCCCGCGAATGATCTCGAGTGCGGAGGAGAGCTGTCCCTTGCCGCCGTCAATGATGATGAGATCGGGCAGTTCCTCTTCGGGAAGCCCCACATAACGGCGTGTTGTCACCTCGCGCATGGAGAGGAAATCGTCCGGCTTGCCCTCCGCACTCTTGATCTTGAAGCGGCGGTAGTCCGACTTTTTCGGCATCCCCCCCTCAAAGACAACCATCGAGGCGACGGTCTCCTGCCCCTGATTGTGCGAGATATCGAAGCACTCCATGCGATGCGGCGGCTTCTTGAGCCCGAGATAACGCCCGAGCTCCTCGACCGCACCAAGCGTCTGCTCATCGGCAAGGCTGCGGCGCGTCTCCTCGTCCGCGAGAAATTTCTCTGCGTTCCCTGTCGCCATTACGATGAGATCGTGCTTTGTCCCGCGCTGCGGTGTGAGGAGCGCGACCTTTCCCCCGCCCTTCTTCTCCGCAAGCCAGCGTTCAATGATCTCCTGCCCCGTCGTATCAATCGCACACGGGAGCAGGACCTCGCGCGGCACAAAGGTCGCTTGGTTGTAGTATTGCTCAAGAAAGGCACGCAGGATATCGGCATCGCTCTCCTCCTCGCTCCCGCGCAGGAGAAAATGCTCGCGCCCAATCATCTTGCCGCCGCGAATGAAAAAGATCTGCACACAGACCCCCGCAGCTGAACGTGCCATGCCAATCGCATCCTGATCGCCCGCCCCCGTCACGATGTTCTGCCGCTCCGCCGCCTTGCGCACTGCAGCGAGCTGATCGCGCAGACGCGCCGCCGTCTCAAAGTGATAGGCTTCCGCTGCAAGCGTCATACGGTGTTCCAGCTCGCGCTCCACATCGTCCGTCCGCCCCTCGAGAAAGAGCAGGACGGCACGGATCATCGCGCGATAGTCCTCCTCCGTCACCTTGCCCACACAGGGTGCGAGACAGCGCTTGATGTGAAACTCAAGACAAGGGCGATCGGGCATCGTCCGACACGTACGCAGAGGAAAAAGGCGCTTCAGGAGCTTCAAGCTGTCCCGCAGCGCCGTCACATTCGTATAGGGGCCGAAGTAGCGCGCTCCATCACGCAGCACACGCCTCGTGATGAAGACGCGCGGGTATTCCTCCTGCACCGTCACCTTTACATAGGGATAACTCTTATCGTCCTTGAGCCTGATATTATAGCGGGGACGATGTTTCTTGATCAGATTTGCTTCCAAAATCAAGGATTCGACTTCGTTCGCGGTCATGATCGTCTCGAAGTCGGCGACGTGCGAGACCATCGCCCGCACCTTCGGGGCTTGATTTCGGCTGCTCTGGAAATACTGCCGCACGCGGTTCTTGAGGACAATGGCCTTGCCCACATAGATGATCTTCCCGCGTGCATCCTTCATGATGTAGACACCCGGCGAATCGGGCAGCAGTTTCAGCTTTTCGGCAACGAGGTCTGTCACCTCAGTGTCCCGCCTTCATGCGGTTGATCGCACTGAACAGCGCTAGGATGGACGAGGTGATGATATCCGTATCCAAGCCTGCTCCCCAGTAGGTCTTACCGTCCTCCCCCGTAATGCTGATATAGGAGATGGCACGCGAGGTCTGCCCAAGCTCAAGCGCGTGCTCGCTATACGTCAGATTGGAATAACGCAGTCCGAGATTTGTCTGCATAGCGTTCGAGATCGCATCAAGACGGCCGTTTCCGCGCGCCTCATACGTACGGTCCTCACCGTCCACCTTGAGGTGAACATCACCCATACGCGTGCCGTCCGGCTGCTTTTTCAGATGGAAATCCGAAAGCTCGAACGGGAATATAACATTGACATAGGTGTCCATGAACACCTTGTAGATCTCGTCCGGCAGGAGTTCTTTGTGCCCGCTGTCGGACACGGCCTTCACGCGGTAGCTGAGATCCTCGCGCATCTTCTTCGGCATACTAATGCCATACTGCTGTTCCATGATGTAGCCGACGCCGCCCCTGCCCGACTGACTGTTGATGCGGATGACATCGCCGTCGTACGTGCGCCCGACATCCTTCGGGTCGATGTAGAGGTATGGCAGCGACCAGTGCTTTGGCTTGTTCTCATCCCAGTGCTTCATGCCCTTGGCGATCGCATCCTGATGAGAACCGGAGAATGCAGCAAAGACGAGCGAGCCCGAGTACGGCTGGCGCGGGTTAACCTGCATGCGCGTCACCTGTTCGTAGACCTCGACGAGGTGCGGCAGATTGGAGAAGTCGAGGTTCGGATCGACACCAAGCGCGAACATATTCATTGCGACCGTAATGATATCGACGTTCCCCGTGCGCTCCCCATTGCCGAAGAGCGTGCCCTCGACGCGATCCGCCCCCGCCAGAAGGCCCATCTCCGCATCCGCCACACCGCAGCCGCGGTCGTTGTGCGGATGGAGAGAGAGAACGACGCTGTCACGGTATTTCAGCCGCTCATTGACGTAGGCAATCTGCATTCCATAGACGTGCGACATCGACATTTGAACCGTCGAGGGCAGATTGATAATCGCCTTGCGGTCAGGGGTCGGCTGCCACACATCGAGGACAGCGTTGCAGACCTCAAGCGCATACTCCGGCTCTGTGCCCGTAAAGCTCTCGGGTGAGTACTCGAAGCGGTAGTTCGCGCCCGCCTCATCCGTCAGCTGTTTTAGGAGCTTCGCACCGTCCACGGCGATCTGAAGGATCTCCTCCTTCGATCGCGCAAAGACCTGCTCGCGCTGTGCCGCAGACGTTGGATTATAGACGTGCACAATCGCGTTCTTCACACCGCGCAGCGCATCAAATGTCTTTCGGATGATATGCTCACGGGCCTGTGTCAGCACCTGCACGGTCACATCATCGGGGATAAGATTGTCCTCGACGAGACGGCGCAGGAACTCATACTCTGTCTCCGATGCGGCAGGAAAACCGACCTCGATCTCCTTGAACCCCACGCGCACGAGGAGGTCGAAGAACGCGAGCTTCTCGTCCAAACTCATCGGGATGATAAGTGCCTGATTGCCGTCGCGCAGATCGACTGAGCACCAGACCGGCGCCTTGTCGGGCGCATCCTTGCGCAGCCAGTCCAGACGGATCTCGGGCGGCATATAGTAACCCTTGGTGTACTTCGTGTGATTCATGATCGTTCCCCCCGCATTGTAGTATTACATCCATATAAACAAGAACGTCCTTCGCCGCTTATGTGAGGCGAAGGACGAGCCTACGTTATCCTAGCGTTGTGCTATCTTACCATATTCACCGTTAGTTTGCAAATATGAGGTGCGTTAGCGTAATGTCATTCGCGAACACTTGCGGGACATCCCCCGAGACACAGCGTCGCATTAAATTTCTCGATCAGCTTCTCGGGCTTGTAGGATTCCTTCGCCTTGCGCAGCCCCTCAATCCCCATATCCTCCTCGCGGTTGATATAGGTCAGATGGCTCCATGCGTGCTCCACGAACCCCTGATTGATCGCGGGATATGCGCCGCGCAGCTCTGGATCTGCCTTCTCGACGTGAATGACCGCCGTGTCCGTGTTCAGCTGCTCCCCAAACGTAAAGGCGATGACGCGCCCCCCGAGGAGAATTGCGCCGCCCTTCAGACCAAAGTCCGCAAAGTTATTCAACACCTCGAGGATCGCCGTACGCTCATAGCCGATGAACGGATCGACCGTACCGTCCTCCTGCTTGTGCTGCTTGTACCAGCTGTTCAGCTCAAGCTTGCACAGCGTCACGATCTCATCCGTAATCGGCACGAACGCCGCGTCAGGGTGCTCCTTGCGGAACGCATTCAGATGATTCTTCTTTGAATGCAGCTTGCGTCCCGCGAGACTGATGAGCTTTTCCGAAAGATATACATAGTCGAAGTTATCGCGGTCGGCAACCACCTCGAAATTGGCACAGGTACAGCTGCGCAGAAAATCCGCATAACCACGTTCCATATCATAGATATGAAAGGGCTGCTCAATGTCCTCGAAGTACGCGAGCAGCTTCTTCGTCGCTGCGGGGTAAAGTGCGGGATCACAGAACGGCTGCAGTGCCGACACACGCGCCTTCCATTCGCTCACCACATAGAGGACGTTATCTTCCTCCGCAACGTGCACATGGAACGGCTCGCGCCACATATAGAGATTTGTAAAGTTAAAATGCGAATTCTCGTAGTAATTCGCACGGAAATAGCGATCAAGCAGGGGCTTGTCTTCCTTTGCTAAGGCATGAAATTCGATGAGTCTCACCTTCCCTTTGGGTTTCCTAAAAGTTCTCCTAACGGTTTCATTATAACAAAGCCGTCAAGCCCTGCTCAAATCCACAAAAATGCACGGATAATGATTGTCCCCTGCCGCTGTCTATGGTATCATAGGGACGCTATGTTATGATCCATATGAAACGGAGTGATCTTATGTCCCAAAAGACGATTGATACCACGGAGCGTCCGCCGCTCCTGACAACCATACCGCTGTCCCTGCAGCACCTTTTTGCCATGTTCGGATCAACCGTACTCGTGCCGATTCTCTTTCATGTCAATCCTGCGACCGTGCTGCTCTTCAACGGCATCGGCACACTGTTCTACCTCATCCTCTGCAAGGGGAAAATCCCTGCATACCTTGGCTCGAGTTTCGCCTTCCTCTCCCCTGTCTTCCTCGTGCTCTCTGAGTACAGCTATGAGGCGGCACTCGGCGGCTTCATCGTCGTCGGTATTGTCTTCTGTATCGTCAGCTTCATCGTGCACACGATCGGGACGAGTTGGATCGACGTGATCTTCCCACCCGCCTCGATGGGGGCGATTGTCGCCGTCATCGGTCTGGAACTGATGCCGACGGCAGCGAACATGGCGGGACTGACGGGAGAAAATACGGATGCAACCGTGATCTTTGTCTCGATTGCGACCCTTGCCATCACCATTTTCGCCTCGATGGCATTCCGTGGCTTCCTCTCCATCATCCCGATTCTCATCGGCGTGGTCGCGGGCTACATCATCGCATTCTGTGCGGGAATCGTCGACCTCTCGCACGTTGAGAGTGCGCCGTGGTTTGCAATCCCGACCATCTATACGCCGGAGTTCGACCTGCGTGCCATCCTCATCATCCTCCCCGCCTCCATCGTCGTCATCGTAGAGCACATCGGACATCTCATCGTGACGGGCAACATCGTCGGGCGCAACCTCGCAAAGGATCCCGGGCTCGATCGCTCCCTGCTCGGCAACGGCATTTCGACGATCTTCTCCGGCTTCTTTGGCTCAACACCGAATACGACCTACGGTGAGAACATCGGCGTGCTCGCCATCACAAAAGTCTACTCCACATGGGTCATCGGCGGTGCCGCCATCTTTGCCATCCTGCTCTCCTGTCTCGGCAAGCTCGCCGCACTCATCCAGAGCATCCCTGTTCCCGTTATGGGCGGTGTTTCCATGCTGCTCTTCGGCGTGATTGCGGCCTCCGGCATCCGCATCCTTGTCGAGGCAAAGGTGGACTACAACAACCCGATGAATCTCCTCCTGACCTCCATCGTCATGGGTGTCGGCGTATCGACGGCAAGCCTTACCATCGGAACGGTCACACTGCGCGGCATGTCGCTTGCGACCGTCATCGCCATCATCCTCTCCATCTCCTTCCGCATCATTCTCGCGCTGCGCCGTCAGGGGCAAACGCGCAGCGAATGACGGAGCATATCATAACGCTGCCCGAGGGCGAGGAATGTCCCGCAAAGGCATATCTGATGCGCGTGTGCGGGATTTCCTCGGGGCTCTGGAAACGCATCAAGCACAGCGGAACATTCGCCGTGAACGGCATCCCCGCCATCGCCGCACATACCATGCTGCGCACGGGTGACATGGTATCCTATGAGCTGCCGATCGTCAGCTCCGTCACTCCCGAACGTCTTCCGCTTGCAATCGTGTACGAGGACACGGATCTGCTCATCATCGACAAACCCGCAGGTCAACTCGTGCATCCGACGACAAAGGAAGCGCACGGAACGGTCGCAAATGCCGTACTTGGTCTTTATGAAGAGCGCGGCACACGACTTGACTTTCATCCGTGCCACCGCCTCGACCGCAATACAACGGGACTTCTGCTCATCGCGAAACATCCCGAGATACAGTATCAAATTACGAAGCAGGACACACTCGCACGCGAGTATCTTGCACTGATCGAGGGCATGCTCACACCAACGGAGGGAACGATCGACGAGCCGATTGCGCGTGCGCTGCCGAGCATCATCCTGCGCCATGTCTCCCCCGACGGCAAACCCGCGCATACGCATTATCGAACAGAGTGGACGAATGCACATCATTCCCTCCTGTGTCTGCACCTTGAGACGGGGCGCACGCACCAGATTCGTGTGCACCTCGCCCACCTAGGACATCCCCTGCTCGGTGACGACCTGTACGGCGGCAGCACAGCACTGATGTCACGTCATGCCCTCCACTCCGCACGTCTTACTCTCACACATCCACGCACGCGGAAATGTTTCACAATCACGTCTCCCTTACCTGATGATATGGCTCGCATCCTATCACTGTAGGCATAGAAAAGCCCCGCAGACGGATTTTCTCCATCTGCAGGGCTTTTTTTCATTCAGCGATTCCTTACTTGCTTGCGCCGAACCACTTCTGATAGATCTTGTCGTATTCGCCGTTCTCGTGCAGCTTCTTGAGCGCCTCGTTGACCTTCTTCTGGAGGTCGGTGTTATCCTTCGCCATCGCAATGCCATAGTCCTCTGCAGAGAGCTTGTCCTCAAGCGACTTCACGCCGACTGCCTGCGACTGCTTGATGTAGTAGTCGTTGACGGGGCGGTCGTTGACAACAGCATCCACACCGCGCGCCTTGAGCTCCATGAAGCAGTCTGCGGGCGTGTTCAGCTCCGTGACCGTAACGCCCTCCATCTCCTTGACCATGTTCGCACTCGTCGTACCGATCTGGACGGCGACCTTATGCCCCTTGAGATCCTTGAACGACTTGATCGCCTCCTCATCGCTGCGGACGATCATCGTAAGCCCCGACTCATAGTATGGATCAGAGAAATTCACCTTCTGCTTACGCTCGTCATTGATCGTCATGCCGCTGATGATGACATCAATGTTCTTCGCCTGAAGCGCAGGAATCAGACCATCAAATCCGATGTTCTGAATCTCTGCCTCGCTGCCCATCTCCTTTGCGACCGCACGGATGAGATCCATATCGAAGCCCTGATATTCCTTCTGCCCCTCATCCTGGAACTCGAACGGTGCGAAGTCGACCGCAGAGCCGACACGCAGCACCTTGGACTCCTGTTTTGCCTGATCGCCGCCGCCGCAGCCGACAAGCGCGAGACTCACGAGAGCACCAGTCAGAACAAGTGCCAATTTCTTCAGTTTCATAGGAAAGCCTCCTCAAATGAGATAAAATCAAAAGAGGGACGCCGCACGCAAGGCAGCAATCCCTCCCATGAAGGGAACCATACAGTCCCCCTAAAAATCCTTAGAAACGTGCTGCGCGCTTCGAGTTGAAGCAGTCGCGGCAGTAGACCGGACGATCCGTCTTCGGCTCGAACGGGACTTCCGTATCCTTGCCGCACTCGGCGCAGACCACATGGAACATCTGACGCTCGCCGCTGCTCTGCTCGTCACGACCGCGACGACGCTTGTCACGGCAGTCACGGCAGCGTGCCGGCTCGTTCTCAAAGCCCTTCTCTGCGTAGAACTCCTGCTCACCGGCCGTGAACACGAAATTGCCGCCGCATTCCTTGCATACGAGTGTCTTGTCTTCAAATGCCATTCTTCCACAATCTCCCTTGAATAATATAGAGTCTCTCCATTCGCCGAACTGGGAAAGCGTTCACTGAGATTATGGTACGGCAAAGCCTGATTACATAAACAAGGCTTCACGCGTTCATTGAACGACTATCAGGTCTTGAGGAACGGATTTCAACGCTCTGTATTATACAGATGTTTTTCATAAAGTGCAAGCATTTTTTCTATGCTTCATGATATCGGTCAAAACAGGCTCTCTTGAACGTCCAGCCAGCTCACCTGCACCGCATCATGCACACGATCGCCCGTCTCTGCATGCCCGATGAGAAATGGGGATGCAGGATCGTGGCGGCGACGGTTCCTCTGCACACGCGTAAAATGTGTATTTGCGTAACAGTAGCGACAAAGGTGCGGACAGCTGTCGTACGCGCCGATGTCCGCGCCGAGATAGCAGTCGCACTCCTTGCGCTGACGCTGATACTTTGGAAAGCGGATGCATCGGCCAAGTGCCCGCTCGTAGATGCGCGGTGTCATGCAGCCGCCCGTATCCGCGCCGAATACAGCGAGTTCATCCCCGCCGCCACATGGATAGACGGTCATACCATACATTTTCGCTGTCTCAACAATATACGCACCGAGTTCCAGCCGCTCTGCGTGCGTAGCCTCACGGGACTCTGGAAAATTGCGCTGTGTTTTGGCATAGCGTATGAGAAAACTGATGACGACCATCTCTGTCGTACCTGCAAGCATCTCTGCCATCATGGAAAACTGCCGTTGATGCCAGTCAATTGTATGCCGTTCATCGAGGATGATAGGATCGTAACGCCAGCCAATCGCATGCACACCGATCATCTCCGAAAGATGTCGAAAAGTGTGTGCAACATCCTGCCACGGCAGCACATTCGGCTCGATATCCCTGCCGTACGGCGTGATGGTAACGTACCAGAACTGTCCGAACGGTGCGAGAAGATCCATGTGCGGGAGCATGGGCGCGGGGTTCTTCGTGCAGAATGCAAGGAGATCGACAACAGACGGGTCAAGGCGGTAGCGCGTGACCTGCTGCTCATCATAGGGATTGCGCACACAGACCTCGCCCGCACGCAGACGGTTCACGAACCACGGTGCATAGAACGCAGGGATATCCGTGCGCATCCCCGTGTGCAGGATCATCGCCATCCCTCCTCTTTCTTATAGAATAGCACATACGACCGCAAAGATAAATCCCCGACCGCCAAAGCAGTCGGGGATACAAACACCAAATTCTCTCAGAGATAACGAATATAGACGTAGATGTTCGAGATGATGATGGTGAAGATCATGACAGGGAACGCGACCTTCATAAAGCCGAGGAAGGAGATCGGGCGTCCGCGCTGCGCCGACATGGATGCAACGACAACGTTCGCGCTCGCGCCGATGAGCGTACCGTTGCCGCCAAGACAAGCACCGAGCGCAAGTGACCACCACATCGGATCGAGGTTCGTGAGCCCCATCTGCCCCATATCCTGAATGAGCGGAATCAGGGTTGCCACAAACGGAATGTTGTCAATAAATGCCGATGCAAATGCACTCATCCAGAGGATGAGGATCGCAGTCGCCTCAACATTACCCCCCGTCGCCTTGATCGCCTCGGCAGCGAGCATACGGATCACGCCCGTCTCGACAAGTGCGCCGACGAGGATAAAGAGTCCGCCAAAGAAGAAGATCGCCGGCCACTCGATCTTCGAGAGCACCTTGACAATCGTCCCCTCATCGCGTGTCGCCGTCAGGAGGAGCAGCAGCCCCGCACCGGAGAGTGCGACGGTCGCCGACTCAAGCCCGAGGCTGCCGTGCAGGACAAAGAGCGTGATCGTCAGAAAGATGACGGCGAGGCACTTGCGCAGGAGGGTGTGATCCGTGATCTGCGCCCCTGCGGGGAGACGCATGATTTTATCCTGCAGCTCAGGCTGTGTATGCATGCCCTTATGATAGATAGCAATCAGAATGAACTGCACAAAGATAAAGATAATGACCGAAATAAGCGTCAGATTCTCCACGAACGCCATAAAGTCGAGCCCAACGGCGCTGCCGATCATAATGTTCGGGGGATCGCCAATGAGGGTTGCCGTACCGCCGATGTTCGAGGCGAGAATCTGTGAGATCAGATAGGGCATGACATCGACCTTGAGCTGTGAGGTGATGCTGAAGGTGATCGGTACCGTGAGGAGAACCGTAGTAACATTGTCGAGGAGTGCCGAGCAGACCATCGTGATAGTCGAGAGCACGACGAGGAGCGCAATCGGCTGAGCTTTGACTTTCTGGGCCGCCCATATTGCAAGGAAGTTGAACAACCCCGTCTCACTCGTGATGTTTACAATGATCATCATACCCATGAGGAGACCAAGTGTGTTGAAGTCAATGTGGTGGACAGCAGTCTCCTGCTCGATAATGCCGCAGAGTATCATGAGCATAGCGCCGAACAGTCCGACGATGGTGCGGTGTACCTTTTCGGAGATGATGAGCGCATAAGCGATGACGAAGATGACAATCGCCACAATCGTTGCATTTTCCATCATTTCACATCCTTCTTCTCATTGATGAGACATCTATCACGTCGCCGTGATGATTACCTGCCGATCCTTGCGCTGAATCTTGAGCCGATAGTGCTGCACACCTTCCTGTGCCAGCGCCAGCTTCAGCTCCATCAGTGCACGACCGAGTTCATCCACCTGTGCGGAGGAAAGCCCCGCACGGGCAAGGTCGGCGGGAGATTCCTGCGATGCTTGAACGCGTGCGCGTTCCTCTGCCTGCCGCTCCTTTTTCAACAGAACCTCGGCGAGGGTCTCCTCCTCCTCAAAGCCCTGCATCATATCTTTGTCGGATCGGTTCTTCGGTATCTTTGCCACGGCAAACCTCCTTATACCGCCCACATCGAACGGCACACAGCATGAACGGGAAAGAACTATTTCAGCTTGCTCCATGAGTCCTTCAGCCCAACCACGCGATTGAACACAATATGATCCGGCGTAGTGTCCGGGTCAACAACAAAATACCCGACGCGCAGGAATTGATAATGCGCCCCTGCCGCCGTGAGCCGGACACTCGGTTCCACCTTTGCATCCGGCAGTACCTCAAGTGAGTGGGGATTCAGTGCGTCGATGAAATGCGCCGGCTCCTCCTCGCCCTCGGGGATGTCACGCAGGAGACTCTCATAGAGCCGAACCTCCGCTGTGAGTGCGTGCTCTGCTGCGACCCACTGGATCGTCCCCTTCACCTTGCGGTTCGCTGCAGCACCGCCGCTCCGCGTCTCAGGGTCATACGTACAGCGCAGCTCTGTGATCTCTCCCGCAGCATCCTTTATGACTTCCTCACACTTGATAATGTAGGCATGCTTGAGCCGCACTTCACCGCCCGGCTTCAAACGGAAGAATTTTTTCGGTGCATCCTCCATGAAGTCCTCACGGTCGATATAGAGCTCACGGGCAAACGGCACATAACGCTGTCCGCCGTGGGTCGGGCTGTTCTCCGCGAGCAGGTACTCCGTCCCGCCCTCGGGATAGTTGGTGATGACCAACTTCAACGGGCGCAGCACCGCCATGACGCGTGGCGCGTTGCGGTTCAGCTCGTCACGGACGCTGTGCTCAAGCATGGCGTTATCGACCGTGCTGTTGCTCTTCGCGACACCGATCTCCTCACAGAACGCACGCACTGCCGCAGGCGGATAGCCGCGGCGGCGCATCCCCGAGATGGTCGGCATACGCGGATCGTCCCAACCGCGCACATGCCCCTCCTCGACGAGCTGACGCAGCTTGCGCTTGCTCGTGATCGCCCCCGAGAGATTGAGACGTGCAAACTCGATCTGACGCGGACGCTCCCCCGCAGGGAAGCCAAGTGCCTCAAGCAGCCAGTCGTAGAACGGACGGTGTTCCTCGAACTCAAGCGTACACAACGAGTGCGTAATCCCCTCGATCGCATCCGAGATTGGATGCGCGAAATCATACATCGGGTAGATGCACCACGCATCCCCCGTCCGATGATGCGGCACATGGGCAATGCGGTAGATCACTGTGTCGCGCATGACGAGATTGGGCGATGCCATGTCGATCTTCGCGCGCAGGACGCGCGCACCGTCGGGGAACTCACCCGCACGCATACGCGTGAAGAGATCGAGATTTTCCTCCACAGAGCGGTTGCGGTACGGGCTTTCCACACCTGCCTCGGTCAGCGTACCGCGATGAGCACGGATCTCATCCGCCGAGAGGTCATCCACGTAGGCAAGCCCCTTCCTTATCAAGGTTACTGCATATTCATACATCTGCTCGAAGTAATCCGATGCGTAGAAACACCGATCATCCCACGAGAAGCCGAGCCAACGGATATCCTCCTGAATGGAGTCCACATACTCGACATCCTCCTTCGTCGGGTTCGTGTCGTCAAAGCGCAAATTGCAGAGGCCACTGTAGTCCTCGGCAACACCGAAGTTGAGACAGATGGACTTCGCGTGCCCGACGTGCAGATAGCCGTTCGGCTCGGGCGGGAAGCGCGTGTGAATCCCATCCACATGCCGTCCCGCACGCAGATCCTCGTCGATGATATTTCGGATAAAATTCGATGTCTTTACGTCCGCCATGTCCCTACCCCTCGATCCGTATAATTCCAATCAATCGTTCTGTGCGCAGAGCCGTTCGATATAGGCGCGCAGACGCGCGACGCCCTCGGCAATTCCATCCTGCGCCGGAAGGCTCTCAATAAAGGCGTCCACATAGCCGCGTTCCACAATGCGCCGCAGTGTCCACATGAAATTGATGTCATAGATCCACATGAGCCGCACAATCTTGCGGTCGCCGTGTGTGCGCAGACGATAGTAGTCCGCCTGTCGTCCCGCCGTGAAGTCCGCCACAAATTCGGGGCTGACTTCCTGCGCCGCATCCGACGGTACAAAGTTCGGTGCTTTTTCCGCCCCATCGGGCGCAAGAAACGGCAGGAGAACACGATAGATGTCGAGCTTGTCCGCGTCACGAATGATCTTTGCGAAAAACAGCTTTCGCTCATCGTCCGTCGGCGCAATTTCCTTCTTATTGTGATACTTGATGGAAAAACGCACAATGTCAGCATCCTGCGGACGAAGCCGCTCCAAAAAGTCTACGTCCTCCGCGAGTACCTTCAGCCCAAGCTCCGCGTGATCCTCCGACGCTGCATCATTGAACGTCTGATAGACAGCATACTGCCGGAAACGCCCCACATCATGAAACAGCCCGATGATCTCCGCAAGTGCCGTGTCGTGCTCGCTGCACCCGAGATGTTTCGCAAGCGCACGCGCATTCGCCGTGACATAGCCCGTATGAATCTCCTTGAGACGGATCCCAAGCATCACATCGGGATCGTCCGTACGGAAGGAACGCATATAGTCGTTCATCCACGCGTGCATCTCATGCAGGAGCTCTTCCATCTGCGCCCCCCTTTCACATACTGCGTGCCGATCAGCCCTCAGAAGCAGGAATATACGCCTCGTCAAAATCCGTTGCAATGAGTGTTGCCTGTACGCTGCCCGCCATTTCGGGCTGCACGACGAGACCCACAATCACGTTGACCTCGGGGTGGGCACTCTTATGAATGTAGTGCACCGCCTCGTCTACATCGCGCAAACTCATTGCAGGATCTCCTGTGATATTCAGGACAATGCCACGTGCCCCCTCTATGCCGCGGTCGATGAGCGGGCTCTCGACCGCCTTTCGCACCGCCTTCTGAGGGCTCACATCCGTACCAATCGCGAGCAGGGCATCGCTCGATGCCCCCTGTCGGAAGATCGTCGTCACATCGGAGAAATCAACATTGATGATCCCCGTCGTGAGGATCAGCTCCGCCACACAACCGACGGTCTGCCGCAGAACTTCATCCGCGAGGGCAAATGCATCGACAAAGGACATATTTCGATCCGGCGCGATCTTGAGCAGGTTATCGTTGCGGATCGTAATGAACGCATCCGTACGCCCCTGCATACGCGCAATGCCCTCCTGCGCCGTCTGCATTTTGCGCACCATCTCGAAGTGAAACGGAGTCGTCACCACGCCAATCGAGAGAATCCCCATATCCTGTGCAATTTCCGCAACAACAGGTGCTGCACCCGTCCCAAAACCTCCGCCCATTGTCGCAGCAATGATGACGAGGTCGGAGCCTTCAAGCATCGCACGGATCGCCTTCTCTTCCTCCCGTGCCGCCTGCTCAGCAATCTCGACCCGTCCGCCTGTACCACGTCCGTTCGTCAGTTTCTCACCGACGGGCAAGACCTCGATCCCCTGTTTGTGCAGGGTATTCAGCTGGCGTAGGTCGGAGTTGATTCCGACGAGTGTCATATCAAGATCGTATTTTTCGCGCACACAGCGCACGATATTGTTGCCGCCGCCGCCCACGCCGACCACCTTGATTGTGATTTTCGGTTTGATAATTTCAGCTGCCGGCATATCCATACTCCTATCGAAGTACCAATTCCATCAGTTTTTCTGCGATTTCCCCGTCCCACGCACCTGTGCCATAAGCGCACCACCAAGGAGGAGCGCACAGCCCAACAGCTGAACGCCGCTCATCGTCTCCCCGAGGACAATCCACCCCGCCACGGCGGCAAAGATTGCCTCCGTCGACATGAGAATCGCCGCCTGTGTCGGCTCTACATACGCCTGTCCGAGAATCTGGCAGGTGTAGGCAACACCGCAGGAGAACAACCCGGCGTAGAGGATCGGAACTGCCGCGCTCCAGATATCGCTCCACGCGAAACTCTCATAGATCGCGGCAAGGACAGCACTGCCAATGGTACAGACAATCATCTGCATAAAACAGAGCTCAATCGCATCGACGGCGCGCGCATAGCGGTCAATAAGCAGAATCTGCGCCATCCAAAAGAAGGAGCAAACGAGGACAAGCAAATCGCCCGTGTTGATTGTCGTCTCCCCATGTGCAGAGAGGAAGTAAACTCCTGCAAACGCAAGGACGGCACCGCCCCACTGCACTGCTCGAACACGCTGTCCGAGCAGGACGGCGGTGAGCGGAACGAGGACGATATAGACCGTGCTAATGAACGCCGTCTTACCCGCCGTCGTGTAGAGGAGCGCGACCTGTTGGAGCGTCACGCCGACAAACATCGCGAGCCCTACGGGAATCCCCGCGCGAAAGCCCGAACGAAACGTCCCCGCACGTCTCTGCTCTGCACGTTTGTCGCGATAGAGAAACCACAGTGCCCCGATGAAGAGAACGCCAAGTGCAAAGCGTGCGGCTGCGTAGGTATATGGACCAAGCCCCTCCATCCCGAGGATCTGGGCGACAAAGGTCGTACCCCAAAAAAACGATGCGGCCAGCAGCATCAAAGTCCCGCGCAGGTGCATCAATCAGAGCACCTTCGACAGGAAGCTGCGCGTACGCTCCTCCTTCGGATGTTCAAACACCTCGCGCGGCACGCCTGACTCGATGATGCGGCCCTCATCGACAAAGAACAGACGGTCGCCCACCTCACGGGCAAAGCCCATCTCGTGTGTGACAATGACCATCGTCATGCCATCATTTGCGAGTGCTCGCATGACATCCAGCACCTCACCGACCATCTCCGGATCGAGTGCCGAGGTTGGCTCGTCAAAGAGCATGACCTTCGGGCGCATGGCGAGCGCACGCGCAATCGCCACACGCTGCTGCTGACCGCCCGAGAGGTTGTCGGGATAGGCATCCGCCTTTTCCGCAAGTCCTACGCGCGCGAGCAGTTCACGCGCCGTCTTCTCCGCCTCGGCGCGGGCGATATGCTTCACCTTCATCGGCGCAAGCATGATATTCTCGAGCACCGTCATATGAGGAAAGAGGTTGAACCGCTGGAACACCATACCGACCTCTTCGCGCACCTTATTAATATTTGCCTCGCTCGAGAGCGTGATGCCATCAACGACGACCTCGCCCCCTGTCGGCTCCTCAAGATGGTTCATGCAGCGCAGCAGCGTGCTCTTGCCCGAGCCCGAGGGACCGATGATAACGACGACCTCTTTCTCATCAATGGAGAGGTCAATCCCCTTCAGCACTTCGTCCGCGCCAAATGCCTTGCGCAGCCCCTTAATCTCAATCATGGACGCGATACCTCCGTTCCAGATACGCGACGAAGCGCGAGATGGTCAGCGTCATCACGAGATAGATGACGGCGACACTCATCCATATTTCAAATGAGCCATACGTCTTGGCGATGATGAGCTGTCCGCGCCGCGTCAGTTCCTCGAAGCCGATGACCGAGACTAGGGACGAATCCTTGAGCATGGCAATGAATTCGTTGCCAAGCGGCGGGATAACGCGTTTGAATGCCTGCGGCACAATGATGTAGCGCATCGTCTGCAGCCACGTCATGCCGAGCGAACGCCCCGCCTCCATCTGCCCGTCGTCAACCGACTGGATGCCCGCGCGGAAGATCTCCGCTACATACGCGCCAGAGTTGATGCCGCACGCAGAGATCGCTGCGATGAACGGATCGATGCGCTGTCCCGTGATGACAGGCAGCGCAAAGTAGAACAGGAAAATCTGCACAAGCAGCGGTGTCCCACGGAAGAACTCCACATAGACCTCCGCGAGCATACGCAGCACGCGCAGATTCGAGATGCGCGCCACGCCCACGATCAGACCGATCACAAAGCCGATCGCCGTCGAGAGCACCGTGATCTGGATCGTAACCCCCGCGCCGATGAGCAGCAACGGGAATGAGTTGACGACGAGATTCATATCAAAAGTCATAAGCCCATCCATTCTCCCCATATAGATTTAGGAAGCACTGATAAATTCAGCCGCGTCATCTTGACGCATCTTTTTTGCCCGCACTGTGTCGGCAAATCCTCCACATAGCTTTTGCTATGCGTCCGGTTTGCCTCCTTGTTCGGACGAAAAATCTACGCCAATCTGACGGACTTCATTTTATCAGCGATTCCTTATAATTCCAATGACAATTTTGCATAAATAGCCGTTCTCCATATTATATTTCAATCACAGAGTGCTGTCAATAAATTCAGGCTCTTTGTCGATCGCTATGTCAATTCGCATTCCCAAATCTCACGGCACATCTCTCTGTTTTTATCCCATTCATTGTACGCTTCGCTCTTTGTCCGATGAAATCCAAACTTAGCATAAAGATGACGTGCGGGTTTCAGTAGATCAAGCGTCCCCAAAAAAAGGTGGCGATAACCATTCTTGCGACAAAAAGAAATCGCCTCCGTCAGCAGACGATTTCCAAGCCCATGTCCCTGCACATCCATATCCACGCCGAGCCAGCGCAGCTGTGCCCTGTCCGCACCCTTTTTGATGACTGCGATATCGCCGACCATCTTCCCATCAAGCTCGGCAATCCACATCTGACTGCCCGCCAAATCATCGTAGAGCTCCGCCATCCCGCACAGCATCTCCTGCTCATAAAACCCGTTGAAGCCATACTGACGCCTGTAGAGCTCGTATTGAAAATAACAAACCTTACTTGGATCTCCCGGCTGATAGGTACGAAGCAGAATCTCACTTGCCATCTTCTCATCCCCATTTTATTTCAATTAATGAATGAAATTTCCCCCATAAGCACACAGGACGATGCTGCTTATGGGGGACTGCTATTGTTTTCAAGTCAGTGCTGATGCCTGCAAATCACAGCTTCTTGGACAGCTCCTCAATATTGTCGGACATTGCTTTCGCTTCCTCGACGGAGGCACTGATCTCCTTCATATTCGCTGCCTGATTCTCAATCAGACCATTGATGGACTTAATGCGCTCGGTGATATGACTTGCCGCCTTCTCCATAGATCCGAGGGCCTCGAAGATCTTACTTGCGGCATCGCGGCTGCTGTCGGCAAGTTTTCTGACCTCCTCCGCCACAACGGAGAAGCCGCGCCCTGCCTCGCCCGCGCGGGCAGCCTCGATGGAGGCATTCAGGGAGAGAAGGTTCGTCTGCTTCGAGATCGTCATGACAAGCTCGGACATCTTGAGCGTGTTCTCCGTCTGGCTGCGCGTATCCTCCGCAGCCTTCGTGATCTCCTCCTGTACGTTCGAGATCTCCATCGTGCGCTCCATCGTTTGGCTCACACTCTCCGTGATCGTATCAATCGACGCGTACAGGCTGCTGAGCATCGTCTCAAGCTCGCCGTAGAACTTTTCCTTCTTCTGTGATGTCTGATCCAGCACCGCCGATTTCCGCTTTTCCTCGTCGATATCGACAAAGACACCGATGATCTCCTCGGGATGCCCGCTCTTGTCGCGCACGACATTGCCGGAGGCATGATACCAGCGGTAGCTGCCGTCATGAATCTTCAGCCGGTAGTCCACATCGTACGGGGTACGTCCACTGAGGTCCTTGATGCAGGCGTTAAAGGAAGAAAATGTCCCCTCCACATCATCGGGGTGCAGACGTGAGCTCCACGACTCGATCGTGTTCGGGAAGTCCGACTCTCCACGGAAACCGATCATACGGCGGAACTCATCCGACCAGATCGCGTAGTCAATACTGAAATCCGGATTGATCTTCATATACCACATTCCAGACTTGACCGCCTCATTGACCGTGCGCAGACGGAACCTCTGGTATTCCAGCTCCTCGTTCACGCAGTCGATCAGCATGTTCAGCTCAGCGGCATACGGCTCACCGCCGTGCAGCTTCGTGAAGAGCTCGTTCTTCTTATGCTCCGCGACAATCTCCTGAATCGTCCCTGCAAAATCCTGTGCTCCCATATTCTTGTCAACCATTGCATTCCCTCCAAAAAGCAGTTCCCAAACTTAGATTTATTGTACCATATTCACCCATATATGCAAGCGGTAGTTGAGTTTTCCTTGAATTATCATTGAGAGATCCATCAAGAAAGGACAGCCGCATGACTTTTGCACGCAGCTGTCCTTTTTCAGAGATACTTTTACAAAATACCGAGCGCACGCCGCTGCGTCCGAATCTTCTGCTCCCAATCCGTACGCGAACGCTGCAAAAATTCATGCACGAGGTAGTCCGGCTGTACGGCATCAAGGATCCGACACGCCGCCTCTGTCCGAAACGGCTCATGCCGATCCACGCGCATGACGTACTCCATCGCCGTCTGCCAGTCCAGAGGATCGCACGCGTCTGCATGGCGGTGCATCATCTCACGTACATACGAACCGGAAAGCGATTGGTGCAGATGCAAGCCATAGACGTACTTCCCCACCTCACCGAGATTCTGATAGATCTTCGTCACATACGACGCGCCGTCTGCTTCACTCCGCAGATTGAGATTCGTGTTCATCAGATGCCCCGTGTCAAGCATAAACCCCACAGCGCGATAATTGACCTCCTCCAAGAGTATAGCAGCCAGATGCGGCTGACAAAAAGTCAGCCCCGGCCACCAGAGGTTTTCAAAAAGAAGTTTGCAGCCCTCAGGGATTTCGCACGCGATTTCATTCACGAGTTCGATGGTCGCGCGAATGACATCCTCATCCGTCACGGCAAATGCACGCGTATACATCTCGGATGTGCGATTGTGCGCGACGTGCAGGACGAGGTACTGCGGCTGACATTCTGCCGCCTGCCGCAGGTTCTCCTTCCACGCCGCGATCCAGTCACTGACGTGCAAAGATCCGTAGTAGTCGCGAATATTCTCCTCGCTGCCGAACTCCTCCATAAGTGCCGTACGGTCGCCGCGCCAAAAATCCACCCACGTCGGCCAGAACAGGAGATGCACTCCCTTGATATAGGTCGGTGGAAACATCGCACGATCCCACGGCGCACAGAGCATGAACTCGATGCCGTCCAGCATGTGCGTGTGCAGAATCTCTGCGAGTATATCCGAACTGTTTTGGAGCAAATTCTCCACATCGCAGTCCGCATTGGAGAGATTCGTCAGTGTAAGCATATCTACCCTTTTCTACCAAATCGGTGGATGCGCACGGCGATCAGAACCGATAGGAGTAGCTCAGGAGATAGTTGATCGGTGCAACGTAGTAATCCGATCCCGTATGCGTAATCACATCATCCCGATTAAGGAGATTCTCAATACGCAGACTGATCTCGCTGTTTGCATCCGGTGCATAGCTCGTATTCCATGTTGTGAGCAGATAAGGCTTCGTACGATATGCCGGCTTTGATGAAGGCAGCTGAACACGTCCTGCCAGATAGGAGGCCGTGAGTGAGGAAGTCCACTTGTCCTTTTTGTATGTCATACCGCCCGTAAGCTGCAGCTTTCCAAATGTACGCTCCCACCCCAGATTCTTTTTCGAGTTCTTCGCTTGCGGGTTCTGCCACGTCACCCCCCAGTTATATGCGAATCCACGCGCACCTGCGATCTCGCCGGAGAGTTCCAGCCCCGTATTGCGGAAGTCCTCATTCGTATATTGATACATGTCGCGTCCCGATGTCATCTTAGCCGTGATATTGTCGCGGACACGCATATGGAAGAGCGCGGCCTTCCATGAATGCCCCTCGTGATAGCTCTTCCATCCGATTTCATAATTCACGCCCTTTTGCGGTTTCAGATTGGGCGCCGCCTGCTTCCGACCGTTATCACTATACATCTGGGCAAAGGTTGGCATGACAAAGGACTGGCTGATGTTCAGATAGACGCTGCTGTCCGCATTCAGTTTGTGCAGCCACTGCGCCGAGGCACTGAGGTTGCTGTAGTTCTGACGGCGCGCAGCTCCCGTTGTCCACGTCTCACGCAGCCCAAAGATACCTGTATTGTGTGCATCAAATTTCTGCTCCCACTGAGTAAACAGTCCCCAATTATTGCGCGCATAACGCTTATTCTGATCGCTGGCAGGTGTCGGCAATGCCGCATATACCTCATGCTGAACGCTCATGCCAAAAGTGGCACGGGCCTTCGGTTTTACTTCCCATGTGCGCTGCACATCCGCTCCATAGGTCACATTCTTTTCCCGCGTATGATACAGCTTGTTCGTCGTCCGTGCACCGGTGTCCCCATTGAAGTGGACAAGCCCGGCATATTCCAGCGTCCCCGTATTGAAGTAAAGACTGCCCCTCCAGTCCGCATCATGGTAGTTCAGCTGCGTGATATACTGCTTTGTCTCGTACTTGCGCCGATTGTACTGCTCACCGACACGAATGTGCTGCGCAGCCGTAGCAGCGTGTGCATTGTCCACTGATGTAACGTAACGGCTGTATGTCCCCTCCGTCTCATAATACCCAACCTGAACATCCATACGGGGGTTAATCCGATAGGTGATCCCTGTATTGCGCTTGATGATGTCATAGATATCCGTCTGCGTCATTCCATGGAAGCGAGGCTGTGTGTAGGCAGTGTCACTAACACCGTCTCTGCGTCCCCATTTGTCATAATCGTAGTAAAAGCCGAACCGTTCATCGCCGACACGCATGCCATACGAGCGCTGCCCATAGTTGCCCACCCCCGCATGAACCTCATTGATACCAGTCTTTTTCGTAATGATATTGACGACACCGCTGACCGCTTCACTGCCGTAGAGAATCGATCCGCGGCCCTTGACGACCTCAATGCGCTCAATATTGCTTGCAGGAAATTGGTCGAGGTTGTATTTCCCGCGCCACGAAATTGGATTTCCGTTCATGAGCACGAGCACGCCGCCCTTCATGCCGCGCATGTTCAGTTCATTCGTCATCGACCCCATCGCCGCGCCATTCGGGCCAAATGACGTATAGGCAAAACCGTCGACCTTCGCAAGTGCATCTGCCGCCGTTGCCGCGCCGCTGCTCTTGATTTCATCTGCCGTGATAACAGCAGTCGCAGCAGGTACCTCAGCGTCCTTTTTCTCCGTGCGCGTCGCCGTCACGACAACCTCGCCGAGCGAATACGTCGGCATGCTGTCATCGACCGTATTCGCCGTCTCTGCCGCATAAACCTGTCCCGTCATTGCCGAGAGCGCGACTGCTGCTGCAAGAAATTTCTTGTTCCACATCTTCATTGTCATAGCTCCATAAAATCAATTCAACTGAAAGCGGAAGGTCTTTGTCCAGACCCCCCGCCGCCCATTGTCTCCTAAGGTCGCCGTCACGCTCCATCACATTCTCGTCCATGTCACACCGCCGTCTTCATATGTCTGCGCAGCAGATACAGGAAATAGGGCGTGCCGATAAACGCAGTCATAATACCGACGCGGATCTCCATCCCATGCAGCAGGATGCGCGCCAGCGAATCGCAGAGCACAAGAAACACCGCCCCCGTAAGGAGGCTCACGGGCAGCAGACGGCGATGATCGGGCCCGATGAGGAGGCGCACCATATGCGGCACGACAAGCCCCACAAAGCCGATATTGCCGCTAACGCAGACACCTGCCGCTGTCGTGAGCGAGGCGAGCACG
Source organism: uncultured Selenomonas sp. (assembly GCA_963555475.1). Taxonomy (GTDB): domain Bacteria; phylum Bacillota; class Negativicutes; order Selenomonadales; family Selenomonadaceae; genus Centipeda. The sequence goes on from CAUVVR010000014.1 coordinate 23,550, forward strand.
AGGAAGAGCAGACGGAACGCTGTCACAGGCATCCCCGCTGCACGCGCCTCCACCTCACCGAACGCGAGCAAATTGAGATGACGTGCCAGCAGTACCATGACCGACATGCCGATGCCGATCGGACCGATGCCGAGCAGGACGTGATCCCAGCGGCGATAGTCCAATCCGCCGATCGTCCAGAAAAGATATTGCTGCATCTTCTGCTCGTTCATCACCGTGAGAATCGCCGCCGTGCATGCCGCGAGGAACATCCCCACGACAACGCCCGAGAGGAGGAGCGTCATGACCGGAATCCGCCCGTGCCGCATCGACAGCGACACAGTCAACCACACCGCGAGGATTGCCCCCGTAAAGGCAAAGGCGGGCAGCGTGAGCACGCTCCCCGTCGTAACCCCGATGCCGATGGCGATCACCGCACCGACCGATGCGCCGCTCGATACACCGATGATGCCGGGGTCGGCGAGCGGATTGCTGAAGATCCCTTGCAAAACGGCTCCCGAGACACCGAGCCCCGCCCCAACCATCATGCCAACAATGGTGCGTGGGAGACGAATGTGCCAGAGCACCGCCTCCTGCTCCGGTGTCACAACAACATCCGTGAAGAAAGGGAGCCCTGCCGCGCGGGCAAAGGAAGCAACGACCGCCTCCATCGGGATGTCATACTGCCCCGAACTCATCGACAAGAAGAACGCAAAGAGGAGCGCACCAACAAGAGCACACAGAAAGAGCTGTGTTCGATGCTGTCCAAAACTCATGCTGTCATCGCCCTTTCATCTGCACGGCCGAGAATGACAGAGAGGAGCTGCTCCTTTTCTGCAGCGGCCGGCTCTTCCTCTGTAAAGACCTCTGCATGATGCGTCAGCGGGTTCTCAACGACCCGCACGGGAGCACCGTACGCCTGCGACAGGAGTTCATCCGTCAAGACATCCCTTGGCGCGCCGTCAGCGAGCAGCTTGCCATGTCCGATGAGGAGCAGCCGCGAGCAGAACCGCGCAGCAAGGCTCAGCTCGTGCGCAACAAGCAGGACAGTCTTGCCCGCCGCACAGAGTTCACGGCAGAAGCGGAAGATCTCCTCCTGATAGATGAGGTCGAGCCCCGTCGCCGGTTCGTCAAGAAAGAGCACAGGGGTCTGCTGTGCGAGCACCTTCGCGAGCAGGACACGCTGCCGCTGTCCGCCCGACATGGCGTGCAAGGGCTTATCGGCAAGCTCCGACACGCCCGTATACGCCATACACGCCTCGGCGATTGCCAGATCGTCCGCCTTTTCCTGGCTCCACCACGAAAGATGTGGATAGCGTCCCGCAAGTACGACATCACGCGCGGTATACGCAAAGGTCATCGCAACGTGCTGCTGCAGATACGCCACGCGGCGCGCAAATGCCTTTGCATCAAGCACATTGACATCATCCCCCATCAGGGCGATCGTCCCGGACAAGATGGGAAGAATGCCGCGCAGCGTCTTGAGCAGTGTGCTCTTGCCCGCACCGTTCGGACCGATCACACCGACGATCTCCCCTGCCCCCACGGCAAACGACACATCGTCGAGAATGACCTTTCCATGATACCCCGCATAGATATGTTCTGCACGAATCATCTCATCCAAATAAAATCCCCCTTCCTCATGGTCACTTCACCGCCGAGAGGTGCTCATCCTCCCCCTGCTTGAACGCATCACCGTAAACGCGGTATGCAATCTCCTGTACGCCGAAGACAAAGTCCTGCGAACAGTTGTAGATATAGCCCTCAAACGGCTCGGCGAACGCCTTGCTGCGGATCGCCTTCATCGTCTGCAGAGACGGATCCCCCAGATAGTCCCTGCGGAACGCATCGATATCGTATTTTCCGCGATCATTGTACGTCGGCAAAAAGAGGATGTCGGGATCGATCTGAACAAGCTGCTCCTTCGTCATGACCTGAAAGTCACGAATCCCAAGCTCCGCGCGGCCGTTGATGACCCCCGCATAGCGGCACGCCTCGTCAAAGCTGCTGCCAAGTCCGCCATAGCCGCCCATGAGCGAGATAAGGACGACACGCTTGCGCTCTGTCGGTGGGATCTTCTCCACCTTTTCCTCAATTTCCGCGAGTTTTTCATCCATCATCGCAAGGAGTTTCTGTCCACGCTCCGGCTCTCCCGCTGCGGCAGCGAGCAGTGTGACGGTCTCGCGAATCTCAGCAAGATTACGTGCTCCCTTACAGACAACCACCTTTATCCCTGCCTCACGCAGCGAGGGCACGATGGTGAGATCGCCCCAGTCCGGCACAACGACGAGGTCAGGCTGCAGAGCCATGATCTCCTCCACCGTCGGACTGCCGATGCGCTGCGGAATCCCCTTGACGAGCCCCGTCACATTGGAACTCACGGGGTCATCGAGCAGAGTGTTGACCGCCGCCATACGCTGCGGTTCGACCAGTCCCAGCATCGTCTCATCCGTGCTCATTGAGAGCGTGACGATGCGCTGCGGCGGTGCAGGGAAGGCAACCACCGTTCCCTCGATATCCGTAACCGTATATGCCGCAGGCTTCTCCTCAGCCGACTTCGGTATGCTGCATGCCGTGAGCATGACACACAACATACAGAGAAGAAGCACAGGGAGCTTTTTCTTTAACAACATCTCTCTTCCTCTCCGATGCTTGGGAAGCACTGATAAATTCAGCCACGCCATTTTGACCTCAATTCCCATAGCTCTCCACCAACTCCTCGAGTTCCTCGAACTCCATCGGGGTCGGTATTGTCAGCATTTCGTTCATATCGATTGTCTGTGCAAGTCGGACATAGTACTGTGCCTGCTCCGATGTCGGCGCATATGCAATCAGCGTCTGCCGATGAATCTCCGCCTCATGCACGGCACGCGAACGCGGGATGTAGGCGATGAGCTGCGTTCCGAGACGCGCGGCAAACGCCTCGAGAAGTTCCCGCTCGTTCAGCACATCACGGCCGTTGCCAATGATGCCGCCGAGCTTCACCGCCCCGCGTGCGGCAAAGCGGCACACCCCCTTTGCAATATTGTTTGCCGCATACAGCGACATGAGCTCACCCGAGGACACGATATAGACTTCCTCGGCATATCCCTCGCGAATGGGAACGGCAAAGCCGCCGCAGACCACATCGCCGAGGACATCGTAGAGTACGACATCCAGATTATCAAAGGCATGAAGTGCCTTGAGCCGCTCAAGTGCGACGATGATCCCGCGTCCCGCGCATCCGACCCCTGGATCAGGACCGCCCGCCTCGATGCAGCGTACACCGCCGGCACCCCCGTGCACAAGATCAGCGAGTGTAAGCTCCGCGCCCTTCTTCTCGCGCTCAAGGTCGAGGATCGTAGAGGGGGCAATGCGCCCGAGCAGAAGCCTTGTCGAGTCATTCTTCGGATCACAGCCGATCTGACAGACGCGCCGCCCCATCTGCGCAAATGCGGCGGACACATTCGCAGCAGTCGTGGACTTGCCAATGCCGCCCTTGCCATAGAACGCAATTTTTTTCATAAGCTCTCCTCATTCCACGACAGTGAGAAACTCGTGCCGCGACTGTTTGAAGTCATCGCCGTAGAGAATCCACGCCGTCTCCTGAATACAATCACTCAGTGCGTGCGTCTCCGTCTGCTCCGATGCATACGTCGTTTCCACAAAACTTAGGAATCGCTGATAAAATGAAGTCCATCAGTTATCAGTGATTCCCAAGCACTTCCTCAATGCTGTTGTTCCAGTAGATACAGATAATCCCCGTATCCCTCCTTCTCCATATCCTCCTTCGGAATAAAGCGCAGAGAGGCACTGTTGATGCAATAGCGCAGACCGCCCGTTGCCGCAGGCCCATCATTAAAGACGTGCCCCAGATGTGCGCCGCTGTTCGATGCTGTCACCTCAGTACGAACCATGCCATGCGATCGATCCTCGTGCTCGGCAATGAGTGCGCTGTCAATCGGGCGCGAGAACGCCGGCCAGCCGCAGCCTGAGTCGTATTTATCTGACGAGATAAAGAGCGGCTCGCCCGTCGTGATGTCACAGTAAATTCCTGCGCGAAATTCATGATCGTATTCGTTGAAAAACGGTCGCTCCGTTGCCTTCTTCTGTGTGACCTCATACTGCAGATCCGTCAGGCGTTCCTTGAGCTCGGCATCTGACGGTTTTTCATATATGCGCTGCACCGCCCCCTTCTCCGTTCTCTCAGCATGCTCTGCAGCGGCGCGTTTCTCGCGCATCTGAGCAATGAGGGCAGGTGAGATGTGGCAGTAACCATTCGGATTTTTCTCAAGATACTCTTGGTGCTCCTCCTCCGCGCGATAGAAGTTCACAATCGGTTTCACCTCGATCGCAACAGGTTTGCCGATGCGCTTCTGCAGGGCATCGAGGGATGCTCGTATCACGCGCACATCATCGCTCTCACCGCCGTCCGCATTCGGCACGTAGTAAATGCCCGAGCGATACTGTCGACCAATATCGTTGCCCTGCCGATCCACCGCCGTCGGGTCAATGGAGTCATAAAACGCCGTCAGGATCTCGTCGAGAGAAACAAGCTGCGGATCGTAGACAACATGAACTGCCTCCGCATGACCACTCCCGCTGCAGACCTCACGATAGGAGGGATGTGGGGTTGCTCCGTTTGCATAGCCGCTTTCCGCCGAGACCACGCCGTACACAAGGTCAAGATACAGCTCCGTTCCCCAGAAGCAGCCACCCGCAAGATAGATTTCCTTCTGTCCATACACGGGGGCATTCGCCTGCACAATCTCATGCGGCATCTCCGCCGAAGTCGCAGCGGGCGCGCCGCATCCGCCAAGACAGGCAAGCAGACTGAGTGCACAGATGTTACACAGGGATGAAATTTTCATGATAAATACCTTTCCGTTGTATTCAAAATCACGCCTCTATCTTCTCCGCCGGCGGCAGCTGCCACGCGATCGGTGTCTCCCCCTCCCGCACCAAGAAGTCATTGACGCGCGAGAAGGGATGACTGCCAAAGAAGCCGCGGTGTGCCGAGAGCGGGCTCGGGTGCGGCGACTCGACGATAAGATGGCGCGGATTCGCGATGAGGCTGCGCTTCTTCCGTGCAGGGCTGCCCCAGAGGATAAAGGCGAGCGGACGCTCACGTGCACCGAGCAGTCGAATGATGTGGTCGGTGAACCGCTCCCAGCCGTGCCCCGCATGGGACGCCGCTGCGTGTGCACGTACGGTCAGCACCGTATTGAGGAGAAGCACGCCCTGCCTTGCCCATGGGATGAGACAGCCGTGTGCGGGTGGTTGGATCCCGAGATCATCCTGCATCTCCTTGTAAATATTGAGAAGGGATGGCGGCGGATCGATGCCGATCTGCACGGAAAACGAAAGCCCGTGTGCCTGCCCGTCACCGTGGTATGGATCCTGTCCGAGAATGACGACCTTCGTATCCGCAAAGCTCGTATAGTGCAGCGCGTTGAAGATCGCAAACATATCGGGATAGATACGCTTCGTACGGTATTCCCCAATGAGAAACTGCCGCAGTTCCCGATAGTAGGGCTGTGCCATCTCATCCGCGAGGAGCTCCTGCCAATCGTTTTGAAAAATTTCCTTTGCCATGCTAAATTCTCTCGTAAAGTTCAAACATACAGTATTCTCCGCGCCGCAACTCTGTCCGAGCAAGGCCATCGAGCGGCGGCAGAAAGACATCCGCGCCATAATCCCCCGCAAGACGCGTCACATGGGCGCGGCGTACGTAGGGCAAAAGGAGACGATAGCATTCCGCGCCCCCAATCAAGAAGATCGGTCGTGGCATTTCGCTCACCAACCGACCGAGCAGCGTCCAAAGTGCGGAAACATCCGCAGCGATGTGAAAGCCAGCTGCGTGCTCCACTGTCCGCGAGAGCACAATGTTCTCGCGTCCTGCAAGTGGTCGGCAATCAGGCAGACTCTCCAGCGTACGCCGCCCCATAACGACAATACCGCCCATCGTCGTGCGGCGGAAGTGTGCCATATCCTCACGGCAATCCGTCAGCAAGCCGCCATTGCGTCCAATGCCGCCCATCTCGTCACAGGCGGCGATGAGTTCGAGCGGATATGGCTCAAAGATTTCAGATGCGCGTACAATCCCCGCCGTATCGACTGCAGCAAGCCACGCCGCAATGCTCTTACCGTGTACCATCAGATCGGGCGCAATCTCCGCAAGCGGTACAAGCACAAACGCCCGCTCCGTGAGATAGGGATGCGGCAGGGTCAGCCCCCCATCCGCATACGTCACCCCCTCAATATGGAGAATGTCGAGGTCAATCGTCCGCGCTCCCCAGTGCTCGTGACGCACGCGTCCGAGCTCATGCTCAATGCGTTGGAGTTCACCGAGCAGTTCGTGTGGCACACCGTCAAGTGAGATGCGTGCCGCCGCATTGAGAAACGACGGCTGATCGGTCTTGCCCCACGGCGGCGTTTCGTAGAAATGCGATACCTGCTCCACGTGCACAGAGGAAAGCTCCGCCACACGCCGCAGTGCCGCACGCATCGTCTCCCCACGCGCACCGAGATTTGCTCCGATACCGATGTATGCCGTCAGCATACGAGGTCTTTCCTGCGGCGCAGGATCATCACACCGACATCGGAGAATATACCGTCGATGGGTGCAGTCGGTTTATGCACCGTCACACGCACCCAACGCAGCGGAGAAAATTGCCAGAGAAGATCCTCCGCAAGCTCCTCTGCAAGCGACTCGATCAGCTGTTTCGATGCCCCATTCATAATGGAAGATACCGTACGGTAAACCTTGGCATAGTTCACCGTATCGTCAAGATCATCACTCTCCCCCGCCGTACGCAGAGAAAGTCCGAGCTCCACATCTACCTCGAAGGGCTGCGACACTTCCTGCTCATGCGGCAGTACACCGTGACACGCCATAAAGCGCATCCCGCGCAGAAAAATTCGATCCATACCTACGCTCCCAAAACCGCGTCCGTCATGCGGCACATCCGCGCAATCGGCTTCACATCATGCACGCGCACAATCGACGCACCACGCTCAATCCCCATGACGCACACCGCCCCCGTCGCCTCCATGCGCTCCGTGACAGGCAGATCAAGCGCCGCCCCGATGAAGCTCTTGCGGCTCGCGCCGAGAAGCACGGGATAGTCCACGCCGTCATACGAGATGAGTTCATCCATGCGTCTGAGAACGTGCATATTCTGCTCCGCCGTCTTGCCAAAGCCGATGCCCGGATCAAGGATGAGATTCTCACGCGAAAGACCCGCCGCGTCCGCTATCGCAAGCGAGCGTGCAAAGAACACACGCATTTCTCGGATGATATCCCCGTCATACACCGTTCCATTTTGGTTATGCATGACGACAACGGGTACATCCGCCTCGGCAGCAACACGCGCCATCGCTTCCGGCTCCTCCGCATACTGCAGCCCCCAGATGTCGTTCAGCATATGCGCACCCGCCCGCAGTGCCGCACGCGCAGTCTCTGCCTTGAACGTATCCACGGAGACAGGCACGGGACACTCCGACAGGACAGTCTCAAGGAATGGCAAAAGCCGCTCCATTTCCTCTGCTGCCCCCATCGGCACAAAGCCGGGACGACTCGACTCCGCGCCAATGTCGATGATGTCCGCGCCATCCCGCACCATCTCCTCCATATGGCGCAGCGCCATATCCCGTGTATTCCATTTACCGCCGTCCGAAAACGAATCCGGTGTCACATTCAAAATCCCCATAACGAGCGTCCGCCCGCCACTCGTCAGCTCCTTGCCGTCACGGAAGCGATATATTCTCTGAACCATGATTCCTCTCTCCGAGCATCTGCCACGCCTGTAATTCCATCGTTTTGTCCTGGCGAAAGAGCCCCCGACTCGTGGAGGTCGTCGTTCGCGTTCCGTGTGCATGCGCTCCGCGCATCGTCATACAGAGCTGCCGCGCATCGAGAACGACAAGAACGCCCTCCGCACCGAGCCCCTGCTCGATCTCCCGCGCAATATCTTCCGTCAGCCGCTCCTGCAGCTGTGGACGTTGTGCCATGCGTGCAACGAGGCGCGCGAAAACACCAAACCCCGCCACACGTCCTGCGTGTGGACGATAGACAATATGTGCCGTCCCAAAGAACGGGAGCAGATGGTGTTCACAGACAGAGTGAAACGAAATACTGCGGACAGCGACAAGACCGTCCGTCTCCTCCGTCAGCACATCCGCCCAGAGATCCTGCGTATCCGTATGCAGCCCTGCGAAAAGCTCCGCATAGAGCGCAGCCGCACGCGCAGGAGTTTCCTCCATTCCCTGCGCCACAAGATCAACGCCGACCGCCGTGAGGAATTCGCGCATGGCACATTCTGCACGCGCGAGATCGACTTTATCCTCTGTCACCGCACTCCGTCCTTTCCATATCAAAAACGCTCCCCCGCGCTGCACTGCACAAAAGGAGAGCGTCTGACATCATTTCAGCAGATTGTGTGCACGCAGTACCGCGTCGAGCTGCGCCGCATGCGCGGGCTCCATCTCCGAGAGAGGCATACGCAGGGGACCCGTCTCATAGCCAAGACGGCGCATCGCTGTCTTGACGGGGATCGGATTGATCTCACAGAAAAGTGCGTCGATGAGGTCGGCGTATGCAATCTGGAGCCGTGCCGCCTCCGCAACGTTCCCGTCGAAATAGTTCTGACAGATATCGTGCGTTGCCTGCGGCGCAACATTTGAGAGCACGGAGATAACCCCCGCGCCGCCGAGCGAGAGGATGGGCACGATCTGATCGTCGTTGCCCGAGTAGACCGCGAGTTCATCGCCGACTGCCGCACGCAGACGCAGGATCGCCGAGAGATCGCCGCTCGCCTCCTTGACCGCGACGATGCGCGGATGCTTTGCGAGTGCGGCGTACGTCTCCGTCTTGATGTTCACGCCCGTACGCGAGGGCACATTGTAGAGAATCGCGGGGATGCTCACACTGTCCGCGATCTTCGTATAGTGTGCAATGAGCCCGTTCTGCGTACACTTATTGTAGTACGGGGTCACGAGGAGCAGCGCATCCGCCCCGACCTTCTCCGCATACTGCGAGAGCTCGACCGCATAGGCAGTTTCGTTCGAGCCGGTTCCCGCCACGACGGGGATACGCCCCTTAACCTGCTCCACCGCAAAGCGGATTGCCTCGCGGTGCTCTGCGTCCGTCATCGTCGCAGACTCACCTGTCGTCCCCGTAATGATGATGGCATCCGTACCGCCCGCAATCTGATCGTCAATGATACGTCCGAGTTCGGGATAATTTACGCCTGTTTCCGTAAACGGCGTGATAATGGCAACGCCGGCACCACGGAAAATCGTCTTTTTCATGGCAGGTTCCCCCTTCAGTTTATCTTCTGCTATTATCCCACGCGCAGCGTGAAAAGTCAAAATTTTTATCGAATGGGTGAAGCATCTCGCGCTATCCCCCAAAGCGAACCCTAGTGGAGCAAGTGAGTAAAGTGTGCGTTTCGCCCCCGACGGATTTCTTTCGTTCAAGCGAAGCGCGTTTAAGAAGTCCGTCGGTATTTAGGCGAATAAGCACACGATCACTTGCATAACTAAGCGTTCGCGTGGGGGATACGCCACAAGACATCTTCACGTCCGCAGCGCAGGACGAATCTCCCCAAAGAGTACCTCATTCGCGCGAATCTTCTCCTCGCCGCCGAGCACGCAGCGCACATTTTCACGCATTGCCGCCTCCACGAGCGGCGCGAGCGCACGCACATCCTCCTGCCGTGCCGTGAGAATCTCCGCGCGTGCCTTCTGGCGATCCTCCCATGTAATGCCGCGCAGGTGGAACGTCGCCGCAATATCGCCCTTCATCTGCGGCGTGAGCGGCGCATCCACACTGCTCATCGTGCCGATGATGAACTTGTCCATCTCGCGGTCGGACACATCGAACGAGCGCACATAGTCCGCCGTCTCATCGAGCACTGCGAATGTCTCCGCGAGGTTCGGGTCGCGGTAGGATGAAAAGATCATAAACCCGTTGCGGTTGAACTGGGTCATCGCACCGTATGCTCCCCCCTGCACGCGAATCCGCGTCCAGAAGTAATCATAGCGCAGCAGCGTCTCAAGCACGCGCAGAACGCCCGTGTATTCGTACCCCAGCTTGATAAAGTTTGCGCCCTTCGCCACGTACTGCACGCGGCTCTGCGTCATCAGTCCCACGTTCTTCGGCGCAATCTCCCATGTGTACGACGCTGCGGGGAAGGTCTTGGATGAGAGTTTCTGCCGGAACGCTGTAAGCTGTGCTGCGACTTCATCGTAATCCGCCGCAGGCGCGGTAACGCTCACCATCAGATCGTTTGCATTGAAAATCTGCGGCAGGATACGCGCGAATGCCGCCTGCATCTCCGCATGACGCGCCGTGAAATCGTCCTTAAACGTGCGCAGAAAGTCATGGAACGGCAGCCCGCCGACCTCGGCATAGCACCCCGAGGGCATGAGATCGGCGGCGATGCGCGACGCAACAACCTGATTTGCCGCACGCTGCAGGGACAGCTCCATGCCCGTCTTTTCCTCGTCGATCAGCTCGCGCACGCGCTTTGTGCCCGAGAAATCGCTCTCCGTCATAATCTCCACGAGGAGGTCAAAGAGCCGCGGCAGATTCTCACGCAGCACCTTTGCACGCAGCTTGAAACGCGGCGCAAGTGAGTCCGGCTCACCCGCACGCGTATACGCGACGATGTCCGCGCCGAAGCCGCCCGTGTAGAGACTGCGCAGCATCGCGAGCTCCGCATAGCTGTGCCGCGTGGTATCGACTGCGCCGAACATCTCGGCGAGGAGGTACGCATACGGCAGATCCGCCTGTGCGACCGTTGCCATTGGGAAGTAAAAATTCAGATAGACAATGCCGTTCGTCTCAAGATCGGAGTACAGAACTTGCGTCCCCGCGCAGTCACGCACCTCAAGCGGCAGACGCTCCGCGTCCGCACGGATGTCGGAGCGTGCGAGAATCGGAATCGACGCGAGTGCCTCCTCCGAGTCCGCCTCCTCCTGCGCCGCCTTGAGTGCCGCGCAGGAATCCATCACCTTCGCGATCTCATCGGTGCTCATCGCCGTCTTTTTCTCCGCGAGGATCGCCGCCTGTGCCGCCTCACGCTCCTGTCCGAGCGTACGGCTTGGCGCGAGCGTCACGAGAGCCTCATGCGGATTCTCAAGGAAGGATGTGCGAATCACCTGCTCGAAGTAGCCCTTTTCCAGACCATCCTTCAACTCCGCAAGGACATCCTCATAGCGCAGATAGTCCGCAGGCGCACCGTCGTAGAGCCACGTCTTCATCATGCGGATGCCGTAGATCAGCCCCTTTGGCGAGGAGCCAAAGTCCGACTCGCGCAGACGGAACTCAAGCGTATTGAGCGATGCCTGCACGAGCGTGTGATCGAGCCCGCCGTCCGCGAGTATTCGCAGCGTGTCCTTGACGATCTGCACGAATTCATCGACGCGTGCCGTCTCCGACTTGCTCACGATGATGCTGAACAGCGGCTGCAGGATGTCACTCTCATAGTTCGAGTCCACGTCACGCCCAAGCCCCGCGTCGATGAGCGCCTGACGCAGCGGTGCGCCCTGCATCCTAAGAAGCGCGTGATCGAGGATCTGCAGTGCCATCACGCGCTTGCGGTCGGACGTGTCGCCGATGACCCAGTTCAGCGAGAGGAAACTGTTTTCCTTCAGTGGTTCCTCCGTCCCAATGGGATAGAAATGCGCCTTTTCAACGCGCCCCGCGAACGCCTGTTGACGGTCGATGCGCGAGGGCACGGGAATCCGCTCGAAATGCGAGAGGTACGCACGGTCGAGGTACGCAAGTTTTTCCTCGATGTCCATATCCCCGTAGAGATAGATGTAACTGTTCGACGGATGGTAGTATCGCGCGTGGAAATCGAGGAACATCTCCTGCGTGAGCGTGGGGATCGCCTCGGGATCGCCGCCCGACTCGCAGCCATACGTCGTATCTGGATAGAGCGCCGCCATGATACGGCTGCCGAGCAGATCGTCGGGCGCGGAGAGTGCGCCCTTCATCTCGTTGTAGACCACGCCGCTGTAACGCAGAGGAGCATCCGCATCGTCGAGCTCGTAGTGCCAGCCCTCCTGCATCAGCACCTGCGGATTCGTGCGCATGGATGGATAGAACACCGCATCGAGGTACACGTCCATGAGGTTTTGAAAGTCGCGGTCGTTTCGGCTCGCAACGGGGTACATCGTCTTGTCAGGGAACGTCATCGCGTTGAGAAACGTGTTGAGCGAGCCCTTCACAAGCTCAACAAACGGCTCCTTCAGCGGGTACTTGCGCGAGCCGCAGAGCACGGAGTGCTCCACGATGTGCGCCACGCCCGTATCATCCACGGGCGGCGTGCGGAAACTGATCGAAAAGACCTTGTTGTCATCTGCCGTCTCAAGGAAAAAGAGCCGTGCCCCCGTCTTCTCGTGGACAAACGTATGCCCCCGCCCGTCCGCCTCCGCAATCTCCTCCGAGCATATCAAGCGAAAGCCGTGGATGATGTCATCTATCTTCATGTAAAATATCCTCCTTTGTCATTCCTGCCATTATAGCACAGAGAAGCATTTTCGCAAAATAAAAGGGGACTGTTGCACGAAGCTAGAAAACTTCATGCAACAGTCCCTTGTTATTATGTCAGCGGTATCGCTACAAGCGCCCCTTCCACCGCTACGCGGTCCCCCTCCCCCGTGACGCACGGGGGAGGCTGGAATTATGGCATCTTAGCTTCCCCCGTCGCAACGGGGGAAGTGGCGAGCGCAGCGAGCCGATAGGGGCGTTCATGCAACAGCCCCCAACATCTCATTCACACCGGCGGAAATGCTTTTGCGGGATACATCTCCTGTTCTGCTGCATCATAGCGTCCGATGCCAAGAAAAACGCCCTCGGCATACACACGGTAGCAGCCCTCGGCAAGCTCCATGCGCCGCTCCGAGGTCGAGAGCCCGCTGTAGAATGCCTTCACACGCTGCGGGACGAGCTCATATACCGGCAGATCAAGGGCAGTGTCAGGAGCACACAGAGCCGTCTCCCGCACCTCCGCAAGTTCCTCAAGCGTATACGAATCTGCGAGCATAAAGCCGCCGACACGCGTGCGCAGGAGGAAGCGCATCGTCGCAGGCAGTCCAAGTGCCGCGCCGATATCCGTACAGAGCGAGCGGATGTAGGTCCCCTTCGCACAGTCCACATCGACGAGGATGCGCGCATGTGCGGCATCCGCATGGACGAGATCCAGTTGGTCAATGCGAACCGTGCGCGCCCTCATCTCCACCGCCGCCCCCTGCCGTGCAAGGTCATAGGCACGCTGTCCCCCGACCTTGATCGCAGAGTATGCGGGCGGTGTTTGCGTAATCACGCCGACAAACCGCCCAAGCACACTCCGCAGCTCCTCCTCAGACGGCAGCACGGGATTCTCCACGCGCTCAATCACCTCACCGTAGACATCTCCCGTATCCGTCGCGTAGCCGAATGCGATCTCCGCACGGTAGGACTTGTCCGCGCCCTCCATATACTCCACGAGACGCGCGGCACGTCCGAGCGCAATGGGCAGAATCCCCGCCGCCGCAGGGTCGAGTGTCCCCGCGTGCCCCACGCGTTTCTGCTTAAAAATACGCCGCACAATGTCAACGACATCGTGCGACGAAAGCCCCGTAGGTTTCAGTACATTGATAAAGCCGTCCACGTCTTAACGGTTCAGCTCCTCCCCAATCGCCGCGAGGATTGCCTTCTTCGCCTCATCGAATGAGCCGTACAAAGTGCAGCCCGCCGCGCGGATGTGACCGCCGCCGCCGAAGCCCTGCGCGATGCGCGAGACATTCGTGCCCTTCGAGCGCATACTCACGCGGTAGGTGTCCTGCTCAAGCCACTTCATGAAAAAGACGACCTGAGTCCCCTCGATCACACGCAGGGCATCGAGCAGCCCCTCCGTCGTCGTGACTTCCTTCGCCCGTTCCTCGTCGATAAAGACCGCCGCAACCCTGCCGTCATAGAACATCTCCAGGTTCTTGATGGCGCGTACCTGCGCCATGACTTCATCGTAGGATTTCAGCTCCATCGCCACCGCTATGATATTCGGTTTTACTCCGATCTCAATGAGATCTGCCGCCGCACGCATCGTATGCGGCCTGGTGTTTGAGAAGCGGAAGAAGCCCGTGTCCGTTGCCATCCCTGTATAGAAACAGGTCGCGGCATCGAGCGAGAAGCTGCCGCCCATCGCGTGTACGAGGTCGTGCATGATCTCGCAGGTTGCGGCGTAGTCCGGATTCAGATAGAGATACTCCGCCGCCTCATCGTTCGTCACATGATGATCGATGTTGAGCACGCGCACGGTATCGACGGCATCGAGCACCGCACCTGTACGCTTCAGCTCCACATCGCAGACAATGAGGAGATCCGCCGTATAGCGTGTTCCCTCTGCGGGACGCTCAATCTGCTCAATCCCCGGCAAAATGCGAAAGGTACGGGGAATCTCATCGTCAATCAGGACACGCGCATCCTTGCCCTGTTCTCTCAGATAGTGCATCAGCCCGAGCGTCGATCCGATGCTGTCCCCATCGGGACGGATGTGCGAGGTGAGGATGACGGTCTGCGCGTCGGCGACCATCTGCGCCGCCTGTTCGAGTGCGATCTTCATACCGTCTCCTCCTTTTCCCCCACAGGTTTATCCTCGTGAATCTCGTTCAGCAGCCGCTGAATATGGTCGCTGTAGTTGAGCGATGTATCGAGCGCAAAGCTGATCTCGGGCGTAAAACGCAGTCGAATGCGCTTCCCGATCTCACGGCGCACAAAGCCGAGCGAGCTCTCCAGCCCATACAGCGTATCACGCGCCTTCTTCTCGTCACCCATGACGCTGACATAGATCTTCGCCTCGCGCAGATCTTCCGTACACGCGACGGATGTGACCGTCACAAAGCCGATGCGCGGATCTTTGAGTTCATTGAAGATGATGTCGCTGATTTCCTGCTTGATAAGTTCCTGTAGTTTTTCAACGCGAACCTTTGCCAAGGTGCGCCTCCTCTCTCTATAGGAATCACTGATAAAATGAAGTCCGTCAGATTGGCGTAGATTTTTTCGTCCGAACTAGGGGGCAAACCGGACGCATAGCAAGGGCTATGTGGAGGATTTGCCGACGAAGTGCGGGCAAAAAAGATGCGCTAAAATGGCGGTGCTGAATTTATCAGTGCTTCCTATACAAAGGGGCACAGCCCTCTGCCCCGACGGACAAAGGACTGCACCTCTATTTTCCATGTTATTCGGCGTTTTCTTTTTCTTCCGACGCCGCAGCTGCGGCAGCTGCGGCAGCCTGCGCCTCGCGCTTCTGCTCTGCCGCCTTGTTCGCCTCGGCGATGGAGGTCTCGATCTCCTCCATCGTATATGCCTCGATGATGTCGCCCTCCGTAAAGTCGCGGAAGTCGACAATGGAGATACCGCACTCGTAGCCGGCGGCGACCTCCTTCACCTCATCCTTAAAGCGGCGCAGAGAGTCGATCTCCCCGTCGAAAAGCTCAACGTTGTCGCGCAGGATGCGGATCTTCGAGTTGTTGTGGATCTTGCCCTCAAGAACGTACGAGCCGGCGACAAGAGCCTTTGAGAAGCGCATGACCTGACGGATCTCGACACGCCCCTGAATGACTTCCTTGTACTTCGGCTTAAGCATGCCGCTCATCGCGTCCTTGACATCGTTCAGCGCATCGTAGATGACGCGGTAGGTACGGATGTCCACGTTCTCCATGTCTGCGAGACGGCGTGCATTCGCGTCGGGTCGGACGTTGAACGCAATGACGATTGCCTTTGATGCCGTCGCGAGCATGATATCCGACTCACTGACCGCACCGACACCCGAGTGCACGATGCTTACGCGCACTTCGTCGTTCTTGTTGAGCCCGAGGAGTGCGGAGTTCAGTGCTTCGACCGAGCCTTGTACGTCGGCCTTAACGACAATGTTGAGATCCTTGATATCGCCCTGCTGGATCTGCTGGAAGAGCGCGTCAAGCGAAACACTCTTCGACTTGATGAGGTCGCGGCGCTGATTGCCGAGGCGTGCCTCTGCAATCGAACGTGCCTGTTTCTCATCGACGGCGGCAAGGATGTCACCCGCCGACGGCACATCATTGAGACCGAGGATCTCAACAGGCATGGAGGGCCCTGCCTTTTTCACGTTGTCCCCACGATCGTTGATCATCGCGCGAACGTGACCATACGCCGTACCGACGACGATGGAGTCGCCGATGCGCAGTGTGCCGCTCTGGACGAGCACGGTCGCGACCGAGCCGCGCCCCTTGTCGAGCTTTGCCTCGATGATGACACCGCGTGCCTCGCGGTTCGGGTTTGCCTTCAGTTCCTCGACCTCGGCGACGAGCAGGATGTTCTCAAGCAGGTCGTCAATGCCGATGCGCTGCTTTGCGGAGACAGGTACCATAATCGTGTCGCCGCCGTATTCCTCGGAGACCAGTCCGTACTCCATGAGCTCCTGCTTGACGCGGTCTGGGTTTGCGCCCGGCTTGTCAATCTTGTTGATGGCAATGATGATGGGCACGCCCGCAGACTTCGCGTGGTCGATGGCCTCAACTGTCTGTGGCATGACACCGTCGTCTGCCGCAACAACGAGGATCGCCACGTCCGTGATCTGTGCGCCGCGTGCACGCATCGCCGTAAACGCCTCATGCCCCGGTGTATCGAGGAAGACGATTTTCTTGCCCTGACACACAACCTGATACGCGCCGATGTGCTGCGTAATGCCGCCTGCCTCATGAGAGCTGACGGAGGTGTTGCGGATCGCATCGAGCAGTGACGTCTTGCCGTGATCGACGTGCCCCATGACGGTGACGACCGGCGGGCGATCCTTGAGCGTCTTCGGATCGTCCTCGATCTCCGGGATCAGCGTCGGATCGACATCCGGCGGCAGTTCCTCCGTCGTCACGCCGAACTCCGCCGCGACGAGGGATGCCGTATCGTAGTCGATCTCCTGATTGATGCTCGCCATAACGCCCATCAGCATGAGCTTCTTGATGATGTCCGCCGCCGTATAGCTCATCTTGGAGGCAAGATCCTTGACCGCGATCGTCTCGGGCAGCTTGATGTGCTTCGGGCGTGCGATCTCCACCTTTGCCACGGGCGCAGGTGCAGCTGCGCGCCCCTTGCGCCCCTTGCGTGCACCGCCGCGCCCGCGCTCGTTCTGACGCAGATCCGTGCGCTCCTCACGGTCGCGGCGCCCACCTCCGCGATTGCTGCGGCCGCGATCGCTGCCGGCTGCACTGTTATCACCGCCGCGGCCACCACCGCGTCGGCGGCTCTCGCTGCGCCCCTCAGTCTGGGGCGGCGGCGGAATTGCAGCACCCGCAGCGGGACGCGCACCACCACGCCCCCCTGCGGGACGCGATGGGCGATTTCCTGCGCCGCCGGTACTGCTGCCCGACGTGCGGGGACGATCCTGCGACTCCGAGCGCGTCTTGGCGGGTGCCTGACGCACAATCACGATGCCGGGGGCCTTCGTACGCGCCCGCAGCACAGACTTTTCCTCCGGTGCGGCGGGTGCAGGGGAAGCAGCCTTTTCTGCAGACGGCTGCTCTGCCTTCTTTTCGGGGGCAGCCGTCTGCGGCGCACTGTCCTGCACGGGACGCTTTTCCTTCTTTGCCGGACGCTCGGCTGCCTTCGGAGCGGGGGATTTGCTCTGCAGGGACTCCTTGCGTACGGGTTTTGCCGCACGTCCAAGCTCTGCCTTGACTGCGGCACGCTCTTCCTCACCGACTGCGCTGAACATATTCTTCACTTTATAGTTCTTGCTCTTTAGGATATCAATAATGGTATCTTTATCCGTCTTGAATTCCTTTGCCAAATCGGTGATTCTGTATTTCGATTCTGACATCAATCCACCCCCGTCGGTATATCCTGCAAATAGGCACTGAGCCTGTCCGCAAATCCTCTATCTATGAGCACAGCAACCGCACGGTACTCCTTGCCGAGACAGTGTCCTAGCTGCTGCATGGTCAGTAATTCCGCCGTCGGCACATTCAGCTGCGCCGCCATGCGGGTAAATTTCGTCTTGGTCTCCTCCGAGGCATCTGCCGCAATCAGGAGGTAGGTCCCCTGCTTCCGTTTCAGTGCCTCCTCCACCACGAACGCACCAGACAGGATGCGCCGTGCACGCGCCGCCATGCTGAGGAGATTCTGCGTGCGCTTTTCGATCTCAGCATTCATCGCTCGCCCTCCTCACGTCGGACAACGTCCTCCAACGCATCGTAGACGGCAATGGCGACCTTCCCCTTGAACGACCACGAAAGGCCGCCTTGTTTGCGCGCCAGTCGGAGACATTCGGAGGATGGACAGAGATACGCGCCGCGCCCCGGGCTCTTGCCCGTCGGATCGTATGCAACCGTCCCGTCGGGAGCGCGCACGATGCGCAGCATCCCGCCCTTCGGATGCAGCTGACGGCAGCCGACGCACAGCCGCTCGGGCTGTTTCGTCTCCGTCATTCTGCCCCCTCTGCCACGGGCTCTGCTGCCGCAGCCTCCTCCGCCTCATTGGCGGCGGCCATGAGCTCCTGCGCCTGTGACTCACTCTTGATGTCGATCTTCCACCCCGTCAGCTTTGCTGCGAGGCGGGCATTCTGCCCCTCCTTGCCGATCGCAAGTGAGAGCTGATAGTCTGGAACAATGACGCGCGAGACCTTCTCCGCCTCGTTGACCGCGACAGAGATGACCTTTGCAGGATTCAGCGAGTTCGCAATGTAGGTTGCGGGATCATCGCTCCACTTCACAATGTCGATCTTCTCGCCCGCAAGCTCGTCGACTACCGCCTGTACACGCATATAGTGCGGACCGACACAGGCACCGATCGGGTCGACGCGCTCCTCCGAGGAGTGCACCGCAACCTTCGAACGACTGCCCGCCTCACGCGCAATCGACTTGATCTCGACCACACCCTCCTGCATCTCGGGCACCTGCAGCTCAAAGAGTTTTTTGAGCAGCTCCGGATGCGTGCGCGAGAGGAGGATCTGCGGGCCGCGCGCCGTACGCTTTACCTCGATGATGTAGGCACGCAGCGTGTCGCCGTAGTTGTATTCCTCCGTTGGCATCTGCTCCGTTGCCATGAGCAATGCCTCGGCACGCCCGATGTCGACGAAGACATTCCGTCCCTCAACGCGCTGGACAATCCCCGTCACGATATCTGCCTTGCGATTCATATACTCATCGTAGACAATCCCGCGCTCCGCCTCGCGGAGACGCTGCATGACAACCTGTTTCGCCGTCTGCGCTGCAATGCGTCCAAAGTTCGCAGGGGTCATCTCGATCTCGACCACATCGCCAACCACATAGTCAGGGTTTATGGCACGCGCCTGAGCGAGGGAGATCTCCGTGATATCGTTCGTTACTTCCTCAACCACATCCTTGATGGCAAAGACGTGAAACGCTCCCGTTTCACGCGACAGAACAATACGGACGTTCCGGTCATTCTGCGTCAGGTTGAAGTTGCGCCGATATGCCGAAGTCAGCGCATCCTTGATGGTCTCGAAGAGCTGCTCCTCGTCGATGCCCTTTTCATACGCAAGCTCCTTCAGTGTCTGAAGGAACTCCTTTCCGTCATTCTTCTCCTTTGTGCTTTTTCTTGCCAAAACCCAAATCCTCCCTAAAAGTCGATATGCAGACGTATCTGCGAAACCTGTTCCATGGGGATGTAAATCCCCTCGTCCAAGGTCAGCATCTCTCCATCACAGCCTGCAAGTACGCCCGTCCACTGCTTCTTTCCGTCAAAGGGCGCATAGAGCGTCACATCGACCATCTTGCCGTGCTCGCGCACGAAGTCGCGCGGCTTTCGCAGCACGCGGTCGAGCCCCGGCGACGACACCTCCAAGATATAGGCATCGGGAATAAAGTCCTCGCGGTCAAGAATCTCCTCAAGACGCTCACTGAGGCCCTGACAGTCGTCGATATCAATGCCGCCCGCCTTGTCAATATAGACACGCAGATAGTAGTCGCGCTCGCGCACATACTCGACATCGACCAGCTCCAACTCCGGCACATCCGTCAGGAGACCGCGTACAATCTCTTCGACGCGCTCCTCGATCTTCGCGCTCATGCTCTCCCTCTTCTCATACGCAATGAAAGAGTGGGCTTCCACCCACTCTTTCCAGATCTTAAATGAATTTATTGAAGTATAGCATAGTGCAGGGATTTTGTAAAGCCCTGCACGAATGAAACACACGGATTTTGTGAGAAAATAGCTCCGATCAGAACGCCCAGTTGACATGAGCGCCGCCGGTATAGCCGTGACGCTTGCCCTGCCAACCCGTGAAGTGCAGATCGTACGAGAAGCGGCTGCCCTGCGGTGCGAAGCGGTAGCCCGCCTCGATCATCGCACTCCCGCCGCGCAGCGACGGACTCGGGGCATCAAAGCCCTGATACGATGCGCCCGCTTTGCCGCTGAGCTCATACTCCCACGCGAGCCCCGCATAGACTTCGCTCTTTGCGCTGTCCTTGTGCGTATATGTAAAGCCAAGACGCACACGGTTCGAGTTCACCGCACTGAAGTCGTAGTCGTCGGTGCTCATACTTGAGCCGGTCGAAGAGATTCCTGCCTGCATGCCCGACTGATACGACCAGAAGTAGCGCAGATAGGTGTTCAGTTTATCCTTGTCGTTGGTCTTGATCTCCTTGCCAACGCCAAGATGTGCCGCATAGTAGGCGTTCGAGCTGTCGTAGTGCGAGGTGCTGCCCGTGTACACGGAGCCGTTGTAGTCGCTGCGCGTCTTGCCGCCGTGCAGTGCCGCCTCTGCCCACAGCCCCTTCACAGTCTCCATGCGTCCCATGATGCCGGCACCGAGATAGCTGATATTTCCGCTGCCATGGGTGCCGTCGTCGAGGTAGGAGTCGTATTTGCCCTTGCCGTATTCGACAAACGGGGTAAAGGTGAGTGTCGCAGATTTTCCTTTCAGCTCGCGTGCCCAGCCAAGACTGAGGTTGTACCCCTTCGTCTCGGCATAGGAGCCGGTCTCTGTGTCGACGCTTCCCTGATCCATTGCCGCCCAGAGATGGTAGCCGTGCACTTCTTTGTCCTGCACGCCTGCGGCCGCCTCTTTCTTTGCCGAGGCGATGCCGGATCCTGCGAGGAGGTTCGCGCCGCGGTTGATAAAGTCGGTGGCGGCGGCTCTGGTCTCGACGAAGGATTTGGTCTGGTCGCTGATCGCTGCCTTTGTGACGGTGGCAATGAGCTCATCCGTATTGCGCTTCTGGAATGCGAATTCGTAGAGCAGAGATACGCCCTGCATGCCCGTGACCTTGTTGTCAGTCGGGATGTCGCTGAGCGTACCGCTCGATCCGACCTTCATGAGGCTGATGACATCGTTGACCTTGAGTGCGCGTGCGCGTCCATGGACACCGAGGCCCACATCGACGTTGGCAAGGCTCTTACTGGTGACACCAAGCTGCAGGAGGGTCGGGTTGTTGGTTTCGATGCCCTCGCTGAGGTAGAAGTGGAGTTTCTTGATGCCCGTGAAGTCGTTGATATACGATGTCGGGTATGCCGTATCATGGTGGATGGCAAGGGTGTTGTCACGGTCGTTTACGCCGCCGTTGCCGCCCTTGACCGTGCCATTGACGTGCGATCCCGTGAGGTTGATGATGTTGTTGCTGTTGGAGCCCGTGGCGTTGCCGGCGATGACATCGCCCGTGACGGTGGAACCGCGCCCGATGTTCACGGCATTGCCGTCGGCGATGACGCATGCTCCGCCATAGACGTTGCCGTGTACGGTGACACCATCGGCAATGTTGACGGTGTTGCGCAGGGATGCGTTATGAGCGCGTCCGCCGTAGACGTTGCCTGTGATGTTCGCGTTGACGTTCACGACGTTCTCGATGGCATCGCCGCCCGTGGAACGTCCGCCAACGATTTCCGTTGCGGCGTTCGATGTGGGGGTATTGGTGATGGTGACGACATTCTTCTCGGCATTGCCGGCTGCTTCCGCACCCATGACCTTGGCACCGCTGATGGTGCCTCCCTTGATCTCGACGGTGTTCTTAAGAGCCTTACCGGCGCTCTGTGCGCCCTTGAGACTGCCCGTGACGCTGCCCGCGGTGATGACGGCGCTGTTTTCGGCGGCATCGCCCACAAGGGTTTCTGCACCGGAGGCGTTCGTTACCGTACCACCGCTGACGAGTACATCGTTCTTTTCGGCTGTGCCGTTGGTGCTCTTGGCACCGACGAGGTTGGTAACCGTGCCGCCTGCAGCGATGGCTTGGTTCTTGTATGCCTTCCCGTGCTTAGTCTTGGCACCGTAGGCATTCGTCGCCGTTCCGGCTTCGACTTTGAGGGTGTTCTCCTCTGCCGTGCCGTTTGCGGTCTGTGTGTCGCCGCCGATGGCATTGGTGACGCTTGCGCCCGCTTTGAGGGTGAGCTTGTTGTGCAAGGTTTTGCCGTCCGTTTGGTAGACGGTCTTGCCGCCGAAGACGTCGGGATGTGCGCCGCTGTTTACTTCGACGTTCGCATTCTGCCACTTGTACGCCGAGAGGTCAAGGCTGCCGCCTGTGGTTGCCGCCTGGTTGTTGTTGGTGACGAGGCTGTATTCGACATCGCCCGAACGCTCGCTGCCCGTTGCAGGGGTGTAGCCATTCAGTGTGAGGGTTTTGCCCGCTGCCATTCGGAAGAGGTGAACGTTCTTTTCCATGACGTTGCCGAGCCATGCGGAGACCGTCGTGCCCGTCGGCTTTTCAATGGTGCTGTAGGTGAGTGTGGTATCCCGATTCAGGGTGAGGACGGTATCCCCATCGACAACACTCGGTCCAAGGTTGAACTTGATCGTGCCGAAGTTCCTGAGACTGCCGACCTGTGCGCCCTTGCTCTTGATGTCAAGGATGTTGCCCGTGGCTGCCTTGTTGCCGCCGACGAGATCACCCGTGACGGTGACGGCGGCGTTGTTCGTGCCGTCTCCGATGGCGATGGTGTTGCCCGTGGTCGTACCCGTGCCGTTTGCAAAGCCGCCGTAGACGCTTCCCCCAACGTTGCCGCTGAGGAGGTTGACAGTGTTGCCCGTGGCTGCGCCGCTTGCGGAGGCGTGGGTCAGTGCGCCGCCCTTGAGATCGTGCGTCACGCTTGCACCCTTGAGATCAATGATATTCTTGGTGGCATTTCCTGCCTCGGTGCGGACATCTGCGCCATAGCCGTGATTGACCGTGCCGCCTTCGAGAATGAGTTTGTTCTCTGCCGCATCGCCGGTCTTCTTGTAGCCGTCTACGCCGTCGCCCGCCTCAAGGTTCTGTGCGATGCCGCCGTAGGCCGCCGTGGTGAGCGTACCGCCCGTCACCTTGAGCACGTTCTTTTCGACTTTGTTGCCAATTTTGCTGCGTCCGCCCCATGCCTCGGGGTCAGAGCCCGCGCTGTAGGTCGGATGGTTGTTCGCGAAGCGGTAGCCTGTGACATTGACGAGTTTATCCTGCGCTGTTTTGTTGTCTGTATTCAAAACATACTCATAGTCGCCCTCTGTCTTTGCATTCCGCGCACGTGCCGCATCGTAGTTCGTAAAGGTGACGTTGCTCGTGCTGTTCAGGAGGGTGAGGATACGATCCGTCGTGGGGCTTGCCGTGATGGTGTCAAGGTTCTTGAGCTTCATCTTCGACCAGTCGATGGTGGTACCTGCTCCGTTTGTGAGCGTAAGCATGGTGTCCCCATGGCTGACGTTGTGCGCTACGTCGAAGTTGACGTTCTCGAAGTTCTTGACATCGGTCGCACGCGCACTCCGGCTGTTGACGTTGAGGGTGTTCCCTGCAATGCCGGCAGCACCGGTCTTATTGCCGCCGTAGACGGTGCCGACGCTCGTTGCGGTAAATGCGGTCGTCGCCGTGCCAAGGTTGACGGTGTTGCCCGTGCTCTTGCCCGTGCCGTTTGCATGACCGCCGTAGACGTCGTGGAGGGTTCCGCCCGTAATGTTGACGGTTGCCCCCGTGGCATCTCCACTGCCGCTGTTGTAGCCGCCGTAGACGGTGCCGGCGACACTGCCGCCCTTGATGTTTACTTCGCTGTTTTTGATCTGTCCCGTCGCCGCAGCGTTCGCGATATGTCCGCCGTAGACAGCGCCATTGACCGTGCCGCCCGCGATGGTGACTTTACTCTTGTCTGCCGTGCCTGCTGCATTTGCAGCCGCAAGGGATGCACCGTAGACGGAGCCGACGGTCCCATTCGTGATCTCAGCGGTGTTCTCTGTGGCATTGCCGTTCTTGGTGCGTACTTCGGCACCGTAGGCGTTGGCGACCGTTCCGCCCGAGACGACGACGGTGTTCTTTTCCGCGTCGCCCGTCGGGAGAGGGTTGCCATGTGCGTCGAGCTTGTGGTTCTCCACAAGTCCGCCGTACGCTGTTGCGTTAATCGTGCCGCCCGTCACGGTGAGTTTGTTGTTCTCGACCTTGTTGCCGACGGCGGTGCGTCCTGCCCATGCGGCGTTGTGGGTACCATCGCCCGCAGTGTAGGTTGCGCCCGTATGGTTCTTGTACTGGTACCCTGCCGCACGCACTTCGGTGGTATGAACCGAGGAGCCGAGCGTGTCGATGCTGAACTCGAAGTTTCCGCTCGTGACGCTCTTAATGCCTCCGTTTGCACTGTAGGTATTGACGCTGTTCTTATTGAAGTCAATGCCGTTCACGTTCCGCATGAGGGTCAGGTTATACGCCTCGTAGGTACTGATCGGGCTGTTAAACTTCGTCGCATCGACGGTGAGCTTGCCCCAGTCGAGGTTGTTCGTTGCCGTACCCGCATTGAGGGTCAGCATGGGGTTCGCGGCGTTCAGCGCACTGCTGTTGATACTAAACTTCAGGTTCTCGAAGTTCTTGATGTTGCCCGCTGTCGCGTTGGTGTTGACGTTCAGCGTGTTGCCCGTATCCGCACTCTGGTTGCCGCCGTAGATGGTGCCCGTGACATTGGTAACGCTGCTGTTGGTACCGTTGCCAAGGCTGACGGTGTTGCCGGTCGTTGGGCCCGAGCCGTTCGTAAAGCCGCCGTAGACATCGCCGCCGACAGAGCCACCGCCGAGGAGAATGTCACTGCCCGTAACAGAGCCCGTTCCAACGGTGTGTCCACCATAGACGTTGCCTGTGACGGAGCCGCTGGTCAGGGTGACTTTGCTCTTCGTAACGTTTCCGGTCGCGCCTGCTGCCGTAAGTGCTGCGCCATAGAGGCTGCCACCAACACTGCCGCCCGCAAGTGTCGCCTCGTTTTCAGCCGCGCTGCCCGCTTTGGTTTTGACCTCTGCGCCATAGGCGTTTGCCGTCTGTGCTCCGGTGTTCAGGAAGAGTTTGTTCTTTTCGGCATCGCCCGTGGTCTTGTAGTTGCCGTGGGAATCCCGCTCGGTGTTTTCAACCATGCCGCCGCGTGCAACAAGGGAGGTGTTGCCGCCCGTGAGGGTCAGCTTGTTGTTCAGCACCTTGTTGCCGATGATGGAACGTCCGCCCCATGCCTCGTTTGCCGCGCCGCCCGCATGGTTCGCTGTGTTGTTCTGGAAGCGGTAGCCCTTGAGGTAGACGTTCTGTGTGGTAGCAAGGTTGCCGTCGGTCGTGATGTCCGCCTCGTAGTCGTTCGTATGGATGCGCCCGCGCGTACCCTGCGTGCTGTAGTGGCTGAAGTTGATGTTGCTGCCGTTCTCCATGAGTGTCAGGATGCGGTCGCTTGTGGCACTGGCATTCAGGCTGTCGAGGTTGTCGACGTGGAGTTTGTTCCAGTCAAGGTTCGTGGCATTTCCGTCATTGAGCGTCAGGAGGGTATCCCCCACCGTGATATGACTGCTCGTCGCCTTAAAGTTGATCTGGTCGAAGTTTGCAATGTTGCCCGCCGTGACGGTGTCATAGACGTTGAGGGTGTTGTTCGTCGCGACAGCCTTGCTGCCGCCGTAGATGGTACCCGTGATGGTGGTACCCGAAGCGACGGCATCCGCCGCACTGCCGAGGTTGACGGTGTTGCCTGTGGTGGCTCCCGTCCCTGCCGTCCATCCACCGTAGACGTTCTTCATCGAGCCGCCCGTGATGGTAATGGTGTTGCCCGTGGCACTGCCGGTTGCGGACGCATGGGAAAGATACCCGCCGTAGACGTTGCCGTTGTTGCCTGCGCCGGTGACACTGCCGCCCGAGATATTTACGTTGTTGCCCGTTGCGTTTCCGCTTTGCACGGAGGTAAAGCCGCCGTAGATGTTGCGTACGGAGCCCGCTTTGAGGTTGACGGTGTTGCTCGTGCTGTTGAACTTTGCCGGAGCAGTCGTGCCCGTGCCTGCGGTCCAGCCGCCGTAGGCATCACGGTGGCTCGTGCCGTTGATGGTGAGGATGTTCTTGGTAGTGGTGTTGCCGATGACGGAGCGTCCCGCCCAGACATCCTTCGCGGTGTCACTGGTCGTCGGTGTGGTATTGGCATCCTTGAACTGGTAGCCGCCAAAGAGGATCTGCTTTGCCGATGCCGTGTTGGTGTCGGTGTCGATGGTGTACTCATGCGTGCCCGTGGAGGAGATTTCCTTCGCACCGTAGTAATGACTGACGTTGATGCCCGTCATGTTCTGCATGAGGACGGACTGTCCGCTCGGTGCATTCCCTGTATGCTTGAATTTCGTCCAGTCGAGGTTGGTCACAGCGCCGCCAACGAGGTCCAGCATGGGATTCGCCTGGTTGAATGTGCTGTTGAAGTTGAATTTCACCATGCCGAAATTGGCGATGTTGCCCGCCTGTGCATTGGTATTGACGTTCAGGACGTTATCGGTATCCGCCGCCTGATTGCCGCCGTAGATGGTGCCCGTGACGGTGGTGACACTGTTTGTGGTGCCGCTGCCAAGGTTTACGGTATTGCCTGTGGTGGCACCCGATACGGTGTGTCCGCCGTAGACGCTGCCGCCGACAGAGCCGCCATACAGGTTGATGGTATGCCCCGTTGCAGCACCTGTTCCTGCGACCTTGCCACCATAAACATCGCCGCCGACAGTTCCGACAGTGATCTTGACGATACTCTTGGTCGCGTCACCGGTGCCCGTCCCCGTGAGTTCCGCACCGTAGACGGAGCCCGTGACAGAGCTCGCAATATTGACGTTGTTCTCATCGGCACTGCCGTTCTTTGCCGTGACTTTTGCGCCGTAGGCATTGGCAAGTGTGCCGCTCGTGACATCGAGCGTGTTCTTTGTTGCAGAACCCGCCGTCTGATACGTGCCGTCGCTGTTGTGCTTTTTGTTCTCGACGAGGCCGCCATACGCGTTCGTTGCATTCCCTGTGAAGGTCAGCTTGTTGTCCGTGACGGTCTGTCCGCTCGCCGTGCGCCCTGCCCATACGTCGGTATGAGCTGTCGCCTCGCTGTACGCCGCCGTGTGATTGCGGAACTGATAGCCCTCGACATTAACGTTCTGTCCAGAGCTGTCCCGATCCATCGCATATTCCAGATCACCAACGATCTTCTCCTTTGCACCGAGGGGTGCATAGGTGTCCGTTGTCCCCTTCATGAAGTTGATACCGGCGCTGTTGTGCATCGCCGTAAAGAGGTGCTTTTCGTAGGTACTCGGTGTAAAGGTATGGTTGTTGGTATTGACCTCAACACCCGCCCAGTCGATCCCCGTTGTTGCACCGCCGCTGAGGGTGAGGAGGGTATCTGTCCGGGCAATCGTCCCCATGCCCCCAAGATTGAACTTGACTTTGCCAAAGTTCTGAATGCCGCGCGCCGTGATCCCTTTTGCATTGACATTGAGAAGGTTGTCGCTGAAGACATCATTGGTCGTACCGCTCGCTGCACCGCCATAGATAAATACGTTCGAGAGTGTGGTCGACACTAATGTGCCGTCACTCTTGCCAAGGTTGACGGTGTTGCCCGTTGCCTTGCCCGTGCCGTTCGTGTAGCCGCCGTAGATTTCGGTACTGCCGCCGAATGTTCCGTTTTCGATGTTGATCGTGTTGCCCTTGGCATCGCCCGCCGAAACGTTGTTCGGCGGCGTGAGTGCCGCGTTCGGGGCAATGTACCCGCCGTAGAGCTTGCCGCCCGCATTCAGCGTACCGCCCTTGATGTTGACCGTGTTGTTCTTCGCGTCGGCGTTCTTGGTGGTGTCGACTGCCGTCGGATCATTCTCATCCGTCGGATGAAGGAGCAGATTCTTGCCTTCCGTATAGCCTGCATAGCCATTCGTCACCGAGCCGCCGGAGAGGAGATTCAGTGTGTTACTCTCTGAGCCGCCATTGAGTGCCTTGGTGTAGCCCGCGCGCGCATTGGTGAAGTTGAGCGGCGTACCCGCATTATCCTTCAGATCGAGCTTGTTGTGATTTGTCGTGTTGCCGTAAGTCGATATGCCTGCATGAACATCCGCCGCGCTCGCCGTAGGTGTTTCTATTGCGTTTTGGAATTTATTACCGTCGAGACTGAGTGTAGTAGGTGTGACTGTTCCTATCCCTGTGACATTCGCCTTCTTTCCGTATTCATAGTCATTAACCGTTCCAAGCAGAGTCGGCTGATAATTGTTAATTTTTAATGCTGGTCCTGTATAGAGTGTGAGTGTCGGCGCATTGACACCTGGCGACCACGCCGACAGTTTAGTCACCCTAATCTTATTCCAGTCAAATTCTTGCCTTTCATACTCAGTGTACACGTAGAGCATCGTATCTCCGGAATTGATGCCGGAACCAAGTTCATACTCCATCTGATCAAAATTCTTGATCGTGCGGGTATAGTTCGACTTGGTTATGACTTTCAGCTTATTGCCCGTCTTGACATCCGCACCTACCTTATTGCTCTGACCACCAAAAGCATAGGTTTGATAGTAAGCGGTCGAAGGGGTTCCACTAAATGTCACCGTGTTATTCGTCGCATCGCCATTGTCCGCCCAGCCGCCATAGGCACCTCCGTCGACATAAGCACCGTTCGCCAGTACAAGCTCATTCTTCGTTGAATCGCCCTTTTCCGCCTTTGTGTATCCGCCGTAAGCGTTTCCTGTAAACGGAACAGAAGCACCGCTGAGTGTCAGCTTATTTCCTGTCGTTGTGTTCCCAAGTGTCGATAGACCGCCAAAGGCAACTCCATTGATCGGTGCTACCGTCAGCGTCTTATTCGCCTCCTTGAACTGATTGCGGTCAAAGAGGATGCTTTGTACACCTGTAATCGTCGCTCCGGGTGTCACCATCGGTTTATTAGCACGCCACCCATACTCAAACTTTCCATCGGATGTGTTCCGATTCCATTTAGAAATATCATAGTTATCTAACGTCAAATAAGCATTATTATGGGTCGTATACAACTCAATTGGCTTAAGTCCTGTCGTCCCCGTCCACGTCGCTGCATTGGACACCTGAATCTTGTTCCAGTCAAATTCTTGCCTTTCAAGCTCAGTGTACACGTAGAGCATTGTATCCCCAGCGGCAATGTTGGAAGGAAGCACATACTCCATCTGATCAAAATTCTTGATCGTGCGGGTATAGTTCGACTTGGTTATGACTTTCAGCTTATTGCCCGTCTTGACATCCGCACCTACCTTATTGCTCTGACCACCAAAAGCATAGGTTTGATAGTAAGCGGTCGAAGGGGTTCCACTAAATGTCACCGTGTTATTCGTCGCATCGCCATTGTCCGCCCAGCCGCCATAGGCACCTCCGTCGACATAAGCACCGTTCGCCAGTACAAGCTCATTCTTCGTTGAATCGCCCTTTTCCGCCTTTGTGTATCCGCCGTAAGCGTTTCCTGTAAACGGAACAGAAGCACCGCTGAGTGTCAGCTTATTTCCTGTCGTTGTATTCCCAAATGTCGATAGACCGCCAAAGGCAACTCCGTTAGTCGGTGCTATTGTTATCGACTTGTCCACATCCTTAAACTGATTGCGCTCGAAATAAATACGCGTTACACCACTAAGAGCAGCCCCAGCAGTTATCATCGGTTGGTTTGCACGCCATCCATACTCGGTTTTACCGTCAGAGGTTACAAACCGCCACGTTGCAATATCATAATTTTTCAACGTCATGGCCGGACTGGCATATAGCATGATCGGATCCACGCCCGTCGTTCCTGCCCAAGCTGCCGCGTTTGTCACCTTGACCTTATTCCAGTCAAAGTCTTGCGAGCCTGCCTCGAGTGCAAGCATCACATCATTTGACGCAATATTGGAAGGCAAGACAAACTCCAGGTTTTCAAAATTTTCTACCGATGTGGCATAGTTTAATGTTGAAGTTACTCTGAGTGTGTTTCCACTCGTTACATCTGCCCCAGTATTGCTGCTCCCTCCCCCATAAATCCACATATTCCAATTGTACCAGAACGGCCATCCCACCGAGTTATACGTGCCGGCAAGTGTCACGGTATTCCCTGTTGCTTTGCCCCCATTGGTTGTCCAACCGCCATAAACACGCCCATTGACCCACGATAAATTCTCAATGTTCACATTGTTTCCAGTAGCATTGCCAGTCCCCGATGTAAAGCCACCATAAGCCCTGCCCGTATAGTGCGGTTGCCCATAACCAAGAGCCCCCCCATACTTCAGGTTCAATGTATTTCCTGTTACATTCCCAGTATCCGTTGATGTCGTATTAATCTCTCCACCGGCAACGGTACTTGGCAACGGTAACGGCGTACTGCTGTCCAAAGTGTTTGTTTGCCCCGTCACATCTGCTGCATGTGCGTGACTAAAAAACAGCTGCCCCCCCCCTGCGGACAATGCGAACGCGATGAGAAGTGACAGCTGTCGTTTGTTTTTCATTCCCTGAAACATGACATTTTCCCCCTTATGTCATTCCATTTCACCTATAAAATTTTATAGTACTATTGTCCTGAATATACTACTTTTCTCATCTGTTGTCAATATAATTTTAGGTATACAACAATCCCCCATCTTTCTCTACATATCTCAGCAAGAGGAAAGGCAAATAAAAAAACCGCCCGATACGAGCGGCTTCTCTTCAACTGATTCGCGAATCGTTTTATGGGGGGCTTCGATGTACTTCGGAAGTTCTATGGAAGTACGGTTCCATATCTCTGTTCAGGGATCCCCCCAGTTCACCGCCCATACAGTCGCCGCATGAGCCACGACATGATGCGTCCGCGCCCGATGAGGCTGACGATCGCACCAAGCACGAGGATGCCGATAATGACCATAACGATGGCGGGCAATGCGACGAAGATAAAGAACGCGAGCAGTGTTCCGAGGACCGCCGCCCAGAGAAGGCTCGTGAGGAATGATCTCTGCTGTCCTCCGCCGATGCGGATATAGCGCACGGAGGAGCCGCGTGATGTACCACCATACGAGCTGCCGTACCTTGATTCATCGCCTGTCTGCGGTTCTGCGCCGCTCTCGTCCACTGTTACGCCGCGATAGGCAGCAGTCTCCTCGCGGCTCATCGACCGCACATGCGAGTTCTGCTCCATGAGAGCCTCCTTCCTAAAAAATCTCTTTCCCGTGCACAACGCTGTAGAGCATTGTCACAAACCCCTCCTCCCCAAGATAGCGGGGATCGAACGAAATGCAGCCGAGTGTTTCGCGCATGCGGTCACGCGCTGCACATACTTTTCTCTTGGTTGAGCCGAACACATGGTAGAGCTCTGTGATGGGCGAAAGGTCAATGTTGTTGATCTCGGCAAAGAGAAAGATGGTCGCTGTGAGTGCCTCTGCGGTCTGTGCCCGCACGGAATCCGCCTGTGCATAGTCGAGATAAAGCCCTGCCATCAATGCCCGCCCATAGCAGCTGAAGCCGAGTTTCTCCGCTACTGTCGCAAGGATCGCCAGCTCCTCCTCACAGTCTCTCGGGTGAAGCGTGCGCGGTGTCGGCTTTGGCAGGATGCGGCGCGGCAGGACGTTGATCTGCGCCAGTGTCGAGAGCACATGGATCGTATGGCGTACGAGCGCCGCCTCCCGCTCCAAGAAGTCATCCATGCTCGCCTCTACTGCCTGCATGCAGTAGAGGTCATACTCCCGATGCAGGGTGTCGCTGATCCGTTTTTGCAGACGTTTGCTCGCGGGGATCGCCGTGATGTAGTTGAGCATCATCATTCCCTCATCACAGATATGCCCGAACAGGATGCTCTTGCTGAGTGTCCCCGGGATGTCCGGATGCGGCAGAACGATCTCCTCATCGCGCAGGATGTCGCGGCAGACGATGTGATCGTCGTACTCCTCCGTTACTGCGAGCACGGCGAAGCGTGCCGCGAGGAGGTCGTGGATGATCTCACGCTCGTCATAGCTGAGGCTGTCCCACTCCATCTCACTGTAATGTGCAATCGGGGTCTCATCCGTCGCGATCAGGTGGTAGTCAAAGAAGAAATAGTCCCAGAACCGCAGCCAGAAGGTCTCCTTTTCCTCCTCCGTGGCATGTTCGTAGGCGTTCATATCATAGAGGTCGCCCGTATAGATCATCGCGGCACGCCCGATGTCGAGCTGATAGCGCGGGCGGCGAAAGTACTCACCGATCTTGTGCAGGAGCTCGTTGAGCTGGATGTTCAGCTCCTCCATCTCGACGCGCTCATCCTCCTCGATGTCCTCAAGGGTAAGACCGTCGATCTCCTCCCATGTAACGCGCTCGGGCAGACGAAACCGCCCTGTAATGTAGAACATCTCAAGATCAGCGTCAAGCTCACTGAGGTCGACATCGTAGTCGCCCGTCTCGTCGAGGTAGGTCAGGAAGGCACGCATCCGCGCAAAGTAGTCCTCCGCATGACGTTTCAGCGGGCGGCGGTCGA
Organism: uncultured Selenomonas sp.; assembly: GCA_963555475.1. Taxonomy (GTDB): domain Bacteria; phylum Bacillota; class Negativicutes; order Selenomonadales; family Selenomonadaceae; genus Centipeda. The sequence goes on from CAUVVR010000014.1 coordinate 56,134, forward strand.
TATGCGCGTCGGCATAGCGGAAGAAGAGTGCCAGATAGTCGATGCGGATGAAGAGCCGCGCAAGCGAGTCGTCGCGCCGCTGAATGACAGTGAGCAAGTCCTCGATGCAGTACCAGTCGGAGCGGAGCTCCTCGCTGCTCCGACCGCGCCATGCCGCCGCCCGCAGATAGCGTTCGATCAACGTACGCGCGACAAAGATATTTGCACGCCCATGTTCCAAATAGAAACGCTTGACTAACGTGTAGACATTTTCCATGAGCCCTCCCGCCGTCATGCGTCCCAACACAAAAAACCAATTCCGTTTATCCTAACAAATGTCTGAACCAATGTCAATGCGCAAAAGGGACTGCTGCGAAACCATTTTGACTTGTGCAGCAGTCCCTGTTTATATGTTTGTCAGTATTACCCAGACGCTCAAAGCGCCCCTTCCACCGCTTACGCGGTCCCCCTCCCCCGTTGCGACGGGGGAGGCTTTGCATGACGGCATATTAGCTTCCCCCGTTGCTGACCTGTCCAAGAAGCAAGCCCGAAGGGCATAGCTGATTGGGAAACAGGTCGTATGCGAAAACGTCCCAAGAACACAAGCGATAGCGAAGTGTGATTGGCCGACGTTGACCGCCACGGGGGAAGTGGCGAGCTTGCGAGCCGATAGGGGCGCTCCAAGAAAGCCCCCTATCTCACGCAAACAGATCCTTGAACTTCTCGGTAAAGCTCTTCTGCTCCGGATTCACCGCATCTCCGCTGAGTGCGGCAAACTCCTTGAGAAGTTCCTTCTGCTTCGAGGAGAGCTTCTGCGGGGTTGTGACCTTGACGCGGACGTGCTCGTCGCCGCGCCCCGAACCGCGCAGGTTCGGAATCCCCTTGCCCTTCACACGCAGCACCGTACCCGTCTGGATGCCCGCAGGTACCTTGAGATCAACTGCACCGTCGAGTGTCGGTACCTGCACGGTATCGCCGAGCGATGCCTGTACGAAGGTAATCGGGATCTCGATGAGAACATCGTTTCCGCGCCGCTGAAAGAGCTCGTGCGGACGGATGAAGATGTAGACGTAAAGATCGCCGCTCGCGCCGCCGCGCACACCTGCCTCGCCGCCGCCCGAGACGCGGACGCGCTGTCCGTCGTCCACGCCGCGCGGGATGTTGACCTTGATGGTCTTCGTGATGCGCTTGCGCCCCGAGCCGTGGCAGTCGCCGCACGGATTCTTGATGATCTTGCCCGTGCCGTGGCACTGACTGCAGGTACGCGAGGTCATCATGCTGCCGAACATTGTCCGCTGCATGACCTGCTCCTGCCCGCTGCCGTGACAGGTCGAGCAGGTCTCCGCACTTGAGCCCTTTGCCGCGCCCGAGCCGCTGCAGGTGGGACAGTTCTCCTCACGCGGGATGGAGAGCTCGACCTCCTTGCCAAATGCCGCCTCCTCAAACGAGATCTCGAGATCATAGCGCAGATCTGCTCCGCGTTCAGGTCCCTGCCGGCGTGCACGGCGTCCGCCGCCGCCCATGCCGAACATGTCAAAGATGTCGTTCATGTCGAAGCCGCCGAATCCACCGGCACCGCCGAAGGGATTCCCTCCGGCAGAGCCGCCGCGGCGCGGGTCGAAGGCATCGTGGCCGAACTGGTCATACGCCGCCTTCTTTTGCGGATCCTTCAGCACATCATACGCCTCGTTGACCTCCTTGAATTTCTCCTCGGCGGTCTTTGGGTCGTCACGGTTGAGGTCGGGGTGGTACTTGCGTGCGAGTTTCTTGTATGCTTTTTTGATTTCGTCGTCCGATGCGCCCTTTTGGACACCGAGGACTTCGTAGTAATCGCGTTTCTCGCTCACGATACCACCTTACTTCTTATCGTCCTTGACTTCGGTGAACTCCGCGTCAACGACATTGTCATCCTGCGGTGCGCTCTGTGCGTCCGCATCTGCGCCCGGTGCAGATCCTGCCGCACCCGCCGCCTGCTGTGCCTGCTGATATGCCGCAGCGGAGAGCTCGTAGAGCGGCTGGCGCGCCTCCTCGGTCGCCGCCTTGATCGCCTCGATGTCCGAGCCCTTGAGAGCTTCCTTCAGCTTGTCGACAGCTGCCTGTGTCTTGGAGACAAGTGCCTGATCTGCATTCTCGCCGAGATCCTTGATCGCCTTCTCCGCCTGATAGACGAGGCTGTCGCCCGCATTGCGTGCATCGACGGCTTCCCGCTGCTTCTTGTCCTCGGCGGCGTGGCTCTCCGCCTCCTTGACCATGCGCTCGATGTCCTCTTTGCTCATGCCGCTGTCGGACTGGATCGTGATCTTCTGCTCCTTGCCCGTGCCGAGGTCCTTCGCCGACACGTTGACGATGCCGTTCGCGTCGATGTCGAACTTGACCTCGATCTGGGGTACGCCGCGCGGTGCGGGCGGGATATCCGTGAGCTGGAAGCGGCCGAGCGTCTTGTTGCCCGCCGCCATCTCGCGCTCGCCCTGCAGGACGTGGATCTCAACGCCCGGCTGATTGTCCGCCGCCGTAGAGAACACCTGACTCTTCGAGGTCGGGATGGTGGTGTTGCGGTCGATGATCTTCGTGCAGACACCGCCGAGGGTCTCGATACCGAGTGAGAGCGGGGTGACATCGAGGAGCAGCACGTCCTTGACCTCGCCGACCAACACGCCGCCCTGAATCGCCGCACCGATGGACACGCACTCATCGGGGTTCACGCCCTTCGAGGGCTCCTTGCCGAGGATCTTGCGGATTGCCTCCTGCACGGCAGGAATACGGGACGAACCGCCGACGAGAATGATCTTGTCGATGTCGCTGCCCGAAAGTCCTGCGTCCTCCATCGCCTTGCGCGTCGGGATCATCGTGCGCTCCACGAGATCCGCCGTCAGTTCGTCGAACTTTGCACGCGAGAGCGTGAGGTCGAGATGCTTCGGACCCGTCGCGTCTGCCGTGATGAACGGCAGGTTGATGTTCGTCTGGCTCATGCTCGAGAGCTCGATCTTCGCCTTCTCTGCCGCCTCGATGAGACGCTGTGCGCTCATCTTGTCCTGCGAGAGGTCAATGCCGTTCTCCTTCTTGAACTCCTCGACCATCCAGTCCATGACCTTCTTGTCGAAGTCGTCGCCGCCGAGCACCGTGTCGCCGTTCGTCGCTTTGACCTCGAACACGCCCTCACTGAGCTCAAGGATGGACACGTCGAACGTGCCGCCGCCGAGGTCGAATACGAGTACGGTCTCGTCCTGATCCTTGTCGAGACCATAGGCGAGAGCCGCCGCCGTCGGCTCGTTGATGATGCGCAGCACCTCAAGCCCTGCGATCTTGCCCGCGTCCTTCGTCGCCTGACGCTGACTGTCGTTGAAGTACGCCGGGACGGTGATAACTGCCTGCGAAACGGTCTCGCCGAGGTATGCCTCCGCGTCGCTCTTGAGCTTCTGCAGGATCATCGCGGAGATCTCGGGCGGCGTGTAATTCTTGCCGTCGATCGTCACATGATAGTTGCCCTCGCCCATGTGACGCTTGATGGACGAAATCGTGCGGTCGGGGTTCGAGACCGCCTGGTTCTTCGCGAGGCGACCGACAAGACGCTGTCCATCCTTTGTAAAGCCCACGACGGACGGCGTGATGCGGCTGCCCTCGGGGTTCGTGATGACGACCGGCTCGCCGCCCTCCATGACGGAGACAACGGAGTTCGTCGTTCCAAGATCGATACCAATTACTTTAGCCATTTTATATTCCTCCAAAATCTTATAGATGTTATTCTCTTAGTTACCGGCTACCTGCACCATGGCGGGGCGGATGACCCTGCCCTTTGCCTGATAGCCCTTCTGCAAGACCTGCGTGATCGTGCCGTCCTCCACATCGGGATTCTCGACACGCATGACCGCCTGATGCACGTTCGGGTCAAAGGGCTGCCCCTCCGCGTCGATGTGCTCAAGGCCGTGCTTTTCCATGACTTCGCGGAGCTGCGTGGAGATCATCTCCACGCCCTTTTGAAATGCCTCCACATCCGTCTGCTCCACCGCCATTGCACGCTCGAAGTTATCGAGCAGCGGCAGGAGATCTGTGAGCAGGTTCTGCGTGATGACAGCGGCAAGCTCCTCCTTCTCCTTCGCCGTACGGCGACGGAAGTTCTCAAAATCTGCCTGAAGCCGAAGGATGCGGTCGCCCTTTTCCTTTAGCTCTGCTTCGAGCGCGGCAGTCTTGTCCTCCTCTGCGGGGACATCCTCCACGGTCACATCTGCGGGAGCGTCCTCCGTTTCTGTCACTTCCTCCACGGGCTGCTCCTCTGCGGTCAGCTCTTCCTTTTCCTGCAAGCCGTTCACCTCTCCTACCATTTCAGCTGATAGATCATCTCTGTCAGATTTGTGTTTACATAGTCCAAGATGCGCATCGCCTTCGCGTATTCCATGCGCGTCGGACCGAGCACGGCAATCGTCCCGAGCAGCCTACCGTCGACATGATACGTCGCCGTGATAAAACTGCTGTCCCAGAACGTGCTGTTCGCGTTCTCGCGCCCGATTGTGACCTCAAGCCCCTCACCTGCGTGCGTATGCAGGATGTCTTTGACGAGATCCTCACGCTCAAGGACGAGGAGCATTGCACGGACACGTTCGAGATCCTGAAACTCAGGATTCCCGAGCAGCTGCGCCGTGCCGCCGAGGTAGAGACGATCCTCCGACCGCCCCTCAAGCGCACGGTGCATGACCTCCACGGCAGCAACGAAGATGGATTCATCGCCGATGGCATCGCGCACACGACGCATATCCGTCTTCGTCACATCGCTGAGTGCCTTGCCCGAGAGCGTCGTGTTGACCGCCCCCGCCATGCGCTGAAAGTCTGCAAACGTCGCACCGTCGGGAATCTCGACGATGCGGTTCTCCACGAAGCCCGCGTCCGTCATGAGGACGGCGATTGCGTGCGTCATGTCGAGCGGCAGGAACTGCAGCATGCGGAACGTTGACTGTGCCGCCTGCGGTGCGAGCACGAGTGAGACGTTGTGCGTTACATCTGCAATCAGCCGCGCCGTCTCTTGGAACACCTCATCAAGCCGCCGCACACGACCGCTGTACCAGTCGTGAATTTTCTTCTTCTCGGCATCCGTCACAGGCGCAACGGGCTGAAGCCCGTCGACGTAGAAGCGGTAGCCCTTCGATGAGGGAATGCGTCCGGCAGAGGTGTGCGGATGTTCCAGATAGCCGAGCATCTCGAGATCCGCCATCTCGTTCCGAATGGTGGCAGGGCTGATGCCGAGATTGTATTTCCGCGCGAGTGTACGCGACCCGACCGGCTCTGCCGATGCGATGTAGTCATCGACAACCGCCCACAGGATCTGGCTCTTGCGTGCGTCCAGATCGTCCGACATTCCCCCCTCTCCTCTCCTTTCAATGCGTTTCAATCGCTGTTAGCACTCTACAAAACTGAGTGCTAATCAAAAGCTATACTGAATATACACGGGAAAAAGCAAAAAGTCAAGAGCAAAATGACAAAAAGTCAAAAGGATTTTTCACATAAAAAGCCTCCCACGCACTAGCGAGGGAGGCTTTGGCACTACGGCATATTAGCTTCCCCCGTTGCTGACCTGTCCGAGAAGCAAGCCTGAAAGGCGCAGCTGAGCGGGTAACAGGTCGTATGCGAAAACGTCCCAAGAACACGAGCTTTAGCGAAGTGTGATTGGATGACGTTGACCGCCACGGGGGAAGTGGCGAACGCAGTGAGCCGATAGGGGCGCCAGTGGGAGATGCGACTTTCTCACGATAGAGAGTCATGTGTCGCTCGTGGCGCCCCTTCCACCATGCTGCGCATGGTTCCCCTCCCCCGTTGTGACGGGGGAGGCTTTTGGATAACGGCATATTACTCTTCACTCTGCCCATCCATCACATTGAAGATATAGACAGCGCGAATCTCCACAGGGGTCACGCCGAGATCCTCGATTGACGTGAGAAGCCCCGAGGCGAGCACAGCACGCTCTGCCTTGCGATCCTTCGCCGTGATGATTGAGAGTGCCGGCTCATCCTGCGGATAGAGCGTCACAATGCCATTGCCGAACGTCACCTTGAAAGAGCCGTTCGCCGTCTGGTAGAGGAAGCTAAGTGCCTGCTCCGAGGTGTTGCGAATCTCCTTCGGATCGGGGATGTCAACCTTCTTCGAGGAGGGCTTGATCGCCAGTTTCTCCGGTGAATAGTTGACGGTGTAGATGCCGTCAAGGTCACGTGCTCCACCATCCGTAAAGAGCACAGGGATTGCCTCAGACGTGTTGCGTGCCGGATCCTCAGGACGGAACCCGCGGTCACCGCGCGTCCTGCCGAGATCGAAGCCAAACGAGCCGTCCTTGTGCTCGACGAAATCATGTGCCTCCGATGTACGCCCCCCCGTCAGCACGACGCGGTTGGTCCAGTTCGTCGGTGCCGCATCCTGCGGTATCTGAACAGTTACTCCCTCGGCGGGCGAATTGCTGCCCGTGCGGTTCTCAGTTGGAACGCTCGTCGCAGCAGAACCAACACTGCCGTTTCCTGTTGTTCCGCCGGTTCTTCCTATGCCGGCAGTCACGCCCGCAGCTGCGCCGGTACTTGTCGTTACGGCTCTACCCTCGGGTGTGCTCATATCGAAGCCACGCATGGCAATCGTCAAATTACCGGACGCATAGTTAAAGTGATAGTTGGAACGTGCCGACGCACCTGCATAGCCACTTTCAACGGAGGCGGGATCGACGTGAATCACCCCCCGATACATACCGCCGCGCGTGGTCGCATTCATCCCTGCATCATAGTGCGATGTAATGCCGCTGATGTCGTCGCCCGCGAGCAGACCGCGCTGCGTGGTATGATCGCCACGCTCAATCGTGTATGCGGTTATGACGGGATTCGGCGCACCATAGTCACGGGAGGCACTGCCCGCCGTGATCAGAACCTCGCGCGGAGTGATGGTAAATCTGCCGTCTGCGTAGTGAATATTGTAGTTGGCATCCGTGCCATGCGAGAACTGTGCGGCACTCGCTCTTGTCCAGAGGTGCGGCGTGCCCGCATTCGTCGTGACCGCAGCGGTCGGGTCGATTATCTCCGTGACGGAGGAAATCCGATCACCGTTCGCAAGTCCCGTTGTAGTGTCCGCTGGGCGCACATTGAGACGGCTCGTGCCGTTCACATACTGCGCCGTTGCGTTATCCGCACCATAGGCGCGAGACTTGTCGCCTGCCGTGATATAGAGGTCACGCTTCGTGATATCAAAACCGCCGTCGACGTAGTGGATGTTGTAGTTCGAGGCCTTGCCCGTGCCGAATGCCGCATTCGTGATCGAGGTCTTGAGCCCCGTTGTACCGGCATTCGTCGTACGCACCGCATTCGTTGTCTCTGTGACATCGGTAACGGTGTCGCCGTTCACCAGTCCCGTCGTCGCCGTCGCCCCGTCGGCGCGGAACTTCGATGTGCCGCCTGTATAGACGGCGGTCGCGTTCTCCGTGCCGTAGATGCGCGTCTTGTCGCCCGCACGCAGCGTGAGGTCACGCGGCGTGATGGCAAAGCTGCCGTCCTCGTAGGAAATGTCGTAGTTGTTGACATTTCCTGTGCCGAATACGGCATTTGCAATTTTCGTCTTGAGCCCAGCCGTTCCTGCGTCCGTCGTGACGGTCGCACGCGAATCAATCGTCTCCGTAACTGTCGAGATCGTATCGCCGTTCACAAGATTCGTCCCCGCCTTGACACGGAACAGATTCGTCCCATTCACATAGTTCGCGGTGCTGTTTGACGTGCCGTAGATGCGGCTCTTGTCGCCCGCGGCGAGCGTCAGCGCACGCTTCGTGATGTTGAAGTGTCCATCGGCATAGGTGATATCGTAGTTGTTTGCCGTACCCGAAGAGAAGTGTGCCGCGCTTGCCTTTGTCCAAAGACCTGCCGTGCCGGCGTTCGTCGTGGCGGTCGCCGTCGGGTCGATCGTCTCCGTCACATCGTCGATGGCATCGCCATTGACGAGACCCGTCGTCGCGGTAGCCGCGCCGACGTTGACTTTGCGCGTGTTGTTCATATACCCCGCCGTCGTGTTTGCATCGCCATAGACGCGGCTCTTGTCGCCCGCCGTGATGGTGAGTGCACGCTTCTTGATCGTCAGCGTGCCGGGATCGGACGTGATATGGTAGTCCGTCGCAAGGCTGCGGCTGCCCGTGGCAAGCGCCGCACCGTTCAAGGTCATCGTGTAAGTGCCGACACCCGTGCGCTCGGTGACATCATTCGTGCCGTCCGTCGCCGTGACCGTATACTTGGCGAAGCTGTCGCCCGAAAGGAGCGTGCCTGTATGCGTCGTACTCGACGTCATGGTCACGCTGTCGTTCGCTGTACCGTAGATGCGCTCGCCGCTCGGCGCGGTGAAGTGAATGTCAATGGGCTTTATCGTGAGTTTGCCCGGAACGTACTTAAATTTATAATTGTTTGCCGCAAGCGTGCTGTTTTTCAGGTCAACACTGTACTCACCCGCATGGACAGCGCCCTGTGCGTAGCCCGATGTCTTTGATGCGTCTGCAATCGGGGTATAGGAAACAGAACCCGAGAGCAGTCCCGACGTGTTTTCCGTCTGACCGTTCGCGAAGTTTGAGAACGTGACCCCCGCGTTGCCCGTGTAGCTGTGCGGATTGCCGTTATAGTTGACGGTTTCCGTCTTGCCCGTGACCGTAACTTCGCGCGGCACGATGCGGTAGTCAACCGTGATCTTGTAGTTAAGATCGTTGTGTCCCTTGTAGGTGATCTTCTCATTAGCAATGGTCGAATCCGAGCCGTAGGTATGTGCGCCCGAACGCATATTGACATCCGTCATCGCATTCGTCACTGTGCCATCCACCGTATTGACGTCGGCATTGACGTTCGTATGCGTCGTCGTACCGAAATTGTGCGTGCCCGAGTCAATCACATGGTCGCGGATATAGTCAACCTCCGTCTTGTCGAGCGCACGACGCTTGAGGTTGCCGTCGTCCTGGATATAGAAGCCCGCAGTCGAGTTGAAGAACGCCGCATTGTCGTCGCCATAGGCGCGCGTCGAATAGAGCTTGAGCTCGGGCCGGTACTTGTAGTACATGGCATTCTTGCCCGCAGGAGCGGGGAAGGCGCCGCGATTCGTATAGTCCACGCCATATTTACGGAACTCGAAGACAAGCCCGTCGATCTCATTCTCGACGGAGTCCTCCGTATGCACGACGTAGCGCTGTCCGGGCGCGGTCTGGATGGCGTTCGCGCCGCCCTTGTTCTTGAACGCGCCGCCCTTCGCCTCGATGAGGACGTCGGACGTACCCGTGCCGACAATCTGTCCGCCGGGCGCGATCGTGACGTTGCCGCCGTCCTGGTTCTTGATATTGATTGCGGCGTTATTGCCCGTGATCTTACCCGTGACGTTCGTTCCGCCCTTCGTCTCGACGGAAACGCCCGTCGCTGACGTGATATTGCCGAGGTTCTTGATCTCGTTCGGCCCCGTGAGATTTACGTTATGTGCATCTACTTCGAGCGTCGGAACGGATTTCAAGACGCCCGTCGAGGTGACATCTTTGTTCGTCTTGATGGATACGGCATCGGCAAGCCCCTCGGGCAGGTCAACGTTGCCGACCTTGATATCCCCTGCATTCGTTCCGCCGATACGAATCTTCTTGAAACCCTTGCCGTCGGAGTTCTTGCGCAGGAGTCCCGTGCCGCTGAAGATGTCGGACGGAAGTGTGGGATCGGAGGCAGAGCCGCCCGCGCCAGGCGTGCCGAAGTTGAGCGTCTTGTTAGGCGTATAGGTATCAAAGGATACGTCTCCATGCCCTGTGATCGTGCTGCCGTTCGCCGTGTTGAGCTTATCTGTTTGGATGGCAACATTGCCGTCATGATCGCGGTCAGCACCGTCCGCATTGATATGCGCATCATCGAGGTTGACCTCGCGGCTGGCGATGGTGTAGTCCCTGCCGTGCGTATTGATCGTGCCCGAGAGGTTGACACCGCCCGCTCCGCTCGAAACCGCCTGCTGGATCTTGACGGTGAACGGCATGTCGATCACGCCACTCTGGTAAAGACGTCCGGTGCCTCCGCGGTCACCAATGTTGATAATCTCATACTCCCAGAACTGGCGGTTGTTGCCGTTGAAATACTTGTCGAGCAACGAGAGTTTCGCCGGATCGTTCACCGTGCCGCCGAGCTTGACATCCCGATCGGGCGACATCGGCAGGATATTGAGCGCCTTCTTGCCCTTCATCTTGCCGTTCAAGTCCATCGCATCGGTCTTGAGCGTGAGTGCGCCCGTGCCCGTATCGACATTGCTTCCCGCATCGGTCGTCAGATTCTTCGATTCGAGTGCGAAGTCGTTGCCGTTCGTTCGAATGTTCGCCGAGCCGTCGACCGTCATCGAGCCTGCCGTCGCACCGGAGCGAATGGTCGTCGGATCGACGAAGTTCAGATTGCCGCCGACCTTTGTCGAGCCCGTCGAATCTTCGCGCCCGAGATAGACATGCTTGAAACCATCCTTGATCTTATTGCCGCCAAAGATATTGGTGGGCAGGGTCAGCCCCGTGCCCGTCACACCGGCGTTGAGGTTCGTCGCCGCCGTTGCCTGTTGCACGGTGAGATTGCCCTTGCCCTCAACGGTCTTGTCGAAGGTCATGGCGTCCGCCGAAAGCACGACGTCACCCGCCGTGCCGCCGGACTCGCCAGCCTTGACGCCGTTGATGGTACGCGATTCGACAGGTGCGCCCGCTGGCGTCGTGATCGCGCCGATCGTCAACGCATTGGACTTGACCTTGACGGAGAGGGCGTCGGCGGCGAGCGTGCCGATTTTGTTCGCCTCTTCGAGTGCGATATTGCCGCCGAGCGCGGCGAGGTTCGCCGCCGTGATCTTGCCCGCCGTCTGGTTCGCCGCCGTCTTGGCATTGACAACGAGCGTCTTGTCCGCCGCAAGCGTCATATCTCCTGCGAAGTTGATATTATCCGCTTGGAGCGTCACGTCCTTGCCGAGGGAAGAATTTTTCACATTGATCGTGCCCTGCGTACCGTTGCCGATGGCGTAATGAGAAAAGTCCGAACCAAATACCTGTGTGAACTTATTGTTCGTCAACTGCAGGTCGCCCGTCGCACCGTCACCAAGCCCGATGGTCTTCGTGCCGTCGTAAGTCGCGAGGCCAAGCGTGCCCGAGCCGTTGACAGTGTGAGTTCCGCCAAGATTTGCGATGCTGTTCGTATAGAGATTCAGCGTGCTGCCTGTACCAACCGTCATCACGCCCACACCGCCCGAGTTCTCAATCGATCCGGTCTTGAGCGTCACGCGGCGATCGCCGCCGACCGTCAGGCCGTTCGTGCCGATCTTAATTTTATTCGTGTCCTTTGTGCGAATCGTGACGCTGTTGTCCGCCGTGATGCCGTCGATCGTGACGTTGCCCGTCGCCTCGTTGCCGAGACTCAGCTCGCTGAAATTGCTGCCGAAGAGCTTTCCGTTGAGCTGATCGCCCGTGATATGGAGATCCGTACCAGACGCAGTGCCGCCGACCGTCATCTCCCTGCCCGTGGTGCGCGGAGCGAGGTCGAGCCTGCCGCTGCCCGTGATGTTCGTCGTATTGTCTTCGCCTGCAGTTTCATTGACCACATCGACATTGAGGGCGAGCTGGCCCGCGCGATCATTGCCGAGGTCGATCTTCGCACGCGCACCAAGGTCGAGTTCCGTTCCCGTCGCCCGCACATCCGCCTTGCTGCCGGAGATGGCAAGGCCGGCATCGTCGCCAAAGACGACCTTGTTGCCGCGCGAGTGCAGACGAACTGCCGCTTCATCGCCCGCGACGTTGAATTGGGCATTATTTTCAAGCGTAATTGCCCCTGCGGTATTGACGCTGATGCCCGCGCCCTTGCCATTGACGGTGATGCTCTTACCGCTCTTTACAGTGAAGCCGCCCGTGATGACGGATGCGGGGTCATGCCCTGGCTTCGTCGGATCTGCACCGATCGTGAGCTTTGCGCCGTCCCCCTCAAGTTTAAGGTTTTCGCGCACCTCGACGCCGAGCTTGCCCGCCGCGTTGATGGACTTCTTGACCTCGCCGCCGTAGAAGTAGACGTGCTTCGCGCCCGCGACATCGAAACCGCCGAAGCCGTTGAGAGTGTCATTGATCGTGCGATAGGCAATGCGGAACTCCGTGGAAGGAGCATCTGCGGCATTGTCACTGATATAGATGTCCTGATTCGCCGATGCGCCCTTCGCCGTGACTTTGCCGTCCTTCTGTCCGTTAATCTTGCCAAGACCGAGATCGATGCCGCCCGAGAGGTCGAGGTCGAGATTCTTGACAGCGAGCGTATCGGACGCCGTCGGCAGTTCTGCCGTATGCGCCTTGATTTTCATGTCGGACTTACCATCCGCGCCCGCCTTCGTCGCGCCCGTCAGCGTGACCTTGCCCGTGGTCTCGATGTCCGATGGCTTCTTGAACGTTGCGCCCTTGATATTGACATCGCCCGTCTGCGTCGCGCCGCCGATCTTGATCTTGCCGTAATTCGCGTTGTTGATATTCCAGTCGTTCACGCCCGTGCCGATGTTGATCGCCTGCGACTTTGTCGCCTTTTCGAGCGTGAGCTTCTTGCCGACGTTGACCTTGTCCGTGCCGAGGTCGAGATCGTCGGCTTCGATCTTCGTGTCGTCCGTGGAATTGAGCTTTCCTTCGACCGTGAGTTTCTGCCCCGCCGCCATCTGGATGTCCGTCGATTTCGTCTTGAGGCCGTCGACGTTCTTCGCAGGATTTACCGTGCGGTCTTCAACGACGGCGACCTTCATGTGTATATTGTTCTTGAGCTTCAAACTGCCATCCGACATATCAGCGGCGATGTTCTGGATCGCATTCGGCTGCGTGCTGAGATCCATAGAGCCTTTGCCGAGGAGCAGCAGGTTGCCGACCGAAATGGGCGCACTCTGGGAAAGCCCATCGCCGAGCGTCGTGCCCGGAGCATCGGCATGGAGCGCGAGCGTATCCGTCGCCGCACCATTGACTGCGCCCGTGATATTAATTTTCCCCTGCGTCAGGATGCTCGTATACTTGGGCAGATTACCGCTCGAAATGGTGTCAATCGTAGCCATACCTGCGTTTGCTTTGTCTCCGATGCTGACATTGTGGAAATTTCCCGCCTTGAGCTTTCCAAAGCCTGCATCCGTCACAAGACCTGCCGTGCCGCCGACGGTGAAATTGCCCGCCGTCTTGGGCTTCAGCACGAACGTACCCGCATCGTTCGTATCGGTGAACGTGACATTGTTCCAGTTCGTGACGCTGTCCGTCACCATCTTCATCGTACCTGTACCCGCCGCGAGGTTTGCGCCCGCAGCAAAGTCCACGGCGTTCGCCTTGAACGTCGTGTTCTTATTGCCCGTATTCGAGAGCGTTCCCGAGAACTTGAGCGTTGCGCCCGATTCCACCGTCAGCGGTGCTTTGACATCGGCTGTGCCGATCTCGACGTTGCCCGTAGACGCATTGCCAATCTGGATTTCGCCCGTGCCCGAGTTGATGAAATTGAGGTCATTCATGTGAACATCGGCACTCGAAGAACCGACGGACATCGTCTTGCCCGCCGTCTTCGTCTCGACCGTGACCGCGCCGTTCGCACTCGAAAGAGTGCCCTGTGCTCCCGAAGGGAGCGTCAGCGCATCCGTCTTGACATTGATCGTACCGCCTGCTGTCGATACCTTGCTCGCCGTGTCGAAATTGACCGTCGCCGCTTCGAGTGATGTCGCCGCCGCGCCCGTCGATTTGACCTCAGCATTCGCATTGAGCTTGAGCATGCCGCTCGCCTTGAGCTTCATCGCACCCGCCGCGTTCGTCATGCCGTGCGTGCCGACCGTGAGATCGCCCGCCATCACTTCAATATCTGCACCACCCGCTGCAGTTGTCAGCCCCGTCTCACCACCAACGGTCAGATTGCCGCTGTTCTTAAAGGTCAAGCCCTTTGCCTTGCCGTCGAGCTTCTTGACAACGTTCGCACCCGTGAGATTCACGGCTGCATCCGCCGCATCGAGCTTGAGTACGTCTGCCGTGATGACGCCCGCGCCCGTCATGGCATTCTTCGATCCGAGCGTCAGCGCGTGTGTCGAGGCGATATTCACCGCACCACTGACCGTCAGCGTGCCTGCACCTGTATACATTTCCAGATCTTCGTCCGCCGTCACGCCGTTTGCGACGATATTCGCCGACTTCGCTGCGTCGCCGACCGTATTCTTCTTGAAGTTCCGAATCTTTCCCGTGCTCGTGAACGTATCGCCTGCGAGGTCAAGTCCGCCCGTGCCTGTGCCAAAGTTGATGGTCTTGCCATCCGAAAGCGTCCAAACCTTTGCCGTGCCTGCGGGGTCGCTGTCGCCCGTGATCGTGCCAGTGAGATTGAGGGAATCCGTGCGCAGTTCAACCGAGCGCGTCGTGATGTTCCCGCCGAGGGCGATACCCTTGCCGCCGCCCGTGGATTTGCCGACGAGTGTGACCTTGCCCGCGCCCGCCGTGATCGTCGCGCCCGTGAGCGATACGCCCGCCGCGTTCGCTGTCGTGCTGCCTGCAAGTTCGACATTGCCGCTCGCCGTGGCGCCGTCCGTCGTGTCAATCGTGACACCGTTGAGTGTGATGCCTGCTTCGCCCGCACTCTGCGAGTTGGCAAAGCCGACGCCATCTTCGACAAGACCGCCGCCGATCTTGACATTGCCGCCGAGCGTCTTGATGTTCTTTCCGCTCGCAACGCTGACACTGCCGCCCGCGCGGTGGTTCGTATCTGAGGTGATATCCACATTGAGCTTGCCCGCCGTCGACGTGATATCGGCATTGATGTTGACACTGCCCGTTGCTTTCAAGGAAAGGGTCGCATCGCCGCCCGCCGTCTTCGTGATGGCATTCGATACGGTGATGGAGTTGTCGTTCGTTCCCGTGAGGTCCGCCGTCTGAATGGTTACCGATGTGCCGCCGTTCAGCGAATTGGTGACGGTCTGCACATCCGCCTGAGAGCCAGCTTCAGGGTCGCCCGCTGAGCGCGTCTTGACCTCAATATCGCCGGGATCAATCAGCCATTCGCCCGCCTTGCCCGCTTCGGACGAAGCGTTGACTGCGCCCGTGATCTGCACCTTCGCACCCGAGGTCTCGACTGCACCGCCCGCGCCGGTGCCCTTGCCGCGTGCTGTGATCTCACCCGCGAACTTCGTCCTGCCGTCCGACCAGACGGCGACCGTGCCGCCCGCGCCGCCGTCTGCCGTCGCATCTGCACGCAGAGCCGCACCGCGCTCGATCGTGACATTCTGCGCGTGCGCGAGGTCGCCCGTGCCCTGCCAACCGCCGCCGATCTCGATCGTACCGGCTTTCGCACCGCTCACATCCGTCACACTTCCGGAGGAAAGACGCACGTCATTCGCCGTCATACGCACGCTTCCCGCCGCACCGTCAAGGCCTGCGGCACGCACGATGCCCTCCTGATTGACCGCCGAACGCGTCAGTGCATCACCCGTCGCTGCGGACATGAAAACGAGGCCTCCGTCTGCTTCGACGAGACCTTTGTTCGTGACTGCCTGCTCCATCGCCGCCTTCGTCGGGACGACCGAGACCTTGCCGTCGCCGTTGAAGTCGAGCGACACGGCTTCGCCCGCCGCGAGTACCGCTGCGCCCTTCTTCGCAACAATAACGCCCTCATTCACGACATCCTTGCCGAGCAGGGCGACCGTCCCCTCATTTTTCGCAATGAGAGAGGTGCGGTTGATGATTTTCCCATCCGTCGGCGTGCCGACAAAGGCATATTTGCCCGCCATAAAGTCCGCATTCGTAATGTTCATCGTCGAGGCGAGAATCGAGCCCGCATCCACCTGTGCACCGGGCGCAAAGAGGACGCCCGCAGGGTTGACGAGGAAGACGCGGCCGTTCGCCGAGAGCGTGCCGAAGATCTCGGAGGGATTCCCCCCGAGCACACGGTTCAGCAGAGCCGCCTGGGCATTCGGCTGATAGATATTGACGCGCTCGCCCGCACCGATGTTGAACGAGTTCCAGTTGATGACGGCATTCTGCGTTGCCTGATGAATCGCCATCTCCGCCTGTGATGCGGCAATGTCTGCCGCACCTGCCGCAACCTGTCCGCCCTGCGGCAGTGCCATTGCCTGATTCATGCCGCCCATCATCAGCGCACCCGCCGCCAGGATGCCGATACCGCTGCGCAGACTGCGTCGCATCTGTCCACGCCGCTGCTTTCTCATCATGCTCATATTGATACCCCTTCAATCAAAACACAGTGGTGATAGCCCCATCAGAAGAATTTATAAATCTGAAACCAGAAACGCCCGCTGCGATCCGTATCCGAAACGGCGTCCTCCGACCCAATTTTCCATGCATAGTACGCGCGTGCCACCCAGTTTGCCTGATTGCTCCAGTTCACACCCACACCCGCACCGTAAAGGCTGCGTCCTGCAACACCTGTGTAGCCCGGCAGCTTGTTGTGATAGAGATTCACATGACCGCCATCGGCAAATGCAATCAGCTGCCATACATTTTCATCGCCCTCACGCGTCGGTAGATTCCAGCGCAGCTCCGATGTCCAACGCCAGCCGTCATCCCCCGATGCCTCGCCGACAGGGTAGGCGCGTACGCCGTTCGGCCCGCCGAGTGACATCTTCTCTGAGGAGTCCAGATTCTTCGATGCCCACTGCCGCTGATAGCTCAGATAGAGTGAGACACGCTCACTGATATGCTGCTGACGTGTCAGTTCGAGGTTCCACTTCCCAAACCGCCCCGCTGTCCGCGCCGTCGCCGCATCGTACACACGCTGCATCTCGTCGTCAATGGAGAGATCACCGTGCGTATAGTTCAACGCGAACGTATTTTTTCCACCCGTCCAAAAACGATCCAAACTATCGCCGTTCACACCAAACACCCAGTTCTTCGCACTCTTTGGATTGCTGTACGCCATCCCCTTTGCCTCATCTTCGAGACTTTTGAGATCAAAACGAACGGTTCCGTAGATGTTCACATCACGGCTGCGCTTAAAATTATGCTGCCAAAAGACGCTCAGCGTCTCCGCCGTTCCCGTGTAGTCAAGTGCAGAGAATGCGCCACCGAGCGTGTAATGCGAACGCGCATAACTCACGCCAACACGCTCGCCCTGCTTGGCTATCGGTGTTGAGTAGGAGGCCGATCCCGACCACATGCCGCCGTTCGACAGAACGCCGCCAACAGAGAGCAGATCCCCCTCGCGCGCGGGGCTGGCATAGTTGACGAATGCACTGTACTGATAGCGTCCCGTATAGCGGTAACCTCCGTTGTCGATACCGACATAGCCCCATGTACGGTGTCCCTTGTTCTTGACATTGACGATGAGATCCGTCGTCCCCTGCCGGCTGCCTGCCTTCAGCTGCGTATTTGCCTCCACGCGTGAGAGATCATTCGTCAGCCAGACGCCACGATTGAGCGTACTTTTTTTCACAATCTCACCGGAAGAAATGCCGATCTCGCGTCGGATCGCCTCCTCCTTGAGATAGGACTCGTTGTTCACAATGATCTGATCGTAACGTCCCGGTACAATGGTGAAGTCCACAACACCATCCTTGAAGTTCTGCGGCGCAAGATAGGCAAAGGCAACAAAATATCCCTTCGAGCGCAAATACTTCGTAAGTTCATCGGCCTGTGCCTCAAGCTCTGTGAGCGTTGCATTCTTATGTCTGTGCGCTGCAAGCACGTCGGCAAGCTCCGCAGCTGTCACGGGATTCTCCCCTGAGAACGTATAGCGTGCAACCCAGATGCGCTGTTCGGCAGTTGCGCTCGTTTTCGCGGCAAAGGCAGGAGATGCACAGACGGTCATTGCCATGCAGGAGACAAGAAAGAAGCGCGCCGTATGTCCTCCGACACGCTGCACGCCCGTCCTCTTTCCCATCTTATGTTGTTTCATCTGCATCCGATCCTCCGCACATCTTTTTACCTTTACTATTAACTCAATGTTATTATCGTTTATCTTCGTCTTCATCTTAACATATATATGACTTTATTCCTAGATTTATCTATTCCTTTTGTATGAATTTCACAATTCTAATGTATCTATGTGCTTCCTCATTCGCAGCAAATAAAAACCGCCTTCCCAAATAGGAAAGCGGTTTCTCAAAATCAGTTTCGTCTGAATTACTTCAGCTCGACCGTTGCGCCGGCCTCTTCGAGCTTCTTCTTGAGCTCCTCAGCCTCAGCCTTGCCGACGTTCTCCTTGACCGGCTTCGGTGCGCCGTCAACGAGCTCCTTCGCTTCCTTCAGGCCGAGACCCGTTGCCTCACGGACAGCCTTGATGACGTTGATCTTCTTGTCGCCCGCAGCTGCAAGAACGACCGTGAACTCCGTCTTCTCCTCACCGCCCGCAGCAGCCGGAGCAGCACCGCCGACCGCAGCAACAGCAACAGGTGCAGCAGCGCTGACACCGAACTTCTCCTCCATAGCCTTGACGAGCTCGGAGAGTTCGAGAACGGTCATGTTCTCAATGGCTTCCAGAATCTGATCCTTGTTCATGATATACCTCCAAAATAATGTAATTTCTTATTTATTTTCTTATGCGGATGCCTTCTGTGCACGCACTGCATCAAGCACATAGACGGCATTGCGGATAACGCCCTGAAGTACGTTCACCGTGTTCGAGATCGGCGCATTCATGCTGCCCATGAGCTTTGCGATAAGTTCTTCGCGCGACGGGAGCGACGCAAGCGCCTGCACCTCGTTCGCCTCGATCACCTTGCCCTCGACCGTACCGACCTTGACGGACAGAATGCCCTTATCGTCAAGCTTGTTCTTCTTGATGTAGTCACAGATGACCTTCGCCGGAGCGACTGCGTCCTCTGCCGAGAACGCAAATGCCGTCGTACCCTCAAGATGCGGGTCAAGTCCCTCAAGGCCGAGCGCATCGGCTGCGCGGCGCAGCATCGTGTTCTTCACAACATGATAGGAAACGCCTGCAACACGCAGCTCGCGGCGAAGTTCCGTATCCTGCGCGACCGTAAGACCTTTGTAGGTGGTAAAGACCGAGCCCTTCGCCGAGGAGAGCTGCTCTTTCAGCTTCTCAACGATGACTTCTTTCTTATGATCTGCCATGTAATCATTTCCCTCCCTTCATTTTGGAATATAAAAATCTCCGGCTGCTCTACTGCCGGAGATGAATGTTCAAATTCACGTCCGGCCTCGGCAGGCGACATTGTCGTTAGATGCTTTCGCAAACCTGCTGTCTACAGCCCGGGGAAATTCCGTATGCGCTGAAGGAAGCACTGATAAATTCAGCCGCGCCATCTTAACGCATCTTTTTTGCCCGCTTTTCGTTAGCAAATCCTCCACATAGCTTTGGCTATGCGTCCGGTTTGCTGCCTCAATCGGACGAAAAATCTGCGCCAATCTGACGAACTTCATTTTATCAGCGATTCCTTAGCTGAGCGCAACGGGGACGGCAGGTCCCATCGTCGCCACAACGGTGATGGAGCGGATGTACTGCCCCTTTGCCGCTGCCGGCTTCACACGGATGAGCGTGTCGATGACTGCCTGATAGTTCTCGCGGAGTTTGTCCGCGTCGAACGACGCCTTGCCGATGGGGACATGGATGTTGCCCGCCTTGTCCGTGCGGTACTCCACCTGTCCTGCCTTGATCTCGCCAATCGCCTTCTTGAGATCCATCGTGACCGTGCCGAGCTTCGGGTTCGGCATGAGTCCGCGGGGACCAAGCACCTTACCGAGACGGCCGACCGTGCCCATCATGTCGGGCGTTGCGACGGCGACATCGAAGTCGAGCCAGCCGCCCTGGATCTTCTGCACGATCTCATCCGAGCCGACGAAGTCCGCACCTGCGGCCTCCGCCTCTGCGACCTTTTCGCCCTTGGCGAAGACGAGAACGCGCTGGGTCTTGCCCGTGCCGTTCGGCAGGACAAGCGCACCGCGCACCTGCTGATCCGCATACTTCGGATCGACACCGAGGCGCACGTGCAGTTCGATGGTCTCGTCGAATTTGGCGGTTGCCGTCTTCTTTACGAGCTCCATCGCCTCCTGCGAAGCGTAGAGCTTGCCGCTCTCGATGAGCTTCGCAGCGTCTTGGTATTTCTTACCAAACTTTGCCATGAATAACTCCCTTCGTGGTCATAGCGGGCGTACACCCTTCCACTGTATCACAGATTAGTCTGTGATCACAATACCCATGCTGCGGGCGGTGCCCTCGATCATGGATGTCGCCGCCTCGATCGATGCGGCATTCAGGTCCGGCATCTTGGACTCGGCGATCTCACGCGCCTTCGAGCGCGGGAGCTTTGCAACCTTCGTCTTGTTCGGCTCGCCCGATGCCTTCTCAATGCCCGCCGCCTTCTTCAGCAGAACTGCTGCCGGAGGGGTCTTCGTGATGAAGGTAAAGGAACGATCCTCAAAAACCGTGATCTCAACCGGAATGATAAGCCCCGCCTGTTTCGCCGTGCGCTCATTGAAGTCCTTGACGAACGCCATGATATTCACGCCCGCCTGACCAAGCGCAGGTCCTACCGGAGGAGCCGGTGTCGCCTTGCCCGCAGGAACCTGCAGCTTTACGACACGCGCAACCTTCTTTGCCATCGACACATCACCTCCTTTCGGTGTATGTTTTTAGAATCAGATCAGTTCGACCTGATCGATCTCTACATCAAGGGGAGTCCCCTCCACGTCGACCTGCACGCGCAGCCCCGACGAGTCGATGGAGGTGATCTTGCCCGCGTAGTCCTCGAACGCACCCGAGGCAATGCGGACAGTGTCCCCGACGTTCACCTTCGTACGGCGTTTCGGCTCTGCGCCGACCGAGCCCGAGAGGATGCGCTCCGCCTCCTCCGCCGTCAGCGGGATCGGATGCTTCTCAGAGCCGACAAACCCCGTGACACCCGTCGTATTGCGAACGACGTACCACGAATGCTCGTCGACGATCATATCGACGAGGACATAGCCCGGGAACACCTTGCGCGGAACGACCTTTTCCTTGCCGTCCTTCATCTCGATCTCATTCTCGACGGGAACGACAACGTTGAAGATCATCTCGCTCATGCTCGCTGAGTGCATGAGACGCTCAAGATTTGCCTTGACCTTGTTTTCGTAACCCGAATAGGTGTGGATGACATACCAGGCCCGATGCGGGTTTGCCTGCCTGAGATAGAGTTCTTCCTTATCTGCCATATCGTTCTCCCGGTCTAGTAATGCAGTATGACCTGAAAGACACGCGCAAAAATCGTGTCACAGATCCAGATCAGGGCGCAGACGACAACGATAGCGATGCCAACAACCCCCGTATAGGTCGCAAGCTCGCGCTGCGTCGACCATGAGACCTTCTTCATCTCTGCGACAACTTCCCGCAGGAATTTGACTATTTTTCCCATGACAGAGAACGCTTACTTCGTCTCTTTGTGCGGCGTATGCTTGCGGCAGAACTTGCAGAACTTGCTGAACTCAAGACGATCCGGGTTGTTCTTCTTGTTCTTGTTCGTGCGATAGTTGCGGCTATGGCACTCCGTACACTCAAGCGTAATGTTGTTGCGCATGAATATCAACTCTCCTCAATCAGTTTTTGTGAAATGACTCTTACCAATGTATCATACTTGGAAAATGCTGTCAATGTATGCGGCGCATTTTCTCAAATAAAGCATAAAAGAACCCCCGAAGCGGGGGTAACATTCAAAATGGTGGCGGCACAGAGATTTGAACTCCGGACACTGCGGGTATGAACCGCATGC
>CAUVVR010000015.1:0-71953 GCA_963555475.1 uncultured Selenomonas sp.
ACTGGTTATCCATTGATATTCCCCCTATTTCCTATCTTCTCACAGCCGCCTCGATTGCATGGGCAATCTGCGGCAATGGGCATATCTCATCGGCCAGCCCTGCGTCGATAACGGATTTTGGCATTCCGTAGACGACGCAGGTTGCTTCATCCTGCGCAATGCAGTAGCCGCCATTTTCCTTGATTCTGCGCATCCCTTCGCGCCCGTCACTGCCCATCCCCGTAAGGATTACAGCAACAACATCCTTTCCCAGATGTGCAACGGAGTCGTACATCACATTGACAGCAGGACGGTGGTTTCCAACGGGTGGTTCATCACTGAGTGCAATACGCCGTACGCCGGATTCATGCAGCACCCGCAGATGGTAATTTCCCGGTGCGATATAGACGCATCCAGGTTCGAGAAGCTCACCGTCCCGAGCCTCACATACACGCACAGGCGCAACACTGTGCAGCCGGCTCGCCAGGGCATTTGTAAATCCTGCCGGCATATGCTGCACGACGACCACAGGACAGGGAAAATGCTCGGAAAGTCCCGTGATGACCGTCTGCAATGCCTGCGGTCCACCCGTTGACGAACCGACGACGACAATCCTCGAACGGGGCGATCCTCTGCTTCCTGTGCCCGTTTTACGCTTCACTCCATCAGTCATTTTTCACGCGCTCCACCTGAGCCCGCTGCACTTGGAACAGATAACGGATGATCTTATCCCTCATGCTGCGTGATATCTCCTGAAACTGCACGCCGATGTGATAGATCGGCATGTCATCCTCGCGCTCGATGCGCGTACACCGCATAACACTGGTCATCACTTCAAGTGTACCGATTCCCGGAATGTCATTGATCTCAAGAGCTGCATCCGAATCCAGCCCCACAGATTTTGGCCACGCAAACGCAAGACCGCTGCCGCTGAGATCCACGATAGGAACGCGTTTGGGGGCATCGATCTTGCCCTCGCGGTCAACCAAGCGTACCGTTGCCGTAAGGTTCACCTTGATGCGAAAAAGTCCGCGTTTCTGGAAGCGCTCCGCAATATCAGGGATGGAGATGTGCAGCACGGGGATGCGTCCTTCGTGACGTCCGTGACTGCGATGCACGCTGAAAAAGCGAAAATGGCAGCCGTCCCCACCTGCAAGAACATAGAGATTTTCTCCCACGCGTGGGATCACGGGAACACGACGCTCATCAAGCGGCATGGCAACAACGAGTTCGTCTCCGACGATGTCCTCAACACGGCTCGTATAGCCGGAGGTTCCTTCCTCGCTGTTTTCAAAGAATATTTCCAGCCTCTGTCCGATAGCTAAAACACTCCTTGCCTGTACCAATTCGCCCGCCATGTGAAATATCCTCCTTGAGAATGCTCAAAACTTAAAAATTTGCTGTAAAAAACCTTTCCATCCCCGTTTCACATTCATTTCTCCACCCGTGATCAAAGACTGTGCCAGCGCGTCAATGCAGCGTGCCGCCGCAGAATTCGCATCCGCTTTCAGCAGCGGTGTCTGTTTCCGCACGGCTTTTGTGACTGCCGTATCCTCAAACACATAGCCAAGACAGTCCACTGGCATATGCAGGAATTTCTCTGCAGCACGCTGGAGCTTGTGTGCCACCTCGCGGCTCTCCTTTGCTTCATAAACGCGGTTGATAATGAGCCGGAGATTCTTCTGCGCCGCATAGATGCTGTACGCCTTCATCACTGCATACGCATCCGTAAGCGATGTAGGTTCCGGTGTCGTTACAAGCAGCACCTCATCGGCAGCAAGAATGAAATCCATGACGTTGCGCCCCAACCCCGCTCCCGTATCCACAAGGATGAGATCGGCACGTGTGGCACAGTCGGCGAGTTTTTGCTGCAGCAGAAGTTTTTCCGCATGATCGTATTCAAGCGCCTTTTCAATCCCTGAGCCGCCTGAAATGTACTGAATATCATGTGGCGTACGAACAATCACATCGTCCAGTGTCACCTCCGGACGAAGGAGGTCCAGCAGATGTTTGCGCGAAGCGGCACCAAGCAGAATGTCCACATTCGCCATGCCAAGATCCGCGTCAATGACGAGTACCCGACGTCCCCTTTTCTGAAGTGCAATCGCAAGGTTGACGGCAAGGTTGGTTTTCCCGACCCCCCCTTTGCCGCTTGTAATCGCAACCACACGTACATTCGCCCAAGCCTCCGCCTGTGCAGGCGTGACCGGCGGACTAGCTGCCGCACTCTCAGAGCCGACCATCTGGCGCAGCCGCGTTGCCTGATCTGTCATATCATTTCCTCAATAGGAGCTCTGCCAGTCGATCCGCTGTCGCAGGGATGATGTCATCCGGAACGCTTTGCCCGTTCGACAGGAACGAGAGTGGAAGTTCCTTCCCCGCGAGAAGATTGAGCACCATGCCGACCGCGCATGTCTCGTCCGTCTTGGTAAAGATGATGCGATCCGGCTTGCACGCAGAAAACCTCTGCATGATCTCCGCCGCATCCGCTTCCTTCGTCGTCGCACTGATGACGAGGTGCTTTTCCATACGTGGATGCGCTGCAAGCAGTTCCTTCAGCTCTTCCATCTGGAACTCGTTGTACTGACTGCGGCCCGCCGTATCCACGAGGATAAAATCCTTGCTGCGGTGACGCGCGATTGCCTTTCTGAGATCAGCAGCTGAGTAGACCACCTCCACGGGCAGCCCGAGGATCTCTGCGTACTTCTTCAGCTGCTCCACCGCTGAGATGCGGTACGTATCCGCTGTGATAAGTGCCCCCTTGAGGTTCTGCTCCAGTACGAAATGTGCCGCCACCTTGGCGAGGGTCGTGGTCTTGCCAACCCCCGTCGTCCCGATAAAAGCGACGACACGTGAGCCACGGTTGCCCAGATGCAGACCGTCGGTGAACTTCATCACCTGAGAAAGGTAGCCGGAAAGCACGTCTGCGGCGCGGGGATCAAGGCTGTCGAGATTCACATCGGCAACAGACACCTTCGAGGAGAGATCCTCGCAGAGATCCTCGCGCACCTCCTGACGACGCAGTGTGTCCTGTATGGTCACAACTTCCTTGGGCTGATTCGCCGCCATCATGGAGGCGAGCATCGTCTTCATCTGTGCAAGCTCATCCTCGAGCAGCCGAATCCGCTCCGCCGAGCCGTCGTCCTCCACCTCCTCTGCAGCGGAAACCATTGGCGGGTGTGTTAGTGCCATGGCCTCGTAGGAGGGCAGTGTCTGAGGAGCAGCTGCAGACGGAGGGGGGTACGTCTCCACGAGACGGGCTGCCTCCTCCTGTCCCGTATAAGGCTGCTGTGTCGGCAGTTCCGTTCCATAGGACGATGTATCGTAGGACGGCAAAACGCCCCTTGCCGGCAAAGCCGTCGCAGCCCCCTCTTGGGGCACAGGGGCGCTC
Organism: uncultured Selenomonas sp.; assembly: GCA_963555475.1. Lineage (GTDB taxonomy): Bacteria > Bacillota > Negativicutes > Selenomonadales > Selenomonadaceae > Centipeda. The sequence goes on from CAUVVR010000015.1 coordinate 3,371, forward strand.
ATCCGATATTGGTTGAGCACATTGGACGGCAGGATCGGTTCTGCCGGTGGGACGTAGACCGATGGCGCACGCGGCACACGTGCCTGCGTCTCATCAACGGCGGCGGTTACTTCAATCATCTCTGCACCGCCGAGAACGCCGCCCTCCCGATATTTTTTTGTATGGAGGAGCACGGCATCGCTGCCAAGCTCGTCCTTGATCTGTTCCATCGCTTCCTTCACGGAGGAGGCACGCACCGTCTTGACCTGCACTTAGATTCTCACCACCCCAAGGATCTGGATTTCAACATTCTGCTCAATCTCCGCATGGGAGAGGACAATGAGCCCCGCAATCGAGCGCTCGACAAGATTGCGGAAATAAGGGCGCACCGTTGGACTTGTCAGCACGATCGGCTGATAGCCCTGATCCGTCAGCTTCTTCAGCTCCTCCTGCAGTGCCGTCAGCAGTTTCTGCATGGAGTCGGGATCGAGACTGACATAGGAGCCGTGCTCCGTGCGCTGCACACTGCCCGCAATCTTGTTCTCAATCGCAGGGTCAAGTGTAATGCACGGCAGAACACCGTTCTGGACATTCTGCTGTGTAATGTGGCGCGCCATCGCATGGCGAACATACTCCGTCAGAATGTCGGTATCCTTCGTCGCCGCGCCGTAGTCCGCAAGCACCTCGAGAATGGTACTCATGTCGCGGATGGAGATGCGCTCATGCAGGAGATTCGCAAGCACCTTCTGCACCTCGCCCACACTGAGGAGGTTCGGGACGACCTCGTCCACAAGCGCACCGTTTGTCTTGTGGAGGTTGTCGAGGAGGTTCTGCGTCTCCTGACGTCCGAGGATTTCGGCAGCGTGCTGTTTGATGATCTCCGTGAGATGGGTCGCAAGCACAGATACGGCATCGACCACGGTGTAGCCGTTCAGTTCCGCCTGTTCGCGATCGTTCTCCGAGATCCAGAGTGCGGGCAGTCCAAACGCGGGCTCCGTCGTCTCGATCCCCGGCACCTCCTCGAACACCGTTCCTGAGTTCATCGCGAGATAGTGGTCGAGCATCAGCTCACCGCGCGCAATCTCAATGCCCTTGAGTTTGATGATGTACGCGTTTGGTTTGATCTGGATATTATCGCGAATGCGGATCGTCGGCACAACGAGACCGAGCTCAAGTGCACACTGTCGCCGAATCATGACAATGCGGTCGAGCAGATCGCCGCCCTGCCCCGTATCGACAAGCGGGATGAGACTGTATCCGATCTCGAGTTCCATCGGATCGACCTGCAGCAGCGAGACAATGTTCTCCGGTGTCGTCGCCTCCTTCTTCGCCTTTGCCTTCTGCTCGACCTGCTGCACCTCCTGTTCCACCACCTGACCGCGCTTGAGATTCCATGCGATGAGCCCGCAGAGCGCGGCGAGTGCCGTGAACGGGATCCCCGGCAGTCCCGGCATAATGGCGAGGAAGAGAAGCACCCCTGTAAGGATCATAAAGATGCGTACGTTGCGGAAGAGCTGCTTCACAAGGTCGCCGCCAAGGTTGCCCTCCGCAGCCGAGCGCGTAACGATGATACCGGTCGCCGTCGAGATGAGGAGCGCTGGAATCTGTGCCACCAGACCTTCGCCGACCGTCAGCAGCGTATAGGTCTGAAGTGCCTGTGCCGCATCCATGTCACGCTGCAGCATACCAATGACGAAGCCACCGCCAATGTTGATGATCATAATGACGATCGCAGCGATTGCATCTCCCTTGACGAACTTCGAGGCACCGTCCATTGCACCGAAGAAGTCAGACTCGCGCTGCACCTTCTCGCGACGGCGCTTTGCCTCTGCATCCGTAATTGCCCCCTGATTCAGGTCGGCATCAATCGCCATCTGCTTACCGGGCATTGCATCGAGGGTAAAGCGTGCCGAGACCTCCGCCACGCGCTCAGATCCCTTTGTGATAACGATGAAGTTGACAATGACGAGGATGACGAACACGATAAATCCGACCACCGCATTACCGCCGACGACAAAATTGCCAAACGCAGTAATAACCTCACCGGCATAACCGTTGAGGAGGATGAGACGCGTCGAGGAGATGTTCAGTGCCAGTCGGAACAGCGTTGTAATGAGAAGCAGTGAAGGAAAAACTGATAAATCAAGTGCCTCCACATTATAGATCGCCGACATCACAACGAGCAACGCAATCGTAATATTCAGACAGATAAGGATGTCTAAGATGATCGTCGGCAGCGGAATAATCATCATGATGACGATTGTCACAATGGCGACGGCGATCAGAACATCACTGTACCGCTGTATGAGATTGCCGGATGAAAGAGGATTTACACTGCCTGTCTGCGGTGCTGCCATGCTCTCACTCACTCCCTCGTTCCCTTTAGGGAAGAACGAATTCTTCGTTCCCCTCAATATTATACCAAATATTACAAGTACGTCAAACACTAATTAAGACTTTTGTCATAGAGCAGTTGCTCTTCTGTACAAATCTGCAAAAGCCGACAAGATCAATACAATCTGCTCATGCACCGCGCCGCGCGTGTTTAAGACGATAGACATACGCAAGCACCTCGGCGACCGCCTGATAGAGTTCCTGCGGTACGGAGTCGCCGACCTGAACAGCGGCATAAAGCGTACGCGCCAACGGCTTGTTCTCGACAATCGGCACACGCGCCTCACGCCCGATCTCCTTGATGCGCTGAGCGACGAGATCCTGTCCCTTCGCAATGACCGACGGCGCAACCATTCCCTGCTCGTAGGAGAGTGCCACCGCGTAGTGGGTCGGGTTCGTGATGATGACATCCGCCTTCGGGACTTCCTTCATCATGCGTGCCATTGCCATTTGACGCTGCTTCTGGCGAATCTTGCCCTTGATCTGCGGATCGCCCTCCGTCTGCTTCATCTCGTCCTTGACTTCCTGCTTCGACATCTTGAGATCCTGCGTTGTCTGCCATTTCTGGTAGCCGTAGTCCATGAACGCCATAACCATGATAACGCCGATGACGATGAACGCCATTCGGAAGATAATCTCGGCAACGAGCGCAAGGCTTGTCGTCAGGTCAAAGAACATAAACTGCGGCATCGCGAGAATCTGCTCGTGGATGAAGCGATAGAGGAAGAACCCAATCACGAGAATCTTGAAGAAGGACTTCACCAGCTCCACAAGAGAGCGCTTTGAGAAGATACGTCCAAAGCCATTGATGGGGTTGAGCTTGTCCAGCTTGAACTCGATGGACTCCGTATTGAAGTTAAGCCCCACCTGGAAGAAGTTGATCGCAAGCCCGATCAGCATGATGAAGAGCATGATCGGAAATGCGGTCTTGGCAAGAATGATGACAATACCGATGAAGATGCGGAGGATATTCTCCGTATCCACCGTCTGATTCAGATTGCTGAACACATAGGTTGTATAGGTTGCAATTGTGGAATAGATGGAATCCCACAACAGTTTCAGGCCAAAGAATCCGATGAGCAGCACAAACGCACTGTTGATTTCCTGACTGCGCGCAACCTGCCCTTTCTTGCGTGCGTCTGCGCGCTTTTTCGCCGTCGGCTCCTCTGTCTTTTCACCCGCGAAACGCTGCAGGTCAAAGACGAAGGAGCTTCTATTGGAAAGCGCGTATTGCAAGTGATATATTTCCATACATTTCATTGAATAGCACATCCAAAAACAGGACATAGAACGGAATAATCATCGACAGCACGGTAATGCCAATCATCAGCTGCATCGGAATACCGACGACAAAGATGTTCATCTGCGGCATCGTACGTGCAAGTATGCCAAGTCCGACATTCGTGAGCAGGATGGCAAAGGTGATCGGCATCGCAATCTTCATTCCCGTAAGAAAAATCCCATTCGTAAAGTTCGCAATGAGAAGAGCCATCGAGATATTCGGCTCCAGTCCTGCCATCGGAACGACGCGAAAGCTCTCCACGAGTGCGGCAAGAATCATATGATGCCCGTTCGTCACAAGCAGAATGATGATCGCCAAATTATAAAGAAAACTTCCGATGAGCGGTATCTGCTGACCGGAAGTCGGATCGACAACATTGACAATGGCAAACCCCACCTGCATATCCATAACCTTGCCCGCCATTGTAATCGCCGCAAAGGAGATGTATGCCACAAAGCCGATCAGCCAGCCAATAAAGAGTTCACCGACAACAGCGGCGGCAAACATGATAATGCTCTCGGGTACCGCCACCGGTCCCAGTCCATCAAGAACGGGATAGAGAACCACCGTAATCGCAAGGGCAAAGCCCACACGAAAGTACAGCGGAATATTCATACTGCCGAAGAACGGGGACATGAGAAAGATGCCGCTGATACGCGTGAGCGCGAGCAGGAACACCGCAACATGCCCTTGCAGGAGTTCATAGAGATCCATGCGCTGACACTCCTTTCAGCGCAGATACATCGGCAGATTGACAAACACATTCGTCACGTACTCGACCATGATGCGCAGCATCCAAGGACCAAAGATCAAAATAGCGACAAAGACTGCAATGATCTTTGGGATAAAGGCGAGTGTCTGCTCCTGAATCGAGGTCGTCGCCTGAAAGACAGCCACCAAAAGGCCCACGATCAGACCGAGCCCCAACATGGGTGCCGAAACCAACAGGACGATCATAAGTGCCTCTTGGGCAAGCTGGATGACCAAATCTCCGGACATCGCTTCGTCCTCCCGTCAGCGGAAACTCATGATGAGCGACTGGATCAAGAGATGCCAGCCATCCACCATGACAAAGAGCAAGATCTTGAACGGAAGCGAGATCATGACCGGAGGCAGCATCATCATACCCATCGACATAAGCGTACTCGCAACGATCATATCAATGACGATGAACGGAATATAGATCATGAAACCGATCTGAAACGCCGTCTTGAGTTCGCTGATAATGAACGCCGGGATGAGTGTGAACGTTGAGACATCCTCCGGCCCCTCCGGACGCGGTGCCTCCGAGAGGTTGACAAAGAGCGCGAGATCGGATTCCCGCGTCTGGCGGAACATGAACTCACGCATTGGGTCGACAATATTGGTCAGTGCCTGCTCCTGCGAGATCTGCCCCGCAAGATAGGGCTGTATGCCGTTCTCGTTTGCCTGTCCCCAGTAGGGAGCCATGATGTAGAACGACAGAAAGAGCGACAGTGCAATGACCACCTGGTTCGGCGGTACATTCTGCGTCGAGAGCGCATTCCGCAGGAATCCAATGACAACAACAATACGCACAAAAGATGTCGTCATCACGAGAATCGCGGGTGCAAGAGAGATAACTGTAAGCACCGCCAAGAGCTGCATGGTTGTCGCAACTTCCTGCGGGTTCTCCGATGTCCCCACACCGAGGCTGACCGTCGGGATCAGAGGCGCAGCATCCGCATGCCCCATCCCCAACAGCAGAAGGAGCGCCGCACTCCCCAAAACAAGCATTTTGCGCCCCAATCCCTTCTCCCCCATTTCTTCTCGCCGCCCTACTTTCGGAAGAGCGGCGGTATCTTTTGGACGAAATCCGACAGCGAGCCGAACTGCTCCTGAAAGACACCTCCCTCAGCGGGTGCCGTACTGCGAATCTCCTCCACCGTCTCCGGATCGTTAATCTCTGTAATCAGCCGAACGCTCGCATCCGTCACACCGAGTACAAAGACGCGTCCAAAAAGCTCCACCACACAGACCGAACGGTTCGGTCCGAGCGGCAGCTGCAGATAGACCTGCCCCCCGCGTGCCGCGAGGCGCTGCATGGATTGTTTGCCAAAGGCGCGTGCCACAATATACGCGAGCAAAACGACAAATGCAAAGACAGCAAAAAGGCTGACCACGTATGCGACCGTCGACCACCATGACACGGCCGACGGGCGCGGGTCAGCCTCTTCATATCCGGCTAAGTATCCGCCGCCCGTCTCACCTGCGGCAGACACATCCCCCATGCACACGAAAAGAAGGAGGCATCCCAGCAGCAAGGACAGAGAAAATATCCGTTTGCTCATCAGCCGACGGCTTTACGAATGGCCTCCAGCACACGATCCGCCTGGAACGGCTTCACAATGAAGTCGCGTGCACCTGCCTGGATTGCCTCAATGACCATCGCCTGCTGTCCCATCGCGCTGCACATAACAACCTTAGCAGCGGGATCGACCTTCTTGATCTCCTTCACGGCGGTGATGCCGTCCATCTCAGGCATCGTGATATCCATCGTCACGAGATCGGGCTTGAGTTCCTGGTACTTCTCCAGAGCCTTCATGCCGTTCTCTGCCTCACCGACGATCTCATATCCGTTCTTCGAGAGGATGTCCTTCACCATCATTCGCATAAATGCTGCATCATCAACGACCAGAACGCGAGTTGCCATTTTCTCATCTCTCCTTAATCCGTCAGAACATCCCTCATCCAAAGGGTGTGAATCAGGCACATAAAGAGTATGTGCCCTTTATCGTTACTCATTATAACGAAAAGTCCCCTTTATGACAAGGATTTTCTACACTACTCCCAAAAAGTTCCGTTTCCTTCCGTTACTGGAGGCGTGCAGCACGCTCCAGCGGGCTGACAATCTCCATAATGCGAACACCGAAGTTCTCATCGATGACGACAACTTCACCCTTCGCAAGATACTTGCCGTTGACCATGATATCCACGGCTTCCCCGGCAAGTTTATCCAGTTCTACGATCGATCCCTTCGTGAGGTCGAGAATGTCCTTGATCGACTTCTTCGTACGACCAAGCTCCACATTGACCTGAAGGGGGACATCGAGAATAAGACCGATATTGGCATCGTTGACCTGCACCGGTGTAGAACTCAGCGGCGTGAACTGTGCCGACTGTACCGGAACATTCGATGCGACATGTGGCTGCATAGGCGGTGCTCCATATCCATAGTTTGCAGGTGCAGCAGCTGCGGCCGGAGGCGCAGCCGGTGCCGACGCCGGTGCGGCTGCAGGGGCGGACGGTGCTGCTTCCGCTGCTACGATCTCCTCTTCCTCGTTGTCGACATCCGCCGACTGATTCATCAGCGCGTCGACCATATCCTTTGCAACATCAACTGGCAGAAGCTGCATGATCTCACTGTCAATGAGGCCATCTACTTCCATACGGAACGAGGCCTGAATGATTGGATCCACCTTGTCGAGGAGTTTGGAGACAACTTCCTCTGTCCCAAGGTCAACCAGAGTGACAACCGGCGGTGTAATATCAACTTTCTTGCTGAACATCGAGGAAAGCGACGTTGCAACACTGCCCATCATCTGGTTCATGCACTCGCTGACCGCGCTCATATGCAGTTCGTTCAGTTCCTGATCGGGATTCGTCCCGTCGTTGCCCATCATCAGATCGGCAATGATTGCAGCATCCTTTGCCTGGATGCAGAGGACATTGTTGCCCTCGATCCCAATGCTGTATCCAACTTCAACCACAAGGAACGGTATGGGATATTTTTCTTTGAGCGTACGCAGATTCGACACCGAGACTGTCGGCGTCGTGATCGACACCTTGCGTCCAAGGAGGACGGAGAGTGTCGTCGCCGCGCCACCCATCGAGATGTTTCCGATTTCCCCGAGTGCATCGCGCTCCAGATCGGAAATACCGGCATCATCACCGGCAGAAGACGAGTCGGCTGTGGCTTCCTCGGCAGGCGGATCGCTCGCCGCCCCACCGCTCAAGAGGGCGTCAATCTCCTCCTGCGAGATCATTTCATCACTCATTCGCGTCGTCATCTCCTTCTATAATGCCGGATATTTGTACAGCCATGCGCTTTCCGGCGGTTCCCGGATGCGCGCGGAACTTTGCGTTTGTGCCGACGTAGCAGATCAGTTCGTCCTTCGTCAGCGTATCAAGCTGAAGTACGTCACCGAATCCCAAAGTAAGGAATTCGTGGATTGTGATATTGACCGAACCAAGCTCCACCTTGAACGGTACATGCGTGCGTTCGATCTTGCGTTGGAGCTCCGCCACTTGCTCCGGTGAACTCTCCCGATCGGCAGATGCCGCTACCCAGAACGAAGTCGTCAACTTCGACATGACCGGTTCGAGCACCAGATAGGGAATGCAGATATTCATCATGCCGTCGACCTCGCCCATTTTGATGTGAATCGTAACAAGCACGACCATGTCACTGGGCGGTACAATCTGTGCGAACTGTGGATTCGTTTCCATCGTCTCGAAGTTCGGACGGAACTCCACCACATTGCTCCATGCTTCCTTGAAATAACCGGTTACCGTGTCAATGAAACGACGCATAATCGCCGTCTCAATGTCGGTTAGCGCGCGCGACTTAAGGCCGGATTTCCCTTCTCCGCCGAAGACGCGGTCGATATAGGAAAACGCCAGATCCGTGCCGACCTCAATGATGATATTCCCCTTCAGCGGCGGCAACGCAAGGATGCCAATCACCGAGGGATTCCCCATGGACTGAACAAATTCCTGATAGGTCAGCTGCTCGACCGACAACACCTCGATCTCGACCATCGTACGCAGACTTGCCGACAGATATGTGTTCAGGAGACGCGAAAAGCTCTCATGCAGCATGAAGAGCGTGCGGATCTGATCCTTGGAGAATCTATCCGGGCGCTTGAAGTCATAGACCTTGACCTTGCGTTCCTCTTCTTCCGCCTTGACTTCCTCGGCGGAAACCGAGCCATCCGAAAGAGCCGAAAGCAGCTTATCTATTTCGGATTGAGACAGTACGTCCTCAGCCAAGACTCTTCCCCCTTCCCACTATGCAGTGATTCATCTTACTTACTGCAGCAGGAAGCTCGTGATGTAAACATCATAAACAGAGCCCTGACCCAGGCGCTCGTTGAGCGCATCCTTCAGCTGCTTCTTGAGTGCATCCTGCTTGGACGCATCGAATTCCTCGAGCGGCGCAGCACGCAGGAACTGCATCGTCGTATCGAGGATCTTCGTCTCCGCGACCGAGCCGACCTTTCCGTCCACGACGTTCTCGGACTTGCCGGGGTTCAGTTCGAGGACAATGCCAGCCTTCAGGAATTTCCCTGCACGCCCGCCACCGACATTGACAAGAATGCCTTCCTTCGGGTCGCCGAGCTTGTAGAACACGCCCGGGTCACGATGCGTGCCGCCGCCCCCGCCATCTTCTGCATGAGACGGGGATTCCGCCTGCGAGAAAATGTAGTACGAGATCCCGCCGGCCGCTGCCACTGCTACCAGAACCGCCACAACGACCACAACGATCATCATGAGCATGGGCGATTTCTGCTTTGGCTGCTCCGCCGCCTGTTCTTCCTTTTCCTCCGCCATGAGTTTATTCCCTCCCTAAAAATGACCACGAAGCCGCAGCGGCTTCACACACAGGCACTCCCTTGCCATGTAGAGGAACACCGTCCTCCCATTATACCAAAGGAATGGAATTTCGCCAACTAATTTTGATGAAGTGCACGACGATACTTGATCGTGCGCCGTACAATTTCCTCCATCGATTCCTCGACGATCAGCTTTTTCCCGTTGGTAAGTGTTACCACGGTGTCCGGCGTCTCCTCGATGCTTTCGATAATCTCGGCATTGAGGACGAACTCCCCCTTTTTGTTCGTCTTGGAGTTGAACTTCGTCAGCATAATCATGACAGGCTCTCCCTCCATTCCCTTTCCGTTTTTTGCGTACAGCAAAATTTACGGGCATATGACTACCTGATATACTTTCGCCGTCATCATCACTTTTCCTTTTTTTTGAGGACTATTTTTTCATCATATCCTAAATTTTTCACAAAAAAATTAACAGAGCTGCGCCAAAAAGGAGAGAGAGCGCAGCGGATGTCCGACCAGTTCCTGCACATGGGCGAGCACGAGAGTCTCCGCCGCCATCAGCGTTCCGCCGCGCAGCTGTAAGGAAGCGGGGTGCGTCCAGTCGAGTTGTTCGAGTGCGGCGAGGAGAAGCCGCAGCTCCTCCGGAAAATCTGCTGCGTCAGCCGTGTGACAGGCCGTGCAGAGTGCACCCCCCTCGCGTGCGTGAAAAAAGGCATCGCCCATGATCTTTACGCCGCAGTGGAGACAGCTCTCATAGCTCTGCCCAAGTCCCGCAGCCGCGAGGGTCTGAAGTACTGCGGCGAGTGCTGCCACGCGTGGGTTGCGCGTCTCCATTGCCGTAAGAATCGCCGCAAGTTTGTGAAAGAACACCTCATCTGCAACGCCTTCGGGCAGGAGTTCGCGAATGACCTCCGCCACGAAGGTTGCATAGGCAAGTGCCGTGAGATCAAGCGAGAGCTTTGCATGGTGGGCACGCACGCTTGCGCTCTTCACTGTTTCGAGCCGGCCGCCCTCGGCAAATTGGAGATCGGCATGAACGAACATCTGCATCGCTCCCGCAAGGGGACTGCGCGGACGACGGCATCCGAACGCGGCGGCGCGCAGGAGCCCACGCTCACGCGTGAAGATCGTCACGACCTTGTCTGCCTCGCCCCAGCTGCGTGCGCCAAGCACAATACCCTCCGCCCCATAGAGAGCCATCTATACCTCCGTCTTCTGCGCGGAGGCGGGAAGATCATCGGCAATCTTTGCTTTTGCCGCCTTCTTTTTCACCTCGGCAAGCGGCATGACGGCACCCGCCGTCAGCATATACTGCAAAGCCTCCTCCTTCGGGATGTCAATCGTCACTACATCCTCTTCCCGAACGAGCAGCGTTGTCCCCGAGGTCATATTGAGGCTCCATGGCACGAAGACGCAGATGTAGCCGCCGCCCATCGCCGCCTGAAAGCGTGGCGGCAGATCCGCCATGACAAAGCCGAGCGCACGCCCGCCCTGATAGGGTACATGGACAACACGTTTGAAGTTGCTGCTCGAATCGAGCACCGCCTCCGAGAGACGCTTGACACTCGTATAGATAAATTTCACGAACGGGATTGTCCCGATCAGCGTCTCACCGAGCGAGATAATCTTTGCGAGTGCCCAATTCGTCGATGCCCAGCCGACAATGTAGATCACGAGGACGAGCGTAATGATGCCCATGCCTGGGAAATAAAAGGGCAGATACTGCCCAAGTACACCCTCGGTAAATCGCAGTGTCCAGTCAATGACCAGCAGCGTAATGATGACGGGCACGAGGACGAGCAGCCCGTTGACAAAGCGACGTGACATACGATTAAGCTCCCGCTGATACATCCGATCAAACGTCGGTGTCATGACCGCCGTTTCTTCAATCGGTTTCATAAAAACCAAACTCCCGCAGGGCAGTTGCCCGATTGCGCCAATCCTTGCGCGTCTTGACCCAGAGATCAAGGTAGACCTTTGCCCCGAGCAGGGTCTCCACATCGGCACGCGCCTGTGCACCGATTGTCCGCAGGAGCCCCCCCTTTGCGCCGATAACAATGCCCTTCTGCGACTCGCGTTCGACATAGATCACGGCACGGATGTAGACATCGCCCTTTTGCCGCGTCGTCATCTCCTCAATATCGACTGCGACCGCATGCGGGATCTCGTCCCGCGTCAGCGCGAGCACCTTCTCGCGCACGAGCTCGGCGACGATGAGCCGCTCCGGCTGATCCGTCACCATGTCGGCAGGGTAGTACTGCGGCCCCTCGGGCAGATGTGCTTTGATCTCTGCGAGCAGCCCATCCAGATTCTCCCCCTCGCGTGCCGAGATGGGCACAATGCCCGCAAAATCATACACCTTCGCGTAGCTTTCGATGATGGGCAGACTCTGCTGCCGCGGGATGCAGTCCACCTTGTTCACCGCAAGCAGGACTGGTACGCGGACATTTGCGAGCTGCTTGAGAATGTACTGCTCGCCCGCCCCCATCTTCTCCGTCACATCCACGACAAAGACGACGACATCGACACCGTGGAGTGCCCCCTCCGTCGCCTTTGCCATATAGTCGCCGAGCTTGTGCTTCGGCTTGTGTACCCCCGGCGTATCGAGGAAGATGACCTGCGCATCCTCCTCTGTCAGGATGCAGAGGATGCGGCTGCGCGTCGTCTGCGGCTTGTCGCTCATAATGGCGATCTTCTGTCCGATCAGTGCGTTGATCAGCGTGGACTTGCCGACATTCGGCCGCCCGATCACGGCAGCAAATCCGGATTTATGTGCATTCATCGTGTGATCCCCAGCTCCTCCATCACAGCGCGTTGCTCCGCCTCCATCTCCTGCCGCTCCTCCTCCTCCATGTGGTCGTAGCCGAGGAGATGCAGCATCCCGTGTACCGTGAGAAAGGAGAGTTCGCGCAGCTCCGAATGACCGTACGCCTCCGCCTGTGCACGCATCCGCTCCAACGAGATGACGAGATCGCCGAGCACGTCATGCCCCTGCCCCCCGACGATCTCGGGTTCCTCACTCTCCGTGAGAGCAAAGGAAAGCACATCCGTCGGACGGTCGACGGCGCGGTAGGTACGGTTCAGCTCATGGATATGCGCGTCGTCCGTCAGCGTCACGCTCACCTCGGCATCCTCCGTGTCGTAGAGCCGCCCGACCGTCTCGATGGCACGGCGCACCGCCGCCGCTTCTTCCTCGGATACCGCCAGCTCCTCGGGCGTGCAGCGAATCTCAATCTCCATGTGACCGCCCCCGCTTCTTTTCCCATGTACCGTACGCCTCGACAATACGGGTCACGACCTCGTGACGGATGATATCGACCGGCTCAAGACGGACAATGCCGACGCCCTTCACACCGCGCAGGATCTGACACGCCTGCTTCAGCCCCGACACCGTGCCGCGCGGCAGGTCGACCTGCTCGAGGTCGCCCGTCACCACCATGCGCGAGCCGAAGCCAAGGCGCGTGAGGAACATCTTCATCTGCGCCCCTGTCGTATTCTGCGCCTCATCGAGGATGATGAAGGCATCCTCCAGTGTGCGTCCTCGGATATAGGCAAGCGGCGCGACCTCGATGAGCTGGCGGCTCATCATCTTCTGATAGGCTTCCGCACCGAGGATGTCCTGCAGGGCATCGTAGAGCGGACGCAGATACGGGTTGATCTTCTCTGTGAGGTCGCCCGGGAGAAAACCCAGATGCTCGCCCGCCTCGACAGCGGGGCGCGTGAGGATGATGCGGCTGACCTCGCGGTTGCGGAGTGCCGCGACCGCCATCACGACCGCAAGGTACGTCTTTCCCGTGCCCGCAGGACCGACGCCCAGCGTCACGGCATTGCGACGGATCTTCGCGAGGTAGTCGCGCTGCCCGAGCGTCTTTGCGCGCACTTCCTTGCCCTTTGCCGTCACGAGCAGCACCTCGGCAAAGAGCGCGTGCAGCTCCTCCGCCTGCCCTGCGCGCACGAGCTGTGCACCGTAGGTTACCTCATGCGTCGTCAGCTTCGCGCCCTGCCGCTGATAGAAGAGCAGTTCCCGCACGAGCGTCCGCACATCGGCGACATCCGTCTCCGCACCTGTCACAGAAAGTGCATTTCCACGGCTCACCATGCGGCAGGCAAAGACCTCCTGCATACATTGAAGCAGTGTATCACGCTCCCCAAGGATCGCTGCCGCCTCGTGCATATCCCTGAACTCAATCGTATCCGTCGTCTCCTGCAAGAACAGACCTCCCATCCATCAAATGAAATATTCGATCGTATCGTCCGCCGTGCGCCGTGTCCGCTCATCAAAGAGCACGACCGCCTCGCGACTCTCCATCGCACCGAAGGCGTAGAGCTCACATGTCTCGCGATTGAAACAGCCGAACGGTACAATGCGGTTGTAGCTGTGCGGCTGTGCGCAGGTCACTGCAATCCCCGCACGTACAAACTCCGGCTCTGCCTCTGCGAGATAGTAGGGATCGAAGAGGTAGATGTGATCCTTCGAGGCACCCGTCAGGAGCGCATAGTGCTCCACCTCGTAGAAGAGCCGCACGACCGCGACGCCGCCGCGCACAAGCGCATCGTTGATATGGCTGTGCGCTCCGATATGCACGGCACGCCCCGAGAGGTACTGACAGGTAAGCGGAAACTGTGTTGCACGCGAAAATCCCTCGAGCCAGTTCGCGAGATACATCATCGCCATGCGCGACGTGCCCGCCTTGCATGCCGTTCCATCCATGCCGTAGCAGTCCAGCGTATAGAGCATGACGCTGCGAATGATCTCGGGCGGCACTTCGGAACGTGGAAAGAGATAACTCACCGCGTTCAGCAGTGCCGTCGGCCCACAGTCATACTCCGACATCTGATAGCGCAGGGGTATCTTCATATATGCTCCCATTTCCGTAAAAGATTCGGCGTCAGGATCGCAGTGATGACGAGCACAACGCCGACAAGCTGCAGTGCGACAAAATGCGTGTCAAAAATGAGCCACGCAAAGAGGACACTCGCCACAGGCTCGATTGTCGCCGTAATCGCCGTCTCCTCGGGACTGAGCCAGCGCAGCCCCAGATTGAACGCAAAAAAAGCGACAATCGTCCCGAGGCCGATAATGACGAGGAGATCAAGCCACGTCTCCGCCGTGAAAAAACTGCCCACATCCACAATCACCTGCGTCATGGGTAAGAGAGCTATGCCGCCGATCAGCATACAGACAGCAAGCAGAAAGAAGCGGTCAAAAAGACGCAGGAGATGAACGGGGTAAATCATGGCAAAGGTAAAGGTCGCCCCCGAGATGAGACTCCACACAATGCACGCCATCGGTACAGAAAGCCGCGCGATATCGCCGCCCGTGACGAGGAGGAACACCCCCGCAACCGCGACGACAACCGTCCCCGTCTCCACTGCCGACGGCAGCCGCCGCCATCGCACAGCAAGATAGAGGATCATCATCGCAGGGCTCGTATAGCCGATGACCGTGGTCGCCGCCGCATCCCCTTCCGCAATCCCCATAAAATAGGAAAACTGGACAATCATGATGCCGAGAATGCCGTGGATCGACAACTGCACCAAGAGGCGCGGGTTGCGCCGCAGAGAGCGCACACCGCGCCGAAGTCCCCCGCTCCACCACGCGAGCAGGAAAAAGAGTGCGCTCGAAAGGAAGAGACGCACCTGCGTCAGCTCGATGGGGATGTGCACGGACTGCGTGTAGAAATGCTGGGCCGCCGTCCCGCTCGCCGCCCACATCGTCCCTGCGAGGAGCACGAGCAGGACGGCAGAGAAATGCGACATTTACGCCTCTCCCTGCTCCCGCTTCACGACCTCCACGATCGCGCCGCAGACCTCATCGAGCTGCGCCTGATCGCTGCCCTCCGCCATCACGCGGATGAGCGGCTCCGTGCCCGAGGGACGCACGAGTATGCGCCCCTCGCTGCCGAGCACACGCTCCCCCTCTGCAATAGCGGCACGAATTGCCTCATTCTCCTCCCAGCCCGTCTTGGTCTTGACGCGCACGTTGACCAGCAGCTGCGGATAGGTCGTCATCATCGCATTCAGCTCCGATGCCTTTTTCCCACTGCGGGAGAGGGCCGCAAGTACCTGCAGTGCCGTGATAAGCCCGTCACCCGTCGTCGCATACTCAGCAAAGATGATGTGCCCCGACTGCTCGCCGCCGATCGTATAGCCATTCGCACGCATGGACTCGAGCACATAGCGGTCCCCGACCGCTGTCACTTCGACGCGCCCACCAAGCTCTGCGATCGCCTTGTGGAATCCGATGTTCGCCATCACCGTTGTCACAACGGTTTTGTGCGGCAGCCGTCCTGCATGGATCATCTCGGAGGCACAGGCGACGAGGATGTGGTCGCCGTCGATCAGCTCGCCTTTTTCATCGAGGCAGAGACAGCGGTCCGCATCCCCATCATGTGCGATGCCGATATCCGCACCGCGCTCAAGCACCGTACGGCGCAGCGAGTCCAGATGTGTCGAGCCGCAGCCGTCGTTGATATTCACACCATTCGGCAGTGCGTGGATCACCTTGACCTCCGCACCGAGACGGCGAAGCACCTTCGGCATCGCCTCATAGGCGGCACCATTCGCGCAGTCGAGCACGATCTTCATCCCGTCGAACCGCTCCTGACAGGTGCTGACCACATAGTCGATGTATTGATTCAGGAGATCGTCACGGTACTCCACCACACCGATCGCCTTACCCGTCGGACGCGCTGCATCATCATTTGTCTGCAGACGGCGCACGAGTGTCTCAAGCTCATCCTCCACCGCATCCGGCAGTTTGTAGCCGTCTCCGCCGAAAAACTTGATCCCGTTGTCCGGAAACGGATTGTGCGAGGCAGAGATCACAATGCCCGCCTGCATGCGATGCTCGCGCGCAAGATACGCGACCGCAGGGGTCGGAACAACGCCCGCGATGAGCGCAATGCCGCCCGCCGAGCAAATCCCCGCCGTCAGTGCCGCCTCGAACATCTCGCCCGAGATGCGCGTGTCACGTCCGATCAGAATACGCGGACGCACCTCCGAGTGCGCACCGAAATAGAGCGTCGCCGCACGCCCGAGATGATATGCCAGCTCCGCTGTCAGCTCCGTATTTGCCTCACCGCGTACACCATCCGTACCAAAAAGTCTCATCATGAACAGCCCCCTGCTTATTGTATTATCTCTATAATCTACTTGATATTATCCAAAAATGCAAGTGCCGCTTTCAGCCCGTCGAGTGCCGCGCTCATAATGCCGCCCGCATACCCCGCGCCCTCGCCGATTGGGTACAGCCCGGCTGCCGAGACCGACTCCATCGTCGCGCCGTCGCGCACGATGCGGCAGGGTGCAGACGAGCGCGACTCCACGCCCGTCATCGGCACATCTGCCGCACCAAAACCGGGCACGCGGTCCTCCCAGAACCGAAGTGCACGCGCGAGCGGCTCCGTACACATCTCAGGCAGCACGGTGCGCAGATCGGCAGCGTGCACGCCGGGCGCATACGTCGGCGTAACGACAAAGTCTCGCGCTCCTGTTTTCCTCGTGAGGAAGTCTCCGACGGACTGCACGGGGGCACGGTAGTCGCCGCCGCCCGCACGAAATGCACGCTCCTCCATCGCCCGCTGAAACGCAATGCCGCCGAGCACCGATCCGCCCCAGTCTGTGGGGCTCACTTGCACGAGCAGGGCGCTGTTCGCTACCCCCGAGTTTCGCCGATAGTTGCTCATCCCGTTTGTCACGAGCCGCGCCGTCTCCGATGCCGCCGCGACCACCATGCCGCCGGGACACATACAGAACGAGTAGACACCGCGCCCGCCCGCCTCGTCGCGGTACGTCATCGCATAGTCCGCGACGGGCAGATGCGGACTGCCCGCCGCCGTGCCGTACCGCATAGCGTCGATGAACTCCTGCGTATGCTCGATGCGCACACCGACTGCAAATGCCTTTGCCTCCATATGGACACCCACGGCATCCAGCATCGCATAGGTGTCACGTGCCGAGTGCCCAATGCCCAGAAATACGGCGGAGGCGGGAATGCGCTCCGCATCGTTCACCACAACCGCAGCAGTGCGTCCAGCGTGCAGCTCCACGCCCGTCACCTGCGCACCGAAACGCACCGTCCCACCCATGCGCTCGATCTCCGTACGCAGATTCTTCACCACACTCCGCAGGATGTCCGTACCAATGTGCGGCTTCTGCAAATAGCGAATTTCCTCGGGCGCACCCGCCGCAACAAACGCCTCGATGATCTCGTGCATGCGCGGATCGTTCGAGCGAGCCGTCAGCTTCCCATCCGAAAACGTCCCTGCACCGCCCTCGCCGAACTGCACATTCGACGCAGGATCAAGCACGCCCGTCTGCCAAAAGCGCGCGACATCCGCCGTACGCCGATCCACATCCTGCCCACGCTCCAAGACAAGCGGCGCAAGCCCCGCACGCGCGAGCACCCACGCGGCGAAGATCCCCGCAGGGCCGAATCCCACTACCACGGGGCGATATGCGGGCGCACTGCCAACGGGGGAGATCTCCATCGGCACAAACGTCGCCGCGGCTGAGACATCCTTGTCCCGCCGAAATTGTGCCAGCACAGCGTGCTCCTTTTCGAGTGCAACATCCAACACATAGACCCAGACAATCGGTGCACCGTTCCTGCGCCGCGCATCCAGTGCCTTATGAACAACAAACACCCCGTGCACAGCACAGGGTGATGTCTTGAGCCGTTCCGCCGCGAACTCTTCGAGCGGACGTACCGTGTCATAGGGAACGCGCAAGTTTTTCACGCGAATCATGGCATTGCTCCCACCTTGATCTCCACCGTTACATGGGGATTTGTCACCGTCACGCCCTCGGGCAGTTGGAGACGCACCTCCCGCTTCTCCGTCGTCCGCACGTCTGCAAGCGAGAACTCCTCCGTCCCGATCACACTGATCTTGCTGATCACGTCTTCCGTGCCCGCAATCTCAATACGCGAGGGTGTCACCGTCACACCCTCGAGCTTCAGATTCGGCGCGAGATCACTGCGCGGATGCGGCTGTACCTCAACCACCTTGCGTGTAAGACCGCGCGCCAGCTTCACCGTCACCTCGGTCGAGGACGGTACAAGTGTGACCCCCGCCACCTCACGCCCATCGGTGTTCAGCGCGACAAGCGTCACCTGCGCGACATCGTCACGCGACTGCCCACTCAGATTGATATGTCCCGCGACGTGCACAACCTGATCCACCAGGCTGCGCGGTCCCTGTACCTTCACCGCCTCGTCTTCCGGTATGACCTTATCCACCGTGTACCCCGATGCCGGTGCACCACTGATTGTCAACGATGCTTTCAACGTCTTTTCGATCATGCGGTCAAGATTGATCGTTATTTTATCGGGAGAAATATTCACCAAGTCAAATCCATACGGAATCGAGGTCTCAACCGTATACGCCCGTTCCCCCTCCGCGAAGTCCGCAAGATTCACACGTGCATGAAAATCCGAAGCATCCGCCGAAACGAAGAGGGAGCGCGGCCCGCGCACGCGGATCGTCACCTTATCCGTATCGCTGCCAAGCTGATACCCCTCCGGCGCATTCTCAATTGTCACCGGCACCTGATAGCTGCCGTCAATCGCGGGATTCTGATCGTTCATCACATAGAGCCAGAGTACGACCGCCACAATGAGCGCGGCAATCTTAATTGGCAGATTATGCTGCACCATGCCCCGAAGGCTTGTCATCATTTCTTCCTCCAGCTTCGAACGAGTTCCCAAATGGACGAGCGCGAACTGTATGCAAACGCAGGCGACAGAATATGGGTCAACTGATCGCCGTCCAGATGACGGTGAATGCGCCCGTTCTCCGCAATCGAGATCGTTCCTGTCTCCTCACTCACCACCACAACCAGTGCGTCACACTGCTCCGAGAGCCCAATCGCCGCACGGTGACGTGTACCGAGCTCCGTCGAGAGGCTGCGGTTCTCCGTCAGCGGCAGGAGACAGCCCGCAGCAATCAGGCGCTTGCCGCGAATAATCGCCGCACCGTCGTGCAGCGGCGTATTTGGAATGAACACATTCATGAGAAAGTCCGACGTGATGAGCCCGTCAATCTGAATCCCCGTTGCACTGATATCGTTGAGCCCCATGTCGCGCTCGATGACGAGCAGTGCGCCGATCTTGTTCGCCGATAAAATCTTCACTGCACTGCGGATCTCGCGGATCGTGCTCTGCGCCTCCTCATCATCGAGAAGACCGCCTGCACGGAAAAACCGTCCCTGACCGAGATGCTCAAGCGCACGCCGCAGCTCCGGCTGGAACACAATCGGCAGGGCGACAAAGAGCAGTGTCACGGACTTTTGGAGCAGCCATGAGATCACATGCAGCTCAAAGTAACTCGCAGCCACCGTGATGCCGAGGAGCACGAGAATGCCCTTCACGAGCGTGATCGCACGCGTATCCTCAAGCATGACGTAGACGCGGTAGAGCAAAAAAGCCACAATCAGGATATCGACAATGTCGAGCAGCGTAATGGTCGACAGGATGCCGCGAAACTGTATCGGCACCGTAAAATCAAGCGGCATAAGAACCCCCATGGAAACGATTCCCTTACGTCTTTTCCCTCATACATCCCCAGCGGCAGTGCACGCGCAATACCGTCATATATCTGTTTTCTCTCTGAATATCGAAAATCCTTGTGACCTCCCCCACCCTTTCAAAAAAAATTTCGCCCCCTCGACGAAAGTCTTCCAAAATGTATTGGAAATGCCTTCGTAAAGGAAGCGAAATTGGAAGCATCAGCAAATCTTACGAATCCACCCCTCAGGTGCCTCGACTGTACCGAGCTGAATGCCGCGCAGCGTGTCATAGAGCTTTTGCAGAACGGGCCCCATATGCTCCATCCCGCTCGGCAGCATGATGACCTGATCGCCGTGCGTCACCGAGCCAACAGGCGAGATCACCGCAGCTGTGCCGCACAGGCCGCACTCGGCAAACTCCGCGAGCTCCGCAAACGGAACGGGACGCTCCTCCACCTTCATGCCGAGAATATGTTCCGCTATGTGGATCAGAGAACGGCGTGTGATCGACGGAAGAATCGATCCAGACTTCGGTGTCACAATCGTTCCGTCCTTCGTCACAAACAGGAAGTTTGCGCCGCCCGTCTCCTCGACAAAGGTACGCGTCGCCGCATCAAGGAACATATTTTCATCGAAGCCCGCCGCTTTCGCCGTCATATAGGCGTGCAGACTCATCGCGTAGTTCAGCCCTGCCTTGATGTGCCCCGTGCCGTGCGGTGCCGCACGGTCGAAGTCGCTGACGCAGAGCCGCACAGGCTTCGCGCCGCCCTTGAAGTACGGCCCCACGGGCGTTGCAAAGAGGCGAAACTGATACGCATCCGCCGGCTTCACACCGATCACCTCGCCCGTCGCGAAGATCAGCGGGCGCAGATAGAGCGATGCGTCCGAGCCGTACGGCGGCACATAGTCGCGGTTCGCCGTGACCACCGCGTCCACCGCCTCGATGAAACGCTCCTGCGGAAACGAAGGCATCTCAAGATACGCCGCCGAGTGATACATACGCTCTGCGTTGAGATCGGGACGGAACGTCACAATATCACCGTTCACCGTCTCGTACGCCTTCAGCCCCTCAAAGACCTCCTGACAGTAGTGCAGAATGCCCGCGCACTCACTGATTGCAACCGTCGCATCGGACGTCAGCCCGCCCGCATCCCACGCACCGTCCGTATAGTTCGATACATAGCGCTGCGGCAGCGCACGATACGCAAACCCCAGATTTCCCCAATCAATATCCGCCTTTGCCATAATATGCCCCTCTTTTCAAATACAGATTTTCCCTATCATAGTACGATAGAGGGATGTTGTCAATGTCACGAAGGAGGCGAACGCAAAGTCATACCGATATATTTACCAGCTCCCCCAATGCCTGCGGCAAAAGGCGCAAAATATCCCCTGCCAAAAGCCCGTTGCCATGCGCCTCATACGCGAGATCACCCGCGCGTCCGTGTGCATAGACCCCGACGATCGGTGTCATCCCGCTCTCCATCTGCCGCATCAGCCCCGTGATCGCACCCGCGAGCACATCGCCCGCGCCCGCTGTCGCCATGCCCGCATTGCCGACCGTCGTAAAGAACGCATCCCCGTCGGGGTAGACCACAATCGTACACGCACTCTTGACGACAAAGACCGCCTGATGCTCCTTCGCCGCCGTGCGTGCCATGTTCAGCAGATCGCCCGCTGCCTCGTCTGTCGTCTTGCCAAGCAGCCCCGCAAACTCGCCCAGATGCGGCGTGAGAATCGGCACCTGCGGCAGTTCACGCAGCGCATCCAGAGCCCCTCGAAACGCATAGATTGCATCCGCATCCATCACAAGCGGTGCCTTTACATCGGCGGCAAAGAGTCGCACAAACTCACTCGTCTGCGCCGTCCGTCCGATCCCCGGGCCGATCAGCACTGCATCTGCATTTGCCGCGAGGGAGAGCACAGTCTCAAGAGCCTTGATTCCACCAAAATATCCCGTTCCCTCATCGGGTACAGGAACGACCATCGCCTCGGTCATCTTCGCCGCGAGCACAGGATAGATTTTTTCGGGAACGGCAAGCGTCACCACCCCTGCCCCGATCCTGAGTACGGCCTCTGCCGCGAGAGCTGCCGCTCCCGTCATGCCGAGCGAGCCCGCAACCACGAGGATACGCCCACAGCTGCCCTTGTGCACATCACGCGCGCGTGCGGGCAGCAACTTTGCCGCCGCCTCTCGCGTGATGAGTGACTGACGCAGCTCCTCGCCGTCCAACAGCGCATGTGGGATTCCGATATCGTCGACCAGCAGCTCGCCGGCAGCATTCGAGCCCGCGCCGATGAGATGCCCAACCTTCGGCAGACCAAGAGCGAGCGTCCGCACCGCATGCACAGCACACGACGAGATCCGTCCCGTATCCGCCTCCACACCGCTCGGAATATCAATCGCCATCACAGGTTTTCCTGCGGCATTGATCTCCTCGACGAGACGCACAATCGGCTCGCGCAGCTCTCCATGCACCCCCGTTCCGAGCAGCCCATCTACAATACCATCCGCAAACCGCAGCGACACGCGCAGGCGATCCCAGTCACGATCACTCACGAGGGGCCGTATTTCCACGCCCATTGCGTGCAGCGCATCGTGCATCGCACGCGCCGCGTCCCCGAGACGCTCCGTCTCTCCCGTAAAGAACAGCTTCACCCGCGCCCCCATATTCATGAGATGGCGAGCCGCAGCAAAGGCATCTCCACCATTGTTGCCCCCACCGGCAAAGACAGCAAACACCTTGCCGCCCGCCCCGCCAAGCATCTCTGCCGCTTCCTCCGCCGACCGACGGCCCGCATTCTCCATCAGAGCGAGTGCGGGCAGCCCGTAGGTCTCCGTCACACGCGCATCAATCCGTCGCATATCCTCTGCAAACGATATCTTCATCGCTGACCCTCCAAAACACAATAGGCGATGGCATAGTCGCGCTCATGGCTGAGCGTGATCCATGCGTTTATCACACCCATCTCAGCCGCGCGTGCGGCAAAATATCCACCGAGATGAACCTTTGGTGCGCCGAGCACATCGGGCAAAATCTCCACATCCGTCAGTTGTCCGTCGCGCAGCCCCGTCCCGAACGCCTTGAGAACAGCCTCCTTGCCCGCAAATCGCGCGGCAAGACTCGCCGCCCTTCCCTTCCCGCGGCTCTCCGCATAGGCACGCTCCCGCGCCGTATAGACGCGCTGCAAAAAGCGTTCGTTCACAATCGCACGTGCCACGCGCGGAATATGGATGATATCGCTGCCAATGCCCAGAATCATAGCATCTCCCGTCTGCTGATACAAAAAGGAGCCATTGCCCCTGCAATAGCCCCTTTCAATTCCTTTTTCTCTTACAAATCAACGCTGCAGCGGCGCAGGCACGAGCCCCGGCGTATTCGGGGTCGGACGCACAGACGCGCCCATCTCAGGCGTACCCGTCGGTGCAGCAGGTGCACTCGCCTTCGGCATCGTCGATGACGGTGCGTTCGCACTCGTCTTCACCTGCCCGTCGGAAGCACTGATCGTGTCATCCTGACTGAATCGCATACTGCGTGCAATAAACACCTCAACACGGCGATTCTGAGCACGCCCCTCCTCCGTGTCGTTCGATGCAATCGGACGGTACTCGCTGTATCCAAGTGCGCTGAACCGCGCCGGGTTCAGCGACGGCTGTACCCCCATCAGCCCGCGCATCAGATTCACCGCACGCGAGGAACTGAGCTCCCAGTTCGATGGGAACTGCGCCGTCGAGATCGGCACATTATCCGTGTGCCCCGAGATCGTCACACGCTCCGGCAGAGATGCGAGCAGCCCCGCGATGACGGGCACAATCTGCTCTGCCTGTCCCTGCAGTGCCGCAGAGCCGGAGGCAAAGAGTGCCTTCTCCTTCAGGCGGATCATCAGGCCCTCTTCGGAGAGCTCTGTCGACACCTGATCTTGGAGATTGTTCTCCTTGATATACTGTTCGAGCTTTTCCTGTGCCTCACGCAGGTTCTCATTCTCCTGCATATAGGCAGAATTCGTACTGTCAGCCGAGGTCGTCGGTGTGTTGGGCATCGACGTGGAGGGCCCCATTCCCGAGAAGAACGAGGGACCGCCCATGTTGAACGCCGCCGTAAACGCCTGCGCAAGTGCCTGCATCTTCGAGGAGTCCGTCTGTGACATCGCAAAGAGTGCGATAAAGAGCGCGAGCAGCAGCGTCATCAGATCGGAGTAAGGCAGGAGCCAAGCCTCGCCCGCTTCCTCTTCATGCGGTTTCGCATGTTTTTTACGCGCCATATCAGCCCTCTCCCTTCAGTGCCTCACGCTCCGTCTGCGGGATAAAGACCATGAGCTTCGCCTCAATCGCCGTCGGGGAATCACCCGCTTGGAGAGAGAGAATCCCCTCGATAATCATGCGCTTTTGACTGACTTCCTGCTCCGACATGATCTTGAGCTTGTTCGCGAACGGCATCCAGAGAACATATCCCGTAAAGATACCGAGAATCGTCGCGACAAACGCCGCAGCGATCGAGTGGCCGAGCTTGTCGATATCGTTCAGGTTGCCCAGTGCCGCGATCAGACCGACAACCGCGCCCAGAACGCCCAGCGTCGGCGCATATGTACCCGCCTGTGTAAACATCGAGCGCCCCTCGGCGTGACGCTCCTGCATGATCGCCAGCTCTGCGTCCAGCACATCTCCGACGAAGTCCGGATCCATACCGTCGATGACCATACCCAGCCCCGTGCGGAAGAACGGATCCTGAATCTCCTGTGCCTTGCTCTCAAGTGCAAGAATCCCCTCACGACGCGCAATCTGCGACAGTTCGATGAACTGCTGCACGAGCTGTCCCTTCTCCTGCAGCTGCGGGACTTGACAGGTCTTCTTGATCAGATTGACGAAGTTCCCCAGCTGCTCCATACGGAATCCGATGAACAAACACGAGAACGTACCGCCAATGATGATCAGGAACGCCGCAGGATTATTGAGCGCCGTCAGCGGTGCCCCCTTCAGGATCATACCAACAAAGATCGAGATAACCCCCATGATAAGCCCGATAACCGTTGATTTTTCCAAAACAAAAGCCCCCCAATCCATTTCTCTCGATCAATGGACGCATACATATCTGATCCGTCAGACACACATCCACATCTTCCTATATTATTCCATAACTCCCCGAAAAATCCTACCTCTTTTTAAAAAAAACTCTTAAAAAGACACGAAAAATTTTTCAATAAATTTATATTATCCTATCATATATTCACTGAAAATATGATATAATAGAGGACACATAAAGAAAAGTTATTAGGAGGATGGTCACATGGAACTACGGCAGTTGGAATATTTCCAGATGGCGAGCCGGCTCAAGAACATCACACGCGCCGCCGAACGCCTCCGCGTCTCACAGCCCAACATCACCGTTGCCATCAAAAAACTTGAGGGAGAGTTGGGCATCCAGCTCTTTGACCGCAGCCAGAAACAGCTCTCACTCACACCGGAGGGGGCAGTCTTTCTCGGACGTGTCGAGATCGCGCTGCGCAACATACAGGATGCCGTGCTTGAGGTCAACGACTACAAGCAGCTGCAGAAGGGAACGATCAAAATTGGCATCCCTCCGATGATGGGGGCCTACCTCTTTCCGAAAATCTTCTCAAGCTTTCAACGGCGCTACTCACACCTCGATGTCTATCTGCACGAAGAGGGCTCCGTTGCGATCCGCGAACAGCTTGAGCGCGACGAGCTCGACTTCGGCATCATCATCATCCCGGACTCATCACCGAACCTTCAGCTTCTCCCAATGGCACGCAGCCAGATCGTCTGCTGCGTCCCCGAGGACAGCGACCTCGCCGCACGCAAGGCGATCACTCTACAGGACATCGAGGAGCACAGCCTTATCATGCTCAAGGAGGGCTCGTTCCTGCGGCAGACCATGCTGCAAAAGATGAAGACAGCAGGAATCACGCCGGACATCGTGCTCGAGTCGAATCAGGTTGTCACCATCATGGGGCTCGTCGCGAGCGGTGTCGGCATCGCCTTCCTGCTCGACATGATCGTGCGCGACGCGCCGGGCATCCGTTCGATCCCCCTTGCGATCCCCATCTACGTCGATGTCGGGCTCGCGTGGAAGCGCGACCGATACATCTCGCGCGCCGCCCAGTCCTTCATCGAGTTCAGCAAGGATATCCTCAGCCACCAGCCCGATCATACCATACTCTGAGAACACATACAAAAAGGATTGCCGCATTTTTGCAGCAATCCTTTTTTCATAGGAATCGCTCAGAAAATCAAATGTGCAATCACATAGCCAACGCAGCAGCCCGAACTGACGCCGATGAGCCCAGGAACCATGAACGAGTGGTTCAGGATGTACTTGCCGATGCGCGTCGTACCCGAGCGGTCAAATCCGATGCACGCGAGATCGGATGGATACGTCGGCAGGAAGAAATACCCGTAGCACGCCGAGATAAACGAGAGCACGAGAATCGGATCCATGCCAACGTTCAGTGCCATCGGTACAACAATGGCGATTGCCGCTCCCTGCGAGTTCACGAGCTTCGATGTGAGGAACGCGAGCACCGCGTACGCCCACGGATAGTTCTGCACGGCAGAGCCGAGGAACTCCTTGAGAAAACCCATGTGATTCATAAAGTAGGTATCTGCCATCCACGCCACGCCGTACACGGAGACGAGGGCGACGACACCCGAGCGGAACACCTGCGAATTGCCGACATCCTTCGCCTTGACCTTGCACGCGAGCAGGATTGTCGCACCCACGAGCAGCATGACCATCTGGATCACGATGACCATCGAAATCGCCTTCGGCGCAGCGTCCGGCTTCGGCGGGAATTTCGGCAGCAGCTCGGGGAAGTTGCCGAGCACTGCGATTGCAACGATCCCGATAAAGAAGATATACATCGCACGGTAGTACTCGGTCGGGAGTTCCTTATCCATGAGACTTTCGGCATCACCGTAGACATACTTCTTGTTCTCGGGGTCGCGGATGAACTCCTGGAACCGCTCATCCTGCTCGAGATCCTTGCCGCGTCGATAACTCCACAGTGCCGCAAAGAATACGCCAAGCCCCGTCGCAGGAATCGACACAGACAGCACCTGAAACACGGAGAACTCATGCCCGGAGACCGAGAGGAACGCGACCATCGAGACAACCGCAACCGACACTGGCGAGGCGCAGATGCCCATCTGCGAAGCAACGGACGAGACCGCCATCGGACGCTCGGGACGGATGCCCTGCTTAATCGCGATATCGTAGATGATCGGGAACATCGTGTAGACAACATGGCCCGTACCGCAGAGCACCGTGAGGAACCACGTTGTCAGCGGTGCGAGGATCGTGACATGCTTCGGATTGTTGCGGAGGAACTTCTCCGCGTACTTCAGCATGACCGTGAGACCGCCCGATGTCTGCAGGAAGCCCGCGCAGGTCACAACCGCGAGGATGATGAGCATGACATCGATCGGAGGCTTGCCCGGCTGATAGCCGAAGACGAACGTGTAGATCACCAGACCAAATCCGCTGATGACCGCAAGACCAAGTCCGCCGTGCCGCACACCGATAACCAAACAGACGAGCAGGACAATAAAGCCCAAAATCATTTCCATAGATACAATTCCCCCATTCTACGCAGAGCCCCCCCCTGCACAGCCATAATAACAACGTGTACTATTATACATCACGAATAGATTATTAGTAAAGGCTAGGATATATAAACAGAAGCTATCCAAAACAAAAGAACCGCCTGAGGGCGGCTCTTTCAAATAAGGTATGTGTTTGATATTTACGCTTAGCGCTTCATGTTGATCAGTGTCTCAAGCATCTCGTCCGACACCGTGATGATCTTCGAGTTCGACTGGAAGCCGCGCTGCGTGATGATCATGTCGGAGAACTGGTCGGCGATGTCGACATTCGACATCTCAAGTGCCGAGGTGGTGAGCTCCGTGCCGATGTCGGATGCGCCGCTGATCGTGCGCGTACCGGAGTTGTTCGACTCCTGATAGAGGTTGCCGCCCATCTTTGTGAGACCCGACGGGTTGTTGAACTGCGCCATCGCGATCTGAGCTTCCTTCTGACGGACACCGTTCGTGTACGTCCCCGTGATGACACCCGAACTGTCGATATCGACACTCGCGAGCGTACCCGCTGCATTGCCGTCCGAGGTCGCCGAGATGGTCGTTGTCCCCGAGAACTGCGTGATCGCCGCGAGGTTCATCGCCACCTGCTGCGGTGCTGCACCGTTCGTATAGGTGAGGTTCAGCGATGCCGAGCCGCTGACGTATGCACCCGCGCTGTCAAAGTTGAGATCGGTCTTCGTGAGGGAAACGGTCGTAACTGTGCCGTCTGCCTCGGTAATGTTGAACGTATCGCCGCCGCTGCCGAGCGAGAGCTGCCACTTGTTGTTTGCAGTCTTCGTATAGACGACGGGAACGGAGTGCTTCGCGCCGAGTGAGTCGTAGACCGTGATCGTCGTCGTCACCGAGGGATAGAACGTATCACCCCGTGCATAACTCTTGCCAACCAGACCGTCGATGGAGTTGCCGCTCTTCGTGTTCAGCACAACACTGGACACCTTCTTGCCGCTGAACTGATAGATGGACTCGCGCGTAATCGACTTGATCTTTCCATCCGCAGCACTGCCCGTATGTGTATACGTCGCGGACGCGCTTGTGATGGCGGAAAGCGCAGTCGCCAGCTTTGCACTGTTGCCGTCCGCCGTTGTCACCGTTGCACCCGCCTGCGGTGTGAGGCTCTTGATCTTGAGCTGCCCTGTGTAGGTATCGCCGACTGCATAGGTGAAGCTGGTCGGATTCGGAACCTTGATGGTAACGGGCGTACCCGGCGTAATCGTATTGTTCGCATCCAGTGTAAGCGTAACGTCGGATGGCGGCGAGCTGACAATGTTCGTGATCTTGCCGCTGATATTGAACACATCGCCGAAGGCATAGGTTCCGCTCGTCAGAGACGTACCGCCCGTACGGTTGATGACCGTCGTCGCCGATCCGCCGATCTCCTTCGGACAGGAGGGATTGCTGTGGTCCATCTCAAGCTCTGCATCCACATGTCCCGATGCGCTTGCGGTGACATTGGAGATCGTGGAGCTGTAAAGGGCACCCGTCGGGTTGCTGCCGACTGTCTGTGCGGGCGCAGTGGACGAAAGATAGATCTTCTTGCCGTTTTCCATGGTCAGGACGAGCTTGCCGACCTCGTTCGCCGTATAGGAGTTGGTTGTCTCCGATGTGCCGTCTGCGTAGCGTACAAGAGTGTTCGCTACCTCGTAGCCCGGCGTTGTCGCATTGAGGTTCTTTGTATAGGATGCCGTCGCGGTCGTCGTTGCCTCCATGGACTTGCCCGCAGGGATCTGGATCTTCGTCGTGTTGTCGCCCGCGACATTGAGGACCCCGTTGTTCGCCATATAGCCCTGCACGTAGAGACCCGTGCTTGGGATGGTGAGGTTCCCCTCCGCATCAAAGCCGAACGCGCCGTTGCGCGTATAGAACTGCTGATTGCCGCGCTTGACGACAAAGAGCCCATCGCCGCGCGAGATGGCGACATCCGTATTCTTGCCCGTCTGCTGCACAGAGCCGTTCGTGTAGATCAGATCGGTGCTCGCGACACTCATGCCGAGACCGACCTGCTTCGGGTTCACGCCGCCGATCGTGCCCGTCGGCGAGGATGCACCCGAGAGGTTCTGCGAGATCATGTCCGCGAACGTGACACGGCTTGCCTTGAAGCCCGTGGTATTGACGTTCGCAATGTTGTTGCCGATAACATCCATGCGGGTCTGATGACCCTTGAGTCCCGAGACACCCGAGAACATGGAACGCATCATAATGAATCTCTCCTTTGCCATGTGTGACAGCGCAAAGGAAAGCCATCGTCGGTACGGCAGACACAGTCCCCAGGGGGATATATGCTGCCCTGTTTGGAGACATTGTCCCCTGCTGACCGCACCAGTCGCGCGCGGTCAAAAGCCTCCCGTAGGTCCGGCTTCGTCAGATGATGGCTGCACTGTCAATGTTCGTAAAAATACTGTCTGCCGCGGTCACGTCATCGAGTGCCGTGATCACGGTGCGGTTCGTCACAGAGACGACCATCGCCGTACTGTCCTTCATGTAGATCAGGGCTTCCCTTGCACCCTTCTCCCGCATACGGTCGATGGTGGAGCCGAGTTTTTCAAGCTCCGTGTTCGTGAGCATGACACCGCGCCGCTGCAGCCGCTCCTCTGCGTGCTGCGAGAAACGAACGCGCTCCCGTGCTCCCTCCAGTACCTGTGCAAACGACGCTCCGCTGCTGTCCATTACTTTTCGTCCGTGGTCGGCCCCCCTGCGTCCCTGCCCGACCAGCGCGATCGAATCGTCTGCAATCCTCATCGCCTCACCTCCTCTCTTTGGTATAGAATAAAACATTCCACCGTGTATATCGGTGGAATGTGAGATAAACTTAAATAGAAATAAAGATTTTAGAGTTCCATCACACCGTACGCGATGCGGCTGTACTTTCCTCCCGTGATGTGCGTGAAGCCGAGGCGTTCAAATTCTGCGCTCTCACGGCGTTCCTTCATGACGACGCGGCGGTGGGCAACACGACACGCCTCAACGATCGTTTCGTTTGTGAGCGCACGCATATCCGCACAGACGCGCAGAGCGTTCATGCCCGCACTCTCGTGGAGCGGACGGCGGAACATCGGGTCAAAGTAAACGACATCATAGCTGTCCGTCTCTGCCGCACGCAGGAAGGTGAGTGCGTCCGCATGATGCACCACAATGCGGCGCATTGCCGCGTGCATCTCATAGTTGTCACCTGTCGCGTGCGCGAGCCCGTCTGCGATGACTGCCGCAATCAGGGGGTTCGCCTCAAGTGCTGTGACTGTCCCCTGCGTCCCGACGGCAAAGCTCTCGACAATCGCATCCGCTCCCGTACCGAGGGTGCAGTCGAGGACGTGCATCCCGTCCGTCAGCCTAAGTGCAGAGATGAGGTGGTCGCCGTGCCCGAGCAGCAAATTTTTGATGCGCAGATGCGACATGCCCGGATGAAAGAAAAGTTCCCCCTCCGCCGTAACGAGGGTCAAGAGGCCGCGCCGTGCGACAAGTGCGGCATCCACGCCGTATGCCGCACGCAGTTCTTCGAGCGAATCATTGCCGCGTGGGACGTTTGGAATACCGAGTGCTGCCGCCGTCCGTGCCGCAAGCGTACGATTCGCCTCCGTGTATTTCTGTCCGCGCCGCACGGTCGTGACAATCGCGCTGATAGAGCCCGTCCTCATAGGTTGAACCCCGTGCGCTTGAACATCTTCGCGAGGTCATGGGTATCGAATCGAAGGATGGTCGGACGACCGTGCGGACAGGTGAACGGGAACGGCGTCGCACGGAGTTCGTCGAGCAGGATTTCCATCTGACGCACGCTCAGCTCCTCCCCCGCCTTGATCGCCGCGCGGCATGCCATCGTTGCAAGCCCCGCCTGACGCAGGTTCGCAGGGGTTGCCGCGTGCAGATCGCCGAGGGACATCAGGATCTCGCGAATGGTATCCTCTGCCTCGTCCGTCGGGATATCGGCAGGTGCCTCGGTCAGACGATATTCGCGCTCCCCCGCAGGTTCGAGGTGGAACCCGAGACGGTCGAACAGCTCCGCGTTCTCCTCGATGTACTGCGCCTCACGCGCGTCAAATGAGAGAATCGCGTGCACGAGCATCTGTTGGGACGGAATTCCGTCCGCCTGTGCGGAGAAACGGTCAAAGAGAATGCGCTCGTGTGCCGCGTGCTGATCGACGATGTAGAGACTCTGCGCACTCTGGGCGATGATGTAGGTGAGATCGACCTGTCCGATGGGGAGGAGATTTCCCTCCATCTCCGCGCCCTGCTCTGCGTGCGGAGACGGTGCTGCGGGTACGGTCTGCGCAGAAAATCTCGCACGCTCTTCGGTGCGCACCGCGGCGGCGCGATCCTGCGCGGCACGCAGGTCAACACTCTGCCCGCGCCACTGCACCGCCTCATGAACGGTCTGCGGACGCACGGGCGGCATCGCGTAGGTATTTGCGGGAGCGGCGGCATTCCGTGTGTATGGAGTCGCATCAGCAGGTACACCGACGTTCAGCGGGACGGCTTCGTAGTGAAATTTCGGCTTTTCGACCGACGACGCAATTGCCGTACTCTCCCCTGCTGCTCCGCGAATCGCGTCGAGCACAGACTTGTAGACCGCCTTGAAGATGCGCCCCTCGTCCTCGAATTTCATCTCCGTTTTCTGCGGGTGCACGTTCACATCAATGGTTCGCTGCGGCACCTCGATGCGAAGAACGGCAAGCGGAAAGCCCATCTTCGGAACGAGCGCACGGTAGACGTTGTCAATCGCCTTTGCAATCGCGCGGTTCTGTATCGTACGCCCGTTGACGATGTACGTCTGCCACGCGCGGCTGCTGCGGATCACGGACGGTTTCGAGATGTAGCCCGTGATACGGATCTCCGCCTCCTCATCGTGGAAGTCGAGTGGGATCAGCGCCCCCGCCGTATCGCCCCCGTAGATGCTCTCGATGGCGCGGCGCAGGCTGTCATCCCCCGCTGTCATGATCGTCAGCCGATTATTGTTAATGAAGCGAAATGCAATATCGGGGCGCGAGAGGGCGAGCCGAATCACATAGTCACTGATCTTGCCTGCCTCAGTCGTATTCGTCTTGAGAAACTTCTTGCGTGCGGGCGTGTTGAAAAAAAGCTCCTCGACGCGTACACTCGTCCCGATCTCGCAGCCCGCATCCTCAATCTCTGGCGTTTTGCCGCCGAGGATGTCAACGCGCGTACCGAGGTCATCCGATGCCCGCCGCGTGAGGAGAGAGAATCGCGAAACGGAGGCGATAGTCGGCAGTGCCTCGCCGCGAAAACCGAGCGTCGCAACGGTCTGCAAATCCGAGACGGAGGAAATCTTGCTGGTCGCATGGCGCAGGATCGCCGTCTGCGCATCCTCGCGCGTCATGCCGCGCCCATTGTCCGTCACGCGGATGAAGCTGACACCGCCGCCCATGATTTCGATTTCAATCGCCGTCGCGCCCGCGTCCATCGCGTTTTCGACAAGCTCCTTGACAACGGAGGCGGGACGTTCCACAACCTCACCCGCCGCAATCTTGTTGATGGTGGTATCGTCCAGTACGCGAATCTGCGTCATGCCTGCCCTGCCTCCTTTCGCGCCTGTTCCTGCAGACGATAGAGTGTATTCATCGCCTCAAGCGGCGTCATGGTCATGATGTCCAGTGTTCTAAGCTCATCGAGGGTACCGTCCGCAAAGAGGGATGCCATTCCCTCGGCAGGCGGCATTTCCTGCGCATTTGCGGCGGGTATCTCTGCGCCGGCAGACGCGGCTTCCTTCTGTTCGAGCGCGTGCAGGATCTCCTCTGCACGCGCCGTCACCTTCGGCGGCAGTCCCGCGAGGCGAGCGACGTGAATGCCGTAGGACTTGTCCGCCGCACCTGCGACGATGCGGCGCAGGAATGCGACATTCTTCCCCTTTTCTCGAACGGCAATGCAGTAGTTGCGAATGCGCTTGTTTTCCATCTCCGTGAGCTCGTGGTAATGCGTTGCAAAGAGGGTCTTGGCATGAATATGTTTGTCGATATGCTCGACAACGGCGCGCGCGATGCTCATACCGTCGAACGTACTGGTACCGCGCCCGATCTCATCGAGGATGACGAGACTGTCCTTCGTTGCCTCGTGCAGGATCTGCGCGACCTCGTTCATCTCCACCATGAAGGTGCTCTGCCCGCTCACGAGATCGTCGCTCGCGCCGATACGCGTGAAGATGCGGTCGACGGGTGCGATCTCTGCCGCGCGTGCGGGAACGAAGCTGCCGATCTGCGCCATGAGTGTAAGCAGTGCGACCTGCCGCATATAGGTGGACTTGCCCGCCATGTTCGGCCCCGTGATGAGCATCGTCTCCGTCCCGCCGTGGCTGAGGTCGGTGTCGTTCGGGACGAATACCTCACGCTGCAGCAGCCGCTCTACGAGCGGGTGACGTCCGTCCCGTATGAGGATCGCGCCGTTTGTCGTTACCTGCGGACGCACATAGCGATAGTTTGCCGCCGCCTCGGCAAGGCTCTGGAGGACATCGACACGTGCAATCGCACGCGCGACGTTCTGGATGGGAACAAGCTGCGCCCGCACCTGCTCGCGCAATTCCGTGAAAATATGATACTCAAGCGCGGTGATCTTCTCCTGCGTTCCGAGGATCTTCGCCTCGAAGTCCTTCAGTTCCTCGGTGATGAAGCGTTCCGTATTGGCAAGCGTCTGCTTGCGGATGTAGTCGGCGGGTACTTGGTCGCGCCCGCTATGGCGCACCTCGATGTAGTAGCCGAAGACCTTGTTGTAGCCGATCTTGAGCGTCTTGATGCCCGTACGCGAACGCTCGCGTTCCTCCATCTCCTGCAGCAGGGCTTTGCTATCGTGGGAAAAGGCGTGCAGTTCGTCGAGCGCCGCATCATAGCCCGCACGAATGATGCCGCCATCCCGCACGGAGAGTCCCGGCTCGTCCACAATCGCACGTTCGAGGATGTCGCGGAGGTCGTCGAAGGTCTCAATGGATGCGTGCGCACGCGTGAGGAGACTGCTCGCCGCCGTACCGAGGATTTCGCGGACGGCGGGGAGTGCCGCAAGGGAAACGCGCAGAGCAACGAGATCGCGGGCGTTCGCCGCCAAAGTCTCGATGCGCGTAAGCAGACGCTCAAAGTCATAGACCGAGCGTAGGTGCTCGCGCAGACTGCCGCGCAGCGGTGCGTTCTCCACGAGTTCCGCAACAGCACCGAGCCGCGCATCAATCCGGTGCGGGGTCAGAAGCGGATGCTCAAGCCACGATTTCAGAAGGCGCATCCCCATCGGCGTACGTGTGAAATCGAGCACGTCAAAGAGCGTGTTCTTCTTTCCGCCGTCGCGCAGACTGCGTGTGATCTCAAGATTGCGGAGCGTATAGGTGTCGAGCTGCATCGTCTCACGCGTGTCGAGGAAGGAAAGGCGGTTCAGCTGCGAGAGATCCGCCATCACCGTATCGTGGAGGTAGCCGAGGAGCGTCGCGACCGCCGTCCGTGCGCCCGCATCCGTCGGAATCTCGGCAGCGGGAAAATGCTGCGCGAGGAGCTCGTCGCTTTCTATCGTCGGTACAGTCGCGACAGCACAGTGCGGAAGACGCTGTGTGAGAAACGCACGCACCGCGCCCGCGAGGGAGAAGCCGTCCGTCATCAGAAGCTCTGCCGTCATTCGGCGGTAGAGCTCGTCGAGAATCTGCTGCGCCGCCGTCTCGCCCGCATAGGAGGCGTAGAATGTCTCACCCGTAGAGATATCTGCTCCCGCAAGGAAGAACGACCCATCGTTCGTTTCGTGAAGCAGCGTGATATAGATATTCGATGCGTCGCGCAGCACCTCGTCCGAGAGTGCCGTGCCGGGCGTCACGACCTTCACCACCTCGCGGTGCGTCAGCCCCTTTGCCTTCGGGTCGCCGATCTGCTCGGCGATTGCCACCTTGAACCCCTTTGCGACGAGGCGTGCGATGTAGCTGTCCGCCGCATGATAGGGCACACCACACATGGGACTTTTGTCGAGATCACCGCTGCGGCTTGTGAGCGTCAGTCCGAGCTCCTTTGCCGCCACCTTTGCATCGTCAAAGAACATCTCATAGAAGTCGCCAAGACGAAAGAAGAGCAGTTCGTTCGGATGCGCCTGCTTCGCGGAGAGATATTGCTGCATCATCGGCGTGACGTTCTGCGCGTCCATAACAAACCTCCTGTGTTGAATGCAATTACGGAATATTAGCTTCCCCCGTCGCGACGGGGGAGCGGTCAACCTCTTCCAATCACACTGCGCCTTTCGGCTTGTGTTCTTGGGAGGTTTTCCCATACGACCTGTTACCCGCTCAGCTGCACCCTTCGGGCTTGCTTCTCGGACAGGTCAGTAAGTGGCGCGCACGGCGAGCCGATAGGGGCGCCGGTGGCGTATGCGACTCTCTTACGATAGAAAAGCTATATCGTCCAAGGCGCCCCTACCACCGCAAGCGGTCCCCCTCCCCCGCTTCGGCGGGGGAGGCTAAATCTACGAAACGACTTTCCCTTTGAGCACCCATGTCTGGGGCTGGGTGATCTTCACCTGCACAAAGTCACCTTCACACTCCGCACCGTGCGGAAAGAGCACAATCTTGTTCGTGCGCGTGCGTCCGCTCCATACGGCCTTGTCGTTCTTGCTCGCCCCCTCGACCATAACCTCAAGCGTCGCACCGCGGAGACCGTCATTGATCGTGCGGCTGATCGCATTTTGCTCCTCCATGAGGGCGTTCAGCCGTGCGTGCTTCACATCATCGGGGACTTGGCACTCCATGGTCGCAGCGGGCGTGCCCGAACGCTTCGAGTAGAGGAAGGTATATGCCGAGTCGTAGCGCATCTCACGCAGAAACGCAAGCATCTCCGCAAAGTCCTCATCCGTCTCCCCCGGAAACCCGACGATGAGATCGGTCGTCAGGCTCGCGTTTGGCAGCGCTTCACGTACGCGCTGTGCACGCTCGCGGTACTTCTCCACCGTGTAGACGCGGTTCATCGCCTTGAGAATGCGGTTGCTTCCGTACTGCACAGGCAGATGGATGTGCTCACAGATATGCTGTCCGTTCTTGATGGTATCAATCAGCTTGTCGCTGATGTCCTTCGGATGTGAGGTCATAAAGCGCACACGGCGAATGCCCTCCACCTCGTCCACCATGCGCAGGAGGTCGGCAAAATCCGCCTGTTTGTGGTCTTTGCCGTACGAGTTCACATTCTGCCCGAGCAGCGTCACCTCGGTATAGCCCTCCGCAACCGCACGGCGCACCTCCGCCACGATCTCCTCGGGTGCACGACTGCGCTCGCGTCCGCGCACATAGGGTACGATGCAGTAGGTACAATAGTTGTTGCAGCCATACATGATGGGCACCCACGCGGAGAACTTGCCGCCGCGTGCAACGGGCAGATTCTCCGCAATCGTCTTGTCTGCGAGCGTCACGTCCACCACAGGCGAATGCTCTGCCTCGATCTCCGCAACAATGCGTGACAGCTCCTGTATTTTCCCCGTCCCGAGCACAAAGTCGATGTGCGGTGCGCGGCGCATGAGGTTGTCGCCCTCCTTCTGCGCCATGCAGCCCGCGATGCCAAAAATCAGCTTTGGATTTTTTTCCTTGACCTTCTTGATCTCGCCGATCTTCCCGTAGACCTTGTCCTCTGCCGTCTCGCGCACGCAGCAGGTGTTGATGAGGATCACATCCGCTGTCTCCATCTCCTCCGTACGCTCATAGCCCGCGCCCTGCAGCTGCCCCTCCATGCGCTCCGCATCGGCAATGTTCATCTGACAGCCATAGACAAGTATCTTGTAACGTCCCCGCATTCGTTTCCTCTCATTTACACAGTCATACAGATAGTAAAAAAGTCTGGAAGAAATCCTTCCAGACCGCATTTCATATTGGAGGCGACACCCAGAATCGAACTGGGGATAAAGGTTTTGCAGACCTCGGCCTTACCACTTGGCTATGTCGCCGAAAGATGGAGCGGAAAACGAGGCTCGAACTCGCGACCCCCACCTTGGCAAGGTGGTGCTCTACCACTGAGCTACTTCCGCATAAAATCTTCCTGCGCCGCATGAGCGACACTTAGACATTATATCTGCACAAGGACGTTCTGTCAAGGAGAAAATTCCCGCAATGAACCGCCTCTCCACAAAAATCGACAAGATTTTTTTCATAAAGGGGCGTAACCATTTGACAGGTACATCTACTTCTGCAATAATGAAAGATAATGCGTTTTCTGATGTTGTATGTGTATTTTTATATTTGGAGGGAACTGCCATAGACGCACTCAAAAAGAAAGACCTCTTGACGCTTGGATTTATGATGTTTTCCATCTACTTCGGTGCGGGTAACCTCATCTTCCCGCCCGCACTCGGACAAGCGGCGGGCGATCACACACTGCTTGCAATGCTTGGATTTATGACAACGGGCATCGGACTCCCGCTCCTCGGCATCACGGCGATTGCGCTCGCAGGTGGAGAATACGTTTCCCTGCTGCACACAAAGACATGGCCAATGTTTGCGACGACACTGCTCGTCATTCTCTATCTCATCATCGGGCCGCTCTTCGCAATGCCGCGTACGGGTGCGGTCTCCTTCGAGATCGGCATACGCCCCTTCCTCGCTGAGGACAATCTTGCACTCGGACAGCTGATCTACACGGCGATTTTCTTCGCGGCCTCCTACTATCTCGCGCTGAATCCGAACAAGATCATCGACCGTGTGGGCAAGATGCTGACACCGGCACTCCTGCTCGTCCTGCTCATCCTCTTTGTGCAGGCGTTCCACGCGCCGCTCGGTACGGTGCTCCAGCCGACGGGCAGCTACATCGATGCGCCGTTTGCGCAGGGATTCCAAGACGGCTATCAGACGATGGATCTGCTCGCCTCGATCGCTATCGGTGCGCTCGTAGCAAATGCCGTACGTCTGCGCGGGATCACAGACAGCCGTGCCATCGGAGCCGCGTGTCTCGTCTCCGGACTCATCACTGTTACCCTCATGGCAATTGTCTACGGTTCGCTTGCCTACATCGGCGCGACGAGTTCCTCTGTACTCAGTCACTCGGAGAACGGCGGTCAGATCCTCTCGGGCGCAGTCGGTATCTTCTTCGGCTCTGCGGGCAATCTCCTACTCGCCGTCATCATCGCCCTCGCGTGCCTGACGACGTGCTGTGGCATCACCTCGAGCGCAGCGATGTTCTTCAACAAACTACTGAAGGGACGCATCTCCTACGAACGTCTGCTCCTCTTCTCGATTCTGTTCAGCTTTGCCGCATCGAATGTCGGTCTGACGCAGATCATCGCACTCGCCGTTCCGTTCCTCGTCGTGATCTATCCGCTCGTCATTGTGTTCGTCATCCTCTCGCTATTCGACCGTTTCATCGGCTGGCGCAGGAGCATCTATCAGGGTGCAATGGCACTGACGCTCGTATTCTCGCTGATTGACGGGCTGCATGCGGCAGGTCTGTCAAGTGCCCCAATGCATGCGCTGCTTGTAGAGTACATCCCGTTCTACGCGATTATGATGGGCTGGGTCTGTCCCGCTGTTGTCGGTGCAGTTCTCGGCTTTGCCGTCTCACTGTTTCAGACTGCGCCTGTGCCCGCAGAGGAGGCACATACATAAACATAAAAAATGGGACTGCTGCACAAAGTTTTCTAACTGCGTGCAACAGTCCCATTTTTTAGCGCAGGTGGCGCTTCTTTTTCTTCTTCCATTTAAGATAGAAGTAAATAATGGCGATGGTGAAACAGATGACGAAGATCAGGCTCGCCTCGTGCCCGTACTCCATGAGATCCGTCCAGTTCTCGCCGAGCATCATGCCGGCGTAGAGAATCGCCGCCGTCCACGGAAGTGAGCCCGCGATGGTGTAGGTAAAAAATCGCTTTGGATCGACGCGTGCAAATCCCGCCGGCAGCGAGATGAATGTGCGGATGACGGGCAGCATACGGCTGAAGAACACAGCCTTGAGCCCGTAGCGGTCAAACCAGTCCTGTGCCGTATCGACGTGGGATTTCTTGATGAAGAAGTATTTCCCGTATTGATCTACGAACGGGCGACCGCCGCGTGCACCGACCTCGTAGGCAAAAATCGAGCCGAGCAGCCCGCCGACCATGCCCGCAAGCAGTGCTCCCGAGAATGTCATGTGCCCCGCAGAGACAAGGTAGCCCGCAAACCCGAGGATGAGCTCACTCGGAATCGGAATGCAGGCGTTTTCTGCCGCCATGAGTACGGCGACGGCGACGTAGCCCCACGACGCGATGAACGAGAGAAACATCTGAGAGAAATATTCCACAGCAAAATCTCCTTCGTGTATACACAAGAACTTCCCTACAAAAAAATCCCCAGTGCACTGCTGTACTGGAGATTCAAATCCAAGGTGGTGCCTCAGAGCGGAATCGAACCACTGACACGGGGATTTTCAGTCCCCTGCTCTACCAACTGAGCTACCGAGGCATAATAAAATACAAAATGGCGACCCGGATGGGACTTGAACCCACGACCTCCGCCGTGACAGGGCGGCATTCTAACCAACTAAACTACCGGGCCGTTCTTGGTGACGCGTACGGGATTCGAACCCGTGAAGCCGCCGTGAAAGGGCGGTGTCTTAACCACTTGACCAACGCGCCGAACATCATGAGAAACGGCGGAACACCCGCGGGGGTATCCGCCGCACACTCACGAAGGCAATTATATGAGATTTTTGACCGCTTGTCAACATCTTTTATTTGCGCTATAATATCAGCGTTTTTCAGATGTTGACGCCGCTGCCGAGGTTCGCCCACTGAACATCTGCGGCGTACTCTTCGAGCTCGGGCAGCTTCTCCATGAGGTAGGAATTCGTGACGCGCACGAATGTCCCCTTCATGCCGAGCGACTTCGACTCGATGACACCCGCAGACTCGAATTTACGCAGCGCATTGACGATAACCGAGCGCGTGATCTTCGCCTCGTCGGCGATGCGTGAAGCGATCAGTCGGCCCTCGAACTTCCCCTGGCTTGCGAGTTCCTGCAGGATCGCGTGTGCAGCCTTGCGTTCGGAGTACGAGAGTGTTTCCACAGCGATGCGTACCGCCTCGCGCTGACGTGCCTCAACCTCATTGCGCTGCGATGCATCGCGCAGCATCTCCATGCCGACGACGGTCGCGCCATACTCGGAGAGCAGGAGGTCAGGATCTCCGAACTCCTTCTTGCCGCTTGCCACAACGAGTGTCCCCAGTCTGCGCCGTGGGCCGTAGATCGGCGTGATAACGATGTTCTGCTCGCGGAAGAGTTCCGCCATTTCTTTTTCGTAGGAAGCACCGTCCGCATCCATGCGGATGTTTGCGTGCGTCTCCTCCAGCCGATTGAGCCAGTCCACATACTTACGCGGGAACTGTCCCAGTTCAATGGCTTCGTTCACCATGAGGTCGTCATCATCAAAGAGCGCGTATCCGCAGATTTTTCCTCTCTCATCCGTGATATAGACGTTTGCCTCCAGTACATTGCTCAACACGCGCGATATTCCATCGTACTCAACGCTCTCCGAGCGCTGGAGCAACCGATTAATCTGCCGTGTCTTTCCCAACAATGACAGCATCTGAATCCCCCTCTTTCTCAAGCTGTCCGCACAGCCCGAAACAAATAACCACACCCCGTATAAAGACATTTTTCCTTCTATAAATATAATACTACATTTTTTCCAAATTTCAAGAAAAACTTGAATGTTTTTCATCTTTCATTGATAAAATTCTGCTATCCTCCCATAGGGGTCTGCGATACTTGATGAAAAAATTTTTTCAGTGTCTTGCCTAATGGATGGAATCATAGTATAATAGCACGGTATTGCGCGTGACTTGAGTGAAGTGCGCGTCGAGGAGGTGTAGCAATGGCAAGTGTATGCGAGGTCTGCGGCAAGGGTCCGATGAGCGGCAACAATGTGAGCCACTCCCATGTGAAGACAAAGCGTAAGTGGAAGCCGAATATTCAGCGTGTCCGCGCCCTTGTGAAGGGTGAGGTCAAACACGTCAATGTGTGCACGCGCTGCCTGCGTTCCGGCAACGTCGAGCGTGCCGTGTAAGCAAGTGCATAGAGAAAGCCGTCCGGTAGCTCGGACGGTTTTTTCTATAGGAAAGGGATGATTTGATGGACAAGAATGTAAAAGCGATCCATGCGGCAAACGCACTTTACGTCGAGGGGTTCGGCGACAAGGGGAGTCTGTCGCACCATCCGGCGCGAAATATCGCCATTGTTACCTGTATGGACTGCCGCCTCGATCCCGCAAAGTTTGCGGGACTGGCAAAGGGCGATGCACACGTGATCCGCAACGCGGGCGGGCGCGTGACGGACGATGTCATCCGCTCGCTCCTCATCTCCTACAAGATGCTCGGAACGAAGGAATGGTTCGTCATTCAGCACACACACTGCGGAATGATGGGCTTTACAAACGAAGAGGCACGGGAACTCTTCACATCGGATTCCCATGTGCACGGGATTGACCCAACGGAGGCACACTACATCGACTTTATGCCGATCAGCGGTACGATCGAGGAGAACCTTGTGCGCGATGTGCGCCGTCTGCGAAACCACCCGCTCGTCCCTGCCTCCATTGTCATCCACGGCTATGTCTACGACGTGCATACGGGACGGCTGATCGTCGTCGATGAGGCGGAGAAGGTCGGCGCGGCGAAGTAGTCCTCATACAAAAAAGAACGCTTCACACGGAGCGTTCTTTTTTGTTGTCAAAGTTCTGCACGCGCCCACGCATTCAGCTCTCGCCGCACGTTCTGCCAGTTGGGGAAATACTTATCCATACGCGCGTAAAAATGTGCATCATGCCCACGTACCCAGAGGTGGGTGAGCTCGTGCGTGATGACGTAGCGGAGCGCACGCACGTCATACCGCGCGAGCTGAAGGTTCAGCGTGATCGCCGCCGTGCGGACATTGCAGCTGCCCCAGCGGGTCTTCATCGCACGGATGCGCCAGAGGGCGGCGTATTTGCCGACAACGGTCTCACAAGAGGGGGCTTCGCGCTCGATGGCCGCCACGAGTTCCGCACGGTAGAGTGCCTCGATTACCGCACGGCGCACATTGACATCTGCCGTCTGCGCGGCATGAAGTACAATCGTCCCATCAGCATACTCAGCGTAGGACTTTCCACGTGTGAGCGGTACGCATACAAGCGGATATTCCTGCCCCCAGAGCCGTATCCGCTCCCCATCCGCATAGAGCGGCACAGACTTATCCGCACGCACAGCAAGAAGCCGCAGACGCTCGTCAATCCATGCGCGTCTGCGGCGGACGAAATTCTCCAGATCCCTCTGCGCCGTCCGCTGCGGCACACTCAGCTCGATGTATCCATCACGAACGCGAAGATAGAGGTTCTTGATATTCTTATAGCGAATCCACGCAGGAATCCCGTCCAACACGGTACGCTGCTCCCGCACAACGCGCACACACTTTCTCACAGCTGCCCATGCGCACGCATATCGCGCATCTTCTGTGCGACGTTGTAGATGACGCTCAGATCCTCACGGTCAAAGGTATATGCCTCGTTGCAGAAGTGGCATTTCACCTCTGCCGTACCATCGTTGCGCAGCGCACGCAAATCCTCCTCGCCGAGTGTCAGCAGTCGATCGGTGATGTAGTTCTTCGAGCAGTTGCAGCGAAACGCAAGGTCGGTGGTCGAAAGGATCTTCACATCGTCGAAGCCACCGAGGATTTTTCCGGCGATGCCCGCAGCATCCAGCCCCTCCTCGACCATGTGGGAAACAGAGGAAATCCCCTTCAGATTCTCCTCAAGACGGTCGATCACCTCGTCCGATGCGCCCGGCAGGGGCTGGATGAAGAAACCGCCCGCGCCGAGACATTTCAGCTCCGGGCTGACGAGCACGCCGAGCCCGATGGAGGACGGGGTCTGCTCGGAGGTGTAGAGATAGTTGATGAGATCCTCCGCAACCTCTCCGTTCGTAATGTCGACACTGCCCGTCACAGGCTCTTTCAGACCCGTGAAGCGCGTGACCGAGAGAATCCCCGCGCCAATGCCGCCACCCACGTCGATCTTGCCGTGGGAGTTCAGCGGTATATTGACGTGCGGATGGTCGACATAGCCGCGCACAGAGCCCTCCGCCGTCGCATCTGCCGTCACCGCGCCAAGCGGCCCATCCCCCTTGAATTTGATCGTAACAGATTCCTTGTTCTTGAGATTCGCGGCAAGGAGCAGTGCGCCCGTCATCGTGCGCCCGAGTGCTGCCGCCGCAACGGGGTGGCAGTCGTGCCGCCGCATTGCCTCGGCGACCACATCCGTCGTCACCGCCGCAAACGCGCGCACCTCTCCATTTGCCGCCGTCGCCTTAATCAGTTGATCCATATGTATCCTTACCAATCGAGCGCAAGCTCATGCAGAACATCGCCCGTATCTATATCAAAAATTCGAATTATCCCATCCTCAAGAACTGCGACGGTATTGCGTCCGTCGGGACGCTTCGAGAGTGCGGCAGAGCCGGGATTGAGGAACACAGTATTGCCGCGTTTTTCGAGCACGTTGATATGGACGTGGCCGCTGATAAAGAGGTCTGCCCGCAGATGCTTTGCCATCGCATCCTTTTCCGCATCTGTCATGACAGCGTCTCCATGTGTGACAATGATGCGCCGTCCCTCCCACACGATATAGGCATAGGGGGACATGACGGGCAGTTCGAGACAGCTCGCATCAACGTCGGAGTCGCAGTTGCCCTTAGCGATGATGACGGGGATTTCCGAGCCATTGATGCGCTCGATCAGCCCCATCGGATTGTAGTCCTCCTTCATCGGGTTGCGTGGTCCGTGGTAGGCGACATCGCCCGCATGGAGAATCAGATCCGCGCCCGTGAAGAATTTTTCACACGCACGTACCCATGCACCCTCATGCCCGTGCGTATCGCTGAGTATGCCGATCTTCATAGGCTCACAACTTTCCGAGGAGACTCGCCATCTCCATTGCCGCCATTGCCGCATCCGCGCCCTTGTTTCCCGCCTTCGTACCCGCACGCTCAATCGCCTGCTCGATGTTCTCCGTCGTCACCACGCCAAAGATCGTCGGAACACCCGTCTGGAGACCGACCTGTGCGACCCCCTTCGACACCTCGCTGCAGACGTAGTCGTAGTGTGTTGTCGAGCCGCGAATGACCGCGCCGAGGCAGAGAACAGCGTCATATTTCCCGCTCTCCGCCATCTTCTTTGCCGCAATGGGGATCTCGAACGCCCCCGGCACCCATGCCACGTCGATGTCACTGTCCGCCGTCTCGTGACGGTGGAGCGTATCGAGTGCGCCGCCGACCAACTTGCTGACAATAAATTCGTTGAACCGTGCGGCAACAATGCCGAATTTGAGATTTTTTCCGCTGATATAGCCCTCAATGATGTTTGCCATATTATTCGCTCCTTACTCCTGCATCATCTTCACAAAACGATTGCGCGCCGATGTATTATAATATCCCAGCTTATGCAGGACATACCAATCCTCAATCA
Organism: uncultured Selenomonas sp.; assembly: GCA_963555475.1. Taxonomy (GTDB): domain Bacteria; phylum Bacillota; class Negativicutes; order Selenomonadales; family Selenomonadaceae; genus Centipeda. The sequence continues at coordinate 48,121 of CAUVVR010000015.1, forward strand.
TAGTTTCCTCAGCGACATGAAGCGCGGACAGAACGGCTCCGGCAAATTCCAGCGGTGCAGAACCGTTTGCCGTAATGATGTTCTGATCGAAAACCGCCTGCTTTGCCTGATAGTTCTCTGCGCCCTTGTATTTTGTCCCCTTCCACTCTTGCAGTGCAGACAAGCGGTTTCCTGTATGCTTGACCGAATCGAGCACACCGATGGATGCCAAAAATGCCGCCGCATCGCAAATACCGCCAAGCACTTTGCCGCTGTTCACACAGTGCTCGACCAATGGGATCATCTGCTGGGCACGTTCTTCACGCCAACACAGCCCACCGATGAGCAGCAGAGCATCGTAATCCTTCGGTGCAGAACCCACCGTATAATCCGCCGTCGCATGGATGCCGCCGATGGAGGTTACAGGCTCTGCCGAGAGGGAAACCGTCTTGACCACGATTTTCCCCTGCCCAAGCATATGAATCCCCGTCGATACATACGCCGCTTCCCAATCCGCATACTGTTCAAGAAGTGCCAGTAAAACCGTCTTCATCCCTCGCCCCCTCTCACTCATTTCCCCAATTCCTCATCACTGAGGATATGTCCCATCTTTTCCTTCTTCACCGTCATATACTTGCGGTCAAAGTCATGTGTGCTCATGACGATCGGCACGCGCTCGACAATCTTCAGCCCGTAGCCCTCAAGTCCCGCACGCTTCGCGGGGTTGTTTGTCATCAGGCGAATGGTCGTGAGTCCGAGGTCGGCGAGAATCTGCGCACCGAGCCCGTAGTCGCGCAGATCCGGTGCAAAGCCGAGCTCAACATTCGCCTCGACGGTGTCGCGCCCCTGATCCTGCAAGGCGTACGCGCGCATCTTGTTCGCGAGACCGATGCCGCGCCCCTCCTGCCGCACATAGAGGACGACGCCCTCGCCTTCCGCCTCGATCTGCCGCATCGCCGCCGCGAGCTGGTCGCCGCAGTCACATCGCATCGAGCCGAGCGCATCGCCCGTCAGACACTCCGAGTGCACACGCACGAGCACGTTCTCCTTGCCGCGCACATCGCCCTTGACAACGGCGAGATCGCAGCGGCTGTTGAGTGTGTTCTCATACGCAAGCAGACGGAAATGCCCATATTTGCTTGGGAAATCCACGTCCGAAATGCGATGGACAAACGTCTCTGTGTGCTTGCGGTACTCGATGAGATCAGCGATGGTAATGATGTTGAGCCCGTGCTTTTTGGCAAACTTCTTGAGCTCAGGGGTACGCATCATGTGCCCGTCGTCCGCCATGATCTCGCAGCACATCCCTGCAGGATAGAGTCCCGCAAGACGCGCGAGATCCACCGTCGCCTCCGTGTGCCCCGCACGGCGCAGCACACCGCCCTCGACCGTCCGCAGGGGGAAGATGTGCCCCGGGCGGCGAAAATGCGCGGGCTTTGCCTGCGGATCAATCAGCATCTTCACCGTATGGCATCGCTCAAACGCAGAAATGCCCGTTGTGGTATCGTAGGCGTCGACGCTGACCGTAAAGGCCGTCTCGTGGTTGTCCGTGTTGTTCTCCACCATCTGACCGATCTCAAGTTCATCAAGGCGGCTGCCCGCGATCGGCGTACAAATGAGGCCGCGTGCGTGCGTCGCCATGAAATTCATATGCTCGGGGGTGAGCGTCTCGGCAGCGACGATAATATCGCCCTCGTTTTCGCGATCCTCATCGTCCACGACAACGAGCATCTTGCCGTTCTTAATGTCCTCGATTGCCTGTGCAATCGTTGCAAAATCTGACATACTATCTCTCCTAAAGTATTGTGAATATGACATTTCTGCGATGCAAGTCCCACGCGAACGCCTCGTTACGCAAGCGGTCGCGTGCTTATCTGTCTAAATACCGGCGCACTTCTTAAACGCGCTGCGCTTGAACGAAAGAAGTACGCCGGGGACAGAACGCACGCTTTCTCCACTTGCTCCACTAGGGTTCGCTTAGGGACATCGCACCACATCTATCATGCTAAAATCCATGTTGCAAAAGAAAGTCCCGTGTAAGCCCTGTACTTCTCGCAGCAGTGTTCTCGCCGTCGAGCAGTTTCAGCGCGTATTTCCCGAGAATATCCGTCTCGATGTTCAGCGGGCTGCCGATGCGCTTTGCGCCAAGATTCGTCACCGTGCGCGTGTGCGGGATCAGGCTGACGGTAAAATCTGCCGCCCCCACCCGCGCAACCGTAAGACTGATGCCGTCAAGCGCAACCGAACCCTTCTCGACAATGCCGCGCAGAATTGCAGCGTCTGCCGCAACCGTCATCAGGATCGCATTGCCCTCCTCGCGCATCTCCGTGATCTCGCCCACACCGTCGATGTGCCCGCTGACAAAATGTCCGCCGAGGCGCGTTGTCGGAAGCAGCGCACGCTCAAGATTGAGCGGCGCACCGTGGGTCAGCCCTGCGAGCGAGGTGCGCCGTACGGTCTCGGGCATGACTGCCGCACGAAAGCCCTGCGCGTCGAACTGCGTCACCGTAAGGCAGATCCCGTTGACGGCAATGCTGTCACCGATGTGCGCGTCCGACTGAACGAGCTTTGCCCCAATCGTGATATTGCCGCCCGAAAGTCCACCAAAGGTGCCGACCTCCTCAATAATTCCTGTAAACATGCCGCCCCCTCACTCTGCCATCGCACACGGATAGCCCGTGACAAGAACATCCGCGCCCAGCTGCTCCACCGTCACATCCGCAAGGTGCAGTGCCGTCTGCGGGCTGTCAAAGCCCGTGCCGCCCACAGGCGTTTTCGCCGACGCACCTCCCATCAGCACGGGAGCGATAAAGGCATGCACCTTGTCCACGTAGCCACCCGCGAGGAATGACCAGTTGACTGTTCCACCGCCCTCGACAAAAAGCGATGTGATCTCACGCGCACCGAGGCAGTCGAGCAGAGCGGCAATGTCCACGCGCTCCACACCGAGGGTCAGCGTTTCCACACCGCACGCATGAAGAAGCCTGATGCGCCGCTGATCGGCACGCTCACTCACGACAATCAAGGTCAGTGCTGCACAGTCCGTCACAAGTTTTGCATCGAGTGGCGTGCGCGCCTCACTGTCGAGCACAATGCGCAGAGGATTGTGTCCCGTGCGGTCGGGCAGACGCGTTGTGAGGCTCGGATCATCCGCAAGCACCGTACCAATGCCGACCAAAATTGCATCATACGCATTGCGGTACTCGTGCACGCGCGTACGAGCTGCCTCCCCCGTGATCCACTGTGATGCACCCGTATGGCTTGCAATCTTGCCGTCGAGCGTCATCGCCGTCTTGAGCGTGACAAAGGGACGTTTCTGTGTCACCCACTTGAGGAATACCTCGTTCTGCCGCCGCGCCTCTGCCTCACACACGCCCGTTACAACCTCGATGCCCGCCTCCTTGAGAAGGGCAAGCCCCCGCCCCGCAACGAGCGGATTCGGATCGCACAGGGCAATGACGACGCGCACAATCCCCGCCGCAATCACCGCCTCGGCGCACGGCCCCGTGCGGCCATGATGAGCGCATGGTTCGAGCGTCACATAGAGGGTCGCACCGCGTGCGAGTTCCCCCGCCATCCGCAGCGCGTGAATCTCCGCATGTGGCTCACCCGCCGCACGATGCCACCCACTCGCGACGATCGTGCCCTCCCGTACGATGACCGCGCCGACGAGTGGATTCGGTGCCGTGCGCCCGCGCGCATACTCTGCGATCCGCAGAGCCTCGCGCATATAGGATTCGTCAATGTCGTTCATAGCAATCCCATTCTGTTCTATGCCGTCTTGGCAGGTTGATGTTGTGCTCCCCGCCCCCTAATGAGAGTACAACAGAATTTGCAAAAATAAAAATGCCGCCGGAAGAATCCTCTTCCGGCGGCACATAAATCGTCCCAAGAACGCACTGATAACATCATATCAGTACTTCCTTTCATAGACGCGCCTTTTCCCATCCAGACTGCGAAGGAAAGTACCTTCTTCACTGTCGGCTTCGGAGTTTCACCGAATCGTGCCACTCTCACGAATGGCTTGCGGGCTGTACCGCCGGTGGGGATTTGCACCCCGCCTCAAAGAGCATCGTTCGTATGCTATTGTAACACTATGGATTTGCGCTGTCAATCGTCAATCTTGACCACGCCGCGCGTCTCCTCCGCACGTCGAACAACCTCGTCGAGGCTGCTGCCGCAGACCGCAGCAATCGCCGCCACAACACTTCCCTCGACAACGGGACAGTCCGCCATGCGCAGGCGACGCTCCGGCATCTCCTCCACAATCGTCTCAACCGTGAGGATAGAGCTGCCCGCATCCATGAGAATGACAACGCCATCCGCGCCATACACTGCGTCGATCGCCGCAACGATCCGCGCATAGCTCGTCCCGAAGCCACCGTCCTCCATGCCGCCCGCAATCGCAATGCGTGCGTCCTTTGCCATCATACGGCAGGTCTCCGCAACACCGTGGGCGAGCGCAGCACTGTGCGTTACAATCACAAGTCCGACCATATTATTTTCTCCGCTGCAAATAGCCGCCGATGCCGCACACCGCCCCCGCGAGTGCTGCGGGCAGGAGATAAGCCGCCTGTGGTGCCGTCTCCAGGAGCATGACACCAATCGTGCGGTCATGTACAATCATCGTGCCGCCCGTCCATCCGAGAATTGCCGTGCCGAGCACCACAAGCACAGGATATTTGTCCATCAGCGTGCCAATCAGCTGACTTCCGCCCACAACGATGGGGATGCTGATGAGAAGCCCCAGAACGACGAGCAAAAAATCACCGTGCGATGCGCCCGCAATCGCAATCACATTGTCGATCCCCATTGCTGCATCAGCGATGATGATCGTCTTGACCGCTCCTGCAAACGTCTCTGCCGCCTCAATATGTTCCTCGCCGCCCGACGGCTTCATCAGCTTCACCGCAATCGGCAGCAGCACCAGTCCTCCGAGTGCCTGCAAATAGGGCACAGAGAGCAGCTGCACGGCGAAATACGTCATGATCAGACGGATGATAATTGCACCCGCCGTACCGACGTAAATCGCACGCTTTCGAAGGTGCGCAGGCAGACGGTTGGATGCCATTGCAATGACAACGGCATTATCCCCCGCGAGCACAAGATCCAGGACGATGATCGAAAAGAGCGCCACAAAGAACTGTGATGAAAAGAGTTCAACTTCCACAGCTTCTCCTTATTTTGCCATCATCTTTGCAAGCTTCTGCGCAAAGGCGACGGGATTCTCCGGCAGGATGCCCTCAATCAGCAGCGCCTGCGTATAGAGCAAGTCGCAGTAGTCCTTGAACTCCTCGCTGTCCTTGCCCGCCGCGTGCACCTCTTTCAGCTTCGCAAAGAGGTCGTGATGCGGGTTGATCTCGAGAATGCGCCGTGCCTTGAACATCGGATTGTTCATCTCGGCAAAGGTCTGCTCCATCGACAGCGACGGCCCTGCCTCATCCGCGACCAAACAGACCGCGCTCGAGCGCAGACGCTGCGAGATCTTGACCTCGGCAATCTTATCCCCGATGGCTTCCTTCACATCCTTGATGAGATCGTCGTTCGCCTTCGCGATATCCTCGGTCTCCTTCTTCGCCGCCTCGCTCTCCGCATCGCCGAGGTCGAGGTCGCCGCGGCTGATCGAGTGGAAGGTTTTTCCCTCGTACTCATGCACCGTCTCGATTGCAAACTCATCCACGGGGTCGAGCAGGAACAGCACCTCAAACCCGCGCTCGCGCAGCTGCTCCATCTGCGGCAGCTGTTCAATCGTCGCCTGATCCTTCGCCGTCGCATAGTAGATGCTCTTCTGGCTCTCAGGCATACGTGCGACGTACTCCTTCAGAGAGACGAGTGCCCCCTCCTTCGAGCTGTGGAAGAGCAGGAGATCCTTCAGCTTGTCCACCGTGTCGCGCCCCGCGTACATGCTGTTGTAGATGCCGATCTTCAGCATCCGCCCGTATTCGTTCCAGAACTTTTCGTAGTCCTCACGTTTTTTCTCAAGCTTCTTGCCGAGTGCCTTGAGCACATTTTTCTCAAGCGCACGTCCGATGGTCTTGAGCTCACGGCTCTGCTGCAGGAGTTCACGCGAGATGTTCAGCGAGAGGTCGGGGGAGTCCACAAGCCCCTTGACGAACCGCAGATAGTCCGGCAGGAGATCCTTGCATTTGTCCATAATGAAGACGTGGCGCGAGTAGAGCTGAATCCCCGGCTCATAGTCTGCCTGATAGAGGTTGAACGGCGCACGCGCAGGGATCTCAAGGAGCGCCGTATACTCCACCGTGCCCTCCGCCTTCGTGTGGAACACCTCCATCGGTGCTTCCCACTCGTGGAACTGGTCACGGAAGAAATCATTGTACTCCTCCGGCTTGATCTCGGACTTTGCACGCGTCCAGAGCGGCTGCATCGAGTTCAGCGTGCGCAGTTCCGTCTTCTTGATCTTCTCCGCGCCCTCGATGATCTTGCCCTCATCGTCGCGCGGCATCTCCTCCGTCGTGACGTTCATGCGGATCGGATAGCGAACATAGTCCGAATACTTCTTCACGAGGCTTTCCAATGTGAACGTGTCCGTGTAGTCCGTCTCGCCCTCCGTGAACTCCTTCGCGAGATGGATCGTCACCGTTGTGCCGCGCGTCTCCTTCTCCGCGTCCTCAATCGTATAGCTGCCGTCGCCCGTCGATTCCCAGCGCGTCGCTTGGCTGTCGCCCGCACGGCGCGTCACAATCGTCACACGCTCCGCGACCATGAACGCCGAGTAGAAGCCCACACCGAACTGCCCGATCAGTTCCTTGTCGGGTGTGCCGCCGCTCTCCTCCTTCGCCTTGGCAAGCTGCTCCATGAACGCCTTCGTGCCCGACTTTGCAATCGTACCGATGTTCTCCACAACCTCCGCACGCGACATGCCGATGCCGCTGTCCGAGATCGTCAGCGTCTTGCTCTCCTTATCGGGCACGAGGAAAATCTCATAGTTCTCATTGCCCTCAAGCATATCGCGGTTCGTCAGGCTCTCGAAATGCAGCTTGTCCACCGCATCCGACGCATTCGAAATCAGCTCGCGCAGGAAAATCTCGCGATTCGTGTAGATCGAGTGGATCATCAGATCGAGCAGCTGCTTTGTCTCGGCTTGAAACTCAAATGTTTCCTTTGCCATGGTATCATTCTCCCCTTGTATTTATTGTTCTATGTATACAATTTTAAAACTGTGATTTATTTTACACCAAAAATGACAAAAAGTCAAAAGCAAGTTATTCTCTGCAATCATTGAGTATCCGATTCAAAGACGCCTCCATACTGTACCGACCAAGAACGGCAGCGTGCCCGTGTGCGGCGATCCGCTCGCGCTCATCTTCGTGCACAAGATAATATGAAATCTTTTCGATCAATTCCTCCGTCGAGCGAAAGACCGCCATGTCCTGCTCAGGCACAAGCTCCGCATAGTCCTCGCGTTTGTCAATGAGCTGAAAACTGCCCGTCGCCATGATCTCGAACGTGCGCGGATTAACTCCTTTGTGTGCGGGGAGATGGATGTTCAGACAGATTTTGGAGCGCGCATACAACTGTGCCGCATCTTCCGGCAGTACCATGCCATTTGTCAGGTATCTCGCGATATATGGATATTTTCTCTGAAAGAGTGGCTTCTTCCAAAAATATTGATCCTCATAAAACGGACCATAAATTGCCATGCGCCAATTATGCCGGGCTGCATGGGCAGCCACTTCCTCTAAGATATGCAGACGATTCCGAAACGGAGCTCCCATAAAGGAGATATCAACATCTTTGTCTTGCCCTCTCTCCAGTCTCACATACGCAGCATTGTAACCAACAGGACAGTATTCGGCAGTGATATGACAGTGTTCCTGCAAAAACGAAATATCCCGTTTTTCAAAAACATAGACATGATCATAATAAGGAAACAGGGATTCCTCCCCTTCGCGCGTGATGATACTGTCAACGAACCAACACATGATTTTGGGAAACGGAGGGGTGAACCGGTGTTTGATTTTCTTCATATTCTCAGGGTGCAAAACGACGTTCGGAGAGTTGAGGAATAAAATCACATCCGGCTGAAACTCCTCGATTGTGTTGAAAAAATTTTCCCTCCAATGAGTAAGGTAACGCTCCCGCCCTTGATGAAACCCAAGTTTATCCAGTTTCTTATCGGAATAGGAACATATTTCCCGATACGGCTCAGTTGGAAAGAATCGCACGCTATGCCCCATTCTCTCCAACGTATCTGTAATATGTAAGGACACATTCATTTTTGTCAGCGTTCCACATATGATATTCATTCAGATATACTCCACCCCTAATGTCTTGACTAACTTTGGATTTTAGAGGAATCATGTGGGGCAGCAACCTCCTGCATCAAATCCTCCCACTGCGCCCATATTACCTCGGGCGCATAGACACGCATGGATGCACGCGCCGCCCTCCCCATCCGCTGCGCAACGGACTATGTAGAGGATCGAGGGCGCAGACAGGGGAAAAAGATGTCCAAAGATGGCGTGGCTGAATTTATCAGTGATTCCTATCTGCGTGCCAGCCTCACAACGGAACAATGGCGAGCTTCTTGCCGAGCGGCGCGAGGAGTTTCATCACCGTGGAGATATTCGGGCTGGTCGTCCCGTGCTCAAGCCGTGCAATTATAGGCTGTTTCACGCCGCTCATCTCCTCAAGCTGCTTCTGCGTAATGCCGCGCTCCTTCCGTGCACGAATCAGTTCCCCGATCAGTGCCACACGAAGATCGCTCTCGGCAATCTCCTCGGGGGTCAGAAATGAATCAATATAGGCAAGCACATCATCTTTTGGATTATTCTTGTTCATAGATAACGCCCCTTTCGATCAGATCAGCAAGATTTTGTTTTGCCCGTGCAATCTCTCGCACGGGTGTCTTTTGCGTTTGTTTCATAAAATGATGGAGCAGTACGAATCCGCCCTGATACCATGCGGCAAAGAGAATGCGTCCGCGAATGGGGCGCAGTTCCCAAATATCCCCATCGAGATGTTTGATATATGGCTCACCGGCCTGTGTACCGTACAGACTCAGCATTTTTATATAATCACGCAGTTTATTCAGCTTAATGCGGCTGTCCGTATCGCTTTTGTGTGACAGCTCCGCAATATAGTCGGCAATCGGGCACCGCCCCTGCGCATCCCAATAAAAATATATAGGGTGCATTGGATCTCCTCTCTTTACTATTATGCCTCAAAAGTTATTAAAGTACAAGAGTTATCTGCTCAACCTAAGAAATCGCTGATAAAGTGAAGTCCCTCCGATTGATGTAGTTATTCTGCCAACGAAAGTTCCGACGCACAGCAAATCCATAGTTATGGTGAAGTCGCAGCAACCTCCTGCATCAAATCCTCCCACCGCTCCCATATCATCTCTGGTGCATAGACGCGCATGGATGCACGCGCCGCCCTCCCCATTCGCACGCGCAGATCGCGGTCGCGCATGAGAATCGCCATTTTCTCTGCAAGTGCCTCTGCCCCGTCCGCTGCGAGGAGTCCGTTCACGCCATCCTCAATCAATTCGCTGACAGAGACACAGCTCTTGTAGCCAACAAGCGGAAGCCCCATACTCATCGCCTCAGTATGCGCGAGACTGAACCCCTCATAGGCACTCGGCGCAACACAGAGATCAGAGCCCTGTAACACGCGCGGGATTTCCGTCGTCGTCCCGCAAAACGAAATACGAGCTTCCAGACCGGCTGAGGCAATTATTCGCTGCATTTCCTTCTGATAGCTTTTGCTGTCCTCTGCTCCCCAGAGTTCGAGCATCCAGTTGGGGAACTCTGCCGCAATCTTACTAAATGCCTCAATCAAGAGATGCGGGCGTTTGTGATTGCGCACCATCCGCCCGACAAATACGACCTTATATGCATCTTTCTCACACATCAGATCCGCTTGCTCTTCATATTGAGGAACAACGTTACCGATCGAAACAATTCGTACATTAGGGATATAGTTTTTTAACCGCTCCGCATATCCCGGCAGGAGGACTTGGAACACGGCACAGCGTTCGAGTGCGGGCAGCTCCTCCTTTGGATGGGTCTGAAACAGATCGACGGGATCGCCATGCGACATGATGATCACCGGTGTCTGTATCTGCATATCACAGAGCAGCATCTTTGCCGAGGCCGTCTGGAAGCAAATGATCACATCCGGCTGCACCTCGCTCAACACCGCTGACATATTCTTTTGGATGTATTTCGCAAAAAATTCATCGTTGACACTTCGCCCATATCGCTGTCCGAATGCACGCAGCACCTCGCGCTTGATCTTGAGCGACGTTGGAAATGTACGATGCTCTCCACGAAAATGCTGGAGATTGTACGCCGCCACACGTTCGTCCAACGGATAGAAAAAAGTCCCCTCGCGGTCGTCCGTATAGATCGTCGTCACCGTATGCCCACGCCGCACCATCTCGTTCGCAAACGCGACATTCACCTTTGCCGCTCCGCCCGTATCTCCGACCATCTTTGAGAAATTCGCCAGCAGTATCCGCATCGTGGTGCTCCCATCTCATTATCTTCCTTCGTATTGAATCATTGTAACAAATCCGTCATGGAATCGCAATCCGGTCTTTTCAGGAACAGAACTACCCTCCTATTTGCATTCGAATGGTTTTCGCGTATCCTCTTGAAGGCATTCGTTATCAGTCTATGGGTATGGAAAAAGGAAAACGAGCAGTTGTACGCCAAAATCGGTTAATACCGATTTTATTGAACTTCTGCGGGATTATGCTATAATGGACAAGGTTGTAGGCGTTCTGCTCTAAAGAACGGAGGGTTACCATGAAGCATTTTTCATTTGGCACACTCGTATGCGCGGCTGTACTTGCGCTCGCGCTTGTGATTCCGACGGGCACAGCATGTGCGGAGGAGGCTGTGCCGACGCTGACGGTGAACGGGGTCGGCTCGGCTCAGATCGCGCCCGATATGGCGGAGGTCACGCTTGGCGTTGTAACGGAGGCAAGGGACGCGGCAAAGGCGCACGCGGACAATGCCTCACAGGCGGCGCGGGTGCAGTCTGCGCTAAAGGGACTCGGTATCGCAGAACGCGATATTCAGACGACGCGCTATGATTTTTCGCCGATCTACGATGTGAAGGACAACGGGCGCAGCGTCACGACAGGCTACACGGTGACGAATGCAGTCGTCGTCAAGGTGCGTAATCTTGCGAATGTGGGCAAGGTGATCGACACGGCGCTCGCAAACGGCGCGAATCGCGTGGACTCCCTCGAATTCTCGGCGAGCGACCCGAGTGCCGCAAAGAATGCCGCGCTTGCCGATGCCGCGCGTGACGCACGCAACAAGGCGGATGCAGTAGCGCGTGCGCTCGGCGTACGCATTGTCCGCATTCTGAACGTCTATTCGGATACACAATCACACACACCGCGCAACTATATGCCGATGATGATGGCAAAGGAGGCTTACGATGCCGCAACGCCGATCTCGGCAGGTGAGCTTTCGTTTGAGGCCTCAGTAAACATCGCCTATGTCATCGAGTAAGCGAGTGCGGGTCTCTGCTGTCGAGGCAATCCGCGGCATCTCCATGATGGGCGTGATCGGCATTCACATCGGCGCAGAGTACCTCGCGAATCCATCGCCCAACATTCATCTTGTAGCGCTTTTTGACATCGGTACGCGCTTTGCCGTACCGATTTTTTTCTTTATCTCGGCGTTCGGTCTCTTTTATGGACAGTCGCCATCCGCGGCCTTCTCCTACCGCGATTTCCTCGTGCGGCGCGGACGCGCGGTCATGATCCCCTACCTCGTATGGTCGCTTTTCTATCTCCTCCATGACGCATACGTATATGGGGTGGGTTTCCCGCCACTGACGGCACTGCCGGGGATTCTCTTCTTCGGCAATGCAAAGTATCAGCTCTACTTCATGGTGATCCTGATCTGGTTCTACCTGCTGATGCCGCTCTGGCGCGTCCTGCTCGCGCGTATGACCCTGCCGCTGCTTGCGGGGATTCTCGTCCTGCAAATTGCATTCGACTATTGGTCGAGCTTCAGCACGACGTTCAATCTCTATGTCTACGGGCTTCCCGAAGGGACGTTGCTGCGTGCACTGCTCTTCTATCGCCTGAACTACTGGGTGATGCACTACGTCTTTATCTTCCTGCTCGGTGGATATGTCGCACTGCACTTTGGCACATTCCGCGCGTGGATGGAGCGTAATACAGCACGGCTCTATGCGTTCGGTACCCTCAGCCTCGCCGCACTCCTCGCGTGGTACTACAAGTTGCTGCTTGTAGATGGATACACACCGCTTGAGGGAATCTACACGGCGCATCAGCTTTCACCGCTCGGCATTCTCTACACGATCGGTGCAACGCTCGCACTCTTTGCCTTCTTTACCCGTCTCGGGACGGAGAATGCCCTCGGGCGTGCGTTCCAACTCCTCGGAAAACACTCCTACTTCATCTATCTCGCGCATCCCGTTGCGATTACGTATTTGCTCATGGTGATTCATGGACAGGGCTATGTACTCACTGCGCCGCTTGCGCTCAGTATGTACGCGGCGACGCTGCTGCTGACGCTCTTAGGGGCGATTGTCGTGCGGAGAATTGGCGAGAGCGTACCGATTTTGAATGAGCTGACGATCGGGCTGAAACCGAAAAAGTAAACTGATAACACAAAAGGCTGCCGCCGAAGATACCCTTCGTGCGACAGCCTTTTTAGATCAACGCAGCAACGCCATGTGGTGCTCCAAAGCAAGCCCTAGTAAAGCAAGTGAGTAAAGTGGGCGTTCTGCCCCCTGCGGATTTCGTTCGTTCAAGCGTAGCGCGTTTAAGAAGTCCGCAGGTATTTAGGCAGATAAGCACACGATCACTTGCGTAACGAGGCGTTTGCGTGGAGCACACATGACAGACTCTACAGATATTAAGACTTACAGCCCCGCTTCTTTCTTCAGCAGCTCCGCCTTGTCCGTCTTCTCCCACGGCAGATCGACATCCATGCGGCCGAAATGTCCGTATGCCGCCGTCTGGCGATAGATAGGACGGCGCAGGTCGAGCATCTTGATGATGCCCGCCGGACGCAAATCAAATGTCTTCTGCACGAGCGCAACAATCTTCTCCTCGTCGATCTTGCCCGTGCCGAACGTGTCGACCATGATGGAGACGGGATGTGCGACACCAATCGCATACGCAAGCTGAATCTCGACGCGATCCGCAAGTCCCGCCGCGACAATGGTCTTCGCAACATAGCGTGCCGCATACGCCGCACTGCGGTCAACCTTCGTGGGATCCTTACCCGAGAACGCGCCGCCGCCGTGGCGTGCCCAGCCGCCGTAGGTATCGACGATGATCTTGCGCCCCGTGAGCCCGGAGTCGCCGTGCGGGCCGCCGATAACGAACTTGCCCGTCGGGTTGACGAAGTATTTCGTCTCCGCGCGCAAGAGCTCTGCGGGAACAATCTCCTTGATGACCTTTTCGATCATGTCCTTGCGGATCGTCGCAAGGTCAACTGCCTCGTCGTGCTGCGTCGAGATGACAATGGTATCAACGTAGACAGGCTTTCCGTCCTCGTAGACCACTGTGACCTGTGTCTTGCCGTCGGGACGCAGATACGCGAGCATGCCGTTCTTGCGTACGTCCGTCAGGCGGCGTGCAAGCTTATGTGCAAGCACGGTCGTGAGCGGCATATACTCGGGCGTTTCGTTCGTCGCATAGCCGAACATCATGCCTTGGTCGCCCGCACCAATCGCCTCTGCCGCATCCATATCGCCCTCGCGGGACTCGATTGCCTGATTGACACCCTGCGCGATATCCGGCGACTGCTCGTCGAGCGAGACGAGGATGCCGCAGGTGTCCGCATCGAAGCCGTAGCTGGCATTCGTATAGCCGACCTCACGCACGGTCTGGCGGATGATCTTCGGAATATCGACATAGCAACTGGTCGAGATCTCACCGACGACGTGCGCCTGTCCCGTCGTAACGAGTGTCTCACACGCAACGCGTCCCATCGGATCCTGCGCAAGGATCGCATCCAGAATGCTGTCCGAGATCTGGTCGGCAAGTTTGTCCGGATGCCCCTCGGTGACGGACTCGGATGTAAACAACATCTTCTTCATTTGGAACCTCCCTTAGTTCGTAAAAGATACTTGAGCAAAGAAAACCTCATCAAGAAAAGCCTCCCCGTTAAGACAAGGGAGGCTTTTTATCGCCGCTCTCATCTCATAGGCACTCCGCCTAAAGGAATTGGCACCGTTGACATATACGCCATGGTTGCCGCAGCTTCATCGGGCCATTCCCTCCACTGCTCTGGATGAGGTATATTCTCTTCTATGTTTCGCATTGTAGCGAATGAGCGCCGCGTTGTCAAGGACTATTTTCACAGATTCTTAAGATATTTCGTCGCACGAGTTTCGTGATTCGCCCCTTTCACCATGCTGCGCATGGTCCCCCTTCCCCGCAAGCGGGGCAGGCTTTAGGGAACTCTTCAACACGTCCTCAAGCCGATCGAGAATCACGCCCGCAAGCTCTGCCTTCGGCATGAGCGGGTGATCCTCAGCACGTCCGTCCGCATAGAAGATCTGCACATGGTTTGTCGGAACGCCGAAGCCCGCATCCTTCTCCGCGACATTGTTCGCCACGATAAAGTCGAGGTTCTTCTTCGCGAGTTTCCCGCGTGCGTATTCCGCGACGTTCTGTGTCTCTGCCGCAAAGCCAACGAGAATCTGGTGCTGCTTCTTTTGCCCCAGTTCATAGAGGATATCGGGGTTGCGCACGAGAGTCAGCGTCAGCTCGCCGTCCGACTTCTTGATCTTATGCTCTGCCGTCTCTGCGGGGCGGTAGTCTGCGACCGCCGCCGCCTTGATGACCGCATCCACAGTGTCATATTCCGCGCGTACCGCTGCGTACATATCGCGTGCACTCCGCACATCCACACGCCGCACGTCTGCAGGTGTTGAGAGCGGTGTCGGCCCTGCGACAAGGATCACCTCCGCACCGCGCCGCGCCGCCTCGGCGGCAACCTCGAAGCCCATGCGCCCCGTCGAGCGGTTGCCGAGGAAGCGCACGGGGTCGAGTGCCTCCTCCGTTCCCGCCGCCGTGACGAGAATACGCCGTCCCACGAGACTCTGCGCTCGTGCAAAATGCTCCTCAACGATGCGCACGATCTCCGCCGGCTCGGGCAGTCGCCCCGTTCCCGTTGTGCCACAGGCAAGCTGTCCCACAGCAGGTGGAATTATAGTCGTACCGCGCTCCTCGAGACGTGCGACATTCTCCTGCGTGACGGGATTCTCCCACATCCCCGTATTCATTGCGGGCGCGATGAGGAGCGGCGCATGCGTTGCGAGGACGCAGGTCGTCAGCATATCGTCCGCCATACCCGCCGCCGCCTTTGCGATAAAATTCGCCGTTGCAGGCGCGACAAGTACGAGCTCTGCGAACTCCGCAAGTGCGATGTGCTCAACGTGATGATGCGGCTCACCCCACATCGTCTCTGTGACGGGCTGAGCCGTGATCTCGCGGAACGTGAGCGGCGTGACAAAGGAGGTCGCTGCCCGCGTCATAATGACGCGCACATCCGCGCCCGCCTTTTTGAGGCGGCTTGCAACCTCCACCGCCTTGTATGCGGCGATGCCGCCCGTCACACCGAGGACAATACGCCGCCCCGCAAGAGCACCCACGTCAGACGCTTTCTGTGCAGAGGTCATAGCTGATCTTGCCCTCGGCAATCTCCTCAAACGCATTTGTCACGTTCTTCGTCGAACGCGCGCGCTCGGACTTCACGGGATCGCCCTCGAGCAGCTGGCGCGCCCGCTTCGCCGCAAGGACGACCATACCGTAGCGACTGTCCACCTTCGTCAGCAACTCGTCCGTCGAGGGATTGACCATGCCGATTTCCACATTCGTCTTCATTGTTGTACCTCTGTCTTTCCTATCTGTCTTTACTGAATGAAATGCAAAGCCCCTAAGCGAACCCTAGTGGAGCAAGTGAGTAAAGCGGGCGTTTCGCCCCCTGCGGATTTCTTTCGTTCAAGCGAAGCGCGTTTAAGAAGTCCGCAGGTATTTAGGCGAATAAGCACGCGATCACTTGCGTAACTAAGCGTTCGCGTGGGGCTTGCATAGAAGGTCTTCAAATATCAAACTGAGAAAAATCCATATCCGCACGCAAACGCTCCGCTGCGAGGATCGTCTGAATCCGATCCGTCGCCGCCTCCACCGTATCGTTGAGCACTGCGTAGCGGTATCGCTTTCCGAGCAGAATCTCATCGCGTGCCGCGGCAAGGCGACGCGCAATGCTCTCCTCCGTCTCCGTTCCGCGCCCCGTAATCCGACGCTGCAATTCTTCGAGCGAGGGCGGCAGGAGAAAGATGAACGTCCCGTCAGGGCACCGCTCCATCACGTTCAGCGCCCCCTGCGTGTCGATCTCGAGCAGGATGTCCTCCCCCACCGCACGGCGTTCCTCAATCGGGGCAAGCGGCGTACCATAGTAGTTGCCGTACACATCCGCATACTCGAGAAAAGCCCCCGCTGCGATCATCTGCTCAAACTCCTCGCGCGTGCGGAAATAATACTCGCGTCCGTCCTGCTCCCCCGCACGCGGTGTGCGCGAAGTCGCGGAGACGGAGTAGGCAATGCCCGTCTCACGTGTGAGCAGTTCTTTGCAGACCGTCCCCTTGCCCGTACCGGATGCACCCGAAATTACAATGAGAAGCCCTTTTTTCACTCTGCCACCTCCTTCGTTGTCATGCGCCCCGCAATCGTCTCCGGCTGAAGTGCCGAGAGCACGATGTGCCCGCTGTCCAATACGATGACGGCACGCGTCCGCCGCTTGTACGTTGCATCGATGAGCCGCCCCGCGTCCCGCGCATCCTGCACCATGCGTTTCACCGACATGGAGTTCGGCGCAACAATGGCAACCATGCGCCCTGCGAGAACGATGTCACCGAATCCGATATTGACCGTCTCCATGCGTCACTCCAAATTCTGAACCTGCTCACGCAGCTTCTCGATCTCGTTCTTCATCGCGACGACAATCTGCTGTGCGGCGGCATTGCTTATCTTTGAGCCAATGGTATTCGTCTCGCGGTTGATCTCCTGCAGGAGGAAGTCGAGCCGTCGCCCAACGGGCTCCCCCTCGGTGAGAATCGCGCGGAATTGAGCGAAATGGCTTGCAAGCCGTACGAGTTCCTCCGTGATGTTCACGCGGTCGGCATATAGTGCCGCTTCCTGCACAAGGCGCGTCTCATCGGGCGTGACTTCCTTGAACTCCGCGAGCACCTCTGCAAGATGCGCACGGTAATCTGCCACAATCTGCGGGGCGAGCTCCTTCACCTGCGCACACTGCTGCTCAAGCCGTGCGAGACGCTTCTCAAAGTCACGTGCGAGATGCGCCCCCTCGGCAAGCCGCATCGCATCAAGTGCCGCAAGAGCCTGCTCGACGGCGTTCAAAAAGACTGCACGCGCTCCTGTAATATCCGCCTGCTCACGCACGGAGATCACGCCATCATACTCTGCAGTCATCCGCACGCCATCATTCAGCGGCGCATCCACCGCGCGGGCAACCTTTCCGAGTGCCGCATAGTACGCACGCGCCAGACCCTCGTTGACATGGACATCATACTGCTTTTCACTGCGATCCTCGAAGTTCACATAGACATCGAGCTTGCCGCGGGCGACACGCGTGCGGATGAGATCGCGCAGGTCATTCTCCCACGCACCGAATGCACGCGGCATATGCGGCGCAATCTCAAGAAACCGCTGATTGACCGCCTTGATCTCAACCGTGACACAAAACTCCGTCGTCTCCGCCGTGCCCGCGCCATAGCCCGTCATGCTCCTACGCAGTGTACTCATAATGTGCCCTGCCATACGCCCGTGAATACCGGCTCTGCGGGACCTGTCATAAGGATATGCCCGTCCGCACGCCACTCCACACGAATCACACCGCCATCGACCTCGATATCCGCTGCACGGTCAAGCACATCGTTCAGCACGCCCGCCGTCAGCGTCGCACACGTCCCCGTGCCGCAGGCGAGCGTAATGCCCGCGCCGCGCTCCCAGACACGCATACGCGCATGTGTACGGCTCTTCACCTCGACGAACTCCGTATTGATCTTGCGCGGAAATGCGGGATGATTTTCGAACTGTGCGCCCAGTTCCGCGAGTGGAAAATGCTCTGCATCGTCCACAAAGATCACACAATGGGGATTGCCCATCGAGACGCACGTCATCTTGTACTCCGTACCGTCCACCATGAGCGGCTGCGCAATAACACGCTCCGCACCAAAGCCCGCTACGGGGATTTTCTCTCCTTCGAGCACAGGCACGCCCATATCCACCTCGACCGCCGTCACTGCACCGTCCTGCGTAATAATGCGCGGCACCATCGTCCCCGCCAGCGTCTCAATTGTGAACTGCTGCGTTTTCATCCGCCCGTAGTCATAGAGATACCGCGCGAAACAGCGAATGCCGTTCCCGCACATCTCCGGCTCCGACCCGTCGGGATTGAACTCGCGCATCCGCACATCCGCCGTCTCCGAGGGGCAGACCACCATCAGACCATCCGCACCGATGCCGAAATGCCGATCGCACATCTTCACCGCGAGTGTCGCAAAGTCAATCGGCTCTTTATCCAGAAAATCCACGACCACAAAATCGTTGCCGCAGCCCTGCCACTTTGTAAACTCCATCGATTCACCGCCTTATTGCGTGTATTATACGATGAAATCTCCGCGTGTGCAAGGCAAGGACTATCGCTTATTTCTTAAATATTTCGGATGGGAAGAAACGTAGACGTGCGATACTCCTAAGCACCCCCTAGTGAAGCAAGCGGAGCAAAGGGCACGTTCTGCCCCCTGCGGATTTCTTTCGTTCAAGCGAAGCGCGTTTAAGAAGTCCGCAGGTATTTAGGCAGATAAGTGCCCGACCGCTTGCGTAACGAGGCGTTTGCGTGGAGTACGCACGTCGGCATTTACCATAGCACTGCCTTGCCTATTGTGCTGTTCGCGTGTATAATTTTTAGGAACTAGAAAGAAGTGATACTATGAGCCTTGACGGCTTCTCCATGTCCGCCCTCGCACGTGAACTCGCGGATGCACTCACGGGCGGGCGCATCGATAAAATCAACCAGCCGAATAAGCAGTCCATCGTCCTCTCCGTACGCCAGCCGGGGAAAAACCTGCTCCTCTATATCAACACCAACGCCAGCAACCCATCCGCACATCTCATCGAAAACGCCCCCGAGAATCCCGCCGAGCCGCCAACCTTCGTCATGCTCCTCAGAAAACAGCTCGAAACGGGACGCATCGCCGCCGTGCGGCAGGAGGGACGTGACCGCATCATCCACCTCGACATTGACGTGATTGCAGACGGCGGACGCATCACGACGCGCACGCTCACCCTCGAACTCATCGGCAAATACAGCAACATCATCCTCCACGAGGACGGCATCATCACCGAGGCACTGCGCCGCATTGGCGAGAACACGAGCCGTGTACGCACCGTCTTCAAGGGCATTCCCTACACCCTTCCCCCCGTACAGGACAAATACGACCTCTTTACGGCGAATATTGACGATATTATCACACGCATACAGTCGGACAGCGACGCAAAACTCTTTCAGGCTCTCATTGGCTCTGTCCTCGGCTTTGGCCCCGTCTCGGCAAAGGAGATCTGCTTTCTCGCGGGACTTGCACCAAACATCCTCATTTCCGCACTGGATTCATCAGACTTTGCGGAAATCTCCCGCGCGCTCACAGAGCTGCATACATGGATGAAAGAGCCCTCGCCCTCCCTGCGTCTGGACGAGAACGGCAAAGTCACGGCAATGGCGGCATTCCCCCTCAGCGAACTTCCCAATACGCAGCGCATCTCCTATCCCACGCTCAGCGCACTGATGAGCGACGCAGACAAACGCCTCGGCAGCTATGTCATTCCCGACCGCGAACGCTTTCGCCGTCTCGTACGCACCGAGCTTGCACGCGCACGCGAGAAATATGACAAGCTCGGCGCAGAGATTACGGCGGCTGAGAATGCCGAGGAACAAAAAATCTATGCCGACAACCTGATGACCTATCAGTATCAGTACAGTGACCACGCCGACGATGAAATCACCGTCCCGAACATCTACAGTGAGACGGGCGAAACGATTACGATTCCGCTCGATCGCCGCATCGGCATCATCGCGAACATGCAGGCATACTACAAGAAATACGACAAGCTAAAGCGTGCCCAACAGCTGCTCGCCGTCCAACAGGAGCACTGCATGGCGAACATCCGCCACCTTGAGAGCATCGAGGCATCCCTTGACTCCTCCACGCGTCTTGCCGAGATCGCAGAGATTCAAGACGAGCTGATTACCTCGGGTTACCTCCACGAAAAGCTGCCAAAGCGCAGCAAAGACCGCCGTGCGCATCCGTTCTCCTTTACCGCCCCCGATGGCAGCATTATTCTTGTTGGCAAGAACAATGTCCAGAACGACACACTCACATTTAAGACCGCCGCCCCCACGGACATCTGGCTGCACGTCCGCGATATTCCCGGCTCACACGTCATTCTGCGGACAAACGGAGACGAACCGAGTGAGGCATCCCTCCACCTCGCCGCGCAGATTGCCGCACATTTCAGTAAGGCGCGCGGCTCCTCGAACGTCCCCGTCGACTACACCGCCGTCCGCTTCGTAAAGAAGCCCTCGGGTGCCGTCCCCGGCTTCGTCCGATTTATCAACGAGAAAACACTCTTTGTCACCGAGGATGAGGATGCGCTTGCGCCAATATTGGCACAAGATCCGACTGTGGGATAATCTGCACAACAAAAGGCTGTCTATGGGAATCCTCTGATCCCAAGGCAGCCTTATTTTGTGTACGCTCTTACTGAACAGTTATTCCGTGCTCCCGTGCGAGTGCCCGTACGTCCTCCTCCGAAAGCTCCGAGGCTGTGATAACGGTTTCCATTGGCAAATTCATGCGCAAAAGATTGAGTGCCGTACGCTGTGCGCCAAGACGAAGCCCTTCCTTACGTCCTTCTTTTCGACCTTCCTTACGCCCCTCCTTCCAACCTTCTTCCCGTGAGCCACGCATATTCGTCACATAGTCGCGCTCATATTTTTCCTTCGCTTCATATCTCCGACGACGGTTCATATCCTGCAAGTATTCATCAATCGCATCCCATGCCGTTCCGATTGCCGCCTCACTCATCGCAAGCTCCTCCATTTCCTCATTACTCAGCTTGTTATTCATAAACGCCATCCACTTATCAAGCTGGCGCATACTGCGCAAATCCTGCCGCCGTACCTTCGGCAGCTCCAAAAAATGCAGTTCAATATCATCCGTCAGACGGTGTGTTTTTGCCGAATCGTAGAGACCATATACGTTGTGAAATCCCTTCTGCGGAAGAAAAGAATACGCAAGCAAATTGATCGCCACCGTTTTTCTGAGCGTGCTGTAATCCTGACTCTTGCGCAAGGACGATTGATAAAGCTTTGCCCAATAGTACAGACTGCGTTGCGCCATATTGTGCTGATTCTGCACCTGCACCTCGATATTGACCTGCGTTCCATCATTCGTAACACAGAGCAGATCAAGCATTGAACTCTTGCCATCCTCTTCCTCCGGCTCAAGCACACGATCGGCAAAGTGAAGATCGACAAACGCATCCGTCCCCTCCAGCTGAAGCGTCGCATTGATAAAGGAAAGCGTAACCGCCTTTCGTTCCTCATGACCAAAGACGAACTTGAAGAGCAGGTCATTGAGTGCGTTAAAATCTCTCGTACGCATAAAATCGCCCCCTATTCCAGCACTCTATCTGATATTATTATAAATACAAAGCGATGAAGAATGCAACAAAAAACTCCCGAAACTTTCGTTCCGGGAGTTTTTCACGATGTCACTTACACGAGCTCGATGATTGCCATCGGGGCGGCGTCGCCGCGACGGGGACCGAGCTTCAAGATGCGGGTGTAGCCGCTCTTCTTATCCGTGTATTTCTCTGCGATTTCGCCGAAGAGCTTGCGCACGACATCCTCTTCTGCCAGAGCTGCGATAGCCTGACGGCGCGCACTGAGATCGCCGCGCTTGGCGAGCGTGATGAGACCGTCGGCGAGGGAGCGAAGCTCCTTTGCCTTTGCCTCGGTCGTCTCAATGCGTCCATACTTGAAGAAGGATGTGAGGATGCTCCTGAGGAGAGCCTTGCGGGCCGCGGAATTGCGTCCGAGCTTTCTCATGTGTTTCCCACTCCTATCGTTATTCGTTTTCCTGTCTCAAGGAGAGTCCAAGCTCCTCAAGTTTTTTCTTCACTTCATCCAGAGACTTGCGTCCGAGATTGCGCACCTTCATCATGTCGTCCTCGGTCTTCTGCGCGAGATCGGCAACGGTGTTGATGCCGGCGCGCTTGAGGCAGTTGAAGGAACGGACGGAAAGATCCAGATCGTCGATGGTCATCTCCAGCACCTTCGCGCTGTCGTCGACCTCCTCGGGCGGGAAGTTCGGAACTTCCTCCTCCTCCTCGACGATGTTGCCGTCCATGTTCTGGAACAAACGCAGGTGCATGACGAGGATCGCAGCCGCCTTGCTCACGGCTTCCTCCGGACGGATGGAGCCGTTCGTCCACACGTCGAGAATGAGACGGTCGTAGTCGGTAACGTTGCCGACACGCGTGTCCTCGACCGTGTAGTTGACGCGCTGCACAGGGGAGAAGATGGAGTCGATAGGGATAACCCCGATGGAGTCATCCGACTTCTTATTCTTGTCCGCCGGTACATAGCCGCGCCCACGCTCGACGGTCATCTCGATCTTGAGCTTGCCCGTCGCATTCAGCGTTGCGATGTGAAGATCCGGATTCAGGATCTCGATGTCGCTGCCGCATTCGATGTCGGCTGCTGTGACCTCACGCTCCCCCACCGCTTCAATGCGGATGGTATGCGGCTCTGTTCCCTGCATACGGATGCAGAGCTGCTTCAAGGCAAGCACGATGCTCGTCACATCATCCCGTACACCGGGAATGGTGGAGAACTCGTGAAGGACGCCGTCGATCTGGATGGAGGTAACAGCTGCTCCATCCAGTGAGGAGAGCAGCATACGCCGCAGACTATTGCCGAACGTCGTACCGTAGCCCGGTTCGAGCGGCTCGCAGACGAAACGCCCGTAGCGTCCGTCCTCGCTGATCTCTGCGATCTCGATTTTCGGTTTCTCGATATCTGTCATCTATGTGCCTCCTCCATAATAAACGCGTAATGCAGACACATTCACATTCATTATTTGGAGTAGAGTTCGACGATGGCCTGTTCGTTGACCGGCACGTCGATTTCCTCACGATGGGGGAAACGCGTGACCGTGCCCGTCAGATTTGCCTGATCGGCGGTCAGCCATGCGGGAGCGGAAAGCGCGTTGCTGCTCTCCTTGAGCTCCTTGAAGAACGCGCTCGCACGGCTCTTCTCGGCGACCTCGATCACGTCGCCCTCACGAACGAGTGCGGAGGGGATGTCAACGCGCTTGCCGTTCACGGTGAAATGTCCGTGGCGGACGAGCTGACGTGCCTGACGGCGCGTGTTGGCAAGCCCGAGGCGGAAGACGACGTTGTCGAGACGACGCTCGAGAAGGCTCAGCAGGTTCTCACCCGTGACGCCCGACATCTTCTTCGCCTTGTCATAGTAGCCGCGGAACTGACGCTCGAGGACACCGTAGATGAACTTTGCCTTCTGCTTTTCCTTGAGCTGAAGTCCGTACTCGGAGACCTTGCGGTTCGTGCGGCGGAGCTGACGCGTCGACTGGCGCGAGCGGCCGAGTGTAGCCGGCTCGAGGCCGAGGGCACGGCAGCGCTTGAGAACTGGTACTCTATCAATTGCCATGTTGTTTCATGCACCTCCTGTTAGACGCGGCGACGCTTCGGCGGACGGCATCCGTTGTGCGGGATGGG
>CAUVVR010000016.1:0-69385 GCA_963555475.1 uncultured Selenomonas sp.
GAACGTCCACGGTCACCTCCTATGTCGAGAGCGCAGCGGGCATTGCTGCCGGCGGCCGCACGGGGCTTACGGCACTCGCGGCGGGCGTACTCTTCCTCGCCGCTCTCCTCTTTACGCCGCTGATCGGGCTTGTGCCAGCATTTGCGACGGCTCCCGCGCTCATCCTCGTCGGAGCACTGCTCATGTCCGAGGTCGGCAAGATTGACTTCTCGGACTTCACGAATGCACTTCCCGCATTCCTCACAATCATCATGATGCCGCTCACGTCGAGCATTGCGAACGGTTTCGCCTTCGGCTTTATCAGCTACACGGTGATGAAGCTCTTCGCGGGACAGTATAAGCAGATCAGTTGGATCATGTATCTGGTCTCGATCGCGTTCCTCATCAATCTGGCACTGCGCTCCTAACGCGCAGGGAGGGGCTTGCAAATGAAACGGTGGATTGCATCCGTCCTTGCGGGCGCAGTACTCATTGCCGCACAGTTTTTCGCGGGCTGCACGGCTGCACCCGCCTCCGATGCGTCCAAGCACGCGGCGCAGGGGGAGATCACGGTCAAGGTGCTCAATATTGGGCAGGGCGACTCCATTCTCATCCAGACGGGGGAGAAGACGGTGCTCGTCGATACGAGTGATGTGGACGAGCGCGACAAGCTGCGTGCGGAGCTGAAAAAGGCGGATGTCAAGAAAATTGACACAATCATCCTCACACATCCGCACGCTGATCACATCGGCGGTATGGATGTCCTGCTCGACGAGTATACGGTCGGTATGGTCTATGACAACGGTATGCCCTCGACCTCGAAGCTCTACCTCGGCTATGTGAAAAAGCTCAAGGAGAAGAAGATCGAGCGCAAGGGGCTCGTCGCGGGCGATCGTGTCGATCTCGGCGGCGGTGCCGTGTTTGAGGTGCTTGGCCCCTCGGCGGAGCTGGTCAAGGAGGGCTCGGTCAAGGGCTATAAGCACGATCCGAACAACGAGTCCGTGGTCGGGCGGCTGGTCTTTGGCGATTTCTCCATGATGCTCACAGGCGACGCGGAGAAGAAGGAAGAGCAGACCATCCTTGCGGCGGACAGTGCCCATGTAAAGAGCACGATTTTGAAATCCGGCCATCACGGCAGCAAGACCTCCTCCTCGGCGGACTTCCTGCGTGCGGTTCAGCCCGAGGCGGCACTCATCTCCTGCGGGGTGAACAACGACTACGGGCATCCGCACAAGGAGACGATGAAAAAGTACCACGCACTGAACATCCCGATCTATGTGACGGCAGAGAACGGGACGATCACGGTGACGAGTGACGGAAAGACCTACAAGATTGTACCCGAACGGGGGGAGAAACAATGATCTCTGCATATCTCGACCGCTTTGAAGGAAAATACGCGGTACTTCTTCTCGGTGATGCGATGGAAAAGGTGAACTTCCCGAAGAATTTTCTTCCTGCGGATATTTCCGAGGGGGACTATCTGACGATCTCCATGGAGCGCGACGCAGCAGCCACGGAGGCTGCCGAAGCAGAGGCTCTGGAATTGCTGAACAAATAAGGAGGTGTTATTGGCATTGATACGATGGAATCAACACGTATGGACAAGGACGCTGCTCACAGTGGCAGCGCTTTTTGTCTGTTTTTGCACGCTTTTTGTGAGCGGTACGGGCGAGGCAAAGGGCAAGACATTCCGCCTCCTGAGCATGGAAAGTCATGCGCTGGAGATTGACGGCCGTGCCGCCGTCCGCATTCAGATCGGTGTGAACCGTGCAGGGGTATTCGATGCACTTGCTGCACAGACACAAGAGGAGAATGCGCTGATCCTCGCACTTGAAAATGTGAAACTTGATAAAAAGTTCCCGCAGGAATATGTAGCAAGCGGTGAGATGACAGAAAAAATCTCTGTCACAATGGAAGACAAGCACAATGCTGTACTCCACATTGCGTCAGCACTTCCCCTTACACACGAGGATGCCTATCGTGTCTACACGATGCCTGCCGAGGCACATGGCAAGGTGAAGGAGTATCTCGTCATTGACATCATCGCACCACGCTCGAAGCCCAGTCCCGCACGCGGGCATACGGTAGTCATCGATCCGGGACACGGGGGCAGCGATTCGGGGGCGATCGGATATACCGGTGTACCTGAGAAGGTAGTTGCCCTTGCAGTGTCGAAACGCACGGAGGCATTGCTGCGTGCGGCGGGCGCACACGTCATCATGACGCGGACGGAGGATACTGACGTTTCCTACCCAGGCAATACGTCATCAGGGGAACTGCAGGCGCGTGTGGATGTCAGTTTGGAACACCCCGAGGCAGAGCTCTTCCTCTCGGTACACTGCAATTCGTTTACAAATCCCGATGCGCATGGCATGGAGACGTACTACTACCCCAAGACGGATGCGGATGAGCGTTTTGCGACGCTCCTCAATGAGGAACTCGCGGCGGCGGGCGGTCTCTACAATCGCGGGGTCAAATACGCAAAGTTCTACGTTCTGCGCCACACCGAAATCCCTGCCTCCCTCGTGGAGCTTGGTTTTCTCTCAAATCCGCACGAGGAGGAACTGTTGGCGGACACCGACTATCAGGAGAAGCTGGCAGAGGCACTCGTCCGTGCGATCGAGCGATATTTTGAATAGAGGGGAGCGGACACGCAATGTTGATACAGATGAAACGCATGACATCCATCGCTGCCGTACTCGCTGCCGCCGCGATGCTCGCCCTTGCGGCGGGCTGCGGGGATGAACAGAAGCCGGCACAGGCGGATAGTCCCGCGCAGACGGCACAGACGAAGGATACGGAGAAACCTGCACAAGAGAAGCCAAAGGAAATGCAGGTGAATGTCTACTATCCGAGAAACGACGGCACGGGGCTCATCGCGGTCAGCCGTAAGGTGAACACGGAGAAGGACGACAAGTATACGGCGGCGATGAAGTCCCTCCTCACGGGAACGAAGGAGAAGGGACAGACGAATGTCATCCCGAAAAAGGCAAAGCTGCGCAGCGTCACGGTGAAGGACGGCGTTGCAACAGTGGATTTCTCGAAGGAATTAGAGCAGAATTTCAGCGGCGGATCGACGGGCGAGGAAATGCTCATCGGTTCCATCGTGAACACACTGACGGATTTCCCCGAGGTTCAGAAAGTACAGATTCTCATTGAGGGCGCATCCGTGGAGACCCTGTCGGGGCACATGGATCTCTCCGAGCCGCTCACGCGCATGACAGAGCTGCTCCATTGACACGGCGAATCCCTCGCTTGTCATTTTGGTGTTTTTGTGATACGATACAGATAGAATCGCGGACGTTGCGCTCTTTGCATGTCCGCATATCGGGAAGCGCGTAGATACGTTGTTTCCATAGGAAAATAGCAGGAGGTTGTTTCATACAATGAAGGTTACGGCAGAGCATGGTGAGAACCGCGAGGTCACTCTGACGATTGAAGTTGAGCAGGCAAAACTGGAGAAGGCGACGGACGGCGCGGCAAAGCGCATCGCGGGGCGTGTGAACATTCCCGGCTTCCGCAAGGGCAAGGCACCACGCAAGATTGTCGAGAACTTCGTCGGTAAGGACGCAATTTTGCAGGAAGCGTTTGAGGGCGTTGCCCAGCAGGCGTTCGAGGATGCTCTGACGGAGCAGAACATGGAGCCTGTAACGCGCCCCGAGATCGACATCGTGACCCTTGAGGAGGGCAAGGATGTCGTCTTTACAGCGAAGTTCACGCAGCGCCCCGAGGTAACGCTCGGCGACTACAAGGGGCTGGCGGTGGAAAAGCCCGAGGTGACTGTGTCCGAGGAGGACATCGATCGACAGATCGATGGCATGCGTCAGCATCAAGGAACGCTCGTGGATGCACCTGCGGATGCCGAGGTCAAGAAGGACGATTTCATCACGCTCGATTTCGAGGGCTTTGTTGACGGTACGGCATTCGAGGGCGGCAAGGGCGAGGACTACCCGCTGCAGATCGGCTCCGGCAGCTTCATTCCCGGTTTCGAGGATCAGCTCATCGGTGCGAAGATCGGCGAGGAGCGTGAGGTCAATGTCACGTTCCCCGAGGAGTATCACGCAGAGAACCTCAAGGGCAAGCCGGCCATGTTCAAATGCACGGTGCGCAGCATCAAGTCACGAGAGCTGCCCGAGCTGAACGACGAGTTCGCGAAGAAGGCGAGCAAGTTTGAGACGCTCGCAGAGCTGCGTGAGGACATCCGCAAAAACCTTCAGGAGGGCGCGGAGCGTCAGGCTGAGACTGACCGCCGCACGAAGGCGATCGACATGGCGACGGAGAACTGCACGATGGAGATTCCGCCGGTCATGGTCGAGAACCGCATCACGGCGATGATTCAGGAGATGGCGATGCGTCTCGAGCAGCAGGGAATGAGCCTCGAGCAGTATCTCCAGTACGCGGGTCTCGATATGGCGCGCATTCGCGACGAGTACCGCGAGACGGCAGAGAAGAACGTCCGTACGGATCTCATGCTTGAGGAGGTCGCAAAGGCTGAGGGGATCAAGGTCGAGGGAAGGGATCTCGATCAGGAAGTCTATGCGATGGCATTGTCCTACGGTGCGACACCGAAGCAGGTTCAGAAGATCATCAAGGAGCAGGGACGTGTCAGTGACCTTGCCGCGACGGTTCTGCGCAAGAAGACGGCGCAGTTCATCGTGGACAATATCACGGCATAAGACATCCCCTGTGGGGAGGAACTATGAGTTATTATGTACCGATGGTGGTGGAGAACTCGAGCCGCGGGGAGCGTGCCTATGACATATATTCCCGCCTGCTCAAGGAACGCATCATCTTCCTAGGTGGACCGATTGACGACAGCGTGGCAAATGTCGTTGTGGCGCAGCTGCTCTTCCTCGAGTCCGAGGATCCGGACAAGGACATCCATCTCTACATCAACAGCCCGGGCGGTGTCGTGACGGCGGGGCTTGCCATCTATGACACGATGCAGTACATCAAGCCGGATGTCTCGACCATCTGCATCGGGCAGGCGGCGAGCATGGCGTCCATTCTGCTGACGGCGGGTGCTGCGGGGAAACGCTACGCATTGCCCCAGGCACGCATCATGATCCATCAGCCGCTCGGCGGTGCACAGGGACAGTCGACCGACATCCAGATCCAGGCGAAGGAGATCCTGCGCCTGCGTGAGGTCGGCAACAATATTCTCGCGCACCATACGGGGCAGGATCCCGAGAAGATCAACGTCGATACAGAGCGCGACAACTTTATGTCGGCAGAGGAAGCCAAGGCATATGGGCTGATCGACGAGGTTGTTACCCGTCCCAAGGCTGCCTCCACAGAGAACAAAGGCTGAGGGGGTGTGACGCGATGAAATTTGGAGAGGAAGACAAGGGGCAGCTTAAGTGCTCGTTCTGCGGCAAGACGCAGGAGCAGGTGCGAAAGCTCGTAGCAGGACCCGGTGTCTATATCTGCGATGAATGTATTGAGCTCTGCAATGAGATCATAGCGGAGGAGTTCAGCGATGATGCTGAAGTCGGACTCAAGGATGTTCCGAAACCGAAGGAAATCCGCCACATTCTTGACCAATATGTCATCGGACAGGACGAGGCGAAGAAGTCTCTGTCGGTTGCCGTCTACAACCACTACAAGCGCATCAACGTAGGCCAGGGGAAAAACGAGGATGTGGAGCTGAAGAAGTCGAACATCCTCATGATTGGCCCCACGGGCAGCGGCAAAACCCTGCTCGCACAGACGCTTGCACGCATTCTGAACGTTCCGTTTGCGATTGCGGACGCGACCTCCCTTACGGAGGCGGGCTACGTCGGTGAGGATGTCGAGAACATTCTGCTCAAGCTGATTCAGGCAGCGGACTATGATATCGAGAAGGCGCAGCGCGGCATCATCTACATCGACGAGATCGACAAGATTGCGCGCAAGTCGGAGAATCCCTCTATCACGCGTGACGTTTCGGGCGAGGGGGTTCAGCAGGCACTGCTCAAGATCCTCGAGGGGACGACAGCATCCGTGCCCCCACAAGGCGGGCGCAAACATCCGCAGCAGGAGCTGCTGCAGATCGATACGACCAATATCCTCTTCATTTGCGGCGGCGCGTTCGACGGGATCGAGGAGATCATCGAGTCGCGTCTCGGAAAAAAGCAGATGGGCTTTGGCGCGGAGGTGCGCTCCAAGAAGCGTGTATCCGTCGGTGAATCGCTCAGCAAAGTGATTTCCGAGGATTTGATGAAAAACGGTTTGATTCCCGAGTTCATTGGGCGTCTGCCCGTTGTTGTGACGCTCAACTCGCTTGATGAGAATGCGCTTGTGCAGATCCTGACCGAGCCGAAGAACGCACTTGTCAAGCAGTTCCAGAAGCTATTGGAACTGGACGGTGTGCGTCTCACGTTCGATGACGAGGCTCTGCATCTCATTGCAAAGGAAGCCCTCACGCACAAGACCGGCGCACGCGGACTGCGTTCCATCATCGAGGGCATCATGCGCAACGTCATGTATGAAGTGCCGTCGATTCAGGGCGTGACGGCGTGTCAGGTCACGAAGGATGTCGTCGCGAACCGCAGCGACCCCATTCTGACCATTGATGGCACGGGTGCACAAAAGATGGCAGCTGCAAACTAACACGATAATTTACGAAAGGGGCTCTGCACTGCGGTGCTCCTTTTTTCATACGAGAATATTCTCTTTCTTATAATGGAAGGAAAAACGATGTCCGAGAAACAAACCCTCCCACTGCTTCCACTGCGCGGTCTGGTGGTCTATCCGCATATGATGGTCAATCTCGATGTGGGGCGTGACCGCTCGGTCGCCGCCATTGAGCGTGCGATTGCGGGGGACAACCGCATCCTCGTCGTGGCGCAGCGTGATCCGGAGTGTGATGACCCGACAACGGATGACCTCTATGACGTTGGTGCTGTAGCGGAGATTCGCCAGTTCCTGCGGATGCCCGAGGGGGTTCTACGCATCCTTGTCGATGGGCAGAAACGTGCAGAGATCCTTGCCATCCGTGAGGGGGAGAAGTATGCCGAGGCGGATGTGCACGAGATCGAGGAACACGAGGATGTGCCTCTGAGCAAGGATATGGAGGCTTTGGTACACGGGGTTACGAGCAAGTTCGAGGAATGGGTGAAGCTCTCACATAAGATTCCACCCGAGGCACTTGTCTCCATCTCCATCATGGAGGACATGGGCCGCCTTGCAGACATCATCGCGAGCCATCTGAGCCTGAAGCATGAGGTGCGGCAGGAAATCCTTGCCGCAATCGACGTCCGTGCGCGTCTCGAACGCCTCTATCAGGCACTCGTGCACGAACTCGACATCATGGGCATCGAGAGCGAGATCAACCGCCGCGTTCGCAAGCAGATGGACAAGGTACAGCGGGACTTCTACCTGCGTGAGCAGATCAAGGCAATCCGCAAAGAGCTCGGTGACGATGCAGACAAGGCGGCAGAGGTTGATCGCTACCGTGAGGCACTGGCGGCAAAGGAGTATCCCGAAGCCGTACGCGAAACCATCGAGCGCGAGATTCACCGCCTCGACATGAGTCCTACGATGAGTGCAGAGGTTGGTGTCATCCGCAACTATCTCGACACCCTCACCGAACTCCCGTGGAACGAGACGACGGAGGAGCACGTCGATATGGCAGAGGCGCAGGCGGTGCTTGAGCATGACCACTACGGTCTTGAGAAGATCAAGGAGCGCATCCTCGACTATCTCGCCGTGCGCCGTCTCGCCCCCGAGCAGAGCGCACCGATTCTCTGTCTCGTGGGTGCCCCAGGTGTCGGCAAGACCTCGCTCGGCGCGTCGATTGCGCACGCAATGGGACGCAAGTTCATCCGCATCTCACTCGGCGGCATCCGTGACGAGGCGGAGATCCGCGGGCATCGCCGTACCTATGTCGGTGCAATGCCGGGGCGCATCATCGAGGGGATTCGCCGCGCAGGGACGAAGAATCCTGTGTTTTTGCTGGATGAGGTCGACAAAATCGCAATGGACTTCCACGGCGATCCGTCGGCGGCACTGCTTGAGGTGCTTGATCCCGCGCAGAACTGCACGTTCAGCGACCATTTCGTCGAGCTGCCGTTTGACCTCTCACGCGTCTTCTGGATCGTGACGGCAAACAATCCGGCGAGGATTCCTGCCCCTTTGCGCGACCGCATGGAGATCCTGAACCTATCGAGCTACACCGAACTTGAGAAAATCGAGATTGCACGCCGTCACCTCCTGCCGCGCCAGCGTACGCAGAACGGTCTGAAGGCGAAGGACCTCCGTATCAGTGCGAGTGTCTGGCCTGAGATTATCCGCTCCTATACGCGTGAGGCGGGCGTGCGCGAGCTCGAGCGCGTCATTGGGCAGCTCTGCCGCAAGGCGGCACGCCGCATTGTCGCGGATGAGAAGCCGCCCATTGCCGTGACGAAGGCGAATCTCGCGGACTTCCTTGAGCGTCCGAAGTATCACGCAGCAAAGCAGGAGAAGAAGCCGCTCGTTGGTGTTGTGACGGGACTCGCATGGACGGAGGTCGGCGGCGACGTGCTGCGCACCGAGGTCAATATCCTGCGCGGCAAGGGAAAGCTCATCCTCACGGGACAGCTCGGCGAGGTCATGCAGGAGTCCGCGCAGGCGGCACTCTCCTATGTGCGCAGCCGTGCGGGGGTGCTCCATCTCGCCGAGGACTTTTATGAAAAAGACGACATCCACATCCATTTGCCAGAGGGAGCAATTCCGAAGGACGGTCCCTCGGCGGGGATTACCATGGCAACGGCGATGATCTCCGCACTCACGGGGCGTAAGGTGCGCTCCGATGTCGCCATGACGGGGGAGATTACCCTGCGCGGCAACGTCCTGCCCATCGGCGGGCTCAAGGAAAAGACCCTTGCTGCGTACCGCGAGGGGGTCAAGACCATTGTTCTGCCGGAGGAGAACGCGCGTGACATCGAGGACATCCCCGATGTCGTGCGCTCCTCCTTGGAGTTCGTGCCCGTCGCCCACATGGATGAGGTGCTGCGGGTTGCGCTGTATAATTAGGAGGTGCGGACGTGTCTGAAGCGGTTGTTATCACCAAGGCGACCTATCTCGCTTCCGCCGTGCGGCGCGACCAGTATCCCGAGGAGCTGCGTCCTGCTGTCGCCTTTATTGGGCGCTCGAACGTCGGCAAATCCTCGCTCATCAACTCCCTCACGCGCATTCGGCAGCTTGCTCGTGTCTCCTCGAAGCCGGGCAAGACACAGACCATCAATTTCTACGAACTGCTTCTAAAGATCGATGGGGGAGAGGAGCGTCACTCCGTCCACCTCGTCGACCTGCCGGGCTACGGGTACGCCAAAACCTCACGCGAGAGCAGAAAGGTCTGGGCAAAGTTTATCGAGGAGTATTTTTTGCACGCTGAGGAACTGCGCTTTGTCTGTCTTCTGCTCGACATTCGGCACACACCGATGGAGTCCGACCGCCGTATGTTCGACTGGCTCGTGGAGCATGACATCCCCGTGCTTGTCATTGCCACGAAGGCGGACAAGATCGGAAAGAACGCACGCCGCACGCAGATTGCGGCGATGCAGAAGGCACTCGGCGTACCCGAACTCACGATACTCCCTTACGCATCTCCGAAAAATGAAGGGCGTTCAGAATTGCTTGACGTGATGAAGGAATATTTGGTAGAATAGGGACTGAAAGAAATGAATTTAGTTCATTTTTGCACCCTATGATATGGACCGACGAATGCGTGTCTCCCAAGCCCCTGAGCAAGGCGGGAATCTGCGGGTGCAGAGGATTTCCATGTGTATTGTGAGGGAGCTTTGCAATGACAGCACTTACGGATTTTGACAAGCGGCTGCTGAACCTCCTGCAGGGAAACCTGCCGGTCTGTTCGCGGCCGTTTGCGCGTTTGGGTGAAATGCTTGAGACGACGGAGGAGCACGTACTCAGCCGTCTGGACGATCTGAAACGCGAGGGATATCTCCGGCGCATCGGTACGTTTTTCAACTCGGAGCAGCTTGGCTACCACGGCACACTGATTGCCCTGCGGGTTGCCGAGGATCATCTTGCGGACGTGGCACAGGCGGTCAACCGCTATGCGGGAGCGACCCACAACTATGAGCGCGAGGGCGACTACAACCTCTGGTTTACCCTCCTGACACCGTCGCGCCATGCGGAGGAGAAGATTCTCGCCGATATCGCAGCACTGCCGGGTGTGGAGGGGCACATGAGCCTAAAGGCAAACAAGCGCTATAAGATCAACGTCCAGTTCAAGCTGAACTGAGCGGATGGAGAAGGTCAATCTATGACAGAAGAAAAAGAGATCAGTGAACTCGATCGTAAGATCGTCCGCCTCCTGCAAGGAGAGTTCCCACTCGTAGCAGAGCCGTACAAGGTGCTGGCCGAAGAGATCGGCATTACCGAGGAGCAGCTCCTTGCCCGCATTGCCGCGATGCGTGAGGAGAAGAAGATCCGAAAGATGGGTGCCGTCCTGCGCCATCGCGAGGTGGGCTTTACCGCGAACTGCCTCTGCGTCTGGAATGTGCCCGATGAACGCGTGGATGAGGTTGCGCGGCGCATGGCGGAGCATCCGCGTGTTTCGCATTGCTATGACCGCAATCGCGAAGCTGACTGGAAGTACAATCTCTACACCATGATCCACGGCTACAGCCGCGAGGAGTGCGAGGGCATCGCCGCCGAACTCGCCGCCGCCACCGGTATTGACGACCGCCGTATGCTCTACACCAAGAGAGAGTGGAAGAAAACGTCGATGAAGTACTTTACGGAGGAATAAGCATTTTTCCATGAAAAAACCCGAAGGACTTGTGAATCCTTCGGGATTTTCTATGCTGTCTTACAGTGCCAAAATCTGGTCGCGCAGTCCTGCGAGCTGCTCGGCGGAGGGGACGTAGAGCATACGCACCTTGTCCATGACGATCTCGCAGCCGCCTGCCTTGAGCTCGTCCTCGATCTGCTGGATGCTCTGTCCGCCCCAGCCGTAGGAACCAAACGCAAATGCCTTGCGCCCCTTCGGCGCGAGCCCCTTCATGTAGCAGAGGAATCCTGCGATGGTGGGGAGCATCTGGTTGTTGAGCGTCGGCGAGCCGACGGCGAGGTAGCGGCTCGTGAGCACATCCGTCATGATGTCGGCGTGTGTGTTCTTTTGGATGTCGTAGTAGCCGACAGAGAAGCCCTTGTCGATGAACGCCTCGGCGATGGTGTGCGCCATTTTCTCTGTGGAGTGCCACATGCTGTCAAAGACCACGACAGCGCGATCCTCGGTCTCGCCGAGCGACCACTTGTTGTAAAGGTCGATGATCTCGGGGATGTGCGAACGCCAGATGATGCCGTGTCCCGTGGCGATCATCTCGATGTCGAGTTTGTGGACTTCCTTGAGTGCCGTCTGTGCCTGCTTCGCATACAGGAAGAGAATGTTTGCGTAGTATTTCTTTGCCTCCTCGATGACGACGGAGAGGTCATTGTCGTCGTCATAGCGTTTGCCGGAGGCGAGATGCTGACCGAACGCATCGTTCGAGAAGAGGATCTTTTCCTCGGGGCAGTACGTTACCATGCTGTCCGGCCAGTGGAGCATCGGGGTCGGAACGAACGCAAGGGTGCGCTTGCCGATGGAGAGCGTATCGCCCGCCTTGACTGTCTCATAGGGCAGTTCTCCGTAGTAGGCACGCAGTCCCTTGAGTCCGTTCGGCGCACTCGTGACAACCTTCGCGTTCGGCGCAAGGGAGGAGATGAGCGGAACACCGAATGAATGATCCGGCTCGACGTGGTTTGAGATGATGTAGTCGATTTTCGACGGCTCAATGACAGAGGAGATGCGCGAGAGCATTTCCTCCTCGAAGCCATGCTTCACCGTATCGATGAGCGTGATCTTGTCATCGATGATGAGATAGGCGTTGTAGGTGGAACCACGCTGGGTGTCGTAGCCGTGAAAGCTGCGCATGGACCAGTCGATGGCTCCAACCCAGTAGATGCCGTCACGGATTTTGATAGCGTTCATGAAAAGCTCCTTTCATCGATAGAATCATATATGTGATTTATAGTTTATATCTATAAATAAGAACTACATTTATAGAAGTATTCTAGCTTAATTCCAAACCTTTTGCAACAGAAATTTCGACGTATATTTTTGGCATCAAGTATACAGAATATAGGCGATTTCTTGACAGATGGTATGCCATGCGATATAATATTTATGACGAAAGCCGTGTAAAATGGGAAAAAATGACTAGAAGAGGAAGGACTTTCATGCTAGAAAAGATTCTGGTCTTTGACACCGAGACAACGGGTTTTCGCAGTGATGATGAAGTATTGACCCTTGCCGTTGTGGATGGCAGCGGGGTGACTGTGGTGGACGGGATGTATGCACCCGTGCGTAAGAGTGCATGGCCGGATGCTGAGAAAATCAATCGCATCTCTCCCACGATGGTAGCGGACTGTCCGCCGATTCGTACGCAGCAGGCCGAACTTGAGCGACTGTTCAACGATCCAGACACGCTGCTTGTCGGCTACAACATTGAGTTCGACATTCGTCTTTTGGCGCAGTCGGGCATCCGCATTACGAACCCGAACCGCCACGATGTCATGCTCGCGTTCTCGGAGTTCCGTAAGGTTCCCGATGCGCGGCGCGGCGGCTATCGCTGGTGGAAGCTGACGGAGTGCGCGGACTACTACCGCTACGACTGGGGCACAACCCAAGCGCACGGTGCACTTGCGGATACGCTCGCGACGCTCTACTGCTATCAAAAGATGCAGCAGCCGGTGTATGAGGAGCAGAGTCTGTTCTGATTGATACAGCCGTAAGGAAAGGAGGGGACGCGTTATGCCAAAGAAGAAAAGATATGAACAAAGAGATCCAAGTCCCGTGGAGTCGATCCGCGAGCGAAAGCAGCGGGAACTGGAGCGGCGGCTCGCGCGCGTTCGCAAAAAGCGCGCCTCCTATCAGCGCAAGATCATCGGGACGGCAGTTGTTTTCTTTATCATTCTGATTATTGTTTGTGCGCTCCTGCCGGGGGAGGATAATACGGCGAGCGAAAAGTGGGAAAAACCGGTGAACTCGCGTCAGGCACAGATCTTGCAGAGCTTGCAGGATAATTTTAAGTAGGGGCTTGTCTTTTGGTAAAAACCGCGTATTCTATAGAGGGACGCGGTTTTTTTGATGAAGGAGTTGTTTGCATGAAATTCCAGGAGGTCATCCTCGCATTGCAGGAGTTCTGGTCGGATCAGGGCTGTATCCTCGCCCAGCCGTATGACGTGGAGAAGGGCGCGGGGACGATGAGCCCCTGGACGTTCCTGCGCGTGCTTGGACCCGAGCCGTGGAACGTTGCCTATGTGGAGCCGTCGCGCCGACCTGCGGACGGACGCTATGGGGACAATCCGAACCGTCTTTATCAGCACCACCAGTTCCAGGTCATCATGAAGCCCTCACCGGACAACATTCAGGAGCTCTATCTTGAAAGCCTTGCGCGGCTCGGCATTCGCGCCGAGGAGCATGACATCCGCTTCGTTGAGGACAACTGGGAGTCGCCGACGCTCGGTGCGTGGGGGCTCGGCTGGGAGGTCTGGCTCGACGGCATGGAGATCACGCAGTTCACATACTTCCAGCAGGTCGGCAGTCAGGATGTAAAGCCGGTCTCCGTTGAGATCACCTACGGTCTTGAGCGGCTTGCCATGTATATTCAGGGCGTGGAGAACGTCTATGACATCGCGTGGACGGACGATGTGACCTATGGCGATGTGTTCCATCAGAACGAATTCGAGCAGTCGACCTATGCATTCGATCTCTCGGATGAGGCACTGCTCTTTGACCTCTTTGACAAATATGAGGCGGAGGCGGTGCGCGTCATCGGCGCGGGTCATGTGCATCCTGCGCATGACTATGTGCTAAAATGTTCGCATACGTTCAACCTGCTCGATGCGCGCGGTGCGATCAGCGTCTCACAGCGCACGGCGTTCATCGGACGCGTCCGCAAGCTCGCGCGTCTGTGCGCGGAGGCGTATCTCGCACAGCGCGAGGCACTCGGCTATCCGATGCTGAAGAAGGAGGGAAAGGCATGAGTAAGGATCTGTTGCTTGAGATCGGGACGGAGGAAGTGCCCGCTCACGTTATGCCGCACCTCCTCGCTGATCTGAAACGTCTCGCAGGAGACATGTTCGCGGAGCGTCGCCTTGCCTACGAGAGTCTGCGCACGATCGGCACACCGCGCCGCGCGGCACTCCTTGTGACGGGGCTCGCCGAGCGACAGGAGGATGTCAGCACGGAGACACGCGGTCCCTCGGTTGCCATTTCCTTCGATGCGGAGGGAAAT
Organism: uncultured Selenomonas sp.; assembly: GCA_963555475.1. GTDB lineage: Bacteria > Bacillota > Negativicutes > Selenomonadales > Selenomonadaceae > Centipeda. The sequence continues at coordinate 14,244 of CAUVVR010000016.1, forward strand.
CCGACGAAGGCGGGCGCGGGCTTTGCGCGCGGGCAGGGGATCGAGCCCTCGGCACTCATTCAGCGGGATGGCTATGTCTATGCCTCTGTGCACGAAAAGGGGGCGGAGACGGCACAGCTGCTCGCGGAACTTCTGCCCGAGCTCATCCGTGCGATCCCCTTGCCGAACAGCATGCGTTGGGGCGATCTGGACTTCCGCTTTATCCGCCCGATTCGTTGGATTGTCGCGCTCTACGGGACGGGGGTTGTACCCTTTACGCTTGCAAATGTCACAAGTGGGAACACGTCACGCGGACATCGGACGCTTTCTCCACAGGACTTCGTTATTTCTTCGCCCGCAGACTATGAGGCGGCGTGTGAAAAGGCATATATTATCGTCGACCAAGAGCGTCGACGTGCTATGATAACGGAGCAGATTGCAGAGACGGCGCAGGCAGCGGGCGGGACGGCAGAGATCACGCCCGATCTCCTTGAGGAAGTTCTTTATCTTGTCGAGTACCCGACGGCGCTCAGCGGCGCATTCGAGGAGAAATACCTCGCGCTGCCCGCCGAGACGGTCATCACCCCCATGCGCGACCATCAGCGGTACTTCCCCGTCAAGGCGGCGAACGGCAGTCTTCTGCCTGTCTTTATCACTGTGCGTAACGGCGGCAGGGAGCATCTCGATGTGGTCGCGCACGGCAACGAGCGCGTCCTGCGTGCACGTCTTGCCGATGCACAATTCTTCTTTGACGAGGATCGCAAGAAGTCGCTCGCAGAGCATCGTGAGAAGCTCAAGACGGTTGTGTTCCAGCAGGGGCTCGGCTCAATGTACGAAAAGACCGAGCGACTGATGGAGCTGGTCACGGCGATTGTCGAGGATCTTGCTGACGATGATGCGGCATACGAGACGATGGCGGCAGACGCACGCCGTGCGGCAGAGCTGTCGAAGGCAGATCTCGTGACGGGCATGGTCACGGAGTTCACGGAGCTGCAGGGCATTATGGGGCGTGCGTATGCGGCTCTCGACGGTGAAAAGCTCGCTGTCGCGCGTGCCATCGACGAGCAGTATATGCCGCGCTTTGCGGGGGACGAACTGCCGCAGTCGGCACTGGGCTTTGCACTCAGCGTTGCGGACAAGATCGACAACATCGTCGGTACGTTCAGCCGCGGCAAGATCCCGACGGGTTCGCAGGATCCCTTTGCCCTGCGTCGTCAGGCACTCGGGCTCGTCCTCATGCTGATTGAGAACGAAAGTGACCTCCTGCTCTCCGATCTTGTCGATGAGGCGTGCGATCTCTATGCGCTTGACGAGGCAGCACGTGAGAAGATGCAGACCGATGTCGCTGACTTCATCCGTCTGCGCCTCAAGAACGTCCTCACGGAGCGCGGCGTGCGCTACGATGTGCAGGAGACGGTGCTTGCAGATGTGGACTTCGTTGCGGACGTTCCCGTGCGCGCAGCCTATGTGGAGCGACTGCTTGCATCGGACGGTGCGGATGCGCTCGTGCAGTCCTTTGTTCGCGTCGGCAATATCGCACGCGCAGCAGAGGAGGGCGAGGTCGATGCTGCGCTCTTTGCTGCACCTGAGGAGGAAGCTCTCCTCACTGCCTATGAAAAGGCGGATGCGCTGTTCGATGAGGGCGAGGACACACTTGCGGCAGAGCAGGAACTTGCGCGGGCAATCGACGCATTCTTTGATGCGGTCATGGTCATGGACAAGGATGAGCGCGTGCGTACAAATCGCCTGAGCCTTCTCAAAGCCGTTGATAACTATCTCCTCCAGACGGCAGACTATAGTAAGATTGTACTGAACTGAGCAAAGACATAAAGGTGGACGATGTACGGATTCGGAGATGAATCTCGTGCAGTTGTCCACTTTTTTTGTTTTCCCTCTAGGCAAAGTCGTTACTTTATGTTATTATATGCACGCTAAAAGTGATAGGGGTTATCATTGTAGACATATGATGTTTATGGGGGGTGAAAATTTGGATGTTACAGTGAAGGAAAAATATCTGTCGTGGGGGGCATCGTTCGGGATACATTTTTGCATTCTGATTGCAGCTGCGGCGATGGGCCTTTTCTCGATGGCGACGGAGACGGAGAAACGTCCGATCGACGTTGAGATCTACGATGCGTCTGCGCCGGAGAGTGCACCCGAGCCTGCGGCAGAGGCGGCTGCACCGATGCCGAGCATCGACGATATCCCGCTCGAGCCGCCGAAGAAAGAGCAGACAGAGCAGCAGGAGCAGCCGAAGGAGACCCCGAAGACGACGAATTCGAGCACTGCACCGAGTACCTCCGAGGGAAAGAGTGAGAAACCGAGTGCTGCACCATCGGAACGTACGGGCGGCGGTGAGAGCACAGGACGCGATGCCGCAGCGGCGCAGCGTCCGAGCGTCCCTCCGAAGCTTATCTCGGGTTCTGCGCCCGCCTATCCGAAGGAGCTCGAGCGTAAGGGGATCACGGGGACGGTCGGGCTTGCCATCGTGGTCGGGGCAAATGGCGGCGTGCAGAGCGTCGATGTTACGAGCTCCTCGGGACACGCAGAGCTCGATCAGGCGGCAATTACGGCGGCGTACACCTACAGCTTTGAGCCGGCACGCAACATCTATGATGAGCCGGTCGCGTGCCGCGTAAACCGTTCGTTCTCGTTCTCGTAAGAGAACACAAAGGATTTTGGATGTGGAACTACATGGAGGTTTTTAAATGAAGTACGAATCGAAGAAGTTGAAGAGCCGTATCGGGATCGCTCTCACAGCTGCGGCTGTCACAGCACTGCCGATGACGGCATTTGCGGCGGAGGATGCGGCGATGGACTCCTACGATCTCGACACTGTCGAGGTCGTAGGGCAGCGTCCCGTCTCGCAGCCCGTGGAGACGGTGGCAGAACCTGCGGAAGAAACACCGAATGTCTATGCGGGCGGGCAGATTGCACGTCAGAGCCATCTCGGCGTGCTTGGTGAGCGTGACTTTATGGAGGTTCCGTTCAACGTCACGACGTTTAACAACAAACTCATCGAGAATCAGCAGGCGAACTCGGTCGTTGATGTTATTGTCAACGACCCGTCTGTCGCAGACCTTACGCTTTCTACAGTTTCACAGGCATGGATGATTCGCGGCTTCAAGGCACAACAGCAGGATACACAGCTCAATGGTCTCTATGGTGTTGCACCGCGTTTCTATGGCGGAACGGAGTATGTGGATCGTGTGGAGGTTTTGAAGGGCGTTGGTGCACTCCTCAGCGGTATGGCACCGAATGGCTCGCTCGGCGGTACGATCAATTTTATCCCGAAGCGTGCGGGGAAGGATCCGAAGACGAGCGTCACACTCTCCTACGGCAATAAGACCCAGTTCGGGCAGAATATTGATATTAGTCGTCGGACGGATGACGGAAAACTCGGCATTCGTATTAATCTCTATAACAATAAGGGTGGAGCCTCATTCCGTGACGAGCATGTGAACACACTCTCTGGCTTTGTCGCGCTCGACTATAATACGGATCGGAGCCGCACAACGTTTGACTTCGGCGCGATCAGCAACCGCGTTGAGAATGCACAGTATCGTCTGCAAATCAACAAGAATATCATCAATCAGCTTGGCGGGAAGGTGCCGCATGTGGATCGAAATGCCAAATTCGGTGCGCCCGGAACGTTCCGTCAAATTCGTGAACGCTTCGGTATGCTGCGCACGGAATATGACTTCGACAAGAACCTGATGGGCTATGCTGCGCTTGGTATGCGTATTACAAATCAGGATACGTTGAACAATGAGTTCATGATGGACCGAATCGATGGTAGATCGCGCATCACTCATCGCTATAACAACCAGATCAACAAATCTATCTCGGGCGAGATCGGACTCAAGGCGAAGGTCGATACAAAGGGAATTGATCATGAACTGACGCTTGCGGCATCCCAGATGCACTATAAACGCTATATGTTCCAAAATCAGTTCGGAAATGGAGCACGCTATTTCACGAATATGTATGCTCCAGAGTGGAAGGATGTCGGCTCGTGGCTCGGCTCTTATACGAAGCGGACCCCGCTGAACGACTCCGAGACGCTTCGCAGCATCGCACTCTCTGATGTTATGACAACGAATGATGGGCGTTGGACGTTCGTCGTCGGCGGTCGTTATCAGCAGATCACAATCAAGAATTATCCCAATCCGCAGTCTGGAACTGGACGCCAGACGCAGTACTCTGAGTATGAAGAGGCAAAATTCTCACCTGCATTTGCGATTGTGCATAAGCTGAACAACAAGGTCTCCCTCTATGCGAACTACATTCAGGGGCTTAAGGATGGGGATGAGGCAGACACCTCTGCATCCAATTCAGGCGAGAAGATGAAGCCGTTTGTTGCAAAGCAGTATGAGGTTGGTGCGAAATTTGACTTTAACAAAGTTGCAACAACAGTGAGCTTCTTCTCTATCAAGACACCTGCAATGCTGCTCGATCCTGTAACCAATATCGATGCGGCAAACGGTGAGGTGCGCAATCGCGGCATTGAGTGGAACTTCTTCGGTGAGCCGAAGAAGGGGACGCGTCTGACGGGCGGTATGACGTGGTTGAATGCGACCTATAAGAAAACAGCAGGTGGTGTATATGACGGCAATATACAGGAGGGAACCCCGCGCTATACAGCAGTGCTCGGCGTGGAGCAGGACATCCACGGTGTTCCTGGGCTGACGCTCTCAACGCACATGACCTATAACTCCTCTACATATGTCAACCAAGCGAATACACTCCGTGTATCACCGTGGATGCGTTGGGATCTCGGGGCACGCTATCGTTTCAATGCCGGTGATACGCCCGTGACTGTCCGTGCAGATGTGTATAATCTCTTCAACAAGAATTACTGGCGTGCACTTGACCGCAATGCCGTGTTCCTTGGAGCGGGACGTACCTTTATGCTCTCCGTGACCGCAGACTTCTAAAATATTTCGTGTTATCGAACGGCTCGCGCTTTGGCGGCGTGAGCCGTTTTTTCGTAAGGGGGGTACTATGGAAGGAAATACTGCTGCTGCGGCGGAGCCGCGCTCTGTCCTGCCGCAGGCGGCACTCTCTCTTGTCCTCTGCCTCGCGCTTGCGGGGGCGAGTCTGCTCTCCCTCTGGGTCGGGGCGCAGGACATCAGCATCGCGACGATCATGCAGTCCTTCACGTCATATAACGCGGCGAACGTACAGGAGATGATTGTGCAGACGCTGCGCTTTCCGCGTCTCCTCGCTGCGCTCACCTGCGGGGCAAGCTTTGCCGTTGCGGGGGCGATCATGCAGGGGGTGACGAACAACCCGATGGCGAGCCCTTCGATTCTGGGCATCAACGCCGGAGCGGGGTTCGGGCTTGCCGTTGCAATGATTTTGTTCCCGCAGGGCAGTCTCGGTCTGTCACTTGTCTTTTCGTTTATGGGGGCGGCGATTGCGACGCTTGCCATCTTTTTGCTCGCACAGGCAAAGGGCTCGGGGCGCGGTGCGGTGTTCCTCGCGCTCGCAGGTACGGCGATCGGCGCGGTGTTCGGCGCTGTGACACAGGCGATGACCGTCTATTTCGAGGTGGCGCAGGATATGTCCTACTGGACGGCGGGCGGCATCAGCGGCGTACGCATGGAGCAGGCTCTCTTTATCCTGCCGTGGACGATTCTGGGGCTTCTCATGGCGATGGGGATTGCACGCTCTGTGACGCTGCTCGCGTTCGGCGAGGAGGTCGCCATTGGGCTCGGGAGCAAGATTCAGCGTATCCGCGTCCTCGCGGGGATCACGGTGCTGATCCTCGGCGGCTCGGCGGTTGCAGTCGCGGGTCCTGTCGGCTTTGTCGGTCTTGTGACACCGCACATCGCACGCAGGATCGTCGGCATCGACTACCGCAAGGTCATCCCGCTCTCGGCGATTCTCGGGGCACTTCTCGTCGTTGTTGCGGACATTGTCTCGCGCACGATTCATCCGCCGTATGAAACACCGCTTGGCGCGGTGACGGCGCTCGTCGGCGTGCCGTTCTTCCTCTGGCTGATCCGCCGAAAGAGAGGTGTGCGATGAATGTTCTGCAAAAGCGTTTCTACCTATACAGTGCGGTATTTATCGTGTTGATTGCCGTCATGTTCGTCCTGCATCTCGGGACGGGATTTGCAGATCTTTCCTATGTGGATCTTGCGCGTATCCTGCTCGGCGGCGGAACGGCAGAGGAAAACATGACCGTGTTTGACTTCCGCATGGTGCGCTCCGTGCTTGCCCTGCTCATCGGTGCGGGATTGGCTCTGGCGGGGCTTGTCTTTCAAACGATTTCACGCAATGAGCTCGCGAGCCCCGGTCTCCTCGGCGTGAATGCGGGCGCGGGCTTTGGCGTTCTGCTGCTCATCTACTTCTCGGATACGGCAAACACATCGCTCTGGCTGCAGCCGCTCGTCGCGACAACCGGGGCTGCTCTGGCGGCGGTCTTCATCTACCGCATGAGCTACGAGAAGGGAAAGAACCTCTCGACCTATACGCTCGTTCTGATGGGCATCTCGCTCACTGCGGGCATCCATGCGATCGAGATGATGCTGATCGTGCGGCTCAGTCAAGAGAAGTTCAGTCAGGTCAATACGTGGATTATCGGCAGCATTTTTGGCGGAACGTGGGAGCACGTCGCTCTGCTGCTTCCGATCATTCTCCTCCTCGCCGTGTTTTTCTATCTGCGGCAGACGGATCTGGACGTGCTCGCGCTCTCGGATGAGACGGCAATCGGGCTCGGCGTGCCGCTGAACCGCGCACGCTTCCTCTATCTGATGGCGGCGGTCGCACTTGCGGCCTCCTGTGTCGCCATCGGCGGGAGCATCGGATTCGTGGGGCTGCTCTGTCCGCACATCGCGCGGCGGCTCGTTGGTGTGCAGCATGCTCGCAGCATCCCTCTGACTGTGCTCATTGGTGCGCTGCTCGTTGTGTCGGCGGACTGGGTGGGGCGCGTTATCATCGCACCCGATGAGATGCTGCTCGGCATTGTCATTGCGCTCATCGGCGCACCGTATTTCCTGTTTGTACTCGCGCGTGCAAAGGCGTGATCCTCGGAGGTGAAACAGCAATGAAATTAACGATAGAACATTTGAAGGCGGGCTACGATAGTGTCGTCATCATCGAGGATCTGAGCCTTGCGATCCCCGAGGGGAAGATCACGGCACTCATCGGCGCGAACGGCTGCGGCAAGTCCACCCTGCTCAAGACCATCTGTCGCATCCAGCCGCGCCTCGGCGGGCGCGTGCTTCTCGATGGCGAGGATGTCCACGAGGCTGACCCGCGTGCGCTGGCAAAGTCGATTGCCATCCTGCCCCAGAATCCGACGGCACCCGAGGGGCTGACCGTACGTGAGCTCGTATCGTACGGACGCGCACCATACAAGACCTCGTTTTTCTCGCGTACGACGGCGAAGGATCGCGAGATGATCGACTGGGCGCTCACGGAGACGAACATGATGGAGTTCCAGCACCGTCCAATCGGTGCGATGTCCGGCGGACAGCGCCAGCGCGCATGGATTGCGATGGCGATTGCACAGGATACCGAAATCCTCTTTCTCGATGAGCCCACGAGCTTTCTCGATGTGGCACATCAAATGGAGGTGCTGCGTCTCGTACAGCATCTCAACGAGGCGTACGGCAAGACGATCGTCATGGTGCTCCACGAGCTGAATCAGGCAGCTCGATTCGCGCACTGTCTCGTAGGAATGTGCCGTGGACAGCTGCTCTACTGCGGCACGCCCGAGGAGGTCTTTCACAAGGAGATGCTGCACCGCGTGTTCCACATTGATGCGGAGCTGATGAGCGATCCGCGCACGGGGAAGCCCATGTGTATTCCGTACTGTGTGAACGAATCGGAGCATTCGGCATGAGGGGCGGGAAGGGGATCGCCGTCCTGCTTGCCCTGTCTGTGCTTGTCGGTGCTGTCGGCTGCGGACAACAGGCAGACATTCGTGCGCCGAAGTCCGAAAAAGCACAGGAGGCAGTGGCAAAGGCGCGGCGATTCGACCCAACCGTACTGCGTGCCGATACGCCTGAGGCAATCGATGCGGAGTTTGCCGCGCGTCTTGCGGACAAGCGTAAGGCGGCGGAGAAGCTCTATCGCGAGGAAGATGGAAAGCGCATCCTGAAGCATAAGTTCGGCGAAACGGAGCTGCCCGATGCACCCGTGCGCATTGTCTGTATCCGCATGGAGGACCCCATGCTTGCACTCGATGCGCCGATGGTTGCGGCGTACGATTTTCCGCAGTATTATCTGCATGATCGGCTTGCGGCGCGCGGCATCATGCGCATCAGCATCAACGACGAGAACAAGACGATCAACCTTGAGCAGGTGCAGGCGGCAAAGCCCGACCTCATCGTCATGCGCGACAGCTTCAGCAAGGGCGTCTATCAGGATCTCGCGAAGATTGCACCCGTCGCTGCCTTTGACCTCCGCGACTACGAGCGGTCGCTCCTCGCGCTCTCGATGGTTCTCCAGCGCCCTGCGGATGGGGAGGCGCGTCTGCGTCAGTTCTATGATACGGCAAAGCGTGACCGCATGCGGATCAAGGGGAAAATAGGGGATGCGACGGTTGCCCTCCTGCGCATCATGAATAAGGAGGTGCGCCTCTATCCCTATGCGACGAACGACATCAATCGATTCATGTACGAGCTGCTCAACCTGCGCCCGCCGCAGATGGTGGTGGACATCGACGGAAACGATGCGAACAACGCGATCTCGCTCGAACTGCTGCCCGAACTCGACACGGACTATCTGCTCATCAATGCGGGGTTTGGTCCGAGCAGCCGTCAGAACAGTGCCGTTGCACGCAAGCGGTTCGAGACAATGCAGCGTGATCCACTCTGGGAGAGCGTGCCAGCGGTGCGTACGGGGCGTATGGATGTGGTGGATGCGATGATCTGGAACGCACACGGCATCATCTCGAAGGAGATGGCAATGGATACGCTGGCGGATTGGATGGAGGAGAGTGGCGCAAAATAATCCCCAATGCCTCCCCCGCCGCAGCGGGGGAGGGGGACCGCGTAAGCGGTGGAAGGGACGCAAGGAGGCGGTTGTACGAGAGAAAGATTCGTACAACCGCTTTTTTATTTGACAAAATACGGGCACGCATCTATGATGAACAAATATGAACGGAGGGATTGGATGCGTGTGAAGATGTGCGGGATGAGGACGATCACGGCGGTACGTGCGGCAGAGGAGGCGGGTGCAGACTACATCGGCTTTATCTTTGCGAAAAACAGTCGACGCTATATTGCTCCCGAAGCTGCACGGGAGATTGTGCGTGCGCTGCATCGCGTAAGGACGGTCGGTGTCTTTGTGGATGCACCGATGTCGGATGTGAATGCGATTGCCGGCCTCGTGGGGCTGGACTATGTGCAGCTGCATGGGCATGAGACGGCGGAGATGGCGAAGGAATCGCAGTATCCTGTGATCAAGGCATATCGCTACGGGGATGATTTTGATGCAGATACGGCGAACGCGTACCCTGCCGAGATGATTCTTGTGGACAGCTATGTGAAGGGAGCGGCTGGCGGCACGGGGACGGCGTTCCAGTGGCAGGACGCGGCACGGGAGATCGCACGCGTGACGAAACCCGTGCTGATTGCGGGCGGCATTACAGCGGAGAATGTCGGCGCAGCCGCGGCAATCTTTCAGCCGTTCGGCGTGGATGTATCGGGCGGACTGGAAGACGGCGGAGAGAAGTCCGAGGAGAAAATCAGAGCCTTTATGGAAGTGGTACGAAAAGTCCGCTAGGGTTTGCTTTGGAGTATCGTTTGGCATCATCGCTCAGCATCATCACATTTGACAAATGCGCTGTCCTCCACTAGAATGGGGGATACATTGCATGGTGCAAAGATTATAGAAGCCCGAAGGAGGTGCAGTGTGCGCGATATATTAGCCGAAATTGTCGAAAAGAAGCGCGCCATCGTAGCGGAGGCAAAGAAACGCCGCCCGCTCGATGAACTGAAAGAGAATCTCCCATGCGGTACGTTCCGCATGGCGGAGCACTTCCGATGGCGGGGCTGGGGTCTCATAGCAGAGTGCAAATTGCAGTCGCCCGCAAAGGGACGGCTGACGACAACGCACAGCGTTTTGGAGCTTGCCGATCTCTACACGGCGGCGGGTGCGGCTGTGCTCTCCGTGCACACCGATCCGCATTTTCTGGGGAGCAACGAGGACTTTGCGGCGGTGCGTGCGCGTGTGGATACGCCGCTCCTGCGCAAGGACTTCATCATTGACCCGTATCAGGTCTACGAGGCACGCGCCCTTGGCGCGGATGCGGTTCTCCTCATCGTGCGCATCCTTACGTCCGAGGAGCTGAAAGAACTGCTCTACCTCACATGGAGTCTCGGCATGGATGCCCTCGTGGAAGTGCATGACCGTGCCGACCTTGAGATTGCACAGCAGACACCTGCAGAGTTCATTGGCATCAACAACCGCAATCTCGTGACGTTCGAGACGAGCATTCAGACAACGCTCGACCTCCTGCCGTATGCAGATATGAACCGCACGATAATCAGCGAGAGCGGTATTTTCACCGGTGAGGATGCGAGGCGTGTGCACAGGGCGGGCTGCAAGGGAGTACTTGTAGGCGAAGGTCTCGTGCGGGCTGCCGATATCGGTGCATTTGCAAGAGAATTGGTAAATATAAAGGAGCAATGATATATGGGTAAGAAGGGAAGATTTGGCGACTACGGTGGGCAGTATGTGCCCGAAATTGCGATGCCCGCACTGAACGAACTTGAGGCAGCGTATCTGAAATACCGCGAGGATGATGCCTTCCTCACAGAGTTCCGCAGCTATCTGCGCGACTATGCGGGGCGTCCGACGAACCTCTACTTTGCCGAGCGGCTGACGAAGCACTACGGCAAGGCAAATATCTATCTGAAACGCGAAGACCTCCTGCACACGGGCGCACACAAGATCAACAACGCACTCGGACAGGCTCTCCTCGCGCAGCGCATGGGCAAGAAGCGCATCGTTGCGGAGACGGGCGCAGGGCAGCACGGTGTCGCGACGGCGACGGTCGCCGCACTCTTCGGCATGGAGTGCCACATCTTCATGGGCGCAGTCGATGTCGAACGTCAGCGGCTCAACGTGTTCCGCATGCGCCTCCTCGGGGCAACGGTCATCCCCGTTTCAAGCGGCACAGGTACGCTCAAGGATGCGACGAGTGAGGCGATCCGCTACTGGGCGACGAATATTACGGACACCTACTATGTCATCGGCTCGGCAGTCGGTCCGCACCCGTATCCAGAGATGGTGCGTGACTTCCAGAAGGTCATCGGTGAGGAGATCCGCGCACAGGCAAAGGAGCGTTTTGACGCAAAGCCCGACTACCTCGTCGCATGCATCGGCGGCGGCAGCAACGCCATCGGGACGTTCTACGATTTCCGTAACGATGCCGATGTCAAGAAGTTCTGCGTCGAGGGCGGCGGACGCGGCGACGCGGACGGGGACAACGCCAAGACCCTCAGCGGGGCGGGCACGCCCGGTATCCTGCACGGTGCATACAGCTATCTCCTTCAGGACCAGGACGGACAGGTCGTCGAGGCGTACAGCATCTCGGCGGGATTGGATTACCCCGGTGTCGGGCCGGAGCATTCCTATTTCAAGGATCAGGGAATTGTTACTTACGTTTCCGTGACGGATAAAGAGGCGCTGGCTGCATTTCAGCGGCTCTCGCGTATCGAGGGCATCATCCCTGCGCTTGAGAGCTCGCACGCGCTTGCGTATCTTGAGAAACTCATGCCGGAGACGAAGGCGGGCGAGAACGTCGTCGTCTGTCTTTCGGGGCGCGGCGATAAGGACGTGCAGATGGTCGCAAAGGAACTGGGGGAGGATATCGCATGAGCAAGCGTCTGGATGAAAAACTGGCGAAGCTCCGTGCGGACGGACGCACAGGGCTTTACATCTATGTGACGGCGGGCTGCCCGAGCGCAGAGGCGACCGTGGACATCGTGCGCCGCGCCGAGGAGGCAGGGGCGGATGTGATCGAGCTTGGGCTTCCCTTCTCGGACCCGATGGCGGATGGTCCTGTCATTCAGGAGGCGAGCGTCATCGCCCTCCGGAATGGCATGACGATAAAGAAGGCCCTTGAGATCGTCAAGGAGATTCGGAAGCACTCGGAGATTCCGCTCATCGGTATGGGCTACATCAATATGGTGAATCACTATGGGTTTGAGAAGTTCGTCACGGATTTCAAGGCAGCGGGGATGGACGGCGTGATCTTCCCTGACGTACCGCACGAGGAGTCGGCGGATATGCGGCGGATCTGCGCCGCGCATGACTTTACCCTCACGGAGTTCATTACACCGGGCACAACCGAGGAACGCATGGCGGAGACGTGCAGGGATGCACGCGGCTTCATCTACTGCATTTCGAACTACGGTGTCACGGGGGTCAAGGAGATCGACTACTCCATCATCGGCTCTGTCTGCAAGGCGGCACGCCGCTATACGGACGTACCGCTCGCGATCGGCTTCGGCATCGGCACACCCGAGGCGGCGGCACGCGCAGGAAAACAGGCAGACGGTGTCATCGTCGGCAGTGCCGTAGTGAAACAGATCATCGACGGCGACATCGACGGCGGCATTCAGCTGATTGCCGATATGCGTGCGGCACTTGATGCGTAACCTTGGGAATCTCTTAAAAACCCTTGCACGCAGCCTTCAAACATGATATACTATCCCTTGTCGCGTGAGCGTGTGCGTCTTTCGTGCGCGTTCGCATAGAATTAACTCTGCCGCTCTCAAGGGGCGGTCATAGACCGAAGAGGAGGTGATTTCGTGAGATTGTACGAAGTCATATTTATTGTGAAGCCGATGGAGGAAGAAGCGACAAACGCCGTCATCGAGAAGTTCACGAAGCTCATTCAGGCAAACGGCGGTAAGATCGAGAAAGAGGACCGTTGGGGCAAGAAGCGCCTCGCCTATGAGATCAAGGATCACAGTGAAGGATACTATGTTCTGCTGTACGTCAATGCAGAGCCCGCCTGCGTCGCTGAGTGCGACCGCGTGATGAAGATCACGGACGAGCTTTTGAAGCACATGATCGTCCGTGCGGACGGTGTCGAGGAGTAATCGACTGACGGGAATCCATGCAGGAGAGAGAAACCGATGAACAGAGTCATATTGATCGGCCGCCTTGCGCGCGACCCCGAGATTCGCTACACCCAGAGCGGAAAGGCTTTTTGCCGCTTCACGATTGCGGTGGATCGGCGTTTCTCGCGGGCAGCACAGCAGGAGGGTCAGCAGACGGCGGACTTTATTCCCGTCACCTGCTGGGAAAAACTTGCCGAGATCTGCGGAAACAATCTGACGAAGGGACGTCGTGTCGGCGTTGAGGGGCGAATCCAAGTGCGCAGCTACGACGGCAATGACGGACAGCGCAAGTATGCGACGGATGTCGTGGCGGACAATGTCGAGTTTCTCGATTCCAAGAATGCCGGCAGTTCCTCGGGCGGCTATGACGCGCCGATGGGGCACAGTGCCGCGCCCGCTGCGGGCGGCGGTGCACCGGATATGATGGGTCCCGTGATTCCTGACGACGACATTCCATTCTGAGCACGTGATGCTCAGTACATCCCGTAATAAGGAGGGACAGCGAAATGATGAAACGAGATCGAGGCCGCAAGCCTCGTCGTAAGGTCTGCTCGTTCTGCGTGGACAAGGTGGATCATATCGACTATAAGGACGCCGCAAAGCTGCGTCGCTTCACGACGGAGCGCGGCAAGATCCTGCCGCGCCGTATTTCCGGCAACTGCGCGAAGCATCAGCGTCAGGTGACGCTTGCGATCAAGCGCGCACGCAATATTGCGCTTCTTCCGTTCACAGCGGAGTAAGGAAAACCTCAGCGTCGCACCGAACAGGTGCGGCGTTTTTAATTTCATAACTCTAACGCATTGTTTACCTCCGCTTAAATACCCTCCAACTCAAAGGCAGTAGGGTAGAGGTGGAAGAAACACGAAGCAAAGGAGTAAATGATGATGAAGAACAGAAAATGCATTGCAGGTGTTTTTGCGGCAGCTCTGGGATTTGGCATGATGACACTGTCTCCTGCGGTGGAGGCTGCGCCCGTTTATCAGTCGCTCGACTACATCAACGGTGCGACGAATGAGTACAGCTTCCGCATGAAGGAGGAGGATCGCGTGCACGAGCAGAACGTGCGCAAGATCCGCTTTGAGTTTCAGCGCGACGGCAATCAGGAGAAGTATGACCGTGCGATGAAGGAAGAGCAGAAGCGTCACGATCAGGAAGTGAAGAATATCAAACGCGACTACGATAAGCGTACGCCGTGGCGGCGCTGAGCAGACGGAAAAAGACCTTATCCCATGTGAGAAGCATGAGATAAGGTCTTTTATTTGTGTAGGTCAATCGTATCGAGCACCGTCCCGTTCACAGTTTCACAGCGGATGTGGAGATGCTGTGTATCTGCCTCCATATAGAGGTAGTTGGACGGTGTAGGATTCGGCCCAGCGACGATATCGAACTTTTCAGGGCGAACGTCAAAGTACTGATTTCCCGCAGGTCCTGCGAGAAGATATAGTGTGCCATGTTCGTCTGTCTGCCGCGCACGGATGCGGCGACGGCGGTAGGCATGGACATGCCCTGAGACGACGAGATCGATACCGAGTTCGTCGAATACATCCAGAAAGACCTGCCCGACATCGCTGATGCCGTCATTCCTATTCTGCTCGGGCTGATAGTCGCCGTACGCTAGGATATCCTTATGCATGAGGACGATCTTCCACGGGGCTGCACTTGCCGCAGCATCGCGTCGGAGCCAGTCCATCTGTTCCGCTTTCAGAGCATTGCCGCGCTCCTCGGCTTCAAGGAACTGTGTATCGAGGATAATGATATGCGCCGCACCAATGTCGAAGGAATAGTAATGTCCGCGAAAATCACGGCTGGCATTGTCGGGGAGTGCGAAGGTTTTCAGATAGCGTACGGGCGGTACCGCTGTCCACTGCAGTTCGTAGTATTCGTGATTGCCAAGGACGGGGATATGGGGATGCCGCGCGAGTGCTGTCCCTGCCTCCATTGCCTCAAAGAATGCACGCCAGTGCCATGCCGATTCTCCGTTGTCCGTGAGGTCGCCGACGATGGCGGCACAGTCGGCGTTCGGATGCCGCTTCCATGCCGTCTGATAGGTTGTCTCCCACACTTCGTAGCTTTCGCCGCACTGACTGTCCGAAAAGAGCAGGGCACGTACCTGCCCGTCCTCGTGTATCGGCAGGATCGGAATCCAATCCGTCGCACCCGCTGTGTGTATGATACGATAGAAACTGCCTGCGGTGGCAGGAATCTCACCGTGATAGATTAACTGAATTTCGTCGTCCATTGCGAGGTAGGTATAGGCGGGAATCGTGCGATCCATGTGCCCTTTGCTGTCGCGTTGCTCAATGCGCACATTTTCGAGCTGCTGTGGGCTGTCCCACTGGATCATACGCGTCTTTGCAGGATGTGCTGTCACCATCTGACGAAGGTGCTGAATGCCATCCGCAGCGAAAGCGGCGCGGGACGAAAAGAGACCGCCGAAACCCATCGTAAGAATGGTTTTGACGGCGGACTGCAAAAAGGAGCGGCGCGTCATTTGTTGTTCTCCCTTTTCGGTGTGACAGCTTCGGCATGCATCAGGCGCTTTTCGTAGCGAATAGCAGTATAGATGAGAATGCCGGCAACAATGATGACGATGATAAGGCGCGTATTGTCCTCCTGATGCATGATGATGTCATGCCCGATGATCGCCTCGATGCCCGTCGACGGGAATTTACCGACGAGTGATGCGAGCACGTACTCGCGCAGACGTATGGAGGAGAGTGCACCGATGGCATTCAGGAGAGCGGAGGGGAAATAGGGCACCATACGCCCGATCAGCATGATAATAAAGCCCTTGCTGCCGCTGTACTGGTCAATCTTGGAGAGAAAGGGGCTTTTTGCGATTGCTTTCTCTGCCGCCTCACGAAAGTAGAAACGCATGAGGACGAATGCAATCGTTACGCCGACGGTCTCCGCAACGCAGGAGAGAATAATGCCGGGCACAATGCCAAAGAGGATGACATTTGCCGTCGAGAAGATGATGGCAGGCGGAAAGCCGAGCGCGTTCGTAAAGAGGGTGAGAAGAAAGGCAAAGACGATTGCCCACTCACCAAATGAGCGGATGTATTCGACTGTTTGCGGGATGTCGCCGCTCGCGAGCAGCGTAAAGAGCTCGGGCAGGAACTCCGGTGCGAGGAGGTGAATGATGACGAAGAGCAGGACGATCGCCAGCGCGGCGCAGACCTTCAAAACGCCCATACCCATTTGCTGTTTCATGAAAATTGAACCTCCTAGGTGGTCAGCACCAGCGTGAGTGCACCGAGAATCAGCGCAATGCTGAACCCCTGCATGGCGTTTGCGATGCTCTTTCCATAGGTTTGGGAGTATCGTGCGACAATTTTTCGCAGCTCGAAGATCAGGAAGGAAAGGCAGAAGAAGATGAGCGGCAGATCGCCCTCCGTCCAGCCGTAGGCAAAGATCAGCGCGGAGAGAACGATGCCCGTCTGCTCGCCGCGCGAAAAGATGCGCTCGGGTTCCTTTGCGTGTTCTCGTGCATCGATCTGCGCACGGGTCAGCGGAATGCCCATCTCATCGACCTTCTCCTGGTCGCGGTCGAACCAGCGGTAATGAAATCCCATCGTTCTTCACCTCCTGTGTGCTATGTTGCAATACGCCGCTGTGCGGGATTCGGATTTGGTTTCGGCAGATCGGGACGTTTGCTCGGCTTGATGCTCGGTTTTGCCGGTGGGGGCTGCACGGGCGGGTTGGGACTGCTCGGTGTCGGATGTGAGGGGCGCGTCATGCCGTTCCTGCGCTGCGTCTCCTCCATCTGCGCACGGATGCGTGCACGCTGTGCTTCCTGTGCCTCGCGTTCACGCTGCGCAATGCGCAGACGTTCCGCTTGCAGCTCCTCGGACGCGTAGTAGAGACGTGCCTGTTGGACAATATCGGGCATCTGAGCATAGAGATAGCGGCCGGGACAGGCGGTCGCGTTGAGGTCACGGTGTCCCTTGACCGTACCCTGCCACCGTGGTTCGAGCTGATAGATCGTGCAGAGCGAGGCGATGAGATGCGCTGCCGAGGATTTTTGCGCCTCGGTTGGAGTACCGATCTCGAAGTTGCCCGCAAGATTGATGCCGACGGTGTGGTTGTTTTCGCCGTAAACATGTGCGCCAATCGTGCCGAGCGGTCGGCCCTCCTCGATTGTGCCATCCTTACGGATGAGAAAGTGATAGCCGATGCCTGCCCACCCTTGATTCAAATGCCATTCATGCACGGTTTCTGCTGCGACATCGTCATCGTTTGGCATGCCGATGTGATGAACGACGATACAGTCCGTCACAAAGCGGTTTTCAAGCGATCTGAACTTCAAATGTGTCGGACGAATGCTGACACCCGGCAGTACGGATGGTATGTACCATGATGCCTCCGCTGCGGAGGGAAAGAGAGGGAAG
The DNA here is from genome assembly GCA_963555475.1 of uncultured Selenomonas sp. Lineage (GTDB taxonomy): Bacteria > Bacillota > Negativicutes > Selenomonadales > Selenomonadaceae > Centipeda. Next base: position 31,705 of record CAUVVR010000016.1, read on the forward strand.
ACGGCGGCACCGATGCCGATGAGTGCCAGACGGCGCAAAAAATCTCTACGATTCATGGGGGATCTCCTGATAGGTATACGTTTGGTCTGATAGGCGGAGCTCCGTGTCATGAAGGTCAAAAAGGGTCGAGCGATGTCCGACGCTGATGATGCTTGCGTTGGGGAGTTCCTGATATAAGAGCTGATAGAGAGCGTGCTCGCGTGCCTCATCGAGGGCAGATGTCGCCTCGTCGAGGAAGATCCAGTCGGGGCGGATGAGCAGAATGCGGGCAAAGGCGAGCCGCTGCTGTTCGCCGAGCGAGAGGATGCGGCTCCAGTCGTCCACATCGTCGAGCCGTGCGGCGAAATGATCCATTCCGACCAGTTTTAGGATGCGTGCAATCTCCTCATCGGATGCCGCCGCTGTGCGCGGATAGGAGAGTGCGCGGCGCAGCGAGCCGAGGACAAGATAGGGGCGTTGGGGGAGGAAGAGACGCTTCGTCCCGTGCGGCAGGTCGATTGTACCGCTGCCGTACGGCCAGATGCCCGCGAGTGCGCGGAGCAGGGTGCTCTTTCCCGCACCCGATGCGCCTGTTACGAGCACATGACTGCCATGTGCAAAGCGGAGAGTGCACGATGTGAGGAGCGGTACACCGTCCGGCAGATCGATGGAAAGATGCTGCAGCGTGAGTGTGTCATTGTTGTGCTCATTTCGTGCAATTTCGCTTGTGACGCGTGCGGACTCCTCCATATGCTCCGTAAAGCCCGAGAGTCGCTGAATGACTGCGGCAAGCTCCGCGATGGAGCCGTAGGACTCGACGAAGAAGGAGAGCGCATCCTGCACGCGCCCGAATGCTGAGATCGTCTGCATGAGTCCGCCGAGTGCCATTTCACCTGCGTAGTAGCGCGGTGCTGCCATGATGAGCGGGAAGATGATCGCGAGCTGGCCGTAGCCGTTGACGTAGAAGTTCAGCAGCTTCGTGCGGCGCATGAGCCCCCAGTAGTTCTTGATGACGTTTGCAAATCGCTCCTTGAACCCGACGCCCTCTGCCATTTCGCCGCGATAGAATGCGATGCTCTCGCTGTTTTCGCGCACGCGCATCATGCTGAAACGGAAGTCCGCCTCATAGCGCTGCTGGTCAAAGTTCAAACGGATGAGCTTCTTTCCGACGAGATGGACGAAGTATGTTCCCAGCCCCGAGTAGAGGAGGGACAGCCAGAACATATAGCCGTAGATGGTAAACTCTGTGCCGCCGACGGGGACGGTGATCGCGCCTGAGAGATTCCAGAGTACGACGGCGAAGGCTCCGAGCGTCGTCAGCTGCTTGAGGATGCCGACGAGGAGCGTCAGCGTCAGGCTGACAAACTGGTTGATGTCCTCGCTGATGCGCTGATCGGGGTTGTCCGTGTCGCTGCGCAGGACTTGCAGACGGTAGTAGACCTGCCCCTGCATCCAGCGTGCGAGATATTGCTCCGTCATCCATGTACGCCAGTTGATCGTCAGCATCTGACGGAGATAGACGGCATAGACGGCAATGATAATATAGATGAACGCGAGTCCCGTGAACTCACCGATGAGCGGCCAGAACGATGCCCAGTCATACGCCTGCAGCGCGTCGTAGAAAACGCGGTACCAGTCATTGATCCGCACGAGCAGATAGACCATGATAAGGTTGAGCGCGATGACCGAGGTGAGCAGTCCGCGTGCTTTCCACTTTTCGGGCGAACTCCAATATCCTTTGAACAGCTGCCAGAAGCCGCGCAAGAGAGGTAGTTTCAAAACACATCCTCCTTCATGAAAGAACGGCTTTCATTATAATATTTTTTTACATGGTCTGCAAGACGTACGGCGGGGATAAGAAAGATATAATGATATCTATTATCGTTGACGAGAATAAAAATATGTAGTAGAATAAGTGCGTTTATGATGGGTGGCTTGGATCATCGCGATTCAAAAAGGAAGGAAAGATTGAAGAATGGATTTTATTGCACAGGGGATTGAATTTTTTCGGCAGGGTGGGCTGGTCATGTACTTCCTGCTCGCAGCATCGATCTTTGTTGTATTCATCGGCATTGAGCGTGCGTTCTACTTCGCGCGCATGGATGCGGGGCGTGCGTTCGCGCATGATTTTATGCTGCATATCGCAAATGGCAGATATAAGGACGCTGTCACGCTGACGGATGAAAAACGCGGTGCGATTGCGGATATCCTGTTCAGTGCGATCTCGAAGAACAGCAAGAACTCGCGTAAGATGTCCTCCTACATGGAGATCCAGTCGGGCATCGCACTCTCGAAGCTGCGCAATCGTATGTACTATCTGAGCGTCATTGTCACAATGGCTCCTCTGCTCGGACTTCTCGGTACGATCAGCGGTATGATCTCGACGTTCAGCGTGTTCAACATCGAGGCGGGCGAGCCGAGTGCCATTACGGGTGGTGTCGGTGAGGCTCTGATTGCAACAGCGATGGGCTTGTGTGTTGCGATTATCGCCCTCTCGGTGCACGCGTATTTCTCCCAGCGCATCGAGAATATTGTCACAGATATGGAGATGTGCTTCTCCGCTGCTGAGAGCAGCCGCGTAGAACTGGCGGGTGCAGCGGGGGTCAAGGGCGTGATCGAGACCTCTCTGCATGCGGGAGGAACGGCGGAAGGTGATGAGGCATGAGACTGCGCGACAGAAGGGCATTTGAAAAGCCCGAGGTCATGATTATCCCCATGATCGATATCATGTTCTTCCTGCTCGTGTTCTTTATCATGAGTACGCTCTATATGGTGAACCTGAAGACCGTGGATGTGAATCTGCCGAAGGCGCAGACGGCACAGACCCAGCTGAACGTGACCTATCTCGTCACCGTACGCAAGGACGGCTCGCTCTGGCTCGAGGACAAGCAGATCGACGAGGCAACGCTCCTGCGCCGTGCGCGTGCCGAGAGCCAGAAGAACCAGCGCTTCGCCGTTGTCGTCCGCGCGGATGGGGATCTGAACTACAGTGGTGTCATGGAGCTGCTGGACAAGTTCCGCAAAGAGGGGATCACACGATTCGGACTTGCGGCGGAGTAAGTATGTAAAAGAGACTGTTGCACGAGCGCCCCTATCGGCTCGCTGCGCTCGCCACTTCCCCCGCTCCGGCGGGGGAAGCTAAGATGCCGTAATACTAGCCTCCCCCGTGCGACACGGGGGAGGGGGACCGCGTAAGCGGTGGTAGGGGCGCTTGTAGCGATACCGCTGATATAATTGACAAGGGCTGTTGCATGAAGTTTTCCAGCTTCGTACAACAGCCCCTTTGTTATGGAGACACCGCGATGGTCGGCTGGGCTTCCATCCGAATCTCGAACGTGCGCGGCCACGGATAGTATGCCGTGATATTGCTCTGTACCGCACGCAGCCGCATATCGTGTTGCACAAACGGGGCACGAAATGCGGCGGTGGATTCATAGTTGCGGATGCGGCGGCTGAGATCGTTCGTGAGCAGATCGTTTGCCCAGCGCCAGTTGTGCGTGAGGTCGAGATCGGCAGTGTTTTGATAGCCTGCATTGCGGAGTGTATCGTTGACGCGGTCGATCGTCTCCTTCAGATAAAATTCGTCCTCTGCGATGCGTCCCGTGAGAAACGCGAGATTTGCATAGGCGGCACGCGCACGTTCCTCTGTGCTTTCAGCTCTCTGCATGGCACAGTGATAGAGCACAGCCTGCGCGAGTGCCGTGCCGATCGCGTTGCTTGCCGTGTTCCATCCCGCATATGCCGTGAGGGCGTTTACGGGAACGCTTTTTTCAATAAGGATGGGAAACAGTGTCTCCTCCGCGTGAAAGTGACGCGAGAGATCGACGAGGGCTACGGGAGTTCCTGCTGTCAGCATATCCTTGACGGCGGTTGCGGCGGGGGCACGTGTGCCGAGCGTATCCGCATCGCTGTCTCCCGCCGAGATGAGGAGGGTAAGGTCGCTGCTCGTGCCGTCCTCTGCGAGAGCTGCGCCGAGCATTGCAATCTTCTCCCGCGCCGTCACATCGTTCGAGACCGCCATGAACGGAAAAATCATATCTGCCATATCCGCCCGCGCATAGCGCAGGGCGATGCGCGGAACTGCACCGCCGCGTGTGCGCAGTTCATCGACCGAGAGCCGTGCAAGCATGGAGAGCGCGATCTCGTCCGCGCCGTGCACGATCATCGCCCGCTCTTGGGCGATGTGCTTTTGTGCGAGCAGGGCGGCAAGCTCCTTTTTTTTCAAATTACCGACGGAATACTCCTCGCCGTCGTCCTGCCCGAGGATGAGACGCGTGAGTACCCCCTCCTCCGTGAGATCAATGAGCGTGGAGGCGAGCGCCGTACTCTCATTGAAGTGCGCAAGATATTTTTCCAGATCGTCGGGCGGGAACTCTCCGCTCAGCCGCTCCATCTCGTCCTCATCGACGGGCAGCCCCTCGCCTACGCGTCCGAGGAGACGCGCATAGGCGAGGAGGGCACGCCGCTCACGCCAGCCCTCGATCCCGTCCTGCGGAATCGCACGCGGCAGAATGTAGAACGCGTGCAGGGGCACATTTGGGTGCGCTGAGTGCAGCGTACGCAAATATGTGGCAAGTGCGTCGATATCGGCATGAGAAATGTGTGCCTCACGCGCCGCTAAAAGCCCGCCCGAGAGCAGCTGATCGACCGAGAGAATCACCGCATCTGCACCGCCCGCATTCTCTGCGAGCCATTGCCGCATCTCCATTGTTTCGCCCGCCTTTGAATAGTAGTCCATATACTCCGTCGGCGGTGTTACAATCGTGCGCCCGATGATCTTCCCGCCGTTTACGACGAACTCTCGGCACGGCGGACGCGAGTCGAGCGGTACCAGGAGAATCGGACGCTTCCCCGCGTCATTCTCCATTTCCGTCGCAGCGGATAGCGTGCGCCACTGTCCCGTATCGGTCGGATGGAATACAACGTGAAAGAGGAGGAAGGCAGACAATAGAAAGAGAATGGTTGCAAGACAAATTTTTTTCATAGGTGTTCTCCGTTTCGTGCTCTTCGCATTATAACACAGTTTTCCACAGCGACGCATGGTTGAAATGCAAACGTGACTTGTGGTAAAATAGGAAAGTCCATAGTAAAATGGTGGGAGGAATGCGATGCGGATCATTACGGGCAGTGCGCGCGGCGTGCGTCTGAAATCCCCTGCGGGGGAGGGGACGCGTCCGACGGCTGACCGCACGCGCGAGGCTCTCTTTAGTATGTTGGGCGCGCGGGTGTATGATGCGCAGGTGCTCGATCTCTTTGCGGGGACGGGGGCACTCGCGCTTGAATCTCTTTCGCGTGGGGCAGCTCATGCGGTGCTCGTGGATCGTGCAACGCACAAGATTCTTACGGAAAACGCGCAGCGGACGAAGCTGACGGCGTGCGCGGAGATTCGGCGCGGCGATGTCTACGGGCAGATTGCCGCACTCGCAGATGAGGGGCGCACATTCGACCTTGTCTTTGCCGATCCGCCCTATGCGCACGGTGATAATGCCCGTGTGCTTGCTGCGGTGGATGCGGGGGCTCTACTCGCACGGGATGGTCTTTTTGTCCTTGAGCAGGGGGCGGGAGAGACCGTCATCGAGCACAGCGGCAGACTTTCTCTCGTGCGTGAGCGTGGGTATGGTGCGGCACGCATATGTTTTTACACGCAGGAGGTGCAGGGATGAGACGCGCGGTGTTTGCCGGCAGCTTTGATCCTGTGACGACGGGTCACATCGATATTGTGGAACGAGCGGCGGCGATGTTTGACGAGCTCATTGTGTGCATCTTTCACAATGTCCAGAAGGAGGGCTGTTTCCCGCTTGATGACCGTGTTCAATTTCTGCGGGAGGCTGTCGCTCATGTGCCAAATGCACGTGTGGATGTTTTCTCGGGACTTCTCACCGACTATATGAAGCAGCAAAATGCATGCGTTGTTGTGCGCGGGCTGCGCTCGGTGAAGGACTTCGAGTACGAGGAAAATCACGCTGCGATGGTTCGTCATCTCATGCCCGAGAGTGATACGATATTTTTGCTGACGCGTCCCGACCTGACCTTTGTCAGTTCCTCTGGGGTGCGTGAACTGATCCGCTTCCGCGGTCCCGTGCAGGGGATTGTCCCGCCGGCGGTGGAGCGGGCGATATTGAAGCTGTATGACAAGAAGCCCCCTCGGGGATAATACCATCGAGGATGCACAGGAAAAGGAGATAGATTTATGGCAGTAATTGATACGCTGAAAAAGCTGGAAGATCTCGTTGCGGACGCATCGCACCTCCCCTTCAGCGACAAGGCTCTGGTGAATGATGATGAGATTGTGCATCTCGTGGAGGAGCTGCGCATGGATCTCCCGAAGGAGCTGAACCGCGCGGCGGAAATCATGCAGGAGCAGGACAATATTATCAACCGTGCGCGTGAGGAAGCAAAGGAGATTGTCGATGCGGCGCAGTCCCGCGCGAATCAAATGCTTGAGGACAGCGAGATCGTCATTCAGGCGAAGGAGCGTGCACGCACGATTATGCAGCAGTCGCAGGATCAGGCGCGTGAGATTATGGAGCAGGCGCAGTCGGGTGCTGCGCGTTTGCAGAGCGATGCAGATGCCTATGCAAATCAGGTGTTCGAGCAGCTGATCGCCCATGTCGGCAGTACGTTCAAGGGGGTTCAGCAGGCGGAGATGGGGCTGAATCAGGCGATGAATGTCCTGCGCACGGCAAAGGCACAGATGAACGCACCGCAGGAGGATGTGTCGGAGCTCTAATCTGCTGTGTGAAAAACGCTCCTTGACAATGCCGAAAACCGCCGCTATAATGTGAAAGGTCATGCGTCATGATGAAGTTGGATGTCGTGGAGACGGCATTTCCCCTCGGCGAGAGCCGCGCATTCTCGTTTACGGCTGCACCGGAATCTCTTGATATGGGGGAGGATGTGCAGCATTTTCGCGGAGAGATCCGCGTCGACGGCACGGTGATGAACACGGGTTCTTCGTTTCGTGTCGTGGGAACAGTTGCGGTATGTCGACGCTTTGTCTGTGACCGTTGTCTCTCTGCGGGGGAGCGGGCGGTGACGCTTGATTTTACTGAGGACTATACGAAGACTCCGGGAGAAACGGATGAGGCTGCGCTCTATGATGGCGAATCCATTGTTTTAGATGACCTCGTGCGTGATACCCTCCTTGTGGCTGAGCCGCTGCGTGAGCTGTGTAAGTCTGACTGCAAGGGGCTCTGTCCGGTCTGCGGGCAGAACCTGAATGAGGGGACGTGTGACTGCGATTCGTTCGTACCTGATCCCCGACTGGCGGCTTTAGAAAGCCTACTCAAAAACGATTAAGGAGGTGTATCCAAAGTGGCAGTACCAAAGAGAAAGACCTCGAAAGCGCGTCGCGACCGTCGCCGCGCAAACTGGAAGCTCGAAGCACCGCACTATGTATCGTGCCCGCAGTGTCATGAGCCGAAGCTCCCGCATCATGTGTGCATGGAGTGCGGTTACTATGACGGAAAGCCTGTGGCCGAGGCGGCTGAATGAGAACCATCGGAGCTGTTGCAGGAAGTCGATCGACTTTTTGCAGCAGCTCTTTTATTTTTAATCCAATTCTCTTGCAATTCTTTTTAGTACCTAGTATAATGCTTTCATATTGATAGCAGCAGGTACTAAAACAATAAATTTATGATTGCCGTAGGCATACATGAGTGCGGGGGAGGGGTGACGCGATGACGGAAAAAAAGAGACGGCGGCAGGAGACGTTAGTCATGGCAGTGCGGAAAGAGCCGTTCTTGACGGACGAGGCACTCGCAAAAAAACTGGCTGTGAGTGTGCAGACAGTACGGCTTGACCGCACCGAGCTCGGCATCCCCGAACTTCGCGCCCGCGTGCGTACGCTCGCGGAGAATGCGCGCGAGAAGGTACGCGCTATCCCGCATACGGAGGTGATCGGCGACCTCCTCTCCCTCGAACTTGGTGTGCGGGGCACATCGGCCCTCAGGGTTACGGACGATCTCATTTTTGCGGATTCGGAGATCGCACGCGGTACGGCACTTTTCTCACAGGCGAATTCGCTTGCACTCGCAATCATCGATGCACCCATTGCGATGACCGGTGTCGCCAACGTGAAGTACAAGACCCCGATCAAAAAGGGGGATACGGTCATCGCACACGCAGAGATTGTAAAAAAGCGAGGCAATAAAATTTTCGTCTGGGTCAAGACCTATCGAGAGGATAAAGAGGTTTTCCGCGCGAAGTTTATCGTGGTATCTTTACAACAGTAACAAAGGTTGGGGGAAGGGAGTGCAGGATGCGTATAGCGGTCGATGCGATGGGCGGAGATTTTGCACCCAAAGAGATTGTGCGGGGCGCGGTGGAGGCGGCAAAGAAATTTGACTGTGAGATCGTGCTGATCGGCGATGAGCAGCAGATACGCGCGGAGCTCGCCGATGTGGATATTGAGGCTCTGCGCATCTCTATCGTTCATGCCTCCGAGGTCATCGGTATGAACGAGCATCCCGCAGAGGCGGTGCGCTCAAAGAAGGATTCCTCCGTTGTTGTTGCGACACGCCTTGTCAAGGAGGGGACCTGTGATGCGGTGTTTTCGGCAGGATCGACGGGGGCGGCAGTGGCTGCGGCACAATTGATCCTGCATCGCATCCGCGGTGTCGGACGTCCGTCGATTGCAACGCCGATGCCGACTCCCGATGGTGTGACGCTCATGCTCGATTCGGGCGCAAACGTTGACTCAAAACCGGAGCATCTCGTACAGAGTGCAGTTATGGGGTCGCTCTATGCACAGTATGTTTTTGGCATCGAGCATCCGCGTGTCGGCCTTCTCAACATCGGTGAGGAGGAGACGAAAGGGAACGAGCAGGCGAAGGAGACCTATCCTCTGCTCAAGGCAGAGCCCAACATTCATTTTTGTGGCAATGCCGAGGGGCGTGATGTTCCGAAGGGAAACTTTGATGTCGTCATTTGTGATGGATTTGTCGGGAATGTTGTGCTAAAATTTGCGGAGGGGCTCGCAAAAACAATTCTGGGGCTCATTCGTGAGGAGATTCGCGGGGCAGGACTGATGGCGAAACTCGGTGCCCTGCTCCTCATGCCAACACTCCGACGCCTTGGCAAGCGTCTTGATGTCAGGGAGTACGGTGGCGCACCGCTGCTCGGTGTGAATGGCTGCTGCGTGATCGGTCACGGCTCGTCGGATGCCAAATCTGTCGCAAGCGCGATTGGTGTGACAGTAGATTATGTGAATGGGAAAGTGTTGGATCAGATCCGTGATGCTCTGGCAAAGGAGGGGGAGATCAGTCGTGCCTAAGATCAGTGCAGGCATCCTCGGAACGGGCTACTACGTTCCGGAGCGGGTGCTGACGAACTTTGACCTGGAGAAGATGGTTCAGACAAATGATGCCTGGATCGTTGAACGTACGGGCATCCATGAGCGGCGGATCGCAGCCGACGGAGAACCGGTCTCTGTGCTCGCGCAGCACGCAGCGGAGATGGCTCTCGCCGACGCAGGCGTGGATGCCGCAGACCTCGATCTGATCATCATGGCAACCCTTACGTCGGATCGCATCATACCGTCGACGGCGTGTGTGCTTCAAGACCGCCTCGGGGCGGAGAGGGCGGCGGCGTTCGATCTTTCGGCAGCGTGTTCCGGCTTTGTTTATGCCGCCTCGATTGCGACGCAGTTCATTGAGAACGGCATCTACCGTCACGTTCTTGTGATCGGCGGTGAGACCCTGTCCAAGGTAATTGACTGGCAGGATCGCAACACCTGTGTCCTCTTCGGAGACGGCGCGGGTGCGGCTGTGTTCGGCCCCGTTGAGGAGGGCTATGGAATCCGCTCCTTTGATCTCGGCAGCGATGGTTCAGGCGGCGATGCACTCGATATCCCGTCGAGTGGAAGCCTCTGTCCTGTGACACCCGAGACCATTGAACAGCGGCTTAATTTCGTCCACATGGACGGCAAAGCGGTCTTTCGCTTTGCAACCAAGGTCATGGGGCGGACAGTGGAGACCTCCCTCGAACGAGCTGGAATGCAGCGGGAGGAGCTAGACTATCTCGTTCCACATCAGGCGAATATCCGTATTATCCAGGCGGCAGCCAAGCGACTTGACATGCCGATGGACAAAGTTATTATAAATATTCATCGCTACGGCAATATGTCTGCCGCATCCATCCCTGTCGCCCTTGCGGAGGCGGCGCACGCGCAGCAGTTCAAAAAGGGAGACAACATCGCCCTCGCAGGTTTCGGCGCGGGACTTACATGGGCATCGTGTATTATGAAGTGGGCGAAGGAGGAAAACGGTTAATGTTTGAACACAATCCGATCTGTCAGATGCTTGGCATCAAGTATCCAATCTTCCAAGGTGGCATGGCATGGATCGGCACAGCCGAACTTGCTTCTGCTGTTTCCAATGCGGGGGGACTTGGTCTGATCGGTGCCGGCCATATGCCGCCCGATGCACTCCGCAATGAGATTCACAAGGTCAAGGGCTGGACGGACAAGCCCTTCGGTGTAAATGTCATGCTCATGAGCCCCTTTGTCAAGGAGGTCATGCAGGTCGTGCTCGAGGAGCGCGTTCCCGTCATCACAACGGGCGCGGGGAATCCCGGCGAGTATGTGCCGGCACTCAAGGAGATCGGTTCAAAGGTCATTCCTGTGGTTGCGTCGGTCGCACTCGCACGCCGTCTCGTGCGTACGGGCGTGGATGCCGTAATCGCAGAAGGGACGGAGTCCGGCGGTCATATTGGCGAGATTACGACAATGGCGCTCCTGCCGCAGGTCGTTGATGCTGTAGATGTCCCCGTTATCGGTGCGGGCGGCATCGGCGATTCGCGTGGTATGGCGGCGGCGTTTGCACTGGGCGCACAGGCGATCCAGATGGGCTCTCGCTTTGTTCTGAGCGAGGAGTGCATCGCGCACCCGAACTATAAGAACGCAGTACTCAAGGCAAAGGATCGCTCGACCGTCGTCACAGGGCGTTCGCTCGGACACCCCGCACGCGTGCTTCAGAACAAGCTCTCGCGCAAATATGAGGAGATGGAGGCGGCCGGCGCATCGAACGAGGAGCTCGAGCAGCTTGGTGTCGGCAGCCTGCACCGCGCAACGCATGAGGGGGATGTCGACAATGGATCTGTTATGATCGGTGAGATCTCGGGTATGCTCTCGGATATTAAGCCGGTTGCACAGATCATTGAGGACATCGTCAGCGGTCTTCCGAGCGCAATCGATGCCGCACGCAAGACCTGTGAGTGAGGGGGATCACGATGGGAAAACGTGCATTTCTGTTCCCCGGTCAGGGAGCACAGGTTGTCGGGATGGGGAAGGATTTTTTCGATACCTATGACCTTGCAAAGAAGCGTTTTACAGAGGCGGATGAGGCTCTGGGCTACTCCATCAGCAAGCTTTGTTTCGAGGGTCCTGCCGATCAGCTGCAGCTGACCGAGCATACGCAGCCCGCGATCCTCACGGTGGCGGTCATCGCCGCAGAACTCCTGCGTGCGGAGGGGATCGAGCCCGAGATCGCAGCGGGGCACAGCCTCGGTGAGTATGCGGCACTCGTTGCAGCAGGTGTGCTGTCGTTCCAGGATGCCGTCCTGCTCGTTCACAAGCGCGGTGCATATATGCAGGAAGCTGTTCCCGTGGGTGAGGGGGCGATGGCGGCGGTTATTGGTCTCGACGATGAGACAATCATCTCTGTTTGTGACGAAGCAAGCTCTGCGGGGGCTGTTCAGGCTGTCAACTTCAACTGTCCCGGTCAGACTGTTATCGCGGGCACGGCAAAGGGCGTGGAGACGGCGGTTCAGTACTTGCAGGAAAAGGGGGCGAAGAAGGCGGTTATTCTGCCGGTCTCCGCACCGTTCCACTCGACGCTGATGGAGCCCGCTGCAAAGAAACTCGCGGCGGAGCTCGACAAGGTGGAGCTGCATGACGCAGCATTCCCCGTGGTCTCGAACTATACGGGCGGTCTCCAGCAGACGGCGGCAGAGATCAAGGAGAACCTCGTCGCACAGGCGGATCACCCCGTGCGTTGGATCGCGTGTGTAAATACCATGCGTGACTTCGGTGCGGATACCTATGTCGAATGCGGTCCCGGTAAGACCCTTGCGGGGTTCAACAAGCGTATCGACAAGGGCTTGAAGAGCCTGAACGTCGAGAATCTCGAATCCCTCCAAAAAACACTTGACACACTAAAGAAGTAATGATTAAATGAGTTCGGTTGAAATGAAGGAGGATAACATGCTTCTTGAGGGCAAAGTTGCTCTTGTTACGGGCGGCTCCCGTGGCATTGGGCGTGCAATCGCCATCCGCCTTGCACAGGAGGGGGCGAAGGTCGCCATCAACTATGCGGGGAATCAGGCTGCCGCAGAGGAAGTCAAATCCATCATTGAGGCACAGGGCGGCACGGCAGTCCTCGTTCAGACAGATGTCTCTGACAGTAGTGCTGCAGCTGAGATGGTTTCGCGCGTGCACGAGGAACTCGGAGGACTTGACATTCTTGTCAACAATGCGGGCATTACGCGTGATACGTTGCTCATCCGCATGAAGGATGAGGACTTCGATGCGGTGATCAGCACGAACCTCAAGGGGATTTATGCCTGCACGAAAGCTGCTGCGAAACTCATGACGAAGCAGCGCAGTGGGCGTATCGTAAATCTCTCCTCCGTGGTTGGTGAAATCGGCAACGTGGGGCAGACGAACTACGCAGCCGCAAAGGCGGGTGTGATCGGCTTCTCAAAGGCTGCGGCAAAGGAGTTTGCGCCGCGCGGGATTACAGTCAACGTCATTGCCCCCGGCTTCATTGACACCGATATGACGGCTGTCCTAAAGGACAGCATTCGCGAAAAGCTTGTCGAGAGCATCCCTCTCGGATCACTCGGCAAACCGGAGCATGTTGCCGATGCCGTACTCTTCCTTGTGAGTGATGCGGCATCGTACATTACCGGCCAGACGCTGAATGTAGACGGCGGCATGGTTATGTAGCATACAATCAATCTATTAAAGGAGGTGAACACGCATGGCAACGTTTGACAAGGTTCGCGACATCGTCGTGGAACAGCTTGGCTCGGAGGCTGATGAAGTCACACTCGAGTCCACCTTCATTGACGATCTTGGAGCAGATTCTCTCGATATCGTTGAGCTCATCATGGCTTTCGAGGAGGAGTTCAATGTAGAAATCCCCGACGAGGCTGCTGAGAAGATTAAGACGGTTCAGGATGTCGTCAATTACATCGATCAGAATAAGTAAAGCGCAGCGATAACAATCGCATTTGTGCACAAAACTGGTCTTTTAGGGAAATCCCGTGACAGCTCAGGCGCACGGGATTTTTCTCAAAAGGCACTATGGAAGCACTGATAAATTCAGCCGCATCATCTTGACGCATCTTTTTTGCCCGCACTGTGTCGGCAAATCCTCCACATAGCTTTGGCTATGCGTCCGGTTTGCCTCCTTGTTCGGACGAAAAATCTACGCCAATCTGACGGACTTCATTTTATCAGCGATTCCTATAACTTTGCATACAATCAGGGCTGCTGTGCCCTGCTGTCATACAGATACGCCTCAATGGGCAGGGAAACTCCTGCCCATGAGGGATAAATCTCTTGTGGAGAGCACTGTGTTTGAGGAACACGAGCCTGCTGTGAGGCACACTCTCCCGATTGGAGGGCTTATATGAGACTACCCGAGGTGAGGATTGGCAACAAAGTTGCCACCGTCCCCATCATTCAGGGCGGTATGGCGATCCGCATTACAACGGCGCGGCTTGCAGCCGCTGCTGCCAACGAGGGCGGAATCGGACTCATCGCGGCCTCCGGCATGAAGCCGAAGGAGCTGCGATACGAGATTCGGCTTGCGCGCGCTCTTTCTCCCAATGGGATCATCGGCATTAACGAGATGGTTGCGGCGAGCGACTTCTCCGATGCCGTTAAAATTGCGATTGACGAGGGCATTGACCTCGTGGTTGCGGGGGCAGGATTCTCCCGCGATATGTTCCAGCTCGGCAAGGAGTCCGGTACGCCCATTGTACCGATTGTCTCTACACCAAAGCTGGCGAAGATCTCCGAAAAGCTTGGTGCGGCGGCTGTCATTGTCGAGGGCAAGGAAGCGGGCGGACACCTGGGGACAGATCAGTCCGTACGCAATATTATCTCCGATGTCCGCGCGGCGGTAAAGATTCCGATCTTTGCAGCCGGCGGTGTTCTGACGGGGCAGGATATTGCCGACCTGCACAAGATGGGCGCAGATGGCGTACAGCTCGGTTCGCGCTTTGCCGCGTGTCTGGAGTCCAATGCGGCACCTTCGCTTAAACAGTACTATCTGAAATCCAAGAAGGACGATATCGTCATCATCCATAGTCCCGTGGGGTTGCCGGGACGTGCCGTACGCACCCCCTTTTCGAAACGGATTATGGACGGTCCCGTTCCACCGACGGTCTGCGACCGCTGCCTGAAGCAGTGCGACCATCACTTCTGCATTATTCGCGCACTATCGCGTGCGCAGCAGGGTGATCTCGAAACGGGACTTGTTTTTACGGGCGAGTTCATGCCGCGCATCGATCGTATTTTGAGTGTTCATGAGATATTTGAGGAGCTGAAGCAGCAGCTTGAGGCAGCGAACTAGGGTGAGAGCGCTAGGAAAGGAGTCGGTTGGTTTGAAGAAGAGAATTGTCGTCACGGGGGTTGGCCCGATCACGCCGATCGGCATTGGCAAAGACGCTTTTTGGTCAGGATTGCTTGCGGGGAAAAACGGCATTGATCGTATCACCCGCTTTGATGCAGCGCGGTATGCTGCGCAGATTGCGGGCGAGGTCAAGGACTTTAGCATTGACGGTTACATCGACAAGAAAGAGGCAAAGCGCATGGATCGCTATGCCCAGTTTGCTGTTGTGTCGGCAGGTATGGCGATCGCGGATGCGGGTCTTGACCTTGACAAAGAGGATCGTGACCGTATCGGTGCGTATGTCGGTGCGGGTATTGGCGGCATTGAGACGATGCACAGCACCTATGAGCGTCTTTTTGACAAGGGGCCCGAGCGTGTCAGCCCCTTCTTTATCCCGATGATGATTGCCAATATGGCGGCGGGGCAGGTCGCGATCAACTACGGTCTGCATGGGCCTGTTTCCTGTGTCGTGACGGCGTGTGCGACAGGTGCGAACTGCATTGGCGATGCCTATCGCGTTATGCAACGCGGCGAAGCGGACGTTATGGTCGCGGGCGGCACGGAGGCGAGTATTTCCGAGGCGGCAAGTGCGGGCTTCGCGGCGATGAAGGCTCTTTGCACGGATCACAACGATGATCCTGCGCATGCGTCACGCCCGTTTGACAAGAACCGCTCGGGTTTCGTTATGGGCGAGGGCGCGGGTCTTGTCGTACTTGAGACGCTTGAACACGCGGAGGCGCGCGGCGCACATATCTATGCCGAGCTTGTCGGCTATGGCTCCAATTCGGACGGCTATCACATTACGAGCCCCGCGCCGCATGGCGAATATCAGGCGAAGTGTATGCGGCTTGCGCTGAATGATGCCGGTCTTAAACCCGAGGATGTCGACTATATCAATGCACATGGCACCTCCACGCATATGAATGATCTCTGTGAGACAGAGGCGATCAAGACGGTCTGGGGGGCGGCCGCAAAGGATGTGGCTGTTTCATCGATTAAGTCCATGACGGGACATCTCCTTGGTGCAGCGGGCAGCGTCGAGCTGATTGCTGCCGCCATGGCCGTCGAAAACGATATGCTCCCTCCGACGATCAACTATGATACGCCGGATGAGGGGCTGGATCTCGACTATGTGCCGAATCAGTCTCGTGCCAAGACCGTGCGTGCGGCGATCTCGAACTCCTTTGGCTTCGGTGGGCACAATGCCTGTCTCGTCGTCAAGAAGTATCAGAAGTAAAACAATGACATATGAAATGACAGAGGAAAGACGCGCAGAACTTGTGCGTCTTTCTGAACAAATAGGTGTTTCTTTTCATGACCTCTCTCTTTTGGATGAGGCTCTGACGCATCCTTCATATACAAACGAAAAGAAGGATGCCATAACGCATAACGAACGTCTGGAATTTCTGGGCGATGCCGTGCTGGAGCTTGCCTCCAGCACCTATTTGTATGTGCGCTTTCCGGACTGTACTGAGGGAGAACTCACAAAGATGCGTGCGAGTCTCGTCCAGAGTGAGACGCTGGCGCGGCTTGCGCGGCAGCTTGATCTCGGCAGCTATTTGCGGCTCGGACGAGGGGAACTGCTCGGCGGTGGTGCAGACCGACAGAACAATCTTGAGAATGCGTTCGAGGCGGTCATCGGTGCGGTCTATCTGGATCGTGGTTGGGAGACGGCGCAGGACTACGTTGCGCGTCAGCTTGCTTCCGAGGCAACGCTTGTTCGACGCAGTCATGTATCGCATGACTATAAGACCGCATTGCAGGAGCAAGTCCAGCAGAAACGCCATGTGAGCATTTCCTATGAGCTGATCGGTGAGAGCGGCCCCGACCACGATAAACGCTTTACCACGCGTGTCCTCATTGCGGGAGAGGCAATGGGAGAGGGGACAGGCCGCAGCAAGAAAGAGGCGGAGCAACAGGCGGCAGCGGCGGCACTTCATCGGATCATGCATGGCTGAACGCATCGGTGCTTCCTTAAAACCACATAAACTTCACGGTGCAGAGGATATCATTTCTTGACATTTTTTCTCTGCTTCGATAATATAATTTTGTTATGGCAGGGAGTCCATGCGGACACCTGCCCTTCTTCATCCATGTGTTTGAAAACAGTAGCAAGGGAATGGGAAAGAGGAGGTTTTTTATTTGTTTGAGAACAAAAGAGGTCTTGGCGTTCTCATCGCTGCGATCTTCGTGCTTGGAACACTTCTGTCCGGCTGCGGTGGCAAGCAAGCGGGCGGCGCGCGTCCGACGGCCGTCAAGGCAATGAATGTCCTGCGTCAGGATACGCCTCTCACGCATGTCTATGCAGGGCAGATCATGGGCACGGATGAGGTGCAGATCCGCTCCCGTGTCTCCGGCAATATCGTGGAAAAATACATTGTGGGCGGACAGTTCGTCTCGGCGGGGCAGCCGCTCTACCGCATCGACTCCCGCCAGTACGAGAGCGCACTCCTTCAGGCACAGGCGACCCTCGCACAGTCCGAGGCCACACTGAACAATGCACGCACGGATCTCGCTCGCTATCAGCAGCTCTATGCGAGTGCGGCGGTGTCCGAGCAGACACTCGCCACGCAGCAGGCGCAGGTGAATGCCTATGAGGCTGTCGTTGCGGCAAATGCGGCTCTCGTGCGTCAGGCACAGGAAAACCTTGACGATACGGTCATCTATGCCCCCATGTCGGGACAGCTCTCCGTGGATGATGTGGCAATGGGCACATTTGTCTCGGCGGGCACGACAACCCTTGTCTCAATGGGCACATCGAACCCGATCTTTGCCCAGTTCAGCCTTTCGGAGAACGAGTATCTGGACTTTGTGGAGCAGGCGGCAAAGACGGGCGGCATCGGTGCGGTCGTGGTGGAGCTGACACTCTCGAACGGCTCAAAGTATCCGATCATCGGACATATTGTCACCTCTGACCGCGCACTGACCGCACAGACGGGCACGCTTACGGTCAAGGCTCTCTTTGACAATCCGGACGGACTGCTCATGCCAGGCATGTTCGCGCGTGTCACCCTCATCGGGGATACGCTCCCGAATGCAACACTCGTCCCCGAGCGCGCTGTCCAGCAGCTCCTCGGTAAGTCCTTTGTCATGCTCGTAGGAGAGGACAACAAGGCGGTTGCCCGCACCATCACGCTTGGTGATAAGATTGGCAGCTACTACATCGTCAAGGACGGTCTCGACACATCGGACATTGTCGTGGTTGAGGGACTGACTACGCTTCAGGAAGGCGGCGATCTTGCTGTGACGATGGTGACGCCGGATGAGATGGGATTCTCACTTGAGGGGGATACCTCCAACTTTAACACGCGTGAGCTCACGCCCGCGAAGTAAGGAGGAGATCCTTTGGCAAAATTTTTCATCCATCGACCGATCTTTGCGATTGTCATTGCGGTGATGATCGTCATTATCGGTACGATCGCGGGACTCTCACTGCCAATCGCGCAGTATCCGCAGATCTCGCCGCCAACGGTTGCGGTGTCGGCAAACTATACGGGCGCAAGTGCTGCCGTTGTCAATGAGACGGTGGCGCAGGTTATCGAGGAGCAGATCAACGGTACGCAGGGGATGGACTATATGAGCTCCACCTCTGATGATACGGGGCGTTACAGCCTCTCTGTTACGTTCGATGTCGGCACGGACGGCGATATGGATGCCGTCAAGGTGCAGAACAATGCGGCGGGTGCAAATGCCAGCCTGCCATCCTCCGTGCAAGCGGCGGGCGTTACAACGCGCAAATCCTCGGGACAGATGGCGTACTTCGTCTCACTGTACTCCGAGGACGGTACATATGACCGCGCCTTTATGAAGAACTATGCAACGCTCTACTTCCTCGATGCGATCAAGCGCGTCAGCGGCGTGGGCGAGGTGCAGGTATTCGGTGCCGACTATGCAATGCGCGTCTGGATGAACCCTGACCGCCTCGCTGAGCTCGGACTGACTGTTTCGGACATTACAAAGGCAATCAACGAGCAGAACGTACAGGCTCCTGCCGGTACGGTCGGCGGTATGCCGACGCAGAACGGGCAGGAGAAGCAGTTCACAGGCAAGGTGCAGGGGCGACTTACGACTCCCGAGGAGTTTGGCAACGTCATCATCGCCTCAGGCAAGGATGGTTCTTTCATCCGTCTGAAGGATGTCGCACGCATTGAGCCGGGACAGCGTCAAAATAATATTGTTGCGAAATTTAACGGCTATCCCGCCGTCGGCTTCGGCATTCAGCTGACCTCCGATGCGAATGCGATGATTACCCTTGCGGAGGTGCGCAAGATCCTCGAGGAGGCGGAGAAGACCTTCCCGCCCGGCCTCAAGATGAAGTCGGTCTTTGACAGCACGGACTACATCAACGCATCCATCAAGGAGGTTGTGCATACCTTCCTCGAGGCACTGCTGCTCGTCGTGCTCGTCATCTTCCTCTTTTTGCAGAGTTGGCGCGCGACGCTCATCCCGCTGCTCGCCGTGCCTGTGTCCCTTATCGGTACGTTTGGCGCGTTTGTCCTGCTGGATTTCTCCATCAATACGCTGACACTCTTTGCGATGGTGCTTGCAATCGGCCTCGTTGTCGACGATGCGATCGTCGTCATCGAGAACGTCGAGCATCATATGGAGAGTGGGCTTTCGCCGATTGATGCGACGGAGCGTGCGATGTCCGAGGTGCAGGGGCCTGTTGTCGCGATTGCCTTCGTGCTTGCAGCAGTCTTTGTCCCCGTTTCCTTCCTCGGCGGCATGATGGGCGTGCTCTACAAGCAGTTTGCGCTCACGATTGCAATCTCGATGGCGATTTCCGCCTTCGTCGCGCTGTCGCTGACCCCGGCACTCTGCGCGCTGATGCTGAAGCCCAAGAAGGAGAATGGGACAAAGAGCGTACTCGACCGTTTCTTTGACCGATTCAACAACTGGTTCGATGCGACGCGCAAGGGCTATGTCGGCATCGTCAGCAAGTTCATCCGCAAATCGAAAATTGCCGTCATCTTCCTGCTCATCGTCTGCGGGCTGACGGCGATCATCTATCGGAATCTGCCATCGACGTTTGTCCCTGAGGAAGATCAGGGCTACCTGATGGTTGCGATTCAGCTGCCGCCGGGTACGTCCACGAATCAGACACAGAAGACCGTGGACAAGATTCAGCAGGCGGCACAGCGCGAGATCAAGGGGCAGAGTGCTGTCATGTCCATTAACGGCTTCGACATCCTCGCGGGTGGTGCAAACTCCAACGGTGCCGTCGTGTTCGTCGGCATGAAGGACTGGTCGCAGCGTGCAGGGCTCGCTGAGTCCGTTGCCGCTGCGGTCGGCACGATGTTCCGCGTCGGCGCGATGGAGGCACCCGAGGCTCTCGTCATCGCTATCAATCCGCCCGCGCTGCCGGGGCTCGGCAATGTCGGCGGCTGGTCGCTCCAGCTGCAGGACATGACCGGTCATTCCGACACCGAGCTCAACGACATCGTGAATGCGATTCTTGCCGAGGCGAATACGCGCCCCGAGCTGCGGGGCGTGCGCTCGACGTTTAAGATCAACGCACCGAGCTATCAGTATGAGATCGACCGCGAAAAGGTCAAGAACCTCGGCGTTCAGCTCTCGGATGTATTCACGGCACTGCAGGTCAACTTCGGCGGCTATGAGGTCAATGACTTCAACCAGTTCGGGCGCACCTATAAGGTCGTCCTGCAGTCTGACGTGACCTATCGCACTGAGGCGGAGGCGGCGAAGTTCGTCTTTGTCAAGAACTCGCAGGGCGGCATGGTGCCGCTTGATACGCTGCTCAGGCCCAAACTTACCACGGGACCGACGCAGATCAGTCGCTTCAACGGTGCACGTTCCATCCAGATTCAAGGCAGTGCGGGGGCAGGCTACAGCTCGGGTGAGGCGATGAAAGCCATCACCGAGATTGTCCAGAAGCACACTGGCTCCGGATTCAGCATCGAGTGGTCGGGGCAGAGCCGCGAGGAGCAGAAGTCGGCGGATTCGACCATGCAGGTGCTTGCCCTCTGTCTTGTCTTCGTCTTCCTCTGCCTTGCAGCACTCTATGAGAGCTGGAGCGTACCGTTTGCCGTGCTCTTCACGGTACCGACGGGTATCTTCGGGGCACTCTTCTCCGAGTACATCCTCGCAACGATCTTCGGTACGATTGGGATTCCTGCGGCGGGTTATCAGAACAGCGTCTATATGCAGATCGGTGTCATCATGGTCATTGGTCTTGCAGCCAAAAATGCGATCCTGATTGTCGAGTTCGCAAAGATCCGTGTCGATCGCGGCATGGATCCACTCAAAGCGGCGATTCAGGCGGCGGGGCTGCGTCTCCGTCCGATTCTCATGACCTCGTTCGCGTTCATCATCGGCTGTCTGCCTCTCTGCATGGCATCCGGTGCGGGCGCTGCAGCGCGTAACGGCATGGGCGTGGCCGTTGTCGGCGGTATGCTCTTTGCCACCGTTCTTGGGATTTTCCTCATTCCCGTGTTCTATGTTATTGTTGACCGCATCTCGCGTATGCTTGGTTTTGGCAAGAAGGCAAAGACTCGCACGGCGGATGACTATATGTAACCATAAAAAAATTCCCCATAAAGGGGAATTTTTTTATGGGATGAATACGCATTGAATCAGGAGCATATAGACCGCCGTACCTCCTCCAATCGAGAGAAGCATCTGACGATATTTCAGATGCAGCATCGCCGTCACAAGGATACCTGCAAGCTCCGGCAGACCGTGATTTCCGCTGAACAATGTTGTGTCCTTGAGACAGTAGACGACAAGCATTCCAAAGACGGCAGCCGGGAGGACGTTGCCGAGATAGCGAACCATAGGCGGTGTCGGCTTCTTCTCCGAGAGCAGGAGAAAGGGGAGTGCGCGCGTGAGTACACTCGCAAGCGCACAGAGCCCGATGGTAATACACTGCTCAGTGAACGTCATGGCGTCTCTCTCCCTTCGATGAAGGGGCGCAGTGCGAGGCATCCCGCGAGAATGATGAACATGGTCGGGAGCATAAAAGCCTCACGCCCAAAGACGGCGAGTGCGATGCCTGCAGCTGCAAGTCCGAGGATTCCCGTATAGTGCTGCGGATCGTTCAGCCACTGTTCAATAAAGATGACAACGAAGAGAGCTGTCATTGCGAACTCAATGCCCTCCGTATTGATGGGGAGCTGCGTGCCGACCAGTCCACCGATGGATGCGCCCGCGACCCAGTAGATCTGGTTCAGCAGGGTCACAAAGAACATAAACCAGCCCGTATCGATATCCTGCGGAACCTTCGCCGTGTAGTTGATGGAGAACGACTCATCACACATGCCGTAGATGAGGTATGGCTTTTTCCAGCCTGTGCCGCGATATTTTTCAAACATGGGGATGCCGTAGAAGATGTGCCGCCCCTGCACCATTAGCGCGAGCAGGAAGGTCTGCAGAGGGGCAAACGGACTCAGCAGGAGTGCCGTCGCGATGAATTCGAGCGAGCCGCCAAAGATGAGCGCACTCATCGCCATAGGGTACCAGAACGAGAAGCCCGAGACGTTCGTATAGATGCCGTAGGCAAGCCCAAGAAAGAGAAAACCGGCGAGGATGGGGACGGTGAAGGGGAAGGCGGCACGCAGGGCTGCGAGACGCGGATCGCCCGTGTGTGTCATGACTTGCTCCAATCACACGCATCCGTATGCGCCGCAAGCACACCAATCGCCTGCAGTGTCGAGTAGATGCAGGTCGAGCCGACGAATCGCATGCCGCGTTTCTTGAGGTCATTCGACACCTTGTCAGAGAGCGGTGAGGTTGTGCGCAGTTCGCAGCTCTCGCGCACGGGTTTTCCACCCGTAAAACCCCAGATATAGCGGTCAAACGAGCCAAACTCGCGCACGATGTCGAGGAAGATGCGGCTGTTCACAATGCTCGCCTCGATCTTGCGGCGGTTGCGCACAATCCCCGCATCCTGCATTAGTTCCTCGACCTTTGCTGCATCGAACGCTGCGACACGCTCAGGGATAAACCCCTCGTAGGCACGGCGAAAGTTCTCACGCTTGTGCAGGATCGTCGCCCATGAAAGACCTGCCTGAAACGTCTCAAGGATGAAGAGTTCATAGAGTGCGCGGTCATCGTGGAGCGGAACGCCCCACTCCTCGTCATGGTACTTCACATAGATGGGATCATCCAATTTGACCCAGCTGCAGCGCGTGCATTTGTCTCCCATATCCCTACCTCCAAAATAAAAATGCCGGCGACCCTTCCCCAAGGCTCCGGCTCATATTGTATGAAGATGGTCGGGATGACAGGATTTGAACCTGCGACCTCATCGTCCCGAACGATGCGCTCTACCAAGCTGAGCCACATCCCGACATTGAGAGTATTTTAACGGTCTTTGCAGTCTTTGTCAAGTATCCGACTGTAAACGCAAAAGAAAAGCCACCGTCAACCAATGAGGTTAGCGGCAGCATTCATATCAAATGGTGCGCCTGGGGGGATTCGAACCCTCGACCCACGGCTTAGAAGGCCGTTGCTCTATCCAACTGAGCTACAGGCGCAGTGAGTGGTCGGGATGACAGGATTCGAACCTGCGACATCTTGCTCCCAAAGCAAGCGCGCTACCAAACTGCGCTACATCCCGATATCGCCCTATTATAATGAGCGATCAGGGAAAAGTCAACCTATTTCACAATATGCTTGCCGCCGAGAAAGCGTGGCTTCCAATAGTCGTTCGACAGCGCATCGACACGCACGCCCTTGCTCGTGGAGGCATGGATGAACTCGTCCTTGCCGAGGTAGATGCCGCAGTGGGATGCACCCTTCTCGTACGTTTCGAAAAAAACGAGGTCGCCGGGCACGAGTTCCTTTGTACTCTTTGTTCGGAGACCGAGCTTGTACTGCTCATCTGCTGTGCGTGGAATGGAAATGCCGTGCTTTTGAAAGACGTATTGGAGGTAGCCGGAGCAGTCAAAGCCCTTCGGCGTTGTCCCCCCGAATACATAGGGCGTTCCCATGTACGACTTTGCCGTCTTGATGACATCAGAGACCTTGCTTGCGGGCAGGATGGGCTTGCCGTTCGGCGCGAGCGGCTGGTTTTTCGCTGCGGGCGGCGGGACATCAATGCCCCATGTCTTCTTTGCGGGAAGCTCCTTGAGTGCACGCCACGTCGCGTTGTTGACTACGCCCGTGATCTTGATCTTGCTGTCGCGCTGGAACTCGGCGACGGCACGTTCCGTCTCCTTGCCAAAGACACCGTCCGCAGTCTTGATTTTGTAGCCTGCTTTCTGAAGTGCCTGTTGGAGAACGAGTACGTCATGCCCATGCGAACCCGCGCGTAGAGTCGGGGAGGCAAACGCCGTACTTGCGGCAAGCATGAGTGCAATGCCGGTGCAGAGGAAGAGGCGGCGTTTCATGGAACAACATCCTTTCACTTTGTATTATGCGTGCTGCACATGCTCAAGTCCTTGGCTGAGGAGTTTCAGCACATGATCGTCGTCAATCGAGTAGAGTACCTCCTTGCCGTCGCGCCGAAACTTGACGAGGCGGGCGGTGCGGAGGACGCGCAGCTGATGGGAGATGGCGGACTGTCCCATTTCGAGACCGTCCGCAATGTCGTAGACGCGCAGTTCCTCTGCCGCCGCAAGGAGGGAGAGGATCTTGATACGGGTCGGATCGCCGAGGGTCTTGAAGAGATCGGCGAGATGCTGTGCCGTATCCTGATCGATACATTTCATCGGGGCGGATGTCATACGCTGAAAAATCCTTTCTTATGGTCAGTATATCTTGTTGATTTCAAATCCGTTCGCCGCAAGTGCCGCGACGATACGGTCGATGTGCTCCTGTCCGTGTGCCTCGACTGTGACAGTGAGCTGTACCTTCTGAAAGCTGTCCGTTACCATCGTTTGATCGTGGTCGAGGCGGATGACGTTCGCATCCTGCTCTGTGAGGATCTGCGCGACCGTCAGGAGCTGCCCCGGTTTGTCCGGCAGCTGGACGGAGAAGCGGAACACTCTGCCGCGTGAGATGAGCGCTTTCGAGATGAGTGCGGAAATCGTGGAGATGTCGATGTTGCCGCCGCTGATGAGGACCGCGACCTTTTTGTCCTTCATGCGCAGTTTATTCAGTGCGGCGAGGGAGAGTACACCTGCGCCCTCGGCGATGAGCTTGTGCTTCTCGATGAGAGAGAGCAGTGCGCTCATGATCTCCATCTCCGAGACCGTGATGATCTCATCGAGATAGCGGCGGCAGAACTCGAGTGTGAGGTTGCCCGCCGTCCGCACGGCGCAGCCGTCTGCAACCGTGTCGGCAGAGGGCAGGGTGATCGTGCGTCCACAGGAGAGTGCCGCCTTCATGCACGCGGCATTTTCCGGCTCAACACCGATGACCTTTACCTGCGGATTGACGAGCTTCGCGCCGAGTGCAACGCCCGAGGCAAGACCGCCGCCGCCGATGGGGACGAGGATCACGTCCACATCCTTGAGTGCGTCAATCACCTCGAGGGCAATTGTGCCCTGTCCGACGAGTACATCGCGGTCGTTGAACGGGTGGATGTAGACATAGCCCTTTTCTTTTTGCAGCTCGAGGCTGTGCGTGTAGGCATCGTCAAATCCGTTGCCATGGAGGATGACCGTTGCGCCGAGCGCACGCGTCGCCTCGACCTTGAGGATCGGCGTTGTTGCGGGCATGCAGATCACAGCGTTTACACCGAGCTTTTGCGAAGCATAGGCGACACCCTGCGCGTGGTTGCCGGCTGAGGCTGTGATGACCCCGCGCGCCTTCTCCTCTTCTGTGAGCATGGAGATGCGGTTGTATGCGCCGCGCAGCTTGAACGCGCCTGTCGTCTGGAGATTTTCGAGCTTCAGATAGGTGGCGTTGCCGGAGATGTCGGAGAAGAACTCACTGTATATCAGCGGTGTTTTTCGCACAATCCCTTCCAGTCGCTTCGCTGCAGCGTAGATGTCCGAAATGCGTGTGGACTGAGCAACCTCCGCCTCTGTCTGCACGGTCTGTTCTTCTCCCATGATATGCGCCCCTTTACTCACTTATATGTAGAGTCAGTCTATCATTTTCGGTGGGGCACGTCAATTTTTTTTCGTTGTGCAGAATAATCGTCGGAATAAAGAAGGAGTTTGACAGAATTTAGCGAATAAATACAACAAAGAAGATGGTTCATGTTCTGTAAAGTGAGGAGGAACTGCCATGATGAAGAATATTTTGGTGCCGGTGGATGGCTCGGAGGGTGCCGACCGTGCGATTGAGAAAGCGGTGATGCTGGCGCAGACCTGTGGTGCAAAGCTGAACTTTCTCTATGTTGCAAACATCAATCAGCTCGCGATCAACGCTGTCCTCTCGGATGCGATCCTCGACTCCGTGACGAAGGCGGGGAATGTCATCCTTGACCGTGCGCTCGAGATGGTGCCTGCAGGCGTTGCAAAGGAGTCGTTCTCGGATACGGGCTCGCCCGCAGTGGTCATCCTCGACTTTGCAGAGACGAACGACATCGATCTCATCGTCATGGGCAGCCGCGGTCTCGGCGTGGTGAAGGGTGTTCTGCTCGGCAGTGTCAGCCAGTACGTCGTGGAGCAGTCGAAGTGCCCCGTGCTCGTCGTCAAGTGAGCGGCACACAGGCATAACTTTTGTGGGAAAGGAGCTGCAGCGGAGGTGTATGCTTTCGCCGCAGCTCTTTGACGTGCAATGGATAAGGGGGAAGTGCATGAGGGATCGGCGTTTTGCGCGAACGGAAATGCTCGTCGGCAGTGCAGCATTGGCACGTCTTGCGGGCGCGTCCGTGGCGGTCTTCGGCATCGGCGGGGTCGGCTCGTATGCGGTTGAGGCACTGGCGCGCGCAGGGGTTGGCAGCCTCACGCTCGTCGACCATGATGTGATCGATGTGACAAACATCAACCGACAGATTCACGCGCTGACGGAGACCGTGGGCGCGGCAAAGACGGAGACGATGGCGCACCGCATCCGCTCGATCAATCCAGCCTGTGCGGTGCGTGAGATCCGCGCATTCTATCAGCCTGAGGCGGCGGAGCAGTTCTTTCCCGAACCCTACGACTATGTGCTCGATGCCGTGGACACGGTGACGGCAAAGATTGACCTCGCCGTGCAGTGCTATCGGCGCGGCATTCCACTCATCGCGAGCATGGGGGCGGCGAACAAGCTTGACCCTGCGCTCTTCGAGGTTATAGACATCTATCGAACGTCGGGCGACCCGCTCGCGCGCATCCTGCGAAAGAAGCTGAAGGAGCGCGGCATCCCACATCTGAGGGTCGTCTGCTCACGCGAGCGTCCGCGTACCCCCGCGATCGGGGAGGAGCAGCCCGCCGCAGGGCGTAACAGCGTTCCTGCAAGCATTTCCTTTGTGCCTTCTGCTGCAGGGCTGATTATGGCGGGGGCGGTCATTCGCGATCTATTGAACATCCGCGTGGAGGTATCATCATGAGAGTATCCGTACTGGGCTGTGGGCGTTGGGGGAGTTTTCATGCGTGGTATGCGCATCGTGTCGGGCATGCGGTCACGCTCTGGGGACGCGCGGGCTCGGCGCATCTTGCACAGCTGCGCGGCACGCGGATGAATGAGTTCCTGACAATGCCCGAGGACATCTGCCTGACCGATGATCTGGCGACGGCAATTCGGACGGCGGAGATCGTGACGATCTCCATCCACGCGCAGGCACTGCGCTCCTTCCTCCGCGACCTGCGCACGCAGGGGCTGGGGGAGGATCTCACAAAAAAAACGGTGATTCTTTGCATGAAGGGAATCGAGATCGGAACGGGAAAGCGTCTCACAACCGTCGTGCATGAGGAACTCGGGGCGGAGGTGAAGCCCATTGTCTGGGTCGGTCCCGGTCATGTGCAGGACTTCGTGCGCGGGATTCCAAACTGCATGGTGCTCGCGGGCGAGGACAGGGATGCTCTGCGTACGCTCGTAGATGTGCTCGGCAGTCCGCTCATCCGCTTCTACTACGGCGAGGATCTGCTCGGCACGGAGGTCGGTGCGGCGGCGAAGAACGTCGTCGGGCTCGCTGCGGGGATGCTCGACGGGCTCGACTACGGAAGCCTCAAAGGTGCACTCATGGCACGTGGTACGCGCGAACTCGTGCGGCTCGTACGCGCGATGGGCGGCGACGGTGAGACGATCTACGGGCTCTCGCATCTCGGGGACTACGAGGCGACGCTCTTCTCCCCGCACAGCAACAACCGACGCTATGGCGAGGCCGTTGTGCGCGGCACGGCAGGGGACTTTCACAAGATTGCCGAGGGGGTGTATACGGCGGAGGCACTTATGGCACTTTCGAAGGAGTATGGTGTCGATCTGCCCATCTCCACAACCGTCTATGAGATTGTCACGCAGGGGAAAGAACCGCGCGAGCAGCTCACGCGGCTTTTTCTGCGTGCGACCAAGAGTGAAAAGGAGTAGGGCATGGGCGAACGAAAGCACATCGATGTTGTTGCGGGCGCAATCCTGCGAGACGGCAAGGTGTTCGGCGCGTGCCGCGGCTATGGCGCGTATGCGGGCACCTGGGAGTTTGCCGGCGGCAAGGTCGAGGTGGGCGAGACGGACGAGGCGGCACTCGTGCGTGAGATTCGCGAGGAGCTCGGTGTTGAGGTCGCAGTGGAGCGGCTGCTCGGCATTGTCGATCACGACTATCCAGAGTACCATATGAATATGCGTCTCTACATCTGCCGACACATTGCAGGTGAGCCGCAGCTCTCCGTGCACTCGGCGGGGCGGTGGCTTGGGCGCACCGACCTCTACAGTGTCCCGTGGTTCGAGGCGGACATGGAGCTGATTCGGAAACTCGAGATCGAACTCGTCTGACGTTTGACAAATCCGTCTGCACAATGCTATAATACGAAACGAATTGATCCATGCCGAAGTGGCGGAATTGGCAGACGCAGCAGACTCAAAATCTGCCGTTGGCAACAACGTGCCGGTTCGACCCCGGCCTTCGGCACCATAGCAGATGATTTCCCTAAGAGTGAACGCGATACTCTTAGGGATTTTTTGACAAATGTGGGATTTTTCCCTGTGCGGCGATTTATTGCGCGCGTACGGGTTGACAGTTCCCGTGGAAGCGCGTATATTAGACAACAATAATTTTGGACGGACACAGAAAGGAAGGTTCCCCTTGGCGCATTATTACACCGAGCCATCGCACACATTTGGAGAGTATCTGCTCATCCCCGGCTACTCCTCCGCTGAGTGTTTCCCTGCGAATGTCTCGCTGCGTACCCCGCTCGTCAAATATCACCGCGATGAAGAGCCGACACTCACGATGAACATACCGATGACCTCTGCGATCATGCAGGCGGTCTCGAACGACACGATGGCGATTGCCCTCGCAAAGCAGGGCGGCGTTTCCTTCATCTATGGATCGCAGTCCATCGAGGAAGAAGCGGCGATGGTCTCCCGCGTGAAAAACTACAAGTCGGGATTCGTCAGCAGTGACTCGAACATCAGCCCCGACACGACACTCGGCGGCGTACTCGATCTCCTCGCAAAGACGGGGCACTCCACCATGGCGGTCACGGAGGACGGATCGGCGAACGGGAAGCTCGTCGGCATCGTGACGAGCCGCGACTATCGTGTCTCGCGTATGTCACTCGATACGAAGGTCGCAACCTTTATGACACCGTTTGAAAAACTTGTCTGGGCGGATGCGGACTCCACAACCCTCACGCAGGCGAATGATTTGATCTGGGAACGCAAGCTGAACATGCTCCCGCTCATCGACAAGAACCAGCGTCTGCGCTATATGGTATTCCGCAAGGACTACACGGACAACAAGGAGAATGAGCTTGAGCTGACCGACGACAACAAGAGCTACATCGTCGGCGCGGGTATCAACACGCGCGACTACGCCGAGCGCGTTCCGGCTCTGATCGAAGCGGGTGCGGATGTCCTCTGCATCGACTCCTCCGAGGGATTCTCCGAGTGGCAGCGTCTGACGATCCAGCACATCCGCGAGGAGTACGGTGACACGGTCAAGGTCGGCGCGGGCAACATTGTCGATGGTGAGGGCTTCCGCTTCCTCGCGAATGCGGGCGCAGACTTCATCAAGGTCGGCATCGGCGGCGGCTCCATCTGTATCACGCGCGAGACGAAGGGCATTGGCCGCGGGCAGGCGACCGCGCTCATCGACGTGTGTGCCGAGCGCGACAAGTATTTCAAGGAAACGGGCATCTACATCCCCATCTGCTCGGACGGCGGCATCGTCTACGACTACCACATGACGCTTGCCCTTGCGATGGGCGCGGACTTCCTCATGCTCGGACGATACTTCTCGCGGTTTGATGAGAGCCCGACGGATCGTGTCATGGTGAATGGTACGTACTACAAGGAATACTGGGGCGAGGGCTCGAACCGCGCACGCAACTGGCAGCGTTACGACCTCGGCGGCAGCAAGAAGCTGTCCTTCGAGGAGGGCGTGGACTCCTATGTTCCGTATGCGGGCCCGCTCAAGGAGAACGTCGAGACAACCCTCTCCAAGATCCGCTCGACCATGTGCAACTGCGGCGCACTCAGTCTCCTCGAGTTCCGCGATAAGGCGAAGCTCACACTCGTCTCCTCGACCAGTATCGTCGAGGGGGGTGCACACGATGTCATCCTGCGCGACAAGCTTGGACGGGATTGACGAACACATAGTGATGATAAAACCTCCTCTGCCGAATGTGTGCAGAGAAGGTTTTTCTTTTGTCTGCGACGAATCCCACTGGAAGAAACTCCCGATGTCTGATAAAATAAGATGACCGATCAGGAAAGGGAGGAGTTAGCGATGAGTGAGGCCGCAATCAGAGAAGCGATGGAAGCGGAGCGGATTTTCCTGTCCGACCCGGATGTGTATCTCAGCTATGTGAACCGGCAAATGGCGATTATGGACTTCAATACGAATGTGAAATACGCACTGAAAGAAGGCCGCGAGAAGGGGCTTGTGGAAGGCCGTGAAGAGGGACGTGCCGAAGGACGCGCCGAGGGACGCGCCGAGGGACGCGCCGAGGGACGTGAAGAAGGAGAAAATCGTATGGCACGTCTCTTGACTATGCTCTATGAAAAGGGAGAGACGGAGGAAGCGCGGCAGGCGGCGATGAATCCAGAGGCTCGTCACAGGCTCTATGAGAAATATCATATTGAGTAATATTTAAGCGTGTACGCAGGAAAGGAGGTGTGCCTTGCTCGTCGGGATACAGGATGAAATACTGCGGCTGAATGCGAAGGGCTTGCTTGCACCGCTGCTGGCAGATAAGACGACAAAGCGAAATATCCTCTGGGCGACCGATGCCTATCGTGCGCTCGGCTATTCCTACGAGCAGACGCAGGAAATCCGACCCGCGCTCATCACGGGAGAGCACTCGGATGTGATCAAGACGCGTGCACGCAAGGAGATGGAGCAGCAGTCGGAGCGGACGCGTCGTCATGCGGAGGTATTCACCCCGCTCCACATTTGCCGCAGGATGATTGCAGAGGCGGATGCTCTGTATTTCGGCGGGTACGATCCGTTTATGAAGGATGGTGTTCCTGCGGAGCACGTCAGCTTTCCTCGGCGGAAGAAATGGCAGCACTATGTTGATGCACGGCGGCTTGAGATCACCTGCGGCGAGGCCCCGTATCTCGTACACCGCTACGATGTCGCGACGATGGAGAGCGTCCCGCTCGCCGAGCGGCAGGGCATCCTTGACCGCAAGCTGCGCGTGGTGACGGAGAACGCTGTCGATGAAACGGCATGGATGAAGTGGGCGCTGCGTGCCTATCAGGCGACATACGGCTACGAGTTCCAGGGGGATAACCTGCTGATCGCGCGTGTGAATCTCCTCATGACATTCGAGGAATATCTGCGTGCACGATGGCGGCGCAAACCGACGGAGCGCGAATACCGTGCGATTGTGCGGACGATTGTCTGGAATCTCTGGCAGATGGATGGGATTCGCGGGACGATTCCCTGTGTGTCGGCAGAAGATGAGCCGATGGAGCTGCCGCTTTTTGAACTGCCCGAGGAGGTCGAGGAGTTCAGCCTCTTTCCTGCGCACACGCAAGAGACTGCGGCGGTGCGTATCTATGACTGGCGGCGGCAGAGTGGGTTGGAGTATCGTAGGGTGAACACGGGGGGACGGACAATGAAGTTTGATTTTGTGATAGGAAATCCGCCGTACAACGAGGACTTTAACAACTCGGGCGACAATGGCAACTATGCAAAGCCTGTTTACAATTTGTTCATCGACGAAGCGCGAAAAGTATCCGACAAAGTCACGCTGATCCACCCTGCGCGTTTCTTGTTCAACGCGGGCAGCACACCAAATGACTGGAATAAAAAGATGCTTAACGATAAGCATTTCAAGGTGCTCTTTTACGAAGCGAACAGCGCGAAGATATTTCCTAATACGGACATCAAAGGCGGGGTTGCTATTACATATTGCGATGAACGAAAAACATTTGAGCCGATTGGAACATTTACGCCGTTTCCCGAGCTAAATTGTATTCTCCATAAAGTTCGCTCAAGTGCGAATAAATTTTTAGCGAGTGTTATAACAGGGTATGGCGCATATCAAATATCAGACTTGGCACTGAAAGAACATCCCGAAATCGAGAATATTCAATCCAAAGGACATAAAAAAGATTTGAAAGCGAATGTCTTCAACAAGTTGAAAAACATTGTTTACTATGAGACAAAGCCTGATAGTGAAAAAGAATACGGACAATTTTTAGGCTTGGTGAAAGGAAAGAGGGTCTGGTATTGGGCACAACTGGATTATCACGACCTGCCGGATAGTTTTTATGCGTTCAAGGTGTTTGTACCCGCTGCAAACGGTTCTGGAGCGTTAGGTGAGGTGCTAAGTACGCCCCTCATAGGGGCTCCCCTCATAGGGGCTACTGAAACCTTCTTAAGCATTGGTGCATTTGCGACAGAAGCAGAGGCAGCGAATTGTCTGAAATTTGTTAAGAGTAAATTTGCGCGTGCCATGCTTGGTGTACTTAAAGTTACGCAGCATAACCCAAAATCAAAATGGATTTATGTCCCTCTCCAAAACTTTTCCTCCTCCTCGGATATTGACTGGTCACAGTCCATTGCGGAGATCGACCGACAGCTCTATGCGAAGTACGGACTTTCGGCGGAGGAGATTGCCTTTATCGAGTCCCATGTAAAGGAGATGACCTGATGGCGGTGCAGATCAATTCGTTTGCGCGTATTGTCCCGATGATCTATGCCTACAACACACCTGGTGTCTCCTATCATGAGGGCTGGACGAAGGTCGGCTATACGGAGCGGCAGACGGTCGAGCAGCGCATCGCCCAGCAGACGCATACGGCGCATATTCACTGGGAGCTCGCGTGGGCGGATAATGCAATGTATAAGGACAGCTCGGGCGAATACTTCACTGACCACGATTTTCATGCCTATCTGGAATCTTTGCAGGTGGCGCGTGAGCCGCATACGGAGTGGTTTCATGCGGACGGTATGACGCTGCTCGGACATTTTCATCGTTTTGCGAGCCGCAAAGAACCCCAGACGACGGAGAAGCATACATACGAGCTGCGCCGCGAGCAGGAGGACGCCGTGCAGATGACGGCGGACTACTTCAAGAATGGCGGGACGGAGTTTCTCTGGAATGCGAAGCCGCGTTTTGGCAAGACGCTGACCTCGTACGATCTTATCCGCAGGATGGGCTTTACGAAGGTGCTGATCGTGACGAATCGCCCGAGCATTGCGAACTCGTGGGCGGAGGATTTTCACCGCTTCATTGCATGGCGCGGTGAGCTCGCCTTTGTCTCGGATACGGAGGCTCTGCGCTCCCGTGCAGGCGTTCTTACCCGCGAGGCATATACGTCGCTGCCGAATGTAGAGGAGATCGGCATGGTGGCGTTTGAGTCTCTGCAGGGGCTCAAGGGCTCGCGCTATTTTGGCGGGGATATTGACAAGCTGCTTTGGGTGAGCAAGCTCTCCTTTGATCTTCTTATCGTGGATGAGGCGCAGGAGGGCGTGGATACGATGCGCACGGAGCGTGCGTTTCGTCAGATTCATCGTGCGCATACGCTCTATCTCTCCGGAACTCCGTTCAAGGCTCTTGCGAGTGCGCAGTTTGCGGCAGATCAGATCTACAACTGGTCGTATGCGGACGAGCAGGAGGCAAAGGCGCACTGGACGGGGGACGGATACAATCCATACGAGCCACTGCCGCAGCTCTCGATGTTCACGTATCAGCTCTCGCCGATGATTGCGGAGGAGCTGCAGCAGGGGATGGAGCTCGATGACGAGAGCGTGGACTATGCGTTTGATCTGAACGAGTTCTTTGCCACAAATGAGGGCGGGCGATTCGTCCACGAGGCGGAGATTCGGAAGTTCCTTCATGCACTCAGTACGAATGAAAAATATCCGTTCTCGACGGAGGAACTGCGGAGGGAGCTGCCGCATACGCTCTGGCTGCTGAACCGCGTTGCGAGTGCAAAGGCTCTGGCGCGGCTGCTGCGCGAAGATCCCGTGTTTCGGGACTATGAGGTCGTGCTCGCGGCGGGGGACGGTGCGCTCGATGATGTGCGTGCGAATGATGCGGCGTATGACCGTGTGCGTGAGACAATCCGTAAACACGCACGGACGATTACGCTGAGTGTGGGGCAGCTGACGGTGGGGGTGACGATCCCGGAGTGGTGCGGTGTGCTGATGCTGTGCAATCTGCAGAGCCCGTCCTCCTATATGCAGGCGGCATTTCGTGCGCAGAATCCGTGTACGCTGACGGTCAACGGACAGCGTATGCGTAAGGAGCGGGCGTATGTCTTTGACTTCGACCCCGCACGAACGCTTATCATTTTTGACGAGTTCGCAAACAATCTCTCGCCCGAGACTGCCGACGGGCGCGGAACGGGGGCGGCGCGTGAGACGAATATCCGCCGTCTGCTGAACTTCTTTCCTGTGCTTGGCGAGGATGACGCGGGGCGCATGGTGCAGCTGGATGCGGCGCAGGTGCTGTCCATTCCGAGAAGGCTCAAGAGTATGGACGTGGTGCGGCGCGGTTTCCTGTCGAACTTCCTGTTTCAGAACATCGGGAATGTCTTTGGTGCGCCCGCGATTGTGCGTGAGATCATGGAGAAGCTGACACCGGCGCAGGAGGAGACGCGCAAAAACAATGCGCCGCCTCTCGATGATCTCTCGTCCGTTGCGGTGGATGAGAACGGTGATGTGGCGATCTCCAATGAGATTGTGATCGGGCAGACGCGGGATATTTTTGGTGCGAAGCACTACGCTGAGATCGAGGAGCATATCGCGCCGCACATTGACCGCATCTCGGTGAGCGACGGGGCTGCAGTGGTGCAGGCATCGATGGAGCGGCTTGCGGCATCGGTGAAAGAGAAGGTGCGCACGGAGATTGTCGCGCCTGTGGCAGATGCCTACGAGGTAAAGGCTGGTATGCGGAAGCGTCTGCAGGAGCAGACGGAGCGCGAGATTGATCGGCGGCTTGCGGAGCTGCGCGAGGACTATGTGCAGGAGGAGAATATCGCACGGGCAGAACTGGAGCGTCAGCGTTCCATCGCCGAAACGACAGCAGAGGTGCAGGCGGCGGAGGAGAGTTTTGATGCACGCATTTCCGAGGCACTGGACGCGCTCAAGGCATCGGCGGTGGTCGTGGTCAAGGAGACGATCGAGAACAAGCCCGCCGAGCTCGTGGAGCGCATGGAGCGTGTGAAGGCAGAGGAGAAGAAGCGTACGGTGGAGGATGAGGTGCGTGCGCGGCTGCGCGGATTCTCGCGGACGATTCCGAGCTTTATCATGGCGTATGGCGATGAGAACATGACGCTCGCGAACTTCGACGACTATACGGATGACGATGTGTTCGAGGAGGTTACGGGCATCAGCGAGGAAGATTTTCGCTTTCTGCGTGATGGCGGGACATATCGGAATCCAGAGACGGGGGCAGAGGAGCCGTTCGCGGGTCATATCTTCGATGAGGTGGTCTTTAACGACTCAATCGCCGAGTTCTGGCGGAAGAAAGAGGAGCTGGCGAACTACTTTGATGAGGGGCATACCGAGGATATCTTCGACTATATCCCGCCGCAGAAGACGAACCAGATCTTTACGCCACGCCGCGTTGTGCAGCAGATGGTGGACGCGCTCGAACGAGAGAATCCCGGCTGCTACGATGATCCGACGCACACGTTTGCCGATCTCTATATGAAGTCGGGGCTCTATATCACGGAGATTGTGAAGCGGCTCTATCACTCGGACAAAATAAAAGCAGAATACCCGAACGACGCAGAGCGTATTCGACATATTCTGCAGCATCAGGTCTATGGGATGGCACCGACGCGTATCATCTACCTCATCGCGACGAATTACATTCTGGGCTTCGATGCGACGATGCGTGCGGAGACGCGTAACTTTGTGCAGGCGGACGCAGCACAGGCGGCAAAGGAGGGGCGACTCGCGGAGCTGGTGGAGGAGCACTTTGGCTGAGTGCTATCCCTTCGCCATAAAGGTGCGGTAGGTGCGCTCCATCTCCTTGCGTGTCTTGCTTGCGGGCCAAAGCTCGCCGAGTGCACCCTCACGCATCCCGGCGGCGAGGTGATTGTAGAGGTTCGGGTTATCCCTGCCGAGCGTTTCGATCAGTTCCTTGACGGTCTGACGTGTGGTGTTGCCGTTGTGGGGGCAGGGCGAGGGGATCGGCGTGAAGCCGTGGTATTGGATCGCGTCGATGATTTCCTGCTCGCGAAAGTAGACGAGAGGACGGATGACGGTGATGCCCGTCTTATCGAGATAGGTTTTGGGACGGAACGTGTTCAGCTGCCCCGAGTAGAATAAACTCATGAGAAAGGTCTCCACCGCATCGTCATGGTGATGCGCGTAGGCGACCTTATTCATTTTGTGCTCCACGGCATAGCGGTTGACTGCGCCGCGCCGGAAAAACGCGCAGGTGAAGCAGGGGCTTTTGTCGTCCTGCTCCGCAATCGCACCCGCGATATCGACATCGACCACCTCATAGGGAACATCGAGCTTCTTGCAGAATGACGCAATCGCATCGGTATCGAACGGATCGTCGAACTGTGGATTGACGGTGAATGCCGCGACGGTAAAGTCCTTTTTCAGACGCTCGCGCAGGATAGCGAGGGCGTAGGTGAGAAAGATGCTGTCCTTGCCGCCCGATACGCCGATCAAGATGCGGTCGCCCTGCTCGATCAGCTCGAACTCCACGACGGCACGCATGAGCTTGCTGAAATAGGACTGTGGAATGTTGATATTCAATGAAAACTTCCTCTATTCTTTATGGCAGAGATAGACACCGAGAACGCCACTCTTGATGGAGACAGTAAACGTGTTCTTGGCGTTTTCGTGTGCGAGCACGTTGCTGATTGCAAGTGATGCACGATTCGTGATGCACGCATCCTGCAGTTCCCAATATAGCCCGCGCGTTGTTATGCCCGTACATTCCTCCGTAAAGGGGAGGAGGGAGATGGCACGCGGAGGCGTGTCGCAGGTCACGGTGAGCGATTCGCCCGCATGGAGATAGAAAAGAGTTTCGCGCTCATCCGCAAGTACGCAGGGAATGTCAGCGTGTGCGGCGACAGAGGCGGTACTCATGAGATGGTCGAGCCGCCCGCCGAATGCAGCCGTCAAAATGACGAGTGGGTGGGTATACTGCGCTGCGGAAATTTGCAGCGCAAGCTCGGTATCCGTGAAATCCTTCTCTGGCGGGAAGGCATGTACATGTGTACCGTGTTCTTCTGCCCACGTCCATGCCTTACTGCTTGCGCTGTCCCCGTCGCCGATCAGATGGACGGGTGGAAGTTTTAGTGCGTGGCAGATATTTACACCCCGGTCAATCGCCAAGATGGGGCGATCGGTACTGCCCTTTTCGGATTGCTGAACGAGCTGTGTCAGCCAATCTTTTGCCGGTGTTCGCCCCCCGCCAATGCAGATAATCTCCTGCAATGGTGCACATGGCAGCGTTGCATGGAGGTTTGGGAGGATGAGAGCGTGCGTGTATTCATGCATGACAATATTTCCTTTGTTGCAATTATATGGTAAAATGATTATATCATACGTTATTTTTGACGAAAAGCAAAAAAGATAAAAAAGGGGGTTGACGAAGGATAATCACCTGTGTTATATTATGACAGTCGCGCCGATGAGAGCCGCGAGGAACTGCAAAGAA
>CAUVVR010000017.1:0-60655 GCA_963555475.1 uncultured Selenomonas sp.
CATCTTGGCACATCTTTTTCGCCCTCTCTGCGTCGATAAATCCTCAGCATAGCCACCGCTATCCTTCCGGTTTATCTTCTTGACAGGACGGAAAATCTGCACCAATCTGAACGGCGTCATTGAGTTCGTGATTCCCTAATACCTGCGGACTTCTTAAACGCGCTTCGCTTGAACGAAAGAAATCCGCAGGGGCAGAACGTGCCCTTTTTTCCGCTTGCTCCACTAGGGTTTGCTTAGGAGCATCACATGGCTTCGTTTCTTGTTTTCCGTAATATATGGATAAAGAGTCGGTCGTTTCGACTCCGTGACAGCGTGCCTAAAATCTGCTATAATAGGAAAGTCTTTTATCTAAAAAAGGGAATGTGGTAAGGAATCGCTGAAAGGATATGGAATGAGTGAGCAAGGTGCACGCCCTGCCGCGACGGCAGGGGTTATGACGGCTGCGGCGGTGGTCTACGCGCTCGCGGCGATCTATCTGCCCATGCTGACGATGATGATGGGGATGTTCTGGCCGGTCTTTATTGCGCTCGTGACGGTGCGTGAGGGGCTGCGCTGGGGCGTACTTGCGACTGCTGCATCCCTGCTGCTCACGATGCTGTTTGCAACGCCGGTGACGGGCGCGTTCTTTGTGCTTTCGTTTGCGCCGACGGGGCTCGTCCTCGGGGCGTTCTTCCGCCGTAGGGCGGACACGGTACGCGCACTTGTGGGCGGTGCGCTCGCCTCGCTTGGTGGAAAAGTGGCGGCGGCACTCATGATGATGCTGCTCTTTGGCCTGAATCCGTTTGCAATGGATATCTCAGCGGCGAATGCGACACTGGATGAGACGCTGGCAATGTACCGCTCCCTCGGCATGGATGAGGCGCAGCTGGAGGAGACACGCGTCGCGTCGAGGCAGGTGCTCGAGCTGTTCGTGCTCATGCTGCCCGCGCTGTTCCTCGGCAGTTCCGTGATCGAGGTAACGGCGTGCTTTGCCCTTCTGCGCAAGGTGCTCACGCGTCTGGGGCTTCCCGCCTCGCCACTGCCCGCGTTCACGGAGTGGCATCTGCCTGTCTTTTTCCCGTATCTCTTTGCATTCTCACTGATTGCGATCTACTGGGGGACGACGCGCGACATTGCTCTGCTCTATCAGGCGGGGCTGAACGGTTATCTGATTGCATTTATTGCGGGGCTGGTACAGGGGCTCTCGCTCATTCAGTTTCTGATGAGGCGTTTTAAGGTGTCCTCCTTCGTGCGAATTCTCATCTATGTATTCATTGCACTGAATGGCTTCATGACGCAGATCGTCTCATGGACGGGGTTGTTCGATATGGCGTTCGATTATCGGAAGAAAATACGTGAACGTCAATAAAAATACACTACATATGCACTGTTTATATAAAAGAAGGTGAATCTATGCCGCGGAATTTATCCGCATGGATCGATCTCACGGTCCATTTGATTGTTATGCTCGCGCTCGCGCTTGTGACGTTCTGCTACAACCCCTATGTGGGGACGGCCGCGCTGCTCTTGTGGGCACTGCTTGCGGCGTTTGCGTGGGAACGGTGTCGCGACAGAGAACGGCGGTTTGAACGCTACTGTATGGGCGTTATCCGTAATGTCAACAATGTTATGAACTATGCGGTCGACTCGCTGCCGCAGTCGATTCTCCTCGTGAATCAGGACGGTCATCTCGAGTGGTGCAATCATCAGCTCGGCGAGTCCCTTGATGGGGGCAAGCCGGATCAGGGAACGGCGGTTACGGATTTCTGGCCGAAGTTCAACCTTGAGACGGTCTGGGGCAGCGAGGGCGAGTATCGCCTGCCGCATGAGGGACACTCGTACCGCATCCATCATCGCATGGTACCGACCCCGCCGAACATGGATCCGCTGCTCGCCCTCTATGTGGAGGATGAGACGGAGTTTGCCGATCTGCAGAAACGATTCCATGAGAGTCGGACTGCGCTCCTCTACATTCAGCTGGACAACTACGATGAGATCATGCAGGGGCAGTCGGAGGCGGAGAAGTCGATGCTGCTGCTCGCTGTGCGCGAGCGTCTGGATGCGTGGATGAACGGACTTGGCGGCTTTATGCGCAGCATTTCGGATGGCGAGTTCGTCGCGCTGCTTGACCGCGCAGCACTCGATCATGCGATTGCGGAGAAGTTTGACATTCTCGATCAGGTGCGCAA
Organism: uncultured Selenomonas sp.; assembly: GCA_963555475.1. GTDB lineage: Bacteria > Bacillota > Negativicutes > Selenomonadales > Selenomonadaceae > Centipeda. Next base: position 2,169 of record CAUVVR010000017.1, read on the forward strand.
GATTGTCAACTCGAAGGGGCTCCCCGTGACGCTCTCCATCGGGCTCTCGCTTGCGGTGGATCAGTCGCTCAAGGAGCTCGGCGAGGAGGCGGAGGCAAAGCTCGACCTCGCGCTCGGTCGCGGCGGCGATCAGGTGGCACTCGATATCAGCGGCAAGACACAGTTTTTTGGCGGCAAGGCAAAGGCTGTCGAAAAACATACGCGTGTCAAGGCACGGGTCGTGGCACACGCGCTGCGCGATATTATGGAAAGTGCGGACGAGGTCTATGTCATGGGACATCACAACGAGGACTATGACTGCTTCGGCGCAGCGATGGGTGTTGCGTGCATGGCACGTGCACTTGGCAAGCCGGTACACATTGTGCTCAGTGACATGAATGAGGGCATCGACCGTATTCTCGACATGGTGGGGAAAGATGAGGCGTATGACGGACTTTTCGTTCGTGCCGGCGATATCGCTGGCGTTACCTCGCTCACGGCTCTGCTCGTGGTGGTGGATGCGCACATCCCGCACATTCTCGCAGACCCGACGCTCTTGGAGCGTATTCCGAAAATTGTTGTGATCGACCATCACCGCCGCAGCGAGAACTTTGTCAAGAATCCACTGCTCGTATACATCGAGACGGCATCCAGCTCGGCGAGCGAGCTTGTGACGGAGCTCTTGATGTATTTTGGCGATACGGTGCGTCCGACGCGTCTCGACGCGACAGCGCTCTACTCGGGTGTCGTGGTGGATACGAAGAATTTCAATGTCGGCGCGGGTGTCCGCACGTTCGATGCTGCGGCGTATCTGCGCCGCGCGGGTGCCGATCCTGTGCTCGTTCGGGCACTGTTCCAGAGCGACTACGAGACGACGGTCGCACTCGCACGCGCCAAGGCGAATGCGGAGTATTTCCCCGGCGGACTGATCGTAGGCAGTATTCCCGAGCGTCTGGCGAACGGACAGATCATTGCCGCACAGGCGGCAGACGGAATGCTGCGCGTGGACGGGGTGCGGATGAGCATCTACGTGTTCCAGCTGTCGGGCGATGTCGTTGGCATCAGCGCACGCTCGACGGGGGAACTCAATGTTCAGGTGATTATGGAGGCGTTCGGCGGCGGCGGTCACGCGAATGTGGCGGGGGCGCAGGTCAAGGGCGTGCCGCTCAGCGTGGTGCGCGGCAATGTCGTTGAACGCGCACGGGAATATATAGAGGAGAGTGACAAACATGAAGGTAATACTGCAGGCGGACGTTAAGAATATCGGGAAAAAGGGCGAGATTGTGGAGGTTGCGGACGGGTACGGGCGCAATTTCCTCCTGCCGAAGAAGCTCGCACTGCCCGCAAACAGTGAGAATGTGAATGTGGCAAAGGCGCAGGCGGGCGCGAAGGCACGCAAGGATGCGATGGCGGTCGACGAGGCAAAACTGATGGCGGCACAGCTTGAAAAGGTCGAGGTGGAGATCCCCGTGCGCATCGGCGAGAATGGGCGTCTCTTCGGCGCGGTGACGGGCAAGGATGTCGCGGAGGCGCTGAAGAAGAAGAACATTGATGTGGATCGCCGCAAGATTACGATTCGCGGCGAGGTTGTGGGCGAGGGGCTGTATGAGGCCATCGTCAAGGTGCACCCGAACATCTCCACGACGATCAAGATTCATGTGAAGAAAGAGTAGACATGGTGTCGAGTGCCCTTTGCAAACACCTCCTTACGCAAGCGGTCGGACAATATAGAATACTTTCGGCATGCATACCCAACGTGAACCTGTAGTTGCGCAAGTGACCGCATGCTCGTTCGCCTAAATACCGGCGCACTTCTTAAACGCGCTTTGCTTGAACGAAAGAAGTGCGCCGGGGGCGAGTCGCCTGCTTTACTCACTTGCTCCACTAGGGTTCACTTATGGGTATTGCACACCTCATCCCCGCCCGAAAGTCTCTCCTATCACAGCGGGGAGGGAATTTACGCACAACAATTTCATCCAACAGGCTGATGAGGATTGCCTCATCAGCTTTTCTCTCAAAAGGAAACAATTTCTATGTCATTTTTTAAGGATTTATTCGGCAGTGAAGGGCAAACGAAAAAGCCACCTGAGCTTTCCACCGAGGCGCGGATTGATGCGGAGATTGCGGCGATCTTTCGGATGCTCGCAGATACGATGGGGACGGAACGCCTCGTGATACAGGCGGGCAAGATGAACGCAATGACGCTCATGCGCTCGGAGAATCGGCGCGAGCGCGTACTCGCCCTCATGCGCATTCTTGAGGAGGATCCACTGCTCTCCCCGCCGCCCTCGGAGGCGGAGATCCCAGAGATCCTGAACCGTATGACGGAGCAGCTTGCGGGGATTCTCGCACGCCGTGATCTTGAGGATCGCATTGAGCGTAAGGTGACGGAGAAACTGGAGAAGGATCACGAGGAGTATGTGGACGATATCCGCCGTCAGGTGATCTCGGAGGAGAGCCCCGGCACGGAGTCGCCGCATGACAAAAAGAAACGTGAGGATTTGGAGGCACTGGAAAGCATCCATCTCACACAGTCGGTCATGGAGCTCCTGCGCCCGCGCAGTTTCGATGAGGTGGTGGGACAGGAGCGTGCCGTGCGCTCGCTCATGGCAAAGCTCTCCTCTCCCTATCCGCAGCACCTCCTTCTCTATGGGCCGCCGGGTGTGGGCAAGACGACGGCGGCACGCCTCGTGCTTGAGGCGGCGAAGAAGCGTGCGGCATCGCCGTTCGCGGAGAATGCGCCGTTCGTGGAGACGGACGGAACGACGCTGCGCTGGGATCCGCGCGACATGACGAATCCGCTGCTCGGCTCGGTGCACGATCCTATCTATCAAGGAGCACAGAAAAGTCTTGCGGACAGCGGCGTGCCAGAGCCAAAGCCGGGGCTCGTGACGGATGCACACGGCGGCATTCTGTTCATCGACGAGATCGGTGAGATGGATGAGATGCTGCAAAATAAACTCCTCAAGGTGCTTGAGGACAAGCGTGCACACTTCGAGTCGGCGTACTACGACCCTGACGACAAGCGTGTACCCCCCTACATTCGGAAGCTCTTTGAGGAGGGCGCACCTGCGGACTTCGTTCTCATCGGTGCGACGACACGCGAGGCGGATCATATCAACCCTGCACTGCGCTCACGCTGTGCGGAGATCTACTTTGAGCCGCTGACCCCCGCGCACATCCTCACGATTGTGGAGAATGCAGCGCAGCGTCTGAATGTCGAACTCGCAGATGGTGTGGCACAGCTCATCAGCACTTACACCATCGAGGGGCGTAAGGCAATCAACATTCTCGCGGATGCTTACAGCCTTGCACTGAATCGGCTTTCGGATACGGAGATTGCGCAGATCGTTTCACGTGAAACATCAGACGATGAGAAAAAAGACGTTGTGAACGAGACTGTTTCACATGAATCAGTGGAGGATGTCGCGAAAGAAAATGTTTCACATGAAACAGAGGGAGATCCGTCCAAAGCCAATCTGAAAACGCACCACGTTGTTTCACGTGAAACATTGCCGCAGATTCGTGTCACGAAGGACGATATCTATGAGGTCGCGCAGGTCAGCCGCCTCTACCGTTTCAGCCGAAAGAAAGCCTCGGACACGCCAGCTGTTGGCAGAGTGTTTGGGCTTGGCGTTGCAGGATTCCTCGGATCGATCATCGAGATTGAGGCAGTCGCCTTTCCTGCAGCGGAGAAGGGGAAGGGCACGGTGCGCTTCAACGAGACGGCGGGCAGCATGGCGAAGGACTCCGTGTTCAACGCGGCGTCGGTCATGCGTCAGCTCACGGGGCACGATATCCACGACTATGACATCCATGTCAACGTGATCGGCGGCGGCAACATTGACGGCCCGAGTGCGGGCACTGCCATCCTCGCGGCGATTGTCAGTGCGGTGACAGGGGCGGCGATTCGTCAGGATGTGGCGGTGACGGGGGAGATCTCGTTGCAAGGAGAGATTAAGCCCGTCGGCGGCGTGTTCGAGAAGGCATACGGGGCACGACAGGCGGGAATCTCTACGCTCATCATTCCGTGGGAGAACAAGAAGGACATCCCCGAGGAGCACCTGGGCCTAGAGATTCACCGCTTCAAGACAGCGGAGGAGGCATTTGCGGTTCTCTTTGCGGATGATACGTGGAAGAAGAAAGGAGAATCCGATGACGGAAGGACGCATCCCACCGCAGAGCATTGAGGCGGAGCTGTCCGTGCTTGGTGCGATGATGCTGAAACCTGCAGCGACGACACAGGCGATTGAGCTGCTGCGTGCGGACGAGTTCTATCGACAGGCACACCGTGCCGTGTTCGAGGCGATGGAAGAATTGGTGAAGAACGGTGAGCCGGTCGACATTGTGACCGTGACAGAGCTGCTCAAAAAGAAGAATCTCATCGAGCAGGTCGGCGGCATCTCATTTCTTGCGAACCTGACGAACAGCGTGCCGAGCACGGCGAATCTCGTCCACTATGCAAAGATCGTCAAGGAAAAGGCGATCCTGCGCTCTCTCATTGACGCAAGTACGGAGATTGCGGGGGCGGCGTATGAGGCGAGTGAGGACATCGCCGAGCAGCTGGACGATGCCGAGCGCAAGATCCTTGCGATTGCGGGCGGGCAGACAACGGGGGCGTTCATCCCCGCCAAGGATGTTGTCTTTGATGCGGTCGATCGTGTGAGTGAGCTCGCCAAGGCAAAGGGTGGGATTACGGGGCTCTCCACGGGGCTTGCAACACTCGACTCTGTGACGCGTGGTCTGCAAAAGTCCGATCTTATCATTGTTGCTGCAAGACCTGCGATGGGCAAGACGGCGTTCGTCCTCAACCTCGCGACGCACGTTGCCTTGCAGGGCGGTACGGTTGCATTCTTTTCCCTCGAAATGCCGCGCGAGCAGCTGATGCACCGTATCTTCTGTGCCGAGGGACAGATTGACGCGACGCGTCTCGCACGCGGAGAGCTCGACGATGAGGAATGGTCCCGCCTCGTGCAGGTCGCCGACCGCATGATGAAGACGAACCTCTATTTTGACGATACGAGCAGTACGACTGTACTTGACATTCGCACGCGTGCACGACGTCTGAAGGCGGAGCATGGCCTCGACCTCATCGCCATCGACTATCTCCAGCTCATCCAAGCCCCCGGACGTGCGGAGAATCGTACTCTCGCCGTTGCGGAGATGACGCGTTCGCTCAAGGTCCTTGCACGCGAGCTGAACGTCCCCATCATTGTGCTCTCCCAGCTCTCGCGCGCGACCGAGGGACGATCGGACAAGCGTCCCATGCTCTCCGATCTGCGTGAGTCGGGCTCCATCGAGCAGGACGCAGACATTGTCATGTTCCTCTACCGCGAGGACTACTACAATCAGGACACGGAGAACGCGAACATCACCGAACTCAGCATTGCCAAGCACCGCAATGGTGCAACCGATACGGTGAGGATGTTCTTTCAGAAGGAGTATACGCGCTTCCGTGACCTCGCGCGTGAAGGATAAATTGTTTCACGTGAAACATTTTCATGCAATCCCCTCAAAAAAGAGGGGATTTTTTTTCTCATTTGTGCTATGATGAGAGAGTACGAAGGAATGGATCTGCGTGCTTTATGTGCGCGTTTTACAAATGGGTAGGGGAGGAAGAGTCGTGTTAAAGAGCATTGCAATCATGACAAGTGGGGGAGACAGCCCTGGGATGAATGCGGCGGCACGTGCGGTTGCACGTACGGCGCTCTACGAGGGCGTGAAAGTCTGGGGCATCAACGACGGCTACCATGGGCTCCTCGAAGAGGATATGCGGGAACTGGAGTCCAAGGATGTGGGGGATATCATTCAGCGCGGCGGTACCTTCCTCGGAACGGCACGCTGCAAGCGGTGGCAGACTCCCGAGGGGCGTCGTCTCGGACATGAACACCTCATTAGGCGTGGCATCGAGGGGCTCTGCGTCATCGGCGGTGACGGCTCCCTGCGTGGCGCACAGCTCCTCTCGGAGGAGTATGGTTTCCCCATTGTGGGGCTCCCGGGGACAATCGACAACGATGTCTGGGGCATGGACTATACGATCGGCTGTGACACGGCAGCGAACACGATCATCGATGCGATCAATAAGCTGCGTGACACGGCATCGGCGCATCGCCGTGTGATCGTGCTCGAGGTCATGGGGCGCGGCAGTGGCTGGCTGGCTCTCGTCGCGGGCATCTCGGGCGGTGCGGAGTACATCATTGTGCCCGAGGAGGAGTTCAACATCGAGGAGATCACAAAGGATCTCTCAAGAGCCTATGAACATGGCAAACGCTATATCCTCATCGTGGTCGCTGAGGGCGCGGCAAGCGGACAGGAGATCTGCGACTACATCGCCAAGCATACGGATATCGAGACGCGTGTCTCCGTACTCGGGCATATCCAGCGCGGCGGTTCGCCGACGGTTATCGACCGCGTACGCGCGAGCCAGCTCGGTGAGCAGGCGGCTCTCGCACTCATCTCGGGGCTGTCGGGCGTGGTGTTCGGTTACAGCAAGGGGCACGTCGTCTCGGTCAACCTCTACGATGCCGTGAACAACAAGAAGAAGCTCGATCCCGACTATCTGCATCTGGCGAAGGTGCTGTTCTAAGAAAGAGCACTTCCCCCACAAAATAAATTCTTACAATAAACACTCCCGCAGAAAGGATGATCCCGTGGCAAAGATCATTGCGATTGCCAGCCAGAAGGGCGGCGTCGGCAAAACGACGACGGCGGTGAACCTCGCAGCTGCCGTCGCACGCGCCAAACGACGTGTCCTGCTCGTCGACATCGACCCGCAGGGGAATGCGACGAGCGGCTTTGGCATCGACAAGACGATGCTCATGTCGACCACCTATCGCGTCCTCATCGAGGGGCGCAGTCTGCGGGAGTCGATTGTTCACTCGGACTACCGCGTGGATGTCCTGCCCGCGAACGTCGAACTTGCGGGCGCGGAGGTTGAGCTGGCGGGAATGGAGCGGCGCGAGACACGTCTCAGGGATGCGCTGACCGAGGTGGAGCACGACTATGACTACGTATTCATCGACTGCCCCCCGTCCCTCGGCTTCCTCACACTGAACGCACTCACGGCGGCGCACGCCGTCCTCATCCCCATCCAGTGTGAGTTCTACGCACTCGAGGGAGTTGCGCAACTGATGAACACAATCAGCCTCGTGCAGGAGAGCGCAAACCCCGCGCTCGGCGTGCAGGGGGTCGTCATGACGATGTACGACGGGCGGACGCGGATCGCAACGCAGGTCGTTGACGAGGTAAAGAACGTCTTCGGCGCAGCACTTTACGAGACGCTGATCCCGCGCAACGTACGCCTTTCGGAGGCTCCGTCCTTCGGGCAGCCCATCACATCCTATGACATCACGTCGCGCGGTGCGGAGAGCTACATCGGGCTCGCAAGGGAGGTCATGAAGCGTGAAGAAAGCTAAACAAGGCGGCCTCGGACGTGGACTCGGCGCACTCGGGCTTGGGAAAAATGTCCTTGCGGGTGCTCCAAAGACGGACACACCTATGCGAGCGGAGGAAACACCTGCCGCAGCATCTGCCGTACCCGAGAACCCGACCGAAATCTCTGTCGCGGTGATTGCACCGAACCGCTTTCAGCCGCGCCGCGAGTTTGATGAGGCCGCACTGGAGGAGCTGCGCGAGTCCATCGCGCGCCACGGCATCCTTCAGCCGCTCTCCGTGCGTGCTGTCGGTGATGGGAAGTACGAGCTCATCGCGGGCGAGCGTCGTCTGCGTGCGGCGCGTCTTGCGGGGCGCACGACCGTTCCCGTAGTCGTGCGTACCGCGTCGGATGCAGAGATGGCGGAGATGGCTCTCATTGAGAACATCCAGCGCGAGGATCTGAATCCCATCGAGGAGGCGCGCGCCTATGAGCAGCTGCTGACGAAGTTCCGTCTCTCGCAGGAGGAGCTGGCACGCCGCGTGGCACGCAGCCGCTCGGCGATCGCCAACAGTGTCCGCCTCCTGCGGCTCGCCGAGGAGGTACAGGCATTTATCGCGAACGGCGTCCTCTCCATGGGACAGACGCGCCCGCTCCTCGCACTTGAGAGCAAAACCCTCCAACGCGAAGCGGCGGAGTACATCCAGGAGCACGAACTCTCCGCGCGCGGCGCAGAAGCTCTGGTGAAACGACTTCTCAAGGATCCGAATGTGCTCAAAAAGGCAGCGCAGCCCGCGAAGGTACACACGCCCGACATCTTTGTTCGTGAGGCGGAGGAGCGGCTCACGCGCAGCCTCGGGACAAAGGTGCGCATACAGGAGAGCCGCGAGCAGGGCAAGGGACGCCTTGAGATCAGCTATTTCTCCGCAGACGATCTCGAGCGGCTGTTGGCTCTCCTCACGGGCACGGACAGCGCGGCAAAGGAGGACAAGCGCGCGGCACTGCGTGCCATCTCCACGCAGTCCTTTACGGTGTGAATACCCAAGTAACGTAGGGAAGAAGGGAAGAAAGCATTGTTTCTGAACAATCTTGTCAACTATATTGCGGCACATGAGGCATCCCTCCTGCTCGCCTCGATGCTGCTCATTCTGGTCTTATTGATTCTCGTTATTTATACGATGGTGCGCCTCTCGACGATGAGCAGCCGTTACCGCGAGATGATGCGCGGCTCGGAGACGGAGGACATCGAGGGGATGTTGCTCCAGCACATCCACGAGGTCGAGCAGGTCGCCGCGACGAACACGCGCATCCTCGAGGAGAACGAACTCATCCGCCAGTTCATCCGCAAGTCTCTCGTACGCACCGCGATGGTGCGTTTCCGCGCATTCGAGGACATGGGCGGTGACCTCAGCTATGCGGTTGCGATGCTCGATGCAAACAACGACGGCGTGATCTTCTCAAGCATCTTTGCACGGGCGGACTCGCGCAGCTACATCAAGCCGATCAAGGGCGGCTCCTCGGAGTACCCGCTGACCGATGAGGAAAAGGGCGTGCTGCGGGAAGCAATGGCACAGCCGCTGCCGATCCAGTATTAAAGGGCGCCCCCACCGGCTCGCAGAGCTCGCCACCTCCCCCGTATCGACGGGGGAGGCTAATATGCCGTTATCCAAAAGCCTTCCCCGCCACAGCGGGGAGCGGTCAACGTCAGCCAATCACACGTCGCTAATGCTTGTGTTCTTGGGACGTTTTCCCATACGACCTGTTTCCCAATCAGCTTCGTCCTATGGACTTGCTTCTTGGACAGGTCAGCAAGGGGGACCCGCGGAGCGGTGGAAGGGGCACTTCTGCCAATATCAAGAAAACCTGCTGGTACTCAGCAGGTTTTCATTTTGTTCGGCTAGGATAGGGCGAAGGAAACGAACCTGATACATCATAACATAGGAGAACGACTTGAACGAAGAAAAACGCTATAAAATCCAATTCATCGACAGCGAGGAGGATGTGACGCGCACTGTGCGCCTCTCACTCCGTTCCCTGCGCGTGCTCGCCATCGGAGCGGGCGCGGCAGTTGCCCTCCTCACTGTCGGTGCAGTGCTCTCCATCTACACGCTGATGAACGGAGAAATGCACGCGTCTGAGACGGCACAGCTGCGCGAGGCGAACCGCATCCAGCAGGAGCAGATCCTACAGGTGTCGAAAAAGGCATCTGCGCTCCAACAGGATCTTGACAGCCTCCGCCGCGCCGAGGACGGGCTGCGTGCCATCGTCGGTGCACCGCCCGCCGCGGCGGACGAGACCGTGCAGGAGGGGACGGTCTCGCCGACGGGGGGCGAGCAGCATACGCCGACTACGGCGGATCTCTCCGAGGCCCTTGAGATGATCGAGGAGCGTCTCAGTACGCGCCGCTCGTCCATCGACCTCCTCGCCGAGACCATGCGCAGGGAGTTCCCCGGTGCGGCCTCCTATGCCTCGGACAGCGCACCGCACACGACACCCTCCATCTGGCCGGCGGCGGGCTACGTCAGCTCGCCCTACGGGTTGCGCTTTAACGGCACGGAATTCCATCAGGGGATCGACATTGCCGCCGATATGGGCACGCCCATCGTTGCAACCGCGGACGGCGTTGTCACGGCAGCAGGGTGGAACGGCGGCTACGGCAACATGGTCGATGTGGATCACGGCGGCGGCATCGTGACGCGCTACGGGCACGCCTCCGCCGTCGCTGTGACGGTCGGACAGCAGGTGCGGCGCGGTGAGGTCATCGCCTATGTCGGCTCGACGGGACGCTCCACGGGGCCCCATGTTCACTACGAGGTGCGCGTGAACGGTGCGCCCGTCAATCCCGCAGGATATCTATAAGAGAGGAAATCTATGAAAGCCAGTATCTGCCTGCTTGCCGCAGGTCTTCTCATCCTCCCCGCAGGGGGGAACGCCGCCGAGAAAGCGGACATCCATGAGGTCATGACGGCGCAGGAGCACCACGGGAGTACCGCTGCCACAGAAGCGCATGCACGCGCGAATACACGGGACGAGGAGAGCGTCCTGGACGAGGAGATGGACGAGCTGGGCGATGAGCCTGCTGGTTCGCACGAGGAAGAACGCACACCGCGCCCTGCACATGAGGGCGCAGCAGCACAGGAGTCTGCTGCAAAAGAGCCCGCACCGCAGGACGGTGGGCACGGGATCGGCATTGCTCCCGTGGCATCCGACGATGCTGCCTACGGCGCGGCGACGGCGATCGAGCCCGTGACCTTGAAGGAGGGCGACTGGCTCTTTATCGAGGGCGACGAGCGGCGCGGCTGGTTCTTTGACCGCTCGAAGATGCAGCGCAACAGCGATGGGAGCATCTCCTACTGGCAGCTCATCCTCTACAATGACCTCGGCAAGGCGCAGTTCGTGGATGCAATGCACGACGAAGCGTACCGCAATGTCGGCTACACACTCCAGCGGCGCGTGCTCGACACGAAGAAAAACACGATCCGCACCTATGAGATCATCGCCTATGACGCTGAGAATACCGTCATTACGGACAGTGCGCGTGACGGGCACGCCGCCGAGATCCGCCCGAACACAATGGCGGCGAAGGAGCGCAATGCCGTGAAGAAGGCGGCGAAGAAACAGAATTTCAAAAATAAATCACACACATGATGAGAATAAATGTCGCATATTGACAGCACGGCGATTTCCTGTTAGAATTAATGCACAATTAAACAGAGGGAGAGAATGAGCGTCTCCCCGTTTCCGAGCAAAAATATCTAAGGGCAGTGTGCCTATGATATTGCGCCTGCGCTGCGGGATTTTCCCAAGACGCGCACAGGGGTCGCGCAGAAATGCGCGCGCCTTCCCGCCGGGAGGAATCGCCTCCCCATTGAAAAGGAAGCGACAGAATTGCCGTTACAGGGCTTTTTCATGTATCTGTTTCAGTGCGTGCAGATGCGGTGTATATGGCTGTGTTAAGGGGCTGTTTGACGTACCTTTGGTTGCGGGAGACAGCCCTTTTTGGATGCAAAAATGAACGCAAAATTAGTTTTCGTATTGCCCAAGAGTGTATTTCTTTTTTGATGGGATGAGTGTATAATTATAAAAAATCTATAGCTAGGAGTAATAATTATCAATTATAAATGGTGTATTGGTTAGGAGGATTCATGTGAGTAAAAGGGAGAGCTTGTGGGAGGCCTATCTCGCAAAGGGCATGAGCCGCCGCAGCTTTTTGAAGGGCTGTGTGACGCTCACGTCCCTGATGGGGCTGAGCACGGACATGATGACGAAGGTCGTCGAGGCAGCGGAGACGAAGCCACTGCCGGTCGTGATCTGGCTGCATGGGCACGAGTGCACGGGCTGCGATGAGTCCTTCATCCGCTCGGGCGCGCCGCTTGCATCCGATCTCGTACTGAACAGCATCGCGCTCGAGTACAGCCATGTCCTGAGTGCGGGCTGCGGCGAGCCGTTCGAGGAGCACCTCGAGACCACGATCAAAAAGTACCACGGGGAGTACATCCTCGCGGTCGAGGGCGCGGTCGCATCGGGTGCGCATGAGTACACCTGTATGTCGGGCGGACATCCCTTCTCGCATACGCTAAAGCGTGTCGCCGAGGGGGCAAAGGCGGTCATCGCCTATGGGACGTGTGCGACGGCGGGCGGCATCCAGGCGGCTGCGCCGAATCCGACGGAGTCCAAGGGCATCCGCTCGTTCATTGGTTCCAAGCCCTACATCGCCGTACCCGGCTGCCCGCCGATTCCCGAGGTCATGACGGGCGTCGTCATGCACGTTGCACTCTTCGGCACGCTGCCCCCGCTCGACGGGGAGGGGCGGCCGCGCCAGTTCTACGGCAACCGCATCCACGACACCTGCTACCGCCGTCCGTTCTTCGATGCGGGCATGTTTGCCGACCGCTTCGACGATGCGGGTGCAAAGGCGGGATGGTGTCTCTACCACCTCGGGTGCCGAGGCCCTGAGACCTACAACTCCTGCGGCAATCTGCGCTGGTATCAGGGGATGTCGTACCCGATCCAGTCGGGGGCACCCTGCATCGGGTGCAGCAATGCGAATTTCTGGGACGATGCACCCTTCTCGAAACGCCTGCCCGAGTATGACGGCATCGACGTGGATATGGTCGGTGCGGGGCTTGCCGTGGCAACGGCAGTCGGTGTCGCGGCACACGCGGGCGCGAGCCTTGTGCAGAAGAAATGCCACGAGAAGCAGCTCGAAAACGAGGGAAAGCAGGTGCATGAATGAAACACGTTGTTGTCGACCCGATTACGCGCATTGAGGGGCATCTGCGCGTCGAGATCCAGGTGGATGAGGCGACGGGCAAGGTTACGGATGCCATCTCCTCCGGAACGGCATGGCGCGGCCTCGAGCTCGTCATGAATGATCGCGACCCGCGTGATGCGTGGGCATACATTCAGCGCATCTGCGGTGTGTGCACGTCGTCCCATGCGCTCGGCTGTCTGCGTGCCGTGGAGGATGCATTCGGCATCACGATCCCAAAGAACGCACACTACATTCGCAACATCATCGCGGCGTGTCTCGGCCATCAGGATCACATCATCCATTTCTACCATCTGCACGCCCTCGACTGGGTCAGCCCGCTCGAGGCGCTCAAGGCGGATCCTGCAGCGACGGCGGCACTCCAGAATACGGTGCTCGCGACCTACCGTCTCCCCTTTCGCGGCCCTGCGGGGCTCGAGACGGAGGCATACCCGCATGACGTACCCGTATCGAATCCCGAGTACTATGCGGCGATCAAGGCGAAGGTGCAGAAGATCGTGGAGAGCGGCCAGCTCGGTATTTTCTCCGCGCAGTGGTGGGATCACCCCGACTATCAGATGCTGCCGCCCGAGGTTCATCTGATGGCGATCTCGCACTACCTTGAGATGCTGGACAAGCAGAAGGATCTCGTCGTGCCGCACGTCGTTTTCGGCGGGAAGAATCCGCATCCGCACTATGTGCTCGGCGGCATGCCCTGTTCCATCTCAATGGAGGACGGCAATGCGCCGATCAACACGGCACGCCTGGCGATTGTCGACCGCTCGATCCAGTCCGCGCGTCATATGATGAACGACTACTACCTGCCGGATGTCCTCGCGATCGGGCATCTCTACGTCAAGCAGGGCTATGTCTCGGGCGGCGGTCTCGCGAAGGAGCGCGTGCTCGGCTTCGGTATGTTCCCGCAGGAGCCGTTCAGCGGCGCGACGAACGGCGATTTCTTCAAGGATCTGCTCGTGCGCTGCAACGGCGTTGTCGAGAACTTTGCGGGCGGCGTGATGCAGGCAAAGGTCTATGATTTTAAGATGGAGGATGTCTCCGACCCCGAGGTCATCAGCGAGAGCGTCGAGCACGGCTGGTACGAGTACAGCGGCGGCGACAGCAAGGGTCTCCATCCGTGGGAGGGCGAGACGAAGCCGCACTACACGGAGCCGAAGGAAGGCACGAAGACGGAATGGAAGGCTCTGAACGAGCAGGGCAAATACTCGTGGCTCAAGACGCCGAAATGGCGCGGCAAGCTCTGCGAGGTTGGTCCGCTCGCGCGCTATATCGTGCTCTACACGAAGGCAAAGCAGGGGCTGCTCGGCGACCTCACGTGGGCGGAGCAGATGATTGTCGACCAGATCGACGCAGTGACGAAGGTGCTCGGCGTTCCTGCCGAGGCGTGGCTGCCCTCGACGGTCGGCCGCACGGCGGCGCGTGCGCTCGATGCGCAGCTGCAGGCGGAGATCAGCAAGTTCTTCTTTGACAAGCTCGTTGCGAACATCAAGAGCGGCGACACGCGCGTGGTGAACAACGACAAGTGGGATCCCTCGACCTGGCCGAAGGAGGCAAAGGGCGTCGGCTTCTACGAGGCACCGCGCGGTGCGCTCAGTCACTGGGTCGTCATCAAGGACGGCAAGGTGGCGAACTATCAGGCGGTCGTGCCGACGACGTGGAACGCCTGCCCACGCGATGATGCGGCAGGACACGGCGCATACGAGATGTCGATGATGGATACGCCCGTCAAGATCGCGGATAAGCCGCTCGAGATCGTGAAGGCGGTGCGCTCGTTCGATCCGTGTATGGCGTGCTCGACCCACCTCTTTAACGCGAAGGGGGAGAAGATCCGCGTCGTCACGACCGACCCCTACGCCGGCGTGCGCGTGGACGAATAGGGGGCGATCCGCATGAAACAAGAAGTACGCAAGGAGTACTACCTCTTTAGCCCCTTTCTGCGCATCTTTCACTGGCTGATGGTCTTTGCGATCATCGTGCTCTTTATCACGGGCTTCCTCATCACGAAGCCGCCCGTGATCCTTGCCTCCGAGCCGACGAATACGTCGCTCTTGATGAATCTCGTGCGCAACATCCACTTCGTTGCGGCGTTTGCGTTCTGTGCGGGCTTCATCGGGCGCGTTTACGGCTTTATCATCAATCGCGGCGACCGCCTTTTCCCGCATTTCTGGAAAAAGCAGTACTATCTGGATGCGTGGGAAGTTGTGCAGCACTACATTTTCCTGCGCACGTCTCATCGCCCCTTCCTGCGCAACCCTCTGGCGCGCGCAGCATACGCGGGGCTGTATGTGATGGTGGCGGTCGAGGTGCTGACGGGCTTTGCCATGTACTACATGACAGAGCCGTCGGCGATTGGCGGCATCCTGTTCGGCTGGGTGAACCATGTCCTCGGGAACGAGTTCATGTCGCATTTCGTGCATCACTATGCGGCATGGGCGATTATGCTGTTCGCGATTGGGCATTTCTACCTCGTCGTCCGTGCGGAGTTCATGGAGGGTGAGGCGGAGGTCTCAAGTATGTTCGCAGGGTCGAAGCTGCTGCGGCATACGGCGGCGGACGCGCAGGATGTGGAGTAGTTCGGTATTGTCGATTGTCTAGTTTGCCGTGCCAATCTCGCCATGCAAGTAACAAGCGCCCCTTCCACCGCAAGCGGTCCCCCTCCCCCGCTGTGGCAGGGGAGGCATTCGGTGAGTAGATCAGCTTCCCCCGTCGCGACGGGGGAAGTGGCGAGCATAGCGAGCCGATAGGGGCGCCTGTGACGGATATAACAGACATTCGTTTAGAATATAAAGGAGATTTTTATGTGTAAAGAATGCGGTTGTGGACTCGCGGAGAGTACCACGCATTTGCAGTTTTTTGTCAAGGGCTATACGACGGAGAATGCTGCCGCCGTGGAGAAGGCTCTGCTCGGCCTTGCGGGTGTGCTCTATGTGCACATTCACACGCATGACGGTGAGACGACGGTGGACTATGACCCGGCAAAGACGAAGATGACGGAGCTCATCAGCACCTTTGCTGCACACAATCTCTCAGCGGAGCTCTAGGATGCACGAGATGGCGATTGCCGAGGGCATCCTTGACATCGCCCTCACGCACGCGCGGGACAACCATGCGCAGCGCATCGAGCGCATCCACCTCCTCCTCGGGGAGCTCTCGGGGGTGGAGACGGAGGCATTGACGCTTGCCTTTCGGACGCTCGTGCGCGGGACTATGGCAGAGAGGGCAGCACTGACGTGGACGCGCATCCCCCTTGCGGGACGCTGCCACGACTGCGGCAAAGAACGAGCACTGCGCCCGCAGGACTACCTCTGCCCCGACTGCGGCGGCGGGATGGAGTTCACGCATGGGCGCGAGATGCGCGTCGACTATATAGAGATGGAATAGGTATGAAAGTAGTTGTAAAGGCGGACATCCTTGGGCAGAACGAGGCGACGGCGGCGGAGAATGCGGCACTCTTTGCGCGGCATGGCATCTATGCGCTGAATCTCCTCGGCTCGCCCGGCTGCGGCAAGACCTCGCTGCTCGAGCAGACACTCGCGGCACTCGGCGGGGAGCTGCGCATGGCGGTCATCGAGGGGGATCTCTTCACGACGAAGGATGCGGCGCGCATCGAACGCTGCGGCGCACCTGTCGTGCAGATCAATACGAGCGGCGGCTGTCATCTGGATGCGGCGATGGTCGCGGCGGCACTCGGGAAACTGGATTTGTCCGCGCTCGATCTCCTCGTGATTGAGAACGTCGGCAACCTTGTCTGCCCCGCCGAGTTCGCGCTCGGCGAGGACGCAAAGGCGGTCGCGCTCAGCATCACGGAGGGCGACGACAAGCCGCTGAAGTACCCGCTCATTTTCAAGGAGTCGGCGGTGGCTCTTCTGAGCAAGGTGGACATCCTGCCCTATACGAATTTCGATATGGAGGCGGCGTGCGCGGACATTACGGCGCTGCACCCAGGGATCTCTGTTCTGCCGATTTCGTGTCGGACGGGCGAGGGACTTGCGGCGTGGTACGACTGGCTGCGCGCGCAGGTGCGGGCGAAGAAGAAACAGGCGTGACAATAGGAGGAAGGCGATGAGAGTGATCAATGACCAGTTGGTTGCGGTGGCACCCGTGACGGTGCTCGGCATCGGCAATATTATTTTGCGGGACGAGGGCTTTGGCGTGCGTGCCGTGGAGTATCTGGAGGAGCACTTCCACTTTCCACACGATGTCCGTCTGCTCGATGGCGGGACGCTCGGCCCGGAGCTGCTGCACTTCGTCACGGGGACACAGAAGCTGCTCATCCTCGATGCTGTCGCGGGCGACGCACCTGCGGGCACGGTCTACCGTTTTGAGGACGACGCGGTGATGGCGCATTTTCAGGAAAAGATGTCTTCGCACGAAATCGGGATTCAGGATGTGCTCGCGTGGTTGACGGTGACGGAGCGGGCGATTCCGAATGTTGTTGTGCTCGGCGTGCAGCCGTACGAGGTGACGGCGGGGCTCTCGCTCAGTCCGCAGATGGCGGCGGAACTGCCGCACTTTGCGCATCGTGCGGTGGAGGAGCTGGTGCGCTGGGGCATTGTTCCCGCAGAGCGTCCGAAACAGAGCCGGCAGAGCGCATGAGTGCGCATCAGGGCGGCGATTCCATACATCCTGCGGGAGGCGCGCGTGCAAGGCGCGCTTTTCGTGTCTCAGGGATTGTGCAGGGCGTGGGGTTCCGCCCCTTTGTCTACCGTCTTGCACGGGAATATGGTCTGGCGGGATGCGTATGGAATGACAGCGCGGGCGTCGGCATCGAGGCGGAGGGGACGGCGGCGGCTCTCGATGCGTTTGCAGAGGACGTGCGCGCGGAAGCTCCGCTTGCGGCATCTGTAACCGCTGTGACATTCGAGGAGGTCTCGCCGACGGGGGAGCAGGTCTTTCAGATCCTGCCGAGTCCTGCGGGAACGCTCGCGCGGACGCTTGTCTCGCCCGACCTTGCGGTCTGTGCGGACTGCCGCCGTGAGATTTTGTCCGATGAAAACAGGCGGCACGGCTACGCCTTTACGAACTGTACGAACTGCGGCCCGCGCTACTCGATCATCCGCGGCGTTCCCTATGATCGTCCGCTGACCTCGATGGCTTCGTTTCAGATGTGTGATGCGTGCCAGCGCGAGTACGATGACCCCGCCGACCGCCGCTTTCACGCCCAGCCGAATGCGTGCGCGGATTGCGGCCCCGCCTACCGTCTCCTTGTCGATGGGGCGGCGGCGGAGGGCGAGCCGCTCGCGCGGGCGCGGGAGATTGTCGCGGCGGGCGGCATTGTTGCGGTCAAGGGCATCGGCGGCTATCATCTGGCGTGCGATGCGCGCAGTGACGCGGCGGTGCGCCGCCTGCGGGCGAGGAAGCACCGTGAGGCGAAGGCACTCGCGGTGATGGCAGGATCGATGGAACTGGTGCGGTCGCTGTGCGTCGTCTCCGATGAGGAGGAGCGGTGGCTCATGTCTCCTGCCGCGCCGATTGTGCTGCTTCGTCGACGCGCGGATGCGTCGGATGCTGTCGCACAGAGCGTTGCGCCGGGGAATGCGTACCTCGGCGTGCTGCTTCCGTATGCCCCCGTGCATCTGCTTTTGCTTGCGGCAAACGATCTCTGGGTGATGACGAGTGCGAACCTCAGCGGTGCGCCGATGATGTATGAGGATGAGGCTGCCGTGCGGGGGCTGGCGGGAACTGCAGATGCGATTCTCGTGCACAATCGGGAGATTGTGCACCGCATTGACGATTCGGTGATGCGCATGACGGCGGGCGGACGGCAGATCATCCGCCGCAGCCGCGGCTTTGCGCCTACACCGCTTGCGCTGCCGTCTGCACGGGACTGCACGGTACTCGCGGGCGGCGCGGAGCTGAAGAATACGTTCTGCCTGACGCGCGGGGCAGAGGCGTTTCTGAGCGAGCATATCGGCGATCTGATGGAGCGCTCTGTGCTCGCGTCCTACGAGGCGACCATCGCGCATTACGAGCAGTTCTTTGCGGTGCGGCCGGAGGTGCTTGCGGCAGACCTCCATCCTGCCTATCTCTCGGGGCAATACATGGCGGCGCGTGCCGCACGGGAGGGGCTTCCGCTCGTGCGCGTGCAGCACCATCACGCGCACATTGCTGCGGTGCTCGCCGAACACGCCTGTCATGAGCGCGTGCTCGGTGTCGCGCTCGACGGGACGGGGGACGGCGATGACGGTGCTTCGTGGGGCGGGGAGTTTATGGTTGCGGATTTGGCAGTCTATGAGCGGCGCGCCCACTTTGCCTATATCCCCCTGCCGGGCGGCGACCGTGCGGCCGCAGAGCCGTGGCGGCTCGCGCTCTGGGTGCTCCACGGGATGTACGGGGCAGAGCTTGCGGCGCATGCACCGCGCTTTGCGGCTGCGCTTCCCGCAGGATGGGAACTGCTGATGCAGGCGACGGCGGCGGGGGTGAATGCACCGCCGACCTCGAGCGCGGGGCGGCTCTTCGATGCGGCGGCGGCACTGCTCGACATTTGTCGTGTAAATGTGTACGAGGGACAGGCGGCAATCGGTCTGGAACTCCGTGCGCGGCGCGCACGGCGGGCGGGCGTTGTGCTGCCGTATCGTATGAACTGCGCGTCTGTGCCGATGACGGTGGATTTTCTGCCTGTACTGTGCGAGCTCGCGGACGGCGCGGAGGGGCTGACGGAGGAGGAGCGTGCGGGACGTGCGCTTGACTTCCATGTGACGATGGCGGCGGCGGTCGCGGAGATGCTCGGCATTCTGGCGACGCGGACGGGACTTCGCACGGCGGTGCTTTCGGGCGGTGTGTTCCAGAATGCGCTGCTGCTTGAGAATCTGCTCACGCGTCTCGGCGATTTCCGTGTGCTCCTGCCGCACAACGCCCCGCCGAACGACGGCGGCATTGCATACGGACAGGCGGCGGCGGCACTCGCACGGATGGGATGATAAAGATGATTGGCGTTTTTGATTAGCCTTTGTGCGTGCCCGTCGCGAACGCTTAGTTGTGCAAGTGTTCGTGCGCTTGTACGCTTAAATACCGTCGGACTTCTTAAACGCGCTTCGCTTGAACGAAAGAAATCCGACGGGGCGTACCGCGCACTTTTCCCACTTGCTCCACTAGGGTTCGCTCAGGGCATCGCACTGCGGAGGCTTACCCCGATTGCCGTCAAAGCCTCCCCTGCCCGGCGAGGCGTAACGATGCCGCAATATTAGCCTCCCCCGTTGCTACGGGGGAGCGGTCAACGTCAACCAATCACACATCGCTAACGCTCGTGTTCTTGGGACGTTTTCGCATACGACCTGTTACCCAATCAGCTTCGTCCTACGGACTTGCTTCTTGGACAGGTCAGTAGGTGGCACGCGTCAGCGTGACGGTAGGGGCGCTTTGAACGTGCAAGGATACGTTTTGATAGAGATGGAATCCAACAAGATTTAGAGGAGAAACTATGTGTTTAGCAGTTCCTGCAAAAATCGTTGACATACAGGATCAGCTTGCCTCGGTGGAGGTGAGCGGGGTGCGCCGCGCGGCAAGTCTCATGCTGCTGCCCGAGGCGGCGGTGGGCGACTATGTGCTCGTCCACGCGGGCTTTGCGATGCAGATCGTCGATCATGAAGAGGCGGAGCGCATCGAGGCTCTGCGAGCGGAGATGCGCGGTGCGCCGCGCACGGTGGAGAGCATCCCATGAGGAGCGCACAGGACACGCGGCAGGCTGCCTCGGAGATTGTCGCGGATCTGCGCCGCATTCTCGCGGCACGGAGCAGGAGCATCCGCATTATGGAGGTCTGCGGCACGCACACGGTTGCGATTTTTCGCGCGGGACTGCGGCAGATTCTGCCCGAGGGCATCGAGCTGGTCTCGGGGCCCGGCTGCCCTGTCTGTGTGACGGCGGACGACTACATCGACGCGGCGATTGCGTATGCGGGGATGGAGGATGTCATCATCACAACGTTCGGCGATATGCTGAAGGTGCCGGGTACGCATTCAAGCCTTGCCGAGGTGCAGGCACAGGGCGCGGATGTCCGCATCGTCTACTCGCCGCTCGACGCGCTCACGGTCGCAGCGGAAAATCCGAGCAAGCAGGTTGTATTCCTTGCCGTCGGCTTCGAGACGACCGCCCCGACCGAGGCTGCGGCGGTGCTCGCAGCAGAGGCGCAGGGGCGCGGGAACTTCTTTTTGCTCTCCGCACAAAAGCTCGTCCCGCCCGTGATGCGTGCGCTCCTCGATGGCGGGGAGACGCACGTCGACGGCTTCCTCCTGCCGGGACACGTCTCGGTGGTGACGGGGACGGATGCCTTTGCTTTCCTCGCGCAGGACTACCATATCCCCGGCGTTGTGGGCGGTTTTGAGCCGCTTGAGATCCTGCGTGCCCTGCAGATGATCGTGCGTCAGATCGGTGCAGGTGAGGCGCACATTGAGAATGCCTACGAGACGGTTGTGCGGCGGGAGGGCAATCCGGTCGCGCGTGCGGCAATCGACCGTGTCTACGAACCTGCGGCGGTGCGCTGGCGGGGGCTGGGGGAGATTCCCGCCTCGGGGCTTGTGATGCGGGAGGAATATGCGGCGTTTGACTTTGCCCGCGTGCGTCCGCTTACACTTGCGGCGGTCGGGGATGGGCGGAACGGATGCCGCTGCGGCGAGGTGCTGCGTGGTGCAATCGTGCCGCGCGACTGCGCACTCTTTGGCAGGGCATGTGTGCCGGAGCACGCGATCGGCCCATGCATGGTGTCGGTCGAGGGAACGTGTGCCGCATGGTACAAATACGGAGGAGGAAAATTCCGCTATGGAGCATGAGGTCATCACACTCGCGCACGGCGCGGGCGGACAGGCGGGGCACGCGCTGATGGAGGAGGTCGTGCTGCCGGAGCTCGGCAATACGATCCTCAATACGCTGCATGACGGTGCCATCCTGCCCAATGCGGGACGCGTTGCGTTTACTACGGACTCCTACGTCGTGCAGCCGCATTTCTTCCCCGGCGGGAGCATCGGGCGGCTTGCCGTCTGCGGGACGGTCAACGATCTGGCGATGACGGGGGCTGTGCCGCGCTGGCTCTCGCTCGCCGTGATCCTCGAGGAGGGCTTTCCGATGGAGACCCTGCGCCGCATTGTGCGCGACATCCGCATAGCGGCAGAGGAGGCGGGCGTTCTCATCGTCACGGGGGATACGAAGGTTGTGCCGCGCGGCTGCGGCGACGGCATCTACATCAACACGGCGGGTGTCGGGGAGCTGATCGAGGGCGTGGACATCGCTCCGACGAACATCAAGGCGGGCATGGACATCATCGTCTCGGGTACGCTCGGCGACCATGCGGCTACGGTCATGGCGGCACGGCACAATCTGACGCTGCCACCCGAGATCATGAGCGACAGTGCGCCGCTCTGCCATCTGACGGCGGCGATGCTCGCGGCGGCGCCGTCCATCGCCGTCTTGCGTGACCCAACGCGCGGCGGCGTGGCGGCATCGCTGAACGAACTGGCGGATGCGGCGGGTGTCGGCATCCTACTGGACGAGGCTGCGATTCCCGTGCATCCCGCCGTGGAGGGGGTCTGTGACATCCTCGGATTCGACCCGCTCACACTCGCGAACGAGGGCAAGCTTCTCGCCTTTGTCCCGCCCGAAGACACAGAGCGCGTACTCGCGGTGATGCACGCCGATCCGCATGGACGCGCGGCGTGTGTCATCGGACACACGACGGCGGAAGCACCCGGATCGGTCGGGCTGCGTACCGCACTCGGCGGCATCCGTGTCGTAGATCTGCCGCTCGGGGAGCTTGTGCCGCGCATTTGCTGAGGGGGATTTCGGTATGTACCCCTCGTGAACACCTCGTTTCGCAAGTGATCGTGTGCTTATCTGCCTAAATACCGACGAATTTCTAAACGCCCTTCGGTTGAACGACGAAATTCGTCGGGGGCAGAACGCACGCTTTACTCACTTGCTCCACTAGGGTTCACTTTGGGGCACATATCTCCATGGATTGCATACGCAGAAATTTTGGTTTGCAATTTTCCGCGCACGAAAAAAGCGGGCAGTGGTCAGCCGCCCGCTTTCCTTAGTAGGATGATAAAAAGCTACTTCGTGAGATGCACGTCGGGGATCTCGACATCGTGGTGTGTGTCCGGGTCGACGTTGGCGTACACACCCGGCTTTGTCTCGAATGCTTTGAGATTGTCGGCGTTCGCTTCGAGCATATCCTTGACGAACTGTTCCACTGCATCTGCAAAATAGACTGCCATGATAAATCCCCTTTTCTATCTACTGTCTGTGCCGCAGCACCTATTTAACTGCCTGTAATGTAGCACTTTTTTTCACCCATGAAAAATATTGCTTTTTGATAGAACGATAGAAGATGACTATAAAATTTTTTTATTTGACTGTGACATTTGCTCTGTTCAGCACACCCAATATATAGTAAACTAATAAAGGAATAGTTATTGTGAATAGGGTGAGTGAGCAGTATGAGTTGGGAGATGAGTCGGATGACATTGGTCCAGATGCGGTATTTCTACGAGGTCTGCCAGTGGCAGAACATCACAAAGGCGGCGGAGCACCTGCACGTCTCACAGCCGACCGTTACCGTCGCCATGCAGGCACTCGAGGCGGAGACGGGGCTGAACCTGTTCCACCGTGAGGGGCGCAAGATCACAGTCACGGCGGACGGCGCAAAACTCCTCGGCAAGGTTTCGTACATCCTCACGGAGGTCGCACGTCTGGACGATGAGATCCGCGATATGGCACACCGCCACGCGAAGGTACGGATTGCGATGCCGCTGCAGCTCGGCGTTGTCTTCCTGCCGCATATCCTCGGCGATTTTCGCCGCAAGCATCCGGAGATTGATCTTGAGATCATCGAGACGGGCGGTGTGAGCGCCCTGCAGATGGTCGAGGAGGAAAAGCTCGACTTTGCCTTGACGAACTACACCGTCGATTTCAGTGCACGCCTGACGTACGCAAAGCTCTTTGACTGCGAGTGCACCTTTGTCACGCGAACGGATCACCCATTTGCGGAGCGACATTCACTCAGCATCACGGATCTCAGGGATGAGCCGCTCATCATGCTCGACAGCAACTTCTTCGTTGACCGCCTCGTGCAGGATGCCTACGGGCGCGCGGGCGAAAAGCCGAACGTCATCCACTACTCGCCCTACCTCCATACCGTCAAGAACCTCGTGCACGCAGGTATCGGCTCGACCTTCCTCGCGCGGCCGTCCGTGCTGCCGACGGACAACTTCGTCCAGATCCCGCTTATTGATCCCATTTTCATCAACAGCGGCCTCGTCACAAAGAAGGGGCGCCAGACCTTCGACGACGTACGGCTCGTCATGAACTACCTGCGCGGTCTGACAAAAGAACTGCTCGGCGACGGGAAGAAAACAGGCTAGGGAAGCACTGATAAATTCAGCCCCGTCATCTTAGCGCATCTTTTTTGCCTGCACTGTGCCCTAGAATCCTCCACATAGTCCTTGCAGCGTTAGGTTTGCCTCCTTGTTCGGACGAAAAATCTACGCCAATCTGACAGACTTCATTTTATCGGCGATTCCTTAAACTTCCAACTTGCCCTGCCCCCGCCATTGCAACATTTAGTATGCAAAGGCGGGGGCTTTGTGTTATAATGAAACGAATACTGTCTTGGCGCAGGTTTTTTTGCGTGCGCTATTATTATAGGAAGCACTGATAAATTCAGCCCCGCCATCTTGACGCATCTTTTTTGCCCGCACTTGTGCCCGCGATCCTCCACATAGCTTTGGCTATGCGTCCGGTTTGCCTCCTTGTTCGGACGAAAAATCTACGCCAATCTGACGGACTTCATTTTATCAGCGATTCCTATAGATCCATAGCACAGACATAGGAGTGTGAAACTACTTGTTCGGAATATCTTCGATTCTCAAACGCTTCCTTGGCGACAACAATGACAAGGAGATTGCCCGCTACCGTGGCATTGTTGAGCAGATCAATGCGCTCGAGCCAACGATGATGAACCTCACGGATGACAAACTCACGGGTTACACGCGCAAATTTCGCGAGCAGCTCGCAGAGGGCGTGACGATGGAGGAGATCCTGCCAGAGGCGTTTGCCGTCGTGCGCGAGACCTCGCGCCGCGTGCTCGGTATGCGACATTTTGACGTGCAGATGATCGGCGGCATCTGTCTCCACGAGGGGCGGATTGCAGAGATGCGTACGGGCGAAGGCAAGACCCTCGTTGCGACGACAGCGGTCTATCTGAACGCGCTCGAGGGCAAGGGCGTTCACGTCGTCACAGTCAATGACTACCTCGCACGCCGCGACAGCGAGTGGATGGGTAAGCTCTACCGCTACCTCGGTCTTTCGGTCGGTCTCATTGCGCACAACATGGACTTCCCCGAGCGCAAGGCGGCGTATGCGGCAGACGTGACGTTCGGCACGAACAACGAGTTCGGCTTTGACTACCTACGCGACAACATGGTGCTCTCCGAGGCGCAGATGGTGCAGCGTCCGCTGCACTATGCCATCGTGGACGAGGTGGACTCCATCCTCATCGACGAGGCACGCACCCCGCTCATCATCTCGGGACCGGGCACGAAGTCCACGGACAACTACCGCGTCATGGCGGAGGCGGTGCGCCACCTGAAGGAGGGCGAGGACTACACGGTCGACGAGAAGCAGAAGACCGTCGCACCCGCCGACTCTGCCGTACCCAAAATTGAAAAAATCGTCGGCATCACAAACCTCTACGCCCCTGAGAACATCGAGCTCTCGCACTGCTTCACGGCGGCACTGCGCGCGAAGGCACTGATGCACCGCGACCGCGACTATGTCGTGCGGAACGACGAGATCGTCATTGTCGATGAGTTCACGGGCCGCCTGATGGAGGGCCGTCGCTACTCCGACGGGCTTCATCAGGCGATTGAGGCGAAGGAGGGCGTGAAGATCCAGCGCGAGTCACAGACCCTCGCGAGCATCACCTTCCAGAACTACTTCCGTATGTACGACAAGCTCGCGGGCATGACGGGCACGGCAAAGACCGAGGAAAACGAGTTCCTCAAGATCTACAATCTCCCCGTCATCGTCATCCCGACGAACAAGCCCGTGCAGCGCATCGACGAGCCGGATGTCATCTACAAGACGAAGGCAGCGAAGTACCGCGCCGTTGGACGTGCCGTCAAGGAGATCCACGAGACGGGGCAGCCGATCCTCATCGGCACAACCTCGATCACGCAGTCCGAGGAGATGTCGAACGTCCTCAAGAAAAACGGCATCCCGCACGTCGTTCTGAATGCGAAGTTCCACGAGAAGGAAGCCGAGATCGTCGCAAATGCGGGGCAAAAGGGCGCGGTTACCATCGCCACGAATATGGCGGGACGCGGCACGGACATTAAGCTCGGCGAGGGCGTTGAGGCACTCGGCGGACTCTACATTGTCGGTACAGAACGCCACGAATCGCGGCGCATTGACAATCAGCTGCGCGGACGTTCGGGGCGTCAGGGCGACCCCGGCGCGTCGAAGTTCTTCCTCTCGCTCGAGGACGATCTGATGCGCCTGTTTGCCTCCGACCGCATCGCCGGCATCATGGACCGCCTCGGCATGGAGGAGGACGAGCCGATTGAGCACGCGATCATCACGCGCTCCATCGAGCACGCACAGAAGAAGGTCGAGGCGCGCAACTTCGACATCCGCAAGCACGTCCTCGAGTACGACGATGTCATGAATCAGCAGCGCGAGGTCATCTACGGTGAGCGCAGGAAGATCCTCAAGGGGGAGAACCTGCGCGAGAACATTCTTGCGATGGTGAAGCACATCATCAAGGACGAGATGACGCAGTACGCGAACGAGAAGCTCTACCCCGAGGAGTGGCAGCTGGACGCGCTCATCGAGGACGCGGAGAAGGTGTACGCACCTGCGGGACGCTTGAAAAAAGCGGAACTCGAGACACTCGCACGCGACGAGATCCAGGAGGAGCTCGAAAAGGTCGCCGAGGAGGGGTACAAGAACCGTGAGCTGATGTTCGGCGAGGAGAATATGCGCGAGCTGGAGAAGGTCGTCATGCTCCGCGTCGTCGATCAGAAATGGATGGATCACCTCGATCATATGGATATGCTGCGTGAGGGGATCAACCTGCGCGCGTATGGACAACGCAATCCTCTTGTCGAGTATAAGATTGAGGCTCTCACGATGTTCGAGGAGATGGAGGCATCCATCATGGATCAGATCGCCTCGCTCATGTACCATGTGAGCATCGTGACTCCGCAGTCTGCACCGCCCGCCGCACCTGTGGCGGAGGATGGCACGCCGCGCCCCGCACCCGTCATGGATGAGGGCGCACAGCGGCGTGCGGAGCAGCTGCTCGCACGCGAGCGGTCAAAGCTCGAGGATCATCTCTCGACCGCACGTGCCTCGCACGGCGATGAGTCCGCGCCCGCCGAGGCAAAGAGCGCGAAGAAAGACGAGGACGGCAAGAAGGTCGGGCGCAACGATCCGTGTCCCTGCGGCAGCGGCAAGAAGTATAAGAACTGCCACGGGAAGGATAAATGACAAGGGATCGCGTGCTTATTCGCCTAAATACCTGCGGACTTCTTAAACGCGCTTCGCTTGAACGAAAGAAATCCGCAGGGGGCGAAACGCCCGCTTTACTCACTTGCTCCACTAGGGTTCGCTTTTGGGCAATACTACCTCGTGTCAGTCTTATACGAAGATAAATTAAGAAACTAAGGATAAAACAATGCTGGAAGATCTGAAACCGATACTGAATGATCTGGGCGAGAAGCTCGATCAGATGCGCATCTCTCTGGAGATCCCCGCGAAGGAGGAGAAGATCGCCGAGCTCGAGTACAAGATGAGCGAGCCGTCCTTTTGGGACGATGCGGCGGCGGCGCAGAAGCTGAATCAGGAGCTCGCCGAGCTGAAGGGCGGCGTAGATACCTACCGTGACCTGATGGCGAAGTACGAGGATGCCGAGACGCTCTACGAGATGGGCATCGAGGAAAGCGACCCTTCGATGGAGGGGGACATCCGCGCGGAGCTGAACCTCATCGCCGAGGGGCTTGAGACGCTCCAGCTTGAGGTGCTGCTCTCGGGCGAGTACGACGCAAACGACGCGATTCTCACGCTCCACGCGGGCGCGGGCGGCACGGAGGCGCAGGACTGGACGCAGATGCTACTGCGGATGTACGGACGTTGGGCGGAGCGGCACGGCTTCACCGTCGACACCGCCGACCTGCAGCCGGGCGAGGAGGCGGGCGTAAAGTCTGCGACCCTCTTTATTAAGGGGCACAACGCCTACGGCTTCCTCAAGTCCGAGAAGGGGGTTCATCGCCTCGTCCGCATCTCGCCGTTTGACTCGCAGGCCCGGCGGCACACGTCGTTTTCTGCGTGCGATGTTATGCCGGAAATTGATGATGCTGTGGAAGTTCCCATCAATATGGACGATGTGCGCGTTGACTACTTCCGCGCGAGCGGTGCGGGCGGACAGCACATCAACAAGACGTCGTCCGCCGTGCGCATGACGCATGAGCCGACGGGCATTGTCGTGCAGTGCCAGAACGAGCGGTCACAGCTGCAGAACAAGGAGCAGTGTCTCAAGATGCTCCGTGCAAAGCTGTTTGAGCTGGAGCAGGAGAAGAAGGAAGAGGAGATCGCCAAACTCGAGGGCGTACAGCAGAAGATCGAGTGGGGCAGCCAGATCCGCTCCTATGTGTTTCAGCCGTATACGATGGTGAAGGACGTGCGCACGAACGCCGAGACGGGCAACGTACAGGCGGTCATGGATGGGGATATTGACTCCTTCATCCGTGCGTATCTGAACGCCAAGGCAAATCACGAGATCTAGGAATTGCGGATAAAACAGACCTTCAGATTGGTGCTGAATTTATTGGCGTTTCCCCTAAGGAGTTCATCATGTGGAAAGTATCTGCCATTGTCCTTGCGATTGTCATGAGCATTGTGTGCGGCATCTTTGCGCTGCCGTATGCGGTCACGACAATGGTGACGGATGGACTGCGCGAACGAACGGGCGCACAGGATGTGCAGCTGTCGATCATGGACAGCCCGCGCCTTGTCTTTGGTGAGATCGGTGCGGTGGACGGTGTACTTCGCGAGGGGCGCATCGGTAAGGTGTTTGTGCGTGAACTGACTGTCACGGGCACAAATCTGCACTTTGATGTGGGCACGCTGCTCTTTAAGCAAGAGCTGATCCTTACCGAGGCGGAGAACGTCGAGATGCGCGGCGTGGTGGATGCGGACGCGATCCGCGAGCTCATCACGAGCGCAGCGGACAAGTTCACCGATGTCGCTGTCACCGTGACCCCGGGAAATGTTCTTGCCACGGCAAAGACGCGTGCCTTCGGGCAGACCTTCGAGGTGTCGATTGAGGGTGGCTTTGTCATCGAGAGCGGCGACCTCTACTATAAAGCACGGCGCATCTCCGCACGCGGCATGGGGCTGAACGCGCTCAGCCTCGACGGGCTGTTCCCCGATGTGCTTGTTGCACGCGCCGACACCCTCCCCTTCGGGCTTGCGTTTGAGACCGTCGAGGCGAAGGACGGCGTGGTTATACTTACGGCGGGGAAATAAGGATAGATATGCTTGAACGAATGTGGTGCAACGCCCCAAAGCGAACCCTAGTGGAGCAAGCGGGGAAAGTACACGTTCTGCCCCCTGCGGATTTCTTTCGTTCAAGCGCAGCGCGTTTAAGAAGTCCGCAGGTATTTCGGCAGATAAGTGTACGACCGCTTGCGTAACTAAGCGTTCGCGTGGGGCGTGCATCACAGTAACAAGGAATCATACATGAAGAAATTTCACTATCATCCGATTCTGCTCGCGGCAATCCTCATTGGATTCATCGCGAGCCTCCTCATTGGCATGGAGCGTCACACCGTCGAGGAGAAGTCCCGTACGGTGGAACTTGCCGTCGACTACGAGGGGCTGTTGGAACTTGCCGCACGCGAGGGGGTGCCTGCTGAGCAGGTGCTCGCCCGCGCGAAGGCGGCGGGGATCAGCTCACTCGCCGTCTACGAGACGACCTTTGAAAAATTCAACAAAAACGGCAAGGCAAACGCCGTCCAGGGCGCGGATATTCTCGCCGCCTACCACACAGGAACACTGACCGATCCGCGCTGGCGCGCACTCGTTGAGGAAGGCAAGATCGTCGGCACGGAGATCTACGTCGTTTCGCATGACCCCGTGACCTATGCCGAGCTGAAGGAGGATCTCTTCCGCCGCTTTGGACCGACGCGTGTCACCGTGTATACGGTCGGCACGGACGAGGTCCTCGCGGTCAAGGATTACTACGAGGCGTTTGAGAAGCGCAACATCGGGCTGCCGTCTGACGAGATGCGTGCTGTCAATGCGGCGGGCTTCGACGTGCTCGCACGTCCTTCGAACTATCACGACTGCACGCCCGAGGATGTGCATGCCGTGTTCTCCCGCATGGATGGCATCGTGGTGTCGGACATTGTATTCTCGGGACAGGAGACGCTCGGCGCACCGAAGGCACTCCAGGCGACGATCGACGAGATGAACGCGCGTCGTCTCCCGCTTGGGCTGATCGAGGGTGTGACCCAGCTGCAGTTTTACAAACAGCAGGGCATGGACGAGATCGCGAAGGGCGTTGGCTACGACCGCGTTGCGCGTCTTTACTCCATCCCGAAGGACGAACTGAAAAAGCTCAAGATCGATGCCGCTGTCGAGCGTTGGGTGACAACGGACGAGGAGCGGAACATCCGCATCAACCTCCTGCGCATCTACGAGGAGCCCGCGCCCGGGATGAGCCTCCTTGAGACGAATATGAAGTACTTCGCAGACACGCGTGCCGCGCTTGAGGCGCATGGCTTCACCATCGGGCGGGCGGGTATGTTTGCCTCCTACGCGCCGCCCTCCATCCTGCGCGCACTTGTCATCATGGGCGTTGCGGCGGCGGGCGTGCTCTACCTCTCACTCGTCATCCCTGCGCTGAACCGACGGAGAAAGGCGGTTCTGCTCCTCTTTGTCGTGGCGGCACTCATCACGATGATGCCGATCCTGATCGGCGCGGGCAGCAAGGTGCGTGTTGTCGCGGCACTTGCGAGCGCAAACCTCTTTCCGACGCTCGCCATCGTCGCACTGCTCGATCTCCTGCGCGGTCGGCGTTTCCAGAAAAATGCGCCGACGTGGCGCGTCCTCGTCGCCGCGCTGGTACTGCTCGGCATCACAAGTTCGCTCTCCATGATTGGTGCATCCTATCTCTCGGGAGCACTCACGGATACGCGTTATCTCCTTGAGTTCGACATTTTCCGTGGGATCAAGCTCACGTTTGTCCTGCCGATGCTCCTTGTCGCTGTCGCATTCATGCAGCGATTCGACATCTTTGACGGGCAGTTCGATGCCTCGGCGGGCGTGCTCGGGCAGCTGCGGGAGATCATGGCGACCCCCGTGCGCGTTGGCTCGCTCCTCGGCGGACTCGTGCTGATCGGCGCACTCGTCGTTCTCGTTCTGCGGAGCGGGCACACCTCGGGGATGCCCGTGCCCGGCATCGAGCTCAAGATGCGTGCAGCACTGGAGCAGCTCTTTTACGCGCGCCCGCGCACGAAGGAATTCATGATCGGACACCCCGCCTTCCTGCTTGCGTTCTATGGGGCGGCGCGGCGGTGGCGGACGTGGATCATCTTCGGATTCGTGCTCGCCGCGACCATCGGACAGGGGTCGATGGTCGAGACCTTTGCACATATGAGAACTCCTGTGGAAATGTCGCTTGTGCGCGGCATCGGCGGGGTCTTCCTCGGTGGTGCGATTGGCGCAGTGCTCGTCGCACTTGTCGCGGCATGGAATCGTCTCTTGGAGCGCGTGAAGCGGGCGATGTGATTTGTGGATGCGTACCCTTCGTGAACGCTTAGTTGCGCAAGTGATCGCGTGTTTATTTGCCTAAATACCGGCGCACTTCTTAAACGCGCTTCGCTTGAACGAAAGAAGTACGCCGGGGGCAAAACGCCCGAGCGGTCAACGTCATCCAATCACACGTCGCTATCGCTTGTGTTCTTGGGACGTTTTCCCATACGACCTGTTTCCCAATCAGCTTCGTCCTACGGACTTGCTTCTTGGACAGGTCAGTATTTACTCACTTGCTCCACTAGGGTTCACTCAGGGTATCGCCTCACACTGCACGGCAAATACCGTAAACGAAAAGCCTCCCCTGCCGCAGCGGGGGAGGGGGACCGCTTGCGGTGGAAGGGGCGCTTTGGACGGTTGAGGCTTTCTATCGTCAAAAATGCGTATCAGCGACTGGTGCCCCTATCGGCTCACTGCGTTCGCCACTTCCCCCGCTTCGGCGGGGGAAGCTAAGATACCTATCTAAATTTTGGAAATGGGAAAACGGAACGGAGGGCATTTCACCCGATGAAGCGGATCGTTGTATCGGGGTACTACGGCGCGAAGAACGCAGGCGACGAAGCCATGCTTGCGGCGATGCTCGAGGTACTCGCGGATTTGGACCCGGAACTTCATATCACCGTCATCAGTGCCGATCCCGCCGACACCGAGCGCCGCCACGGCGTGCACGCCGTCGGTTCCTTTGACATGGGCGGCATCCTCGGGGCACTGCGCCGCACCGACCTTCTCATCAGCGGCGGCGGCAGCCTCCTCCAGAACGTCACGAGCCGCCGCAGCCTCTACTACTACATGGGGATCATCCTGCTCGCGCTCATGCTCGGCAAAAAGGTCATGCTGTATGCACAGGGCATTGGTCCCGTCACGGGGCGTTTTGCCTGCCGCTGTATGCGCTGGCTTGGCAACCGCGTCTCCCTTATCACCGTGCGCGACGAAGGGTCGATGGCGGAGCTGCGCCGCCTTGGCATCACGCATCCGCCGATGGAGTGCACGGCAGACCCCGTGCTCGGCATTCATCCCGTCGGACGGGATGCGGGGCGCGCCATCCTCAGCCGCTATGGTGCGGACGGTGCAAAACCCGTCGTCGGCATCTCCGTGCGCGACTGGCAGGGTTGGCAGCACTACAAGGAAATCCTTGCCGAGATCAGCGATGCCATTGTGCGCGAACTGGACGCGCGCGTCGTCTTCCTCCCCATGCAGTATCCCGAGGACGTGCGCACGGCAAAGACCGTCGCCGCATGGACGCGCGAGGAGTGCACCGTTCTCGCGGATGAGTACAGCACGAGCGAACTGCTCTCCCTCGTCGCGAACATGGATCTGATGATCGGTGTACGCCTGCACGCCCTGATCTTCGCGGGAGTCATGGGTGTGCCCATGATTGGCATCTCGTATGATCCGAAGGTTGACCGCTTCCTGCGCTCCATTGGTGAGAAGCCCGTCAATGACCTGCAGGATATCACCACCGCGAGCGTCCTCAAGGAGGTGCGCCGCAAATGGGGGGCACGTCACGAATTCACGATGGCAAACGCCGACCTCCTCGCGCAGATGCGCACCCTCGCCGCACGCAACGCAGAGCTTGCAATGGGGCTTGTGCGGGGAAAATCTTGATGATGACGTGGCTGGATTTATCAGTGCTTCCTAAAATTCAAAAGCCGAATTCGCTCTTGTGAACGAATTCGGCTTTTCGTGTATTTGTCAATGGTTGTGTTATCCGTGCAGGGTGCGCATCAGTGCCTCTTTGTTCTCAATCGGTGTGGTGGTCGGCCGTCCGAGATCAGCACGTGAGCCGATGGCGGTACGTACCTCAAGGAAGGTAAGTGTATCGGTATCGTGCAGTTGTGCGAGGGTGCGTGAGAGCTCCTCCGCCGTTTCTGCCGTCGGCAGAACATGGTAGCCGACGTTTGCGGCGACGGTGGGGAAGCTGACGCTGTCCGCCGCTGTCGGTGCGCCGCCGACGCTCTCATGTGCCTCGTTGTTGAGGAGGATGTGCACGAGGTTCTTTGGGGCGGCTGCACCGATGGTCGTGAGTGCGCCCATGTGCATGAGTGCCGCACCGTCACCGTCGAGGATCATCACGCGCCGCTGCGGGCGGTGGAGGGCAATGCCGAGTGCGAGTGCGGAGGCGTGCCCCATCGAGCCGACGGTGAGGAAGTCATGTGCGTGATCCTCGCCGCGAGCCTCGCGCAGCTCGAACAACTCGCGTCCCGTCTTGCCCGTGGTCGCGACGATGACGGCATCTCCTGCCGCATCGAGAATGTGTGAGATTGCGTCCTCGCGGCGCAGCGCGTAGTCGTTCGTATACTTTCGTTTCGGATATGCGAGCGCACCGTCGCGCACGAGGAGGGCGCACTGCCCGCCCGCCGCAAGATGAGGGCGCATTTTCTCCATCCAGGCCGCAGCCTCGGCGGGGGTGTTTTCACGCGTCAGCACCATTGTTTTCATGCCCATTGTTTCAAGGAGAGGGAGTGTGAGTCGTCCCTGTACGAGGTGCTGCGGCTCGTCGTGCAGATCCGGCTCGCCGCGCCAACCAATGACAAAGACGCAGGGGATGCCGTAAACCTCCCTGTGCAGCAGGGAGAGCAGCGGGTTGACGATGTTGCCGAGCCCACTGTTCTGGAGGTATACGAGCGGCGTCTTACCCGTCGCGAGGTGATAACCCGCCGCGAGTGCCGCCGCGCTGCCCTCGTTTACTGCAATGACGTGTGCGGCACTGTGCGCACCGTACGTATCCATGAGATAGTCGACGAGCGGGCGCAGCTTCGAGTCGGGGACGCCCGTGAAGAACTCTGCGCCGAGGGCTGAAATTAGTTCATTTACGTTCATAGAAGCTCCTTGCTCTTATCCATTATATGTGCGCCATACGTCCAAAGCGCCCCCACCGTCACGCTAACGCGTGCCACCTCCCCCGCTGCGGCAGGGGAGGCTTTGGGTGCATCCTACCCCTCACCAAACCACTGCGGACGCGCCGCGCGCATCGCGGGCCAGAACTCGCCGTTGTTTGCGATCGTACGCACGATTTCACGTGCACGCGGGTAGAAGAACGCACGCAGTTCAGGGCTGTCCAGTTCATAGCTCTCCTCGAGCTCGTGGGCACGGGGATAGATCGCGGCCGCTGCTCCCGCGAAGTCGACCGTTCCATCTTCGTCGACAACCTCCCGCGTCTCAACGCGCAGGGTGTAGTCATGCGTACGCAGGGCGAGCTTGCACGTTTGTCCCGGATAGATGGATATGCTCGGTACGGCATCGCGTGCAGTGCCGCCAAAGACGGTGGGGAGATTGCCGTCAATATCAGCGGCGACAGGGAAGCCCGTGAGCGCCCCGAGGGTCGCATAGATATCCGCAATGCTTGTCAGCTCGTCCGCAGTCACTCCCTGCGGGATGCCCGCGCCGCGCATCATCCAGGCGGTACGCGCCGAATCCTCGCCGATGACATCGATCACACCGCCCTTCGGCGCGGAGAACACCGAGTTCCCATGGTCGGAGTAGAGGCTTACAATGTATTCGTCTGCGGTGAAATGCTCCTCGATATAGGAGAGGAGATATCCGATGTTGCGGTCGACGTGGCGCAGGCTCTGCCAGAACTGCTCCTGATAGATTGTGAGACGCGGCAGACGGACGCTCGCGATGCGCTCGTCCAGCTCGAAGAGGCGGTCGGAGAGCGGCAGATGCGTCTCCACGCGCGGCAGAAACTTGAGCCCCTTTGCATTCCACGGGTGTACGTCGGAGATGTGCAGAAAGAGAAACTGATCTGCCTCATCGAGTGCCTCGATCTGCATGATCGCACGATCGACCGCCTCTGCCGAGGGCTGCTTCCACGAGGTCACATTTAGCATATCATAGCCGCGCATCGCCCCACAGTAGACACTGTCGCTCGTCGCCATCGGCGCGGCGGCGTAGTAGCCAAGATCCGACATACACTCCGAGAGCGTTCGGATCGCAGGGGACATCGCATGGCTGTTGCGCTCGTTAAAGACCTGTGTGTGATGCGGCCAACGTCCCGTCTCGATGACGGGCAGGGCGGGAAAGGTGCACTCCGAGGTGGAGAAATGCTGATCGAAGATCGTCCCGTGTGCGAAGAAGCGTGCGATGTTCGGCATACATTCCGGGAAGCGCGTGCGTGCCACATTCCACGACAGCCCGTCCACGAGGATGTTCAGTACGAGCTTGCGCCGCAGAGGGCTGTGCCCGAGGCGGATTGGTGTGCCGACTGCATAGGGCGCGTCGCTCGTCGGTGCGAGTGTGGTTGTCTCCGCAAGGCGGAAATGGCTGAACGCCCATTTGCCAAGGTATGCGGCGGCGGGTGCCGTATGCTCGCTTGTAAAGCGCAGCTCCTGCAGGTGCTCCGTCCCCGCAACGGGGAGGACGACCTCCGCGCCTGCGGGCACGTCAATGCGTACCGCGCCGCACACCTCCTGTGCGCGTTGAAGCTGGAACGAGAAATCGCGCTGCATTCGGTCCACGAACATCTCTGTATGCCGTACCTGCTCAATGAGTGCACTCTTGTCCGAGAGAAAACCGCCCTCGACATAGGCACCGACCCAGTGTCGTGCACGGCCTTCGGGTGGGGGCAGCGGGAGGTACTCTCCGACAAAGGCATCGGGGATGAATTGGAGGTCATTTCCCGCCGTGAGGATCGCCCGTGTCTGGACCATCGGCGCACCCATGCCAAGCCCCACTGCGGCAGAGAGACGGCTGAGCCCCTCCATGCCGCCGCGCTGCAGGAGGTCTGTGGGAATCTCGGGCGCGAGATACAGCCCGTAGGCGTAGCCGTGCATTGCGAGGGCATCGACGGGGCGATCCAGTTGTGCATAGATCGCTGCGAGGAGTTTCCAGATCTCGTAGTTCACGGGACGGCGGGCATAGGCACGCTCCGCGCATACGCACGCCGCCTCCGTCTCTGCGTGATGCAGGAGATAGTGCGCCGCGAAGATATCCGCACGCTCGCTCTCGGGCGCAGCCGCCCGATAGGCGGCAAGTACGGCGAGGAAATCGTCATCAAACGCCCGTCGCTCCGCCCGCGCCAAAAGATCATAAAAGAGTGCGGAGGAATGCGTATCATTGCACCAGAATACCGTGAAATCGTCCTGCATTGTGAGATTCACTCCCTCGTTTCGGTGTTCCATCAGTGTTTCAACCCCTCCGCATCGACATAACGGGACGTTATGCTTTCACGCTCGGCTCGGGGAAGACCTCGCCGTTGCTTGCAATTCGCTGCAAGAATTCGCGTACACGCGGGTAGAAGAACGCACGGAGCTCTGGGCTGTCCACCTCATAGCCCGCTTCATGCTCATGTTCACGTGGATAGATCGCGACCTTTGCCTTTGCGATATCTACGGTGCCGTCCATCGTAACAGGTTCCTCCGTCTCAAGGCAGAGCACGTGCGCGGCGGAGCGTGCCGCGAGGAAGTAAGGTTTCGTCGGGAAATGCGAGTTGCTGAACGTGATGTCACGACCCTGCCCGCCGAACGCACGCGGAAGTACGCCGTCGATGTAGCTGTCGACGGGGAAGCCGAGCAGATGTCCGAGCGTACTGTAGATGTCCACGGGACTGGTCAGTTCGTCCGTATATACCTCGCACGGGATGCCCGCTCCGCGCATCATCCATGATGCACCTGTGAGGTATGGGTCGACAATGTAGGGCCGTGGGCTGAAGATGGAGACCCCGTGGTCGGAGTAGAGATTCACAATGTACTCATCGGGGGCATAGTGCTCCTCGATATAGTCGAAGAGTACACCGAGCGAGCGGTCGAGATCACGCATACTGAGGCGGTATGCCTCCTGATTCAGCGGGCTGGGCAGCAGATAGGGGCTCGGAACAGGACCTGTCGGCTCCGTCATGCGTGCCGCGAGCGGGAGCCGTGCCTGCGCCGCCGTTGGGTATTGGAAGCTCGGTGAGGGCCATGGGTGCACATCAGAGGAGTGGATGAGGATGAAATTCTGTGCATCGCCCATCCCATCGAGATGGCGGATGACGCGCTCGACCCCCTCGTAGTTTGCCTGACGGTACGGGGATGTGATGCAGCGGTCATAGCCGCGCGCAGCCCCTGTATAGATGCCCTCACCAACACCTATGAGATTCGATGTCAGATAGCCCACATCGCGCATGCGCTCCGAGAGCGTTACATACTCCTCGCGTAGGGGAATGGCGATCTTGTTGTCTTATCTCACTGAAATCTCTTCTCCGAGTGAACCCCCACATAAAGCGGCGGCGTTATGTGAGGTGTGTTCCGTACATACATGGCGGTCTCCGCATCGCCGTGATGGAGGAGATACTGTGCGGCAAAGAGATCCGCGTGTGTCGTGTCCGTCGGCTCCTCCCTGTATGCCGCAAGCTACGCAAGAAAATCATCATCAAAGGAGCCGCGCTCCGAGCCTTCGAGGAGCGCGTAAGTGCGTTCATTATTGTGCCAGAAGACCGTCAAATCGTTGTTCATTTATAGCTCCTTCGGTGTGGGGAATGCCTCCCCGTTGTTTTCGATGCCGCGCAGGAATTCGCGCACGCGCGGGTAGAAGAACGCACGCAGCTCTGCGCTGTCCACCTCATAGCCTGCCTCACCCTCGTGTTCGCGCGGATAGATGGCGGAGGCTGCGTGCGCGACATCCACCGTTCCGTTCGGCAGAACGGGGATGCCCGTCTCAAGATGGAATGTGTGCGTTTTTGCGCGTGCGCGCAGACAGTAGTTCTTGGTCGGATAGAGCGAGTTGCTGAACGCGATCTCACGTCCCGTGCCGCCGAAGAGCTGCGGCAGTACGCCGTCCACATCGTCACTCACGGGAAAGCCGCAGAGAGCACCGAGCGTCGGATAGATATCGACCGCACTCGTCAGCTCGTCCGCGACCACGCCCTCAGGGACCCCTGCCCCACGCATCATCCACGCCGCATGGGTCAGATCGGGGCTGACGATGTAGTGGTGCTCACTAAAGACGGGAACGCCGTGGTCGGAGTAGATATTCACGAGATACTCCTCAGGGCTGTAGTGCTCCTCCAGATAGCGGTAGAGTGCACCCAGCGCGCGGTCGAGGTCGCGGATGCCCTGACAGCAGGCCTCCACGCTCAGATCCGTGCGGCGCAGATAGGGGCTCGGCTCGCTGCCCGCCGCGCCCGAGAGACGCGCGGCAAGCGGCAGACGCGCCTGTACACTCGATGTGATCTGAAAGAGCGGATACGGCCACGGATGTGCATCTGCTGTGTGAAGAAAGATGAACTGATCCGTGTCGCGCAGCCCCTCGAGATGACGGATTGTCCGCTCGATACCCTCGTATGCGTGCAGACGGTAACCTGTGACGATGAGCCGATCGTAGCCGCGCGTCACCTCGTTGTAAACCCCGATGCCATCGCCCATGAGATTCGACGTCGCATAGCCGAGGGCACGCATACGCTCGGCGAGCGTGACGAACTCTCGGTGCAGTGGGACAGGGACGGCGTTGTTCGTGACAATATGGCTGTGATGCTGATACATCCCCGTCTCAATGGTTGGAAGCGATGGATGGGTGTACTCCGCAACGGAGAAATGCTGATTGAAGACCGTGCCGCGCGCGAAGAAGTGTGCAGTGTTCGGCATCCATTCGGCAAAGTGGTCGCGCACGATTGCCCACGGGAGGGCATCGGCGAGGATGTTCAGGACGAGCGGACGGCGTGCGGGACTGTGTCCGACCGTGATCGGCATACTGACGATGAAGTTGTGATCGGAGGAGAACTCCGTCGGCTCAGCGAGGCGGAAAAAGTTCGGGGTTGCGATGGTAAGCGGCGTTTCCTTATTGAGACTCTGCGTCTTTACCCGCAGCTGCTGGAAGTCAATTGTACCGAGCACGGGCAGGACGGCGCTCTGCCCCGGGGCAAGATGAATCTCTGCCTTGCCGGGGGCACGTTCGCCGCGGATGAGGTCGAACGTGAAGTCTCCGCCGAGATAGTAGGCGAAATCCTTCGCATGGCGGATGTTATAGAGCAGCCATGCCTTATTCCCCTGCTGCTCCTGCTCCGTGTAGACACCGACATAGTACGGCGGGAGATCCGAGGTGCTTTGCGGGAGAAACTCGCCCATGAACGATGTGCTCTCAGCCGTCAGCCCTTGCTCCGCGCTGTAGGACATACGGGATACGGCGATCGGGGCAAAGCCCGCCTTGCCCATCGCGACGGAGAGACGGTCAAGGAGCTCGTCGGTGAATACCTCCGGAGGAATGCCCTCGGCTGTGAGCGGGCGTTCGAGCAGCTTTGCCATGTACGCCTGCAAGATGAGCGCGTCCGCATAGCGCCCCTGTGCCATACAGGCACGCGCGAGCACCTGCCATGCGGCGTGCTCGATGGGGCGGGCGCGGAAGGCACG
Organism: uncultured Selenomonas sp.; assembly: GCA_963555475.1. GTDB lineage: Bacteria > Bacillota > Negativicutes > Selenomonadales > Selenomonadaceae > Centipeda. The sequence continues at coordinate 41,915 of CAUVVR010000017.1, forward strand.
TTCGCCGCAGAGGACAGCCGCCTCCGCATCGCCGTTTGCGAGGAGATAATGTGCTGCAAAGACATCGGCGTGCACCGCATCACCGTCCGCCTCCCGATAGGCGGCGAGAAGGGCGAGATATTCCTCGTCATAGGCATCGCGTTCCATGCGTATCAAAAGCTCTTGAAAGAGCGTATAGGCGCGGCCGTTGTTTTGCCAAAATGTACGGCAATTGTCTGTCATGTTGTCCCTTCCCTCGCACCAAGTGTCCTTATTTCTCCCCAAACCAGTCTTTTCGTGCGGCACGCATCGCCGGCCAGAATTCGCCGTTGTTTGCAATGTTCGCGAGGAATGCCCGCGCGCGCGGATAAAAGAATGCGCGCAGCTCCTCGCTGTCCACAACGTATGCAGGGTCCGCCTCGTGTCCGCGTACAAAGATCTCCGGAATACATCCGGCGAAGTCGACCGTTCCGTCCTCATCGACATACTCGTTGGTCTCCAGACGAAGGACGTGATCATGTGTACGCATGGCGAGTTTAAATGTCTGACCGCGGTACATGGAGGTCGTGTAGACCACATCGCGTGCCATGCCACCGAACGCGGCAGGCAGATTCCCGTCGATGTCGGGGCTGACGGGGAAGCCGACGAGATGTCCCAGTGTGGGGTAAAGGTCGAGCGAGCTTGTGAGTTCGCTTGCGACCACGCCCTGCGGAACACCTGCTCCGCGCATCATCCACGTTGCACCGGTCGACTGTTCTCCGGTGACGTCGACCACCCACGTCTCAGGGTTTACGCTGAAGACGGGAACGCCGTGATCGGAGTAGAGGTTCACGATATACTCATCCGCGGCGAAGTTCTCCTCGATGTAGGAGAGGAGCTGACCAATCGCGCGGTCAACATTGCGCGCACCGTCCAGAAACTGCTGTTGATAGATCTCCGCGTTCGGCAGACGAACGCTGGCGACCCCGTCCTGTACTTCATAGAGGCGGTCGGAGAGCGGCAGGGATGTCTCCACCGGCAGATTGAACTTATAAGCCTTTGCATCGTAGGGGTGCACATCGGAGACATGGAGAAAGAGGAAGAGATCTGCCTCTTTGAATGCCTTGATGTAGCGGAGCGTGCGATCCGCTCCGATAAAAGCGTGTGTATTCCACGAGCAGGGGTTGATCTGATCGTAGCCGCGGAAAATATTGCTGTAGATGCAGTCCGACATGAGCATGGGCGAGGCGCAGTGATAGCCAAGATCCTTCATGCGTTCCGCGAGCGTGATGAAGTTTGGCGCGAGCCTGTGATAGTGCGTTCCGTTGAAGATCTGTGTGTGGTGCGGGTAGCAGCCCGTCTCGATTCCGGGGAGTGCGGGGTAGGTGTACTCCGAGGTGGAGAAATGCTGATCGAAGATGATGCCCTGCTTGAAAAACGCGGCGATGTTGGGCATATCCTGTGCGAAACGGGATCGCATGACCGGCCATGAGAGCGCGTCGACGAGAATGTTCAGCACGAGCCTCTTGCGCTGCGGGCTGTGTCCGAGACGGATGGGCGTACCGACGGCGATGGGAGCGTTGTCCGTCGTACGCAGTGTGGTGTCCTCGTTTAGGCGGTAGTAGCTGAATGCCCATCTGCCAAGATATGTGGTGCGCTCCCCCATCGACGGGGTCTCTACCGAGATGGGCTGTTCGTCTGCCGTCCCCGCAAGCGGCAGTATGATCTCCTGTCCCTCCGCAATGTCGATGTTCATCGTGCCGCAGATCTCGCGTGCCTTCTGCATCTGGAAGGTGAAGTCGCGATGCCCGCAGACGGAGAACCACAGGCTGTTGCGTACATCGTCGATCAGGTAGCTCTTCTCCGAGAGGAAGCCGTAGTCTGCATAGCAGCCGACCCAGAAGGGATCACTGCCCGCAGGGACGGGCAGCGGCATCGTCTCACCGATAAAGACATCGCGGTGGAAGTGCACCGCATCGTCCTTCAGATAGGCGCGGTAGGTCGCCATCGGTGCGTATGTCGTATCCTCGAGGGCGGCGGACAGGTAGGCGAGCGCCTCGGCTGTCAGCGTGTGTGTGAGCCGCAGCGGGGGCAGGGGATCCTTGTAGAGGTTGTGGCAGTAGGCTCGTATGATGAGTGCGTCGAGCTCGCGTCCCGTCTGCTCGTATGCGGGGGCGAGCACCTTCCACACCTCATAGCTCACGGGGCGGCGGGCATATGCACGCTCTGCGCAGACACATGCTCCCTCCGCATCGCCGTGCGCGAGGAGGTACTGCGCGGCAAAGATGTCAGCCTTCTCGCTGTCGGGAGATTCCTCCCGATAGGCGGCAAGTACGGCGAGAAAGTCGTCGTCGAAGGCGTTCCGCTCCGCACGCGTCAGCAGATCGCAGAAGAGTTCGCGGGCGCGTGCGTTGTTTTGCCAGAATACATTGAGCTCGTCCGTCATACTGTGTCCTTTCCTTGTACCGCCATAGCGTTATCTTTAGCGCACAAACAGTTCCCCGTTGTTTGAAATCTCCCGCACGAAGTCACGCGCACGTGGGTAGAAGAACGTACGCAGCTCCGCACTGTCCACAATGTGTGCGGGATTGAGTTCGTGGCCGCGCAGGTAGATCTGTGCCTCTGCGTCCGCGAAGTCCGCCGTTCCGTCCTGTGCGGTGCAGCCGCGCGTCTCCACGCGCAGCACATGATCGCGCGTGCGTACGGCGAGTTTGAACGTCTGTCCCGGGAACTGGGAGACGGAGTAGGCCGCGTCGCGCTCCCTGCCGCCGAATACGGCGGGCAGATTGCCGTCGAGACCATCGGCGACGGGAAAGCCGCAGAGCTTTCCGAGCGTTGGGTAGATATCGACCGAGCTGGTGAGCTCGTCGGTGATGATGCCCTCGGGCACGCCCGCGCCGCGGATCATCCACGTTGCGCCGGTCGCATATTCTCCGATGAGGTCGGTTTCCGCTCCCGCAGGATCGGGGTCGAAGAGGGCGCAGCCATGATCGGAGTAAAGATTTACAATGTATTCATTCTCGTCATAGTGCTCCTCGATATAGGAGAGGAGTGCTCCCACGCTGCGATCAATGTGGCGGAGGCTCACGCGCAGCTGCTCCAGATAGATGGGCAGACGCGGTGTCCGAACACTGGGCAGGGTTGGGTCAAGCGGGACAAAGCGATCGGCAAGGGGGATGTGTGCCTCCACCTCCGTGGAGAATTTGGGCGGCATCTGTCCGTTGAGCGGATGCACGTCGCTTGTATGGTAGAGCATGAAATGATCCACCTCGGGCAGTGCCTCCAATGTACGCAGAACGCGCTCTGTCCCCTCGTATGTAGGCTGAAAGCCATGTGTGGAGATGAGACGTTGATAGCCGCGGTACAACCCGTAGTATAGGAGCTGCCCCGTGACGAGCGGCGCAGAGCAGTAGTAGCCGAGTGCCTGCATCTCCTCGGAGAGCGTGCGTACCGCAAGCGGCAGTTCGTGCGAGTCACTCTCGTGAAAGATCTGCGTGTGGTGCGAGTAGAGCCCTGTCTCAATGGTCGGAAGGGCGGACAGGGTATGCTCGGCGGCTGAGAAATGCTGGTCGAAGATGACCCCGCGGGCAAAGAATTTTGCAATGTGCGGCATGTACTCCGCAAATAGAGGACGTACCGCCGGCCAGCACAGCCCGTCGATGAGCAGATTCAGCACGAGCTTTTTGCGATGCGGACTGTGCCCAAGGCGGATTGGTGTACCAACGGCAAAGGGGGCATCGTCCGAGTGCAGTGTTGCCGTCTCCGTGAGACGGAAATAACTGAATGCCCACTTGCCGAGGTAGCCGGGATACTCGTTTGCAGCAGTTTGGATGGAAAATCTCTGGTCGACCTTTGTCCCCGCCACCGGTACGACAATAGCTTCGCCCACCGGTACCTCGATGCGGATGTGTCCGCTGATTTCCCGTGCCTTTTGGATGTCAAAGGTCGCATCCCGATTGCAGACGAAGAAGTTGAGCTCATGCCGTCTGGGCTCATGGACATACGACATCATGGAGAGAAAGCCTTCGTCGACGAAGATGCCGACCCAGAAACGGTCGCTGCCGCTTGGCATCGTGGTGGGAATCTCCTCGCCGATGTAAATATCGTTGACGAGCTGCACGGCACCGTTTTCAAGAACCGCACGGCCGATGATCAGCGGCGCGTAGCTTGACATATTCGTCGCCATGGTGAGGCGGCTGAGCGCCTCATCACGCGGACAATCCCTCGGAAGGGTGGGGCAGAAGGTATCCTGCGGGGCTCTCCGCTGGATATATCCCCGGATTGTGAGCGCATCGCGTTCGCGTCCGAGCGCACTGTATGCAGTGGAGAGAACGTGCCACACGGCGAAATTCAACGGGCGTTTTTGAAAAGCACGCTCCCCGCAGAGTGCGGCGTTCTCCGCATCGCCGCACGCGAGGAGGTAGAGTGCGGCAAAGATATCCGCACGCTCACTTGCGGGAGCAGCCTCCCGATAGGCGGCAAGTACGGCGAGAAAGTCGTCGTCGAAGGCGTTCCGCTCCGCACGCGCCAGCAGATCGCGGAAAAGTTCATAAGCGCGTGCGTTGTTGCGCCAGAATACGCTGAGATCGTCCGTCATGATGTCCTTTCGTTTTTTTGCGAGGAGGTCCTCCTCGCAGACCCACTATGCGTTCAGCGCATCCTCAAACACGCGGAAAAAGCCTCGAATGTCTGTCTCATCAATGGCACCGAGAGCGCAGAGGCGAAAGGTCGATGAGGTCTGCATCTTGCCGGGGTAGATGGTATAGCCGCGCTCGTAGCAGTAGTCGTGCACGCGCAGGAAGTTGAAGTCTGCAGGATACTCCACCGCGACGACAAGCCCCGACTGGAGCGTGCGGGGAATGGCTTCTCTCAGCCCCAGCTTTTCCAGTCCTGCGTGGATCGCCTCGATCGTGCGCGTGTGGCGTGCCCATTTTTTCGACGCACCCTCGGCGAAGTACTCAGCGAGCGCACGTTTTGCCGCATAGACGGTCTGGACGGGCGGGGTAAAGCGCATCTCGCCCGTCTGTTCGAATCCCTCGTACTGCATGACGAGATTCGTGTAGTACGAGCGCACGGGATACGCCTTTGCTGCGGTGAGTACGGATTTTTTTGCAAGCACAAAGGAAAGCCCCGTCATGCCCTGAATACCCTTCTGCGCCGAGGACATACACACGTCAATGTTCATGTCATCCACCGTGAACGGGATCATCGCGTAGGTCGAGATCGTGTCCGCGATCATGATTGCCCCGTGTGCGTGGGCGAGTGCGCCGATCTCCCGTACGGGGTTGAGGATGCCCGTGCCCGTCTCCTGATGCGTTGTGTAGACGGCAGTGATGTCAGGGTGCTCGATGAGCGTGAGCTCGACCTCGGCGAGATCGGGCATCCCGTCGATTGGGAATTTCAGGTCGATATGCGGTACGGAGTAGGCGCGCGCCATCTCTGCCGCCCGCGCAGAGTATGCGCCATTGTTGACGATGAGGAGCTTTCCGTCAGCGGGGATGAGCGAGCTGACGCACGCGTCCATGCAGATCGTACCCGAGCCGCAGAAAAGGACGGTCGTCCACTCCGTTTCATTTGCGTGGACGACCTTTAGTAGATCTTTGCCAAGCTCCCGCATGAGCTCGCCGAACTCGCGCTCGCGCGGGCAGATGTCGGGGACGAGCTGGGCACGCTTGACCGTGTCCGTGGTGGTCGCGGGACCTGGGTTGAGAAGGATGTTGCGTTTGATGTCCATAGGTCACTTCCGATACATAAAGCAGGTGAAGATAAACGGCTCGTTCCAGTAGTCCGCCATCCGGAGGGCGGGGAAGACGATCTGCAGATCGTGCTCCCGCGCAAAGTCCTCGAAGAACTCTCTGCGGAAGAAGAGGCGGCCGAGTCCCTCATAGCGTTCATCGTAGTTTGGGATGTTCGCACGGCGGAACGTGAGATAGTCCTGCCGTTTTGCACGGTCGTGCAGCTCCGTGATGCCGACAGCGTACCGCGACTTTTCGAGCATACGCTCGAGCACGCGGGTCGCATAGGCGTGATCGGGGAAATAGGAGAAGACGCCGCAGGAATAGACGGCATCGTACTTCTCCTCCGTCGGGATATCCGCCGCCTCCATCGCTCCCATCTCGCGTGCGTTGGGAACGACCGCGCGCGCTGTTTCGATCAGACCCTCGGCGTAGTCCGAGCCGCCGACAATCATCCCCTCGCGCTGCATGAGGTACATATTCGCGCCCGCACCGCAGCCGACCTCATAGACGGACTTGCCGGGCGTGAGGTCGAGCAGTTCCACGAGCCCCGCGTGAAAGTTTAGCAATGCCTTAAGCGGTACGCCGCCCTCCATCACATCGTAGCCATTGAGCCGTTTCAGTTCGAGATAAACGTGTTCCCAGTCCCCCGTCAGCCCTCCCGTGACGGGCCTCCTGCGATTCCAGATCTCTTTCCATTTATTTCCCATTACATTACCTCGATCAGCCGTATGATGTCCTTGATCGGCAGGAGCTTGCTGTCAATCTCGTGAGCACGATGGTGAACGAGGAGGGAGCGCGCTGCGCTTTCCATAGCGGGAAATGCCGCACGCGTGAGCTGGTTCGCGTAGATGACGATGCGCACGCCGTGTGCCGCGAGCTCCGCCTCCGTGATTGTGTTGTAGGAGGAGGGAACCGCAACGATGGGGATGTTCGGATGTTTTGCGTGGAATGCGTCGCAGAACGCGATGACCTCGTCGGGGGACTTCGCGCGTGAGTGGATCATGATGCCGTCCGCACCCGCCGCAACGTAGCCCTCCGCGCGTTCGAGTGCGTCGTCAAGCCCCTTTTCGAGGATCAGGCTCTCGATGCGTGCGATGATCATGAACTCCTCTGTGCGTTGTGCCGCCTTGCCCGCAGCGATTTTCTCGGAGAAGTTCGGGATTGTGTCCTGCGTCTGCGCGACCTCCGTGCCGAAGAGGGAGTTGCGCTTTGCGCCCGTTTTGTCCTCGATGATGACGGCAGACACGCCGATGCGTTCGAGCGTGCGGACGTTGTAGGCGAAATGCTCCGCAGTACCGCCCGTGTCCATGTCGAGGATGATGGGCTTCGTTGTAACCTCCATGACCTCGTTGATGGTCTGGATGCGGTCGGAGAGGTCGACCAGCTCGATGTCGGGTTTGCCGCGCGAGGTCGAGTCACAGAGGCTTGAGACCCACATCGCGTCGAACTGGTCGAGCCCGCCGTCGTTCTCGACAACCGTCTTTTCGGCAATCAGCCCCGTCAGCCCGTTGTGTACCTCGATCGTCTTGACAATGGGGACGATCGAAAGGAGGCGGCGCAGCCGTCCGCGCCGCGCCTCGGGCATCGCGAGCTGCTCGCGCATCTGCCAGTCGATCTTGCGTACCTCGGCGTTCTCCGTGTACGGCGGCTCGATGAGCTCGCCGCCATAGCGCGCGAGTGCGGCAAGTACGTTTTTGCGGATCGAGGACTCGGGCCCCTGTGCCCAGTTGCTCCCGTGCACGACGTAGTCGGGACGCAGTCGGTCAAGGATCTCATCGTACATGATGTGTTCCTGTACGACGACCTCCGCGACCTCGGGCAGCACGCGGATCATCTCCATGCGCTCTGCAAGTGTCTTGGTCGGAAAGCGGTTGTAGCGCACCATCTCCGGGTCGGAGAGCACGCCGACTGTGACCTCGCCCAGCTCCGCCGCCGCCCGCAGGAGGTTCTTGTGACCTTCGTGGATGATGTCGGTGCAGAAGCAGGTATATACTTTCTTCATGTATTAGTTCTCCCTCTATCCCATTGTAATATGGAAGCCTCCCCCGTCGCGACGGGGGAGGGGGACCATGCGAAGCATGGTGGAAGGGGCGCTTTGAGCGAATGAGGCACGCTCACGTAAGAGCGCCTTATTTCCCACCGGCGCCCCTATCGGCTCACTGCGTTCGCCACTTACTGACCTGTCCAAGAAGCAAGTCCGTAGGACGAAGCTGATTGGGAAACAGGTCGTATGGGAAAACGTCCCAAGAACACGAGCGATAGCGACGTGTGATTGGATGACGTTGACCGCTCTCCCCGCATTGGCGGGGAGAGCTGAATTTCAGCGCATCCGCTCCTCAAGCTCCCGCAGCTCCTCCACCGTGTCGATCTCCCACACGTCCTCCCGCGTACACTCCCTGATATACACGTCGCATTCGTGCAGATGATATTTCAGCATGATCTCGTCCCAGTAGAGCTGATGATACTGCTCCTCGGCGTAGAGCGCATTCGCACACGCGGCGAGCCGCGCCCCGTCTTCTGCTGTCCAGTAGGAGAGTCCGAGCATCTGATGGCAGGGATGTGTGCTGCTCGTGTCAATGTGTGTGATCTTGCCCGCCGCATCCGTATCAAAACACCAGTCGTCCGTCGATTCGACAGGAAACGCGATGTAGTTCGTGCGCGTCTGCGTGGGTGTAATGAGGGCGGGATTTGTGAGGTAGAGATCGCCCTCGATGACGTAGCTGTCCGCAAGCAGCCCTGCACGCCCCGCAAGCGCGATGGATGAGATGTTGTTTGCCGTCGCCCAGTCGGGATTGTCGATGAATGCGAGATGCGGGTACGTTTCGCGGAGTGCGTCAAATGCCTCTCCGCAATACCCCCGCACAATAGTAATCGACGAAATCCCCGCCGCGTTAAGTGCATCGAGAATGGTTGTGATAATTGGCGTGCCGTTCACGGGGACGAGCGGCTTCGGCACGAGATCCGTCAGCGGTGCGAGGCGTGACCCGCGTCCCGCTGCGAGAATGACGGCACGGGTCACTCTGTGTGCACCGTCACTTCCTGCCGTGCGCGGCACAGTTTCCTCCCGCGCACCCATCAGCACAGCCCCATCTTGCGCATCGTCTTCTTCAGCGTTTTCTCTGCAATGTGAGAGGCACGCTCCGCCCCCCTTGCAATCTCCGCGTCAAGATATGCCTTATCCGCGAGGATGCGGGCATACTCCTCTCGGATCGGACGCAGCTCGTCCGCGACCACCGTGCCGACGGCGGTCTTGAAGTCGCCGTAGCCCTTGTCTGCAAACTCCGCCGTAATTTCATCGAGGGATTTGCCCGTCACGGCGGAGTAGATTGTCATCAGATTGTTAATGCCGTCTTTTCCTTCGCGGAATGCGATCTCTGCCTCGCTGTCCGTCACGGCGGACTTGAACTTTTTGAGGATCGTCTTCTCATCGTCGAGGATGTAGATCGTCGCCTTTGCATTCTCGTCCGACTTGCTCATCTTCGCCGTTGGTTCCTGCAAGCTCATGACGCGTGCGCCTGCCTTCGGGAAATAGCCTTCGGGCAGACGGAACGTCTCGCCGTAGACATGATTGAACCGCGCCGCCACGTTCCGCGTGAACTCAAGGTGCTGCGTCTGATCCGCGCCGACGGGCACATAGTCCGCCTGATAGAGCAGAATATCGCCCGCCATGAGCGCGGGGTAGGTAAAGAGCCCCGCATTGATGTCTTCGGGATGCTTCGCCGACTTGTCCTTGAACTGCGTCATGCGCGAGAGATCGCCGAACGGGCTGAGGCAGGACAGCATCCACCCCATCTGCGCGTGCGGAGGGACATGGCTCTGGATGAAGACAAGGCTCTGCTCCGGATCGAGGCCGCACGCAAGCAAGAGGGCAAATGCCGCACGGCTCGCCTTGCGGCGCATGGCGGGATCTTGGTACACCGTCAGTGCGTGGAGATCGGCGACAAAATAATAGCAGTCATACTCCTCCTGCAGGTGCCGCCAGTTCTTCACCGCCCCGAGGTAATTTCCGAGGGTAAATGTGCCGGTGGGCTGAATGCCGCTCAGGATAATCTTGCGGCGGGAGTTGACTGCGTTCGTGTCGTTCATGACGTTCCTTCCTTTGTCTGTAGAATACTTTTCATTATATACCATGAGAGAAAGATAAGCAAAGGGAGAATGACGCATCGTTTCAGTGGAATCCTATTGATAGAAAGCCTGATTCGCTCAAAGCGCCCCTTCCACCGCTTCGCGTGATCTCCAGGGGACATTTTCTCTACTGCGCTCAAAAATCTCCTTGCCAACATCCCGCTCCTCTGTTACAATATCTTCCGTACCATCAAGAACAAACCACAACATATAGTATAAGGAGCTCAAAATATGACAGTGACGACCGTAACGAAGCGTGCAGGACACGCCGTCCCCTATGACCGCGCGAAGATCCGCAATGCGATCGCGGCGGCGAGCAAGGAATACGTCCACCCGATGACGGGCATCGAGATCGACGCGGTGACGACAGGGGTCGAAGCGGCGTTTGGCGAGCGCACGGAGATCAGCGTCGAGGAGATTCAGGATCTCGTCGAAAAGCAGCTGCTCGTGCATGGCTTCCACGACATTGCACGCCGCTACATCACCTATCGCCAGCGCCACGCGCAGCGTCGCCTCGCGCAGAAGCATCTCATGGCGAGCTACCGCGACATCTTCTTTGCGGACTCCGTGGACTCCGACCTCAAGCGCGACAATGCGAACATCAACACGGACGCGTCCATGGGCATTATGCTCAAGCTCGGCGCGGAGGGCGCAAAGCACTTCGTCGACAACTACGTTCTTGAGGAGCGTTATGCGACCGCCGACCGCGAGAACTTCATCCACATCCACGACAAAGACTTCTCACTTATCACTTTTAATTGTTGCCAGATAGATCTCCTCAAACTCTTTCGCGGCGGCTTCTCTACGGGGCATGGCTTCCTGCGTGAGCCGAACTCCATCCGTGCCTACGCGAGCCTCGCGTGCATCGCGATCCAGTCGAACCAGAACGATATGTTCGGCGGGCAGAGCATCAACGCATTCGACTATGCGATGGCGGACGGCGTGAAAAAGTCGTTCCGCAAGGCGGTCGTCGAGGAGGCATGGAAGGCACTGCTCTACCGCCTTGGACGCGGGCATTTCACGCACGACGCATTTAAGAAGGCACTGCGTGCGGAGCTCGACTTTGCCGTCTGCATCTATGCGGAAAAGCAGGACGACGAACGCGCGGAAAAAGCGCGTGCCGAACTCACACGCGCCCTGCACGCCGTCTACAGCGCGGCATTTGAGACACCCGTTGCGCAGGAGCTCGAAGCGGACGCACGCACCGTCTATCAGCTCGCGTGTGAGAGCGTCGAGGAGGAGACCCATCAGGCGATGGAGGCACTCATCCACAACTTTAACACGCTGCACTCCCGCGCGGGCGCACAGGTGCCGTTCAGCTCCATCAACTACGGCATGGACACCTCGCCAGAGGGGCGGCTCGTCATTCGCGAGGTGCTCAGTGCGATCTGGCAGGGGCTCGGCAACGGCGAGACGGCGATCTTCCCGATCTCCGTTTTCCAGCTCAAGGCGGGTGTCAATTACAACCCCGAGGACCCGAACTACGACCTTTTTATCGAGTCCTGCCGCGTCAGCGCACGCCGCCTGTTCCCGAACTACGTCAACCTCGACGCACCGTACAACCTCCAGTACTACAAGCCGGGGGACTACAACAGCTGTGTCGCAACAATGGGCTGCCGCACACGCGTCATGAGCAACGTCAACGGCCCCGAGCAGTCGGGCAGCCGCGGCAACTTCTCCTTTACGACGATCAACCTGCCGAAGCTCGCGCTGGAGGCAAAGGGTGACCTCGATAAATTCTGGGAGCTCTACGATCACTACATCGACCTCTGCCATGACTACCTCCTCGACCGACTGCGGATCATCGAGGAGAAGCACGTCTACAACTATCCGTTCCTCATGGGACAGGGTGTATGGATGGACAGCGAGAAGGCGAACCCCGTTGACTCCATCAAGGATCTCCTCAAGCACGCATCGTACTCCATCGGATTCTGCGGACTTGCCGAGTGCCTTGTCGCCCTCACGGGCAAGCACCACGGCGAGAGCGCGGCGGCGCAGGAGCTCGGGCTGAGGATCGTCGGACACATGAGGGAGCGTACCGATGCGTACACCGAAGCGGAGCATCGCAACTGGTCAACGTTCGGCACGCCGGCGGAGAGCACGGCGGGGCAGTTCCAGCGTGCAAACAAGAAGGCGTACGGCATCATCCCCGGCGTCACCGACCGCTCCTACATGACGAACTCCAGCCACGTCCCCGTCTACTACGACATCAGCGCGTACGACAAGATCTGCATCGAAGCACCGTACCACGCGCTTGAGAACGCGGGGCACATCGCCTACATTGAGATGGACGGCGACCCGTCGAAGAATGTCAAGGCATTCGAGAAGGTCGTCCGCGCCATGCACGATGCGGACATGGGCTACTTCTCCATCAACCATCCCGTCGACCGCGACCCCGTCTGCGGCTACACGGGTCTGATCGAGAATGAGTGCCCACACTGCCACCGCAAGGAGAGCTCCTTCGGCACCATGACCGTGCCGCGTATGAAGGATTGAGCAAGTACAGGAGCCTTCGGGGATCTTTTTCGCCCCGGTTTGCGCCCACGATCCTCCATTGGCTGTGCAAAGAGCCGACCATTTAAAAACGAAAAAGAGCGTACTGTATACAAGAAGTTGTATGTAGGAACGCTCTTTTTTTCTGCTACAATAGAGACATGAGGAGAGGTGCTCCTGCAGAGGGCGGACACAGAGGGTGGTTACCATGTGCGGGAGCAACGCTTGGAGGGGTGAGGATGGACAAACGCAGGGCGTTGGAGGACTATCTGGCGGCACTGGGGAGTGTCGCGGTTGCATTTTCCGGCGGTGTGGATTCGACATTCCTGCTGAAGATCGCGCATGATGTGCTAGGCGAGCGCGTACTCGCGGTGACGGCGCGGTCGCCTGCATTTCCGCATCGGGAGCTCGCGGAGGCCGCAGCGTTCTGTCGGAGCGAGGGGATCCGCCACAGCATCCTAGATGCCGAGGAACTGAGGATCGACGGCTTCGCACAGAACCCGCCCAATCGGTGTTACCTGTGCAAGCGGGCGCTGCTGGTCAAAATCCGCGCTATCGCGGAGGAAAACGGCATCGCGCACGTCGTCGAGGGCTCGAATGTGGATGATGACGGGGACTACCGCCCCGGTTTGGAGGCGGTGAAGGAACTCTGTGTCAAAAGTCCGCTGCGTGCGGTCGGACTCAGCAAGCAGGAGATACGGGACTACTCCCGTCAGGTGGGGCTGAACACATGGGACAAGCCCTCGTTTGCCTGCCTGTTCTCCCGTTTTCCCTACGGTGAGGAGATCACCGCGCAAAAGCTGAACATGGTCGATCAGGCCGAACAGTTCCTTCTGGATGCGGGATTTCGGCAGATGCGTGTGCGGATTCATGGAGAGATCGCACGCATCGAGGTGCTGCCGCATGATCTTGAGCGGCTGCTGCGGGAGCGGGAGGCTGTTGTTGCGGCACTGCGCCGCTATGGATTCCTCTATGTGACAATGGATTTGCAGGGGTACCGCACGGGCAGCATGAACGATATGCTGCAGCGGTAGGAGGATGCAATGGAGACGAGGGAGATTCTGCAGAGGGTGAGGGATGGTGTGCTTTCCATCACTGAGGCGGAACGGTATTTTCAGCGTACCCCGTTTGTCGAGACGCAGTATGCAAAACTGGATGTGCACCGCAGACTGCGCACCGGGTGCTCGGAGGTCGTGTTTTGCAGTGGGAAGACGGATGAGGCGCTGGCGGAGATCTTTGACCGGCTCTTTCGTGAGAACGGAGAGGTGCTGGGGACACGCGCGTCCCCGCAACAGTATGCGGTTGTGCGCCGTGTCTGCCCTGATGTGGTGTACGATCCGATCGCACATCTGTTGAAAATCGAGCCCGCTCCAAAGGTGCGGCGCGGGAACATCGTCGTCTGTACGGGCGGTACTGCCGATCTTGCCGTTGCGGAGGAGGCCGCGCAGACGGCGGAGTTCTTCGGCAGTGCGGTCACGCGCGTCTATGATGTCGGCGTGAGCGGGCTGCATCGCCTACTGTCATATCTGGAGATCGTTCAGTCCGCGCACTGCGTGATCGTTGCCGCGGGAATGGAGGGGGCTCTGGCAAGCGTGGTCGGTGGACTGGTGGAGAACCCTGTGATCGCCGTGCCGACCTCCGTAGGATACGGTGCGAGTTTTCACGGGCTCTCGGCTCTCCTGTCGATGCTCAACTCCTGCGCGAACGGCGTTGCGACGGTCAACATTGACAACGGCTACGGAGCCGGCTATCTGGCGGCACAGATCAATCGCCTTGCACTGCACACAGAGGAGGGATGCGGGGATGGGATGTGATATGCTGTATCTGGAGTGCCGCGCCGGCATCAGCGGGGATATGTTTGTCGCGGCACTTCTGGACCTCGGCGCGGACGAGGAGGTGCTGAGGCGGGCGTTGGACAGCCTGCCGCTGCGCGGTTTCCGCACAGTCATTTCGCGTGTGTCCAAGGCGGGGCTGGATGCCTGTGATTTCGCTGTCATTCTGGATGAGGAATATGAAAACCATGACCATGATATGACCTACCTCTACGGAGCGGACAGCCATGCAGCAGTGCGTGAGCGCAGCGACGGTGATCACCGGCACGCGGAGGAGTATGGGCACGGACACGGGCACGGGCATACCGCGCATTCCCATGAGGTGCCTCATGTACATCGGGGAATGGCGGAGATTATGGACATCCTGCATGCGGCTGTGCTGACAGAGCGTGCACGAGAGCTTGCCATCCGCATCTTTACGATCCTCGGGGAGGCAGAGGCGGCGGCACATGGCACAACATTGGAGCAGGTTCACTTCCATGAGGTCGGCGCGGTGGACTCCATCGTAGATGTTGTCGCCGCTGCTGTCTGCCTGGACAATTTGGAGATCGATGCGGTTGTTGTTCCCGTCCTTTATGAGGGTGTGGGGCACGTCCGCTGTCAGCACGGCATGATGCCCGTGCCCGTCCCTGCTGTGACGCATATCGTCTCCCGTCACCGTCTGCGGCTCCATATCATGCCGCACGTCGGGGAGTATGTTACCCCCACGGGTGCTGCCATTGCCGCTGCCATCTGCACGCACACATCGCTGCCGGATGAATTTGAGCTGAGGAAGATCGGTATCGGAGCGGGCAAGCGCACACAGGAGGTGCCCGGGCTGCTGCGGGGGCTGCTGATCCGACCGATGGCGCAGCAGCGTACGGAGACCGATCGGATCTGCAAACTGGAGACCAATCTGGACGACTGCACAGGCGAGGCACTCGGCTATGCGATGGGGCAGCTGCTGGAGGCGGGCGCACGGGACGTGTACTGCACACCGATCTATGCCAAGAAAAACCGCCCCGCACACCTCCTGACCGTCCTGTGCGATGTGCCCCTCGTGCCCGTCATGGAGGAAATCCTCTTCGCGGAGACCACCACCATCGGCATTCGCCGTACGACCATGGAGCGCAGTGTTCTAAGCCGCCGTATTCGGACGGTCAACACCTCTCTCGGCTGCGTGCGCGTCAAGGAATGTGCCGTTCCTGTGCGCCGCGGCACGGAGGGAACGGAGGGGCGGGTCACGCGCTGCTATCCGGAGCACGATAGCATTGTTGACCTTTGCAGACGCACAGGGCGTGCCTATCAGGACGTTTATCGGTGCATAATGAAGGAGCTGTCTGCCATGTGAGCAGCTCCCCGATCCCCTCGTAGTGCGGGGAGGTTATGCGATTCCGATATGGGATTACAGGATATATTCAAAGGGAGGTACTGAGCAATGCAGATGAAAATTCCTTACAGCAAGGGGAAGATGGAGATTCATGTGCCGGAGGAGAACTTCCATGCGGTACTCGAAGCCCATCCAGAGGGGAAGGAACAGCAGGGGACACAGGCGGAGATCGTCGAGCGTGCGCTCGACCACGTCATCGGCAGTCCCAAACTGGAGGAGCTCGTCAAGGGAAAAAAGCGCATGGTCATCATCACGAGCGACCATACGCGCCCCGTACCGAGTCGCCTGACCATGCCGATTCTCCTGCGCCGTATCCGCACGGGGAATCCCACGATTGATGTCACGATCCTCATCGCGACCGGATTTCATCGCGCGACAACGCACGAAGAGCTCGTCGAGCGCTTCGGCGAGGAGATTGTTCGGGATGAGAAGATCGTCATTCACGACTCGCAGGATGATGCAGCGATGGCGGATCTCGGCCTTTTGCCGTCCGGTGGCAGACTGCTCATCAACCGTACGGCGATTGACACCGATCTCCTCATCGCCGAGGGCTTCATCGAGCCGCACTTTTTTGCCGGATTCTCGGGCGGACGCAAGTCGATCCTGCCCGGCATCGCATCTGGCAAAACCGTCATGGCGAACCACTGCAGCAAATTCATCAAAAGCGACAAGGCACGCACGGGCAATCTCGACGGCAACCCCGTTCACCGCGATATGCTCCACGCAGCGCAGGAGGCGAAGCTCGCCTTCGTTCTGAACGTCGTCATCAACGCGGAGAAGGAAGTGATCGCCGCCTTTGCCGGTGACAGCCGTGAGGCACACGTTACGGGCTGCGAGTACGTACGCACACTCGCCGAGATCCGGCGCAATCCCTCCGACATCGTTGTCGTGGCGAACGGCGGCTATCCGCTCGACCAGAACATCTATCAGGCGGTCAAGGGCATGACGGCGGCAGAGGCCAACTGCAACGAGGGTGGCGTTATCATCATGGTCGCAGCCTGCAACGACGGGCATGGCGGCGCATCCTTCTATCAGATGCTGAAAAATGCACCGACCCCGCGCGCCCTCCTTGACCAGATCGAAGCAACCCCGCAGGAGGATACCTTGCCCGACCAGTGGGAGGCGCAGATACTCGTGCGGATCCTCGATCGCTTTACCGTCATTATGGTCACAGATCTCTGTGATGCGCAGATGATTCGCGATATGCACATGGAGCACGCGCTGACCTTCGACGAGGCACTGCGGCGTGCCTTTGAGATCAAGGGCGGCGATGCCAAAGTTACCGTTATCCCCGACGGCGTTTCTGTGATCGTTCACTGAACGTGCAAAAAGGCGACAAATGAAAAATCCCACTGCGTTCACCGGGCGCAGTGGGATTTTTGTCGTCTATTGTGCTATACTGAAGCTGCCACGGCCTTTACCGAAGCCAATATGGTTAGGGGAGGAGGCTATCAGATGACACTAACAGACTTTTTGCTTTCCCTGCTGAACAGCGTGCTCGGGAGTATTCTCGGGGTGCTGATTCTGCAGAGGCTGAGGCGGTAGAAGCAGCCGCCATTGTGGCATCAGCCTGACGCGACATTACCGGTCGCAAAGAAAGACCCCTGCGGTTACCAAGCGCAGGGGATTTTCTTTCTTTTGGCCTAAAATGACACATTCAGACTTTCTATGGTTATTATATCATTTTTTTTTGCTTTTTCAAGCCTTATTTCACCCCGCCGCTGCATTCTCGATGACCGGCGCAGCCCCCTCCGTGATGCACTCCGCTGTCACGGTAACGCGGCGCGGCGCACTCTCGCGCGGGATGTCAAACATCACGTCGAGCATGACCTCCTCGATGATGCCTTTCAGGCTGCGCGCACCGGTCTTGCGCTCGATCGCCTTCTTTGCGACCGCACGCAGCGCGTCCTCGGTAAAGACAAGCTCGACGCCGTCCATCGCGAGCAGCTTCTCGTACTGGCGCACGGGTGCGTTGATCGGCTCCGTGAGAATGCGCAGCAGTGCGTCTTCGTCGAGTGTCTCAAGTGTGCAGATCACGGGCAGGCGACCGATGATCTCGGGGATGATACCGTACTGCATCAGATCCTCGGGCGTTACCTGGTGGATCAGCGTGTCAAACTCCTTCTCCACCTCTTTGCCGCGCACCTCCGCGCCAAAACCCATCGCGACGTTGCCCTTCCGGAGACGCTTTGCAATCGTCTTTTCGATACCGACGAACGCGCCGCCGACGATGAAGAGAATGTTCTTTGTGTCCACCTTGATCGTCGGTGCCTCGGGGTGCTTGCGCTGTCCACGTGCCGTGAACTCCACCACGCTGCCCTCAAGCATTTTGAGGAGTGCCTGCTGCACACCCTCGTGCCCGGGGTCGGCGGTGATGGAGTTGTTCGCGCCCGACTTGCGTGCGATTTTGTCAAACTCATCGAGGTAGATAATGCCGTGCTCCGCCTTCTCCACATCCTTGTCCGCAGCATAGTAGAGATTGCGTACGGCGACCTCCACATCCGCGCCGACAAAGCCCGCCTCCGTCAGGCTCGATGCGTCTGTTACAGCGAACGGCACATCAAGCAGCTTCGAGAGGTGGGAGAGCAGTGCCGTCTTGCCGCAGCCCGAGGGACCGAGCATGATGACGTTCGACTTCTCGATCTCCGTGTCCTCGCCCGTATTCTCATAGCCGTACTTCATACGCTTGTAATGGTTGTAGACCGCGACTGCAAGAATCTTCTTCGCGCGATCCTGCTTGATAATGTAGGTGTCCAGATAGTCCTTAATGAGATGCGGGCGCGTCTTTTCGAGGACATCATTCAGCTGCGTGCGGAACGAACTCCGTTCCTCAGAGGAAACGGAGGCATCGTGCTCATCGAGGAAGCGATTGATCTCACGCACGCAGTCCTTGCAGATTGCAAAGCCCGTATTCGGATCGTAGATCGGCATATCGTATTGGTCGCGGACATCAATGATGCGCTTGCAAAAGCTGCACTGATGCTTCACCGGATTTTTCGACATTTCAAATTCCTTTCAGGATCATTGTCCTTTGATAAATTCTATCATAGAATACCACAGGAAGGGGAAAGAAACAAGCGCAGACACGCAGGAAAATATGGGTTATATTATGGAAAGAAATGAACTTGCTGCAAAAAGTTGAGAAAAAGTTGAAAAAGGGGGTTGACGAGTAGAAGTCTCCTGTGTTATATTATGACAGTCGCGCCGATGAGAGCCGCGAGGAACT